>NZ_JBXAHR010000003.1:0-662882 GCF_058952315.1 Bacillus sp. GW823-FHT06B01 | reverse complement strand
GCTGGCGCTCAAGGTGCTACTGGCGCTCAAGGACCGGCTGGTGCTCAAGGTGCTACTGGCGCTCAAGGACCAGCTGGTGCTCAAGGACCAGCTGGTGCTCAAGGTGCTACTGGCGCTCAAGGACCAGCTGGCGCAACAGGTGCTACTGGGGCTCAAGGACCGGTTGGCGCTCAAGGACCAGCTGGCGCAACAGGTGCTACTGGCGCAACAGGAGCAGCGGGTACTCCAATTCCTGTAACTATCGCAGCTATCGGAAACTCAAATCCACAAACTATATCCCCTGGAACAAACATCCAATTCAATCAAGTTTTTGAATTAACTAATATCTCTTTCAACGATACTTCAGATACTTTAACAATTTTAGAAACAGGCGTATATGATATTAGTTTCTCAGCGTCTACAACTTTCCCAGGATCTTCACCATTCGGATTCGGTATTTCATTCAATGGCCAACCACCTAATCGTAACTTCTCAACTAACGTTATCGGTAGTGCTGTTTCTTTCTCTACAATCGTTACTTTACAAGCTGGTACAACGATTGCTGTACAGCCTACAGCAAACACTATTTCTATTCCTAACACAGGCGATACAACTGCAACACTATCCGTATTCCGAATTTACTAATTTTCAATCAATAAGTATATTTATAATAATATGTATCGTTTAACCGTGCATTAAATCTCTCTTTATATAGAAAGGAGCACTTATTTGGGAGGATAAGTGCTCCTTCTTTACGTTTCTTTACCTCAAATTTACTCTGTCTTAATCCTCATTTTGTATGATAAATAGTGAAGTCAAAGATATGAAAGAGGGATGAAAATGAGAGTTATGTCACTAATACGCATTTGGGTTGCTCTTATGGTATGCATTATTTTATGTGTAGGATTTTTTTTAACTCTAAAATATTCCACTATATCAAAAGCAGAGAGAAAAACTGTTCCATACAAACTTTTGTATACAAAACAAAGCAACATCCCTTATTCCAATGCCTCAAATAATGAAAAAAAAGTTATAAAAGGAATGCTTATTACGAAAGCTGCTAGTTCCGAAGCGTTACTTCAAATTGCTGAAACGATTAAAGTTCAGTATACAAATAAAGAAATTGATGAAATCATGCTTTCTATCCATAATGAAAATAATGGTGTTTACGAAGAAGAATTACCTTACGAGCCTATTAGTAAAGGAAAAATAATCATCACATACGATTCTCAATCCTTTGGCAGTACAAATGTTACACTTAACGAGTAATACTATTTATCCCAATTGATATGGGCTAACAACTCGTAAGGATAGATACAGCTCTTCCCACCGATTAAAAGTTCACTTAATTTCTCATACGAAAAAGAGGCGAATTTCGTTATTCGCCTCTTTCTTTTACCAAAGTGAAGGAATCCATTCTTTTACTTTGTCGAGCCACTCTTGTTGCTCTTTTTTTCTTTGCTGTTCCTCTTCTTTCCTTTTCTTCTCTTCTTCTTTTCTTCGTTTTTCCTCTTCTATTGTATTCAATTGTTTTTTATAATCAGCCTCAGATATGAGCGATAACTGGAATGCTTTTTGAGCTGGATTGGCATTCGCTTTTTTCATAATATCCCGGAACATTGTCGTCGTAATTTGACTCCCCCCTGGAACATAATGATCGCTATCTGTTTTATCAAATCCTACCCAAATCGCACCTACTAAATCTGGTGTGTATCCAACAAACCATGAATCCTTTGCACCAGTGCTTGGTCCATTTACAATTTGAGTAGTTCCTGTCTTCCCGGCCGTATCAACATTATTAACTTTCGCCTTTTCGCCCGTTCCCTTTTCGACAACACCTTTTAATAAATATGTCATCTTTTGAGCAATTTTCTCGCTCGTCACTCGTGTCTCTTTCTTATACCACTGTCCAATTGTTTCACCTTCAGCATTTTGTATCTCTCTAATCGCATGAGCTTCCACTTGGACACCGTCATTTGCAAATGTACTGTATGCTTGAGCCATTACAAATGGAGAGGTCCCAACATGCATCCCACCTAAAGCAATTGGATACGTACGATCTTCTGGCACTAATGGAATACCAAATCGCTCTAAAGATTTCAACCCTTTATCCAATCCAATTTGTTCCAATAGCCAAACAGCCGAAACATTGTACGACTTTGCCACGGCTTCATACATTGTCACATCACCGTGAAAAGTGTGATCACTATTTTGCGGTTTATATTCTTTAATATTAAATGGTTCATCTTTTAATATATCGTATACTTCATACCCTTGCTCTAACGCTGGTACATATACAGCCAGAGGCTTTAACGTTGAGCCAGGTTGTCTTTTTAATTGGGTTGCATGGTTAAACTGTAAAAACTGATACGGTCCTCTACCTCCAACTAAAGCTGGTACACCACCTGTTTTTGGATTTATAAGAACTACACCCGTTTGCATAAGCTGGTCTGAGCCATTATCTTTGAAATAACTCTCATTATTCACAACGTCTTCTACAGCCTGTTGTTTTTTCGGATCAAGCTCTGTGTAAATACGATAACCACCTGCTAAAATTTCATTTTGTGTTAATTCGTACTTGTCCATAGCTTCCCTAACAATATAATCTACATATTGAGAGTATTTCCCCTTGTATTTATCATCCACACCACGTTTTAACACAAGACCGCTCTCTTTTTCTTTATTATACTGCTCGTCAGAAATATATCCTTGCTCTTTCATTAAACTTAATACAACATTACGTCGTTCGATTGACTTATTAAAGTTTTTATATGGTGAATATGCAGACGGTGCTTTAATCAAGCCAGCAATCGTTGCAGCCTCTGAAACCGTTAAATCTTTTACATCTTTATCAAAATAAGATTTAGCTGCCCTTTTTATACCCCAAGCACCTTCGCCAAAATAAATTTGGTTCATATACATTTCAATAATTTCATCTTTTGTATACGTACGCTCTATTTTTTTTGTTAAAAAATATTCCTTTATTTTTCGAGAGTATGTGCGGTCTTGTGTCAGAAATACATTTTTCGCAAGTTGTTGTGTAATTGTACTTCCCCCTGCTACAACTTCTCCTGCTGTAATATTTTTAAAAACTGCACTTATAATTCCACTATAGTAAATACCGTGATGGTTAAAAAACTCCTTATCTTCTACTGCAACAATTGCCTGAACCATAATATCAGGAATATTTCCCCTTTTAATACCTTCTGTTTTAGAAGAAGCTAATTTAGTCGCAACTTCATTATTTGCATCATAAATTAAGGTCGGTTGCGGAACAGCTTGTTTTAATTCAGATATGTCTTGAATGGAAATTATTATATTTATAGCAACAAATAGAGTAGCGAGTAAACTCCCTAATACAATTAATGAATTACGAAGTTTCTTCCTCTTGTTGAACCACTCCTGCATTTTTTTTAAGTGAGTGTTCTTCAATTTCATTCGTTCACTTCCTTCGTTTGTTTACACTCTTCTTTTCAAAAGGAAGAATATACCTCCTTTTAAATTTATTATAATAACGTAGTCGTTCCTATAGTGTAAAGCTTTTCTTTCACATTCATACTTTTTGCAAGAAAAGGACATTCTACAAGTAAGATATTCACTATTGATTATTAATATTATTAATACAACAATGAGAGTTATGTTAAGTTTTTGTAAACTTTTCGATAAAATGTTTTAAAAAACGACAGTTTTTTGTTAGAATTGATTAGCCAATATATTTTACATATATTACTTTTGTGGGGGTAACTAATAATGGTATTTAAATCAAAAAAAGATAAATTTTCTGAAATGTTAATGAATGTTTCAGAAAATTTAAAAGAAGGCGCGCAGTTTTTCGTGGAGTATAAAATTAAAAATGCTAGCGATTTAAAAGAGTTTTCTATGCGCATGAAAGAGTATGAGTCAAAAGGTGACTCATTTATTCACGAAATCATTATGGAGCTAAACAAAGCGTTTATTACTCCAATTGAACGTGAGGACATCCTACAACTTGCAATGAGTATGGATGATGTATTAGACGGATTAGATCATAGTGCTGGTCTATTCGAAATGTATTCTATTACAGAAGCTGATGAATACATGATTAAATTCGTTGAAGCAATTAATCAATGTGCGATTGAGATTGCAAATTCTGTTGAACTACTGTCTAAAAAGAAGTTAGTCGACATTCGTACGAACGCGATTAAGATTAAAGATTACGAATCACAATGTGATGATATTCGCCGTCATGCAATTAAGCACTTATTCTCTCGTGAGAAAGATCCGATTAAGATTATTCAATACAAAGAGATTTACGAGGAGCTTGAAGAAGTAGCGGATAGCTGCCAAAGCGTTGCAAACGTATTAGAAACAATTATTATGAAGAACGCGTAAGGAGTTTGATCATGGATACACTCTTGATACTGACCGTTTTAGTAGTCATTTGCGCTTTAGCTTTTGACTTTATCAATGGATTTCACGATACAGCAAACGCTATTGCAACGGCTGTTTCAACGAAAGCTCTAAAGCCTAGACATGCAATTATTATGGCAGCTATTATGAACTTTTTAGGTGCGATGACATTTACAGGTGTAGCAAAAACGATTACAAAAGATATCGTTGATCCATTTGCCTTGCAAAATGGTTCTCTTGTAATTTTAGCTGCTTTGCTTGCGGCAATAGCTTGGAATTTAATTACTTGGTACTACGGTATTCCAAGTAGTTCTTCGCATGCAATTATCGGCTCAATCGCAGGTGCAGCTATCGCTGCTGCCGGTATTAGCTCGTTAAATCTTAAAGGGTTCATAAAAATTCTTGAAGCTTTAATCATTTCACCGATTATCGCTTTTGTTATTGGTTATATCGTATACAGTATTTTTAAAGTGGTCTTTAAAAACTTTAATTTAACGAAAACGAACAAAAACTTCCGTTTATTCCAGATTTTCACTGCAGCATTACAAGCTTATACACATGGTACGAATGATGCACAAAAAGCAATGGGGATCATTACGATGGCTCTTATGGCCAATAACTATCATACTTCTGACGACATCCCGTTCTGGGTACAATTATGTTGTGCAATCGCAATGGGTCTTGGTACTTCTGTTGGCGGATGGAAAATTATTAAAACTGTCGGTGGACAAATTATGAAAATTCGTCCTGTAAATGGTGTAGCTGCTGATTTATCATCATCACTTGTTATTTTCGGCGCAACATTCATTCACTTACCGGTTAGTACAACGCACGTTATCTCTTCTTCTATTTTAGGGGTTGGTGCTTCACATCGTGTGAAAGGTGTAAAATGGGGAACTGCAAAACGCATGTTAATTACATGGGTTATTACACTTCCTATTTCAGCTTCGTTAGCTGCATTATTTTACGCTTTATTACACTTAATCTTTTAATTAAAAGTCGTCTTCCTTATTTTTCTAGGAAGACGACTTTTTTGTGAACAAACCTTTTTCTTATTAAAAAGCGTGTATAATAATTGGTGGATAAGTTATATAGAGGAGTTGGAAATTTTGGAATACATCATGTTACTTTTCATCGGGTTAATCGCCGGGACAGTCGGGAGTCTAGTCGGGCTTGGTGGCGGAATTATTATTGTTCCGTTATTAATCGGATTACACAGTCTATCACCACAACTTGCAGTAGGAACTTCAATGGTAACAGTCGTTTTTACAGGACTCTCTTCCACCCTTACTTATATGAAGCATAAACGAGTAGATTACAAAAGTGGACTTATTTTATTTATCGGGAGTGGCCCTGGTGGTATCATCGGCTCGTGGGCAAACAAATTTTTAAACCAAGATACATTTTCTTTATATTTTGGGATTTTCCTTATTTTTGTCTCCATCCTTCTTATGTTACGAGACAAATTAAACCCCCTTTCTTTATCAAATATGACGGTAATTAAGCGTACTTTTACAGATAACGAAGGAAACACTGTACACTATCAATTTCCACCGCTTCTCGCTATCTTTATCGCCTTTATAGTTGGTTTTATATCTGGATTATTTGGAATTGGCGGCGGTGCCTTACTTGTTCCAGCAATGATGCTACTTTTTGCATTCCCAGCACATATTGCTGTAGCAACTTCGATGTTTATCGTATTTTTATCAGCAATTGTAAGTTCTGCAACTCACATCTCCCTTGGAAATGTCAGCTGGGTTTACGCATTAATTCTTATTCCTGGTGCATGGATTGGCGGAAAAATCGGGGCTTATATTAATACAAAATTAAGTGGTAATGCCGTAATTAATTTATTACGTATCACATTAATTATTCTCGGAACTAGATTAATCATTACTTCTTTTTTATAACGCGTTCTTTTTAGAATGCGTTTTTCTTATACACATGAATATAAAAATCCTCCTAAGAGAACAAATAAAATTAAACAAACACATAATAACATATAATTGGAAATATGTACTTTCTTCAAGTTGACCACTCCTATAACTGCGACTGTTATCTTTATGATAGCGAAAAAATAATTCACTTGCAGTTACAAAGTGCTAACAATGCAAAATCATTTATTACAAATTTTATCCTTATATTTCATTTCTTTGTATATTCTATCGTTTTAATAAAAAAAGATGTCATATTGACATCTTTTTTAGTGAAGAAGTGACCATCCCATAAAATCCTCATGTACTTGGCACGCCCTCTTATCGTTTCGATCATATAATTCAGCATAACTATCTGTTTCTTCATCATAAGCCATCGTATAAATAATTTGGCCGTCTACTTCAACGGATAACACGACTCCACCTTTCATCTCTTCTACATGAATGATAGCATTCGCCGGAATTCTCATATCCGTCATTTTTATCGCATCTAACAATATACTAAACCCCCTACAGCGTATTCATTGCTAGTACTATTACACACTAAATAGTATACTACTGTAATAGCATATATTTCGTCAATGAAATTGCTGTTTAAAAGCATATTGTCTTTATACATATACGCTAAAATAGAAGAAATATAAATGTTTAAATGGGGGGCTAACATTGATTCTACACAAAGGAGATGTACTATTCCGTCAAGGCGAGGACGGTCCTTTATATTTTATAAAAACAGGTTTATTAAAAGTAGTACGGATAGAAGAAGATGGAACACCATTTCTATTCAACATTATCGTTCCAGGTGAAACGATACCTCACCATTCTTTAATTTCACCGAAGGAATATCACGGTACAGCAATCGCTTTAATGAAAACAGAAGTTGAACCTATAATTAGTAATGAATGGTACGATCAACTTCAGGCAAATCCTGCATCATATGCAAATATTGCTATGCAACTACAATCAAAATTAAGACTGATGCAACAACGTATCGATCAATTGACAACCGTCTCTCCGAAAGAACGTCTACATCGTTTACAAGAATGGTTCACACTATATTTAGGTGACATTCCTATATATGAAATATTAACACAAACTGAAATCGGTCAACTCATAGGTATACGCCGTGAAACGGTAAATCGGCTGTTACGGGAACAAATAAAAAACGAGGTAAAATAATACCTCGTTTTTACTTATTTCAAACTTCATCTATTGTAAGCTTGCTGCTGGACCGAAAAATTCATAATGAATATGCTCTTGTTCCACACCTAAATTAGTTAATGCAGCATTTATATGCTTCATAAATGGTACGGGACCACAGAAATAAAATTCTGCTTCCGTTGTCGGAATAATAGTTTGTAACCATTCAGCTTCAATGAAACCTTCTTTATCAAAGTTCTTCATTTCCAAATCTTTTTCAGTTGGTGCAGAATAGCAAGTGTATGCTTTAACTTGTTCGTATTCATTATCTACTGCCTCAACGTGTTCTTTCATTGCATGTGTATTACTATTTATCGCTGCATGAACAAAACATACATTACGTTTTGAGTTTTGTTCAATTAACGTATTTAGCATACTCATCATTGGTGTAATACCTACTCCACCACTAATTAGCACAACTGGTAATGTTGAATCCATATTTAATACGAAATCTCCTGCTGGTGCACTTACTGGTAACATATCCCCTTCTTCTACATGACCATGTAAGTAGTTAGATACTTTACCGTCCGGTGTATCTACACCTTTTTCTTTCTTTACACTAATACGATAATATTCTTTTCCAGGAGCATCTGATAAACTATATTGACGATTATGTGTATACGTTTCACCTTCTATATTTATTTGAATCGTTACATATTGTCCTGGGATGAATGAAGAAACTTGCCCACCATCTTCAGGTTTTAAATAAAATGATGTAATAACGTCGCTTTCCTTCACTTTTTTAACAACCACAAATTTACGGAAATCTTTCCATCCACCTTCTTTATGTGCCGCTTCTTCATACATCTCTGCTTCAATGCTAATGAATGCATCAGCAATGACACCATAAGCTTCTCCCCATGCATTTAAAACTTCATCAGGTGCACCTGCGACCTCTTTAATTGCACGTAGTAAACATGTACCTACAATCGGGTAATGCTCTGCTTTAATACCTAAACTTCTATGCTTATGACCAATTTGTTTTACAACTGGAATAATAGCTTCTAAATTATCAATATACGCTGCAGCTGCATAAACAGCATTCGCTAGCGCTTGTTGTTGTCTTCCCTTTTTCTGATTTGTATGGTTGAAAATATTCAATAACTCCGGATGTTCCGAAAATAAAATTTGATAAAATCTCGTTGTAATTTCAACACCTTTTTCTTGTAATAATGGTATTGTTGACTTTACGATTTCAATTGTTTTTGCACTTAACATTGTATCCCACTCCTCTATTTCCTTAACTGTTTTTAGTTTAACTGAATTGTATAGTACATATTGTGATTTTAATCACTATTAACACGGTGTTTTTGTGAATAATATATGAACATTGCACTTACAAAAGAAAATAAGCCAACTAGAATTCTAGCTAGCTTATTATTTGGACTGTATAGCTTGTTCAATTACCCTTATATCTTTTCCATCTCCAAACTCTGTATACCCCCAGATGTTCGTTTCACCTCTATATTTATTTACAATAATATCTAAGTCATGGTATACACGATGTGCATAAACTACATACTCAATATTTTGAAGTTCCACACCTTTTTTTACAATTTCATAGCTTCTATTTACATCACGTTTTATTTTTTCATTCTTTATTTCTGTATGTATATTTTTTAAAGACGATTCTTGTTGTTGAAACCATTGTTTAAATTGGTTCCAGTCCCCTTCTGTATAATTCTCTGCTTTACCGTAATTTAAGGAATTATTATAACTTTCATGCGTCATACGAATAAAATCTAGCACTTTTGTCTCTTCTTGCACATCTTCTATTTGAGCTATTGTACTTACCTCAGCAGGCTTATTCGCATAATGTAATAGCAATTTCATAAGACTATAGCCCGCAATGATCATTACGCTAATAATCCCGAATACAATTAACAATTTCTTCATATACAGAACTCCTTCTCTACTAAAGATATTACAATGTAAGACTATACTTGTAACATTCTCTCGTAGAAATATAATTCCTGTATAAATTCTTCCTATCATTTCGACAATATTTTTCTATACATTTCTCGTTGGTAAATGTTCTTGTAAAACAATGTACCCTTCATAAGCTGTGTAACCGAGTATAGCCATTAATCCGATATAACAAGCAAAGACTGTCCATTTTGTTTTCATATCAACTTTATAATAGTTTTCCTGTTGTCTCTTTTCTGTCTCCCATTCCTGTAATTTTCTTTCTGACATTTCAAATGCTTCTCTTATATGAATTGTATGCGTTTCTTTTTCATCTTCATATGGAACGTAATCAAGCGGCTCAAACTTTGGTAAAAGATGCTCTAACACTTCAATCTTTTGAAGTTCTCCTACTTTTAATTCTTTCTCTCTTTCTTTTTGCCTTAATATATTCATTTCATGTTGCATCATATATATATTTCGATGCACCGCACCTGTTTCTTTTAACTCCTCTTCAAGTCTTGCAACATATTCTTTCATTCCATCAATTCTATATCCTAATTCCTTAATTGGCTCATCTCTCTTTATTACTCTATATAATTCCATACAGCCGATAATAAAAATAAATCCTCCCAAAATACTTTTAAAGTAAATGGCATAACCGAGCAATACAATAAGACCCGCTCCCCAAATCTTTGTACTTACAACTGAGATAATTCGTCCACCATCTAATGGAGAAACCGGAATCAAGTTAAAGAAGTTAATCATACTTCCAAGTAAAATAATTAATGCCCAAAATGGCTCTTTCGTTATTATATAAAGTGGAATCGCAGGTAAAAATGACAACAATCCGAAAAGAGGTCCCATATAGGCGATGTAAGCTTCATCTTTTGCATTTTTCGGCATCTCTTTCATCCCAATAAGAGCACCCATAAATGGAATAAATATTGCTGGCGATGTTGGTATACCTTTTCTTTTCGCAGCCCATAAATGGCCCATTTCATGAATAAACAACAAATAAATGAGCGCTACCCCAAATTTCCAACCATATATAACCGCGTATGCACCAAGTGATAGAAACATACTAAATACCGTTGAAAACTTTGCTAGTTTAAAAATTGCAAATACCCACTTTAACTTAGAAAGTAAAAATAGCCCTATTGCAACAATAATTCCCCATAATCCTTTTTTATTATTTTTCATATTCCTCTCCTTTATCTCTCATTAATGAATCATATTTATTCATCAAAACTATTCTTTTCTCTATTATGACATATTTTTTTCTATCGTTAGAAATAATGTTTATTTAATCCATTTTTAGCCAAAAATATAAATATAAGGAGGTGTTTGCAAATGAATTTACAATCTCTCATAATAGGCGCTCTATCGTTTTTAGCTTCAACTCTTATTTTTTATACCGTTAGTTACGTATTATTATTAGATTTGTTGCCCAATCACGTATTTATTGCCCTTGTCATCCTTTCCGCTCTTATGATTTCTTTTCTTATTACACGAAAATCAATGAATGAGCCATCTGCAAAAGCAAAATAATAGAGAGGGGGTGTTTTCCCCTCTCTATTATCATTTCCTAGGAAAGGTCATATAGACTTTACATTCATCTCGATCCGTAAGAGCTAATTAAAGTTTCATTTTATCTTTGTAAATCCATTTTTTCACCATACTCTTTAACAATTTGAATGATATTTTGAAAAACACCTATTTTTTCTTTTTTGCTATTTAATATTTTCAAATCATAATTTTCATAATATGTTTCTAATGACTTTAATTGTGATTCTGAAGCATCTTTTACCGGAACAGTAGCATGCAATTCATATTGTTTATACCCTTCCTTTACCTTTTCACCTGAAATTTTTTCACTCTCTTTTGCTCCAATTAATTTTTGAACTTTTTCTGGGAAAATGACTTGTAAATAATACTCTTGTTCCTTCTCTAACTTGTTGTATAGTGAATGTGAAATCGTATACCGCACCGTATAATTCACTTTTTGATCGCCTGCTTTAATATGAAACGCAGTAATCTGCAAATCTTTTTTTGTTACTTCCGTTAAAGGACCTACCTGCATCTCATCTTCTTTTTGTTCTGAAACATTTGGAAATATAGCCAAAAGCTTTTCTGTATCTTTTTTATTCAGCATATACATAGCTTTCTTATATTGTATCCATCCTCGTCTGTCTTCTCCTCTTAGCCATGCATAATATGTTTCTTTTTTTCCACCCCTATTAATTTTCATTTCATATTCCGGTTCACCAAAACTACCTGTTACTTCTTGTTTTTCCGCTTTATCTATAATGTCTATTACTAACTTAGCTTCTGATTCCTGTAACTTTTTCTCTTTATGTTTTTTTTGTATAACGGTTACCCCTATCGTTTCTTTCACTTCATTCACCGTCTCTTCCACTTTTTTTGTTTCTTTTTTTTGCTCTATTTGACCACAAGATGCTAGTAACGTAGCAAATAACAACAATACATATTTCCTTTTCAACTTAATCCTCCTTTTACAATAAGAAATTCTTATACTCTTCATATAAAAAACAAAAACGTGAAACACTATAAAATACGCTATACTAAGTATTGAAAGGAGGTCTTCTTCATGTCCATTAATTTTCACGATGCAAATAATAAATACACATACGCACAGCGAAACGCCCATATTTCTTGGGGAGAAATGATAAAAAGTATTACAAATATACAAAACAAACAAATAATTGATATCGGCTGTGGTGGCGGGATTTATACGAAAGAACTTGCTCTTATGGGGGCCAAAAATGTCATTGGACTTGATTTTTCAAAAGAAATATTACAAGCTGCAAAAGAAAATTGTAGCGGCTTTCCAAATATTTCATTCATTCACGGTGATGCACATAACGTCCCATATCCTAATAATACATTTGACATTGTTATTTCGCGCGCAGTGATTCATCATTTACAAGACATTCCTGCATTTCTACGTGAAGCTTCTCGTATATTAAAGAAAAACGGTGTACTTATTGTACAAGACCGAACTATTGAAGATTGTACAATTCCTGGAAGCCCCGAACACATTCGTGGATATTTTTTCTCTACCTTTCCAAAACTCATTGAAATAGAATCAAAAAGGCGGCCAAAAACCACCACGATACAGCAAGAATTACAAAAATATTTTCTTCACGTGTTCCCCTCTCAAACACAATGGGAAGTACGAAAAATACATGATTCTGTAGAAGCATTGCTACAAGATTTATCACCTCGAACAGGTCGATCCATTCTATATGAATTAACAGATCATGAACTTTCTCAACTTCTACAACAGGTCCAGACCGCATTACAAAGCATCTCTCCTATTATCGAAAGAGATCGGTGGACAATTTGGAGCGCCATGAAATTGTAAGGAAGGAAGCCTCACAACATAATGTGAGGCTTCCTTCTTTCATAATCTAATTTTGCAACACTCTTGATATCCTCCACTTCTGGCCTGTGCACTTCCACACTTCGGACATACTAAATATCTAGACTGATTTGTCAACAAACTACCTTTTTGAAAGAGTAAAACTTCTGCTTGTTTAAACGAACGCGAATAATATAACCACATAAAACCAATTATAGCAATAATGCCAAATAATACTCCCATCGCAAGCATTCCAGTCACCTCTTTTGGTTTGTTCTTTCCAGCAAGTGGATTGTTATATTATTCTCTGTAAATTCAAACAATACCTTCTTTACTCCTATAAATATCAACTTTCTCTATAAGTTTTACAATTCTCTACAAATTTTTACTCCCGTTTTACAATTCACCATTCCCTTTACAACAACGAATATCACATTCGATATTTCCATATATAAATATATCTTTCAAAAAAATGTTGACTTTCAAAAAAAAACATGTGACAATACTGTCAGAATACTTGAATAAAAATTCATTGACGAGAACGAGTACGTTATAGGACTGTCCTCCAGAGAGTTGGCGATTTGCTGAAAGCCAACGTTCAGTGCGTAACCGAAAATCATCTCCGAGAAGTAGAACCGAATGTTACAGTAAGTTCTTACCGGCTGTCCCCCGTTACAAGGAACACGTATCATGTTGTACGTTGTAAAGCCGTATACATATAGACTCATTTCTACATGTATAAATTAGGGTGGTATCGCGGGTAAATATAACTCGTCCCTTTCTTTAGGGACGAGTTTTTTGTGTTCTTACAAATGAATTTAAAAAAGGAGGAAAAACAATGAACACTGTATCAAAAAAACATATTTTTTTCACGGGTCTTATGCTATTTTCTTTATTTTTTGGGGCAGGTAATTTAATTTTCCCTCCCATGCTTGGACAAAATGCAGGTGAAAACTTTTGGCCGGCAATGATTGGATTTTTACTAACAGGAGTCGGTTTACCATTATTAACTGTTATTGCAATTTCTTTATCAGGAAACGGCATGCAACAACTCGCAAGTCATGTTCACCCATTATTCGGAATTTTCTTTACTGTAGTTGTATATATCGCAATCGGTCCTTCTATGGGAATTCCACGCGTTGCAAATGTCGCTTATGAAATGGGTGTTAGTTCTTTCTTACCAGAAACAATTCGTTCTAGTAACCTAGCACTATTTTTATACACAGTCGTCTTCTTCGCTATCGTATTTTGGCTTAGTTTAAATCCATCTAAACTTGTCGATCGCATCGGAAATATTTTAACACCTATTTTATTACTCTCTATTCTCTTACTATTTATTAAAAGTGTATTTACACCACTCGGGCAATCAGGACCAGCAATGCAAGAGTATCAAACTTCTCCAATCTTCAAAGGCTTTATGGAAGGATACTTAACGATGGATACCATTTCTGCGCTTGCATTTGGAATTATCGTTGTAAATGCCATTCGCTCTAAAGGTGTGAAGGATCGTAAATCCATTGCCATCGCAACAGCGAAAGCAGGACTTATTGCCGCTACTGGTCTCGTACTTGTATATGGTGCACTTGGCTGGCTCGGTGCAACTAGCGTCTCGCTCGGATATGCACAAAATGGTGGACAATTACTTACTGTTATCGTACAGCAATTATTCGGTCCATACGGTTTACTTCTATTATCTCTAATCGTTACACTCGCTTGTCTAACAACTTGTGTTGGACTTGTATCTGCGTGTAGTCAATATTTCTCAACATTATTGACTAAATTTTCATACAAAATGTTCGCGAGTATCATTTGTGCATTAGGATTATTAGTTGCCAACTTAGGTTTAACGAAAATTATTGCCATCTCTGTTCCAATTCTACTTGTTGTATATCCAGTTGCAATTGTACTCGTCCTACTATCGTTACTTCATAAATATTTCGGTGGATATCGTTCTGTTTATGTAGGTGCTTTAATTGGAGCAGCAATCGTAAGCGTATTTGACGGATTAAAACAAGGTGGCATTTCAGTTTCATTTATCACACCATATTTTGAATTTATCCCTTTATATAATGAAGGAATTGGCTGGCTAATACCAGCATTAGCCGGGGCTATTATCGGCCTTACAATCGCTAAGTTAAGCGGTGCGAAAAAAGTTCCCTTAATAACCGATTCCCGCGAAGTAAAAGCATCCTAAAAAACTCCCGAAAGGGAGTTTTTTACTTTTGATAAACAGTATGATTAAAACTGCTTATTTTATATGCTTTCGTATAATATTCGATATTTGTATCCACTGTTTCTACTTTGACAACATCGTAGCAATCTTCTTGCTTTACTAAAAATAAATAGTACTCTTCTGTCGCCTCAACAATTGCAATTTTATCTGTTTCAACATTATATTGTTCACAAAGCGCTTGTAATGCGTTCACATAATCCCCTAATTTTTTAGACTTATCCATGCCAAATATCGTTTGAACTAACATACACTCTCTCCCCTTTGTATGTATTGTTAACAACTCAATGATAACGCTTACATTTATTAACGTCAATAAAAAGATTTGGCGTAAACTAATAATCAGCGGAGATCCCCCCCACTGATTAAAGTTTCACTTTATCATTTCGTCAATTGATGTCTAAACGCATAAATAACTGCCTGTGTTCGGTCACTTACATTTAGCTTATTTAAAATATTACTCACATGTGTCTTTACTGTTTTGAGGGCAATAAACAATTCATCTGCAATCTCTTGATTACTTTTCCCCTCTGCAATTAATAACAAAATTTCAGACTCTCTTTCTGTTAACTCCTCATGCAAAGGTTGTTCTTTCTTCTGACGCATACGAGACATCATTTTACCAGTAACTTTTGGCTCTAATACCGTTTCTCCATCATAAGTAGCTCGTACAGCGTCTGCTATATCACTCGCTCTTGATGTTTTTAATAAATAACTTGTCGCTCCAGCCTCAATAACAGGGTACAATTTCTCATCATCTAAAAAGCTCGTTACAACTACAATTTTCGCTTCTGGCCATTCCTGAATAATAGTACGTGTTGCTTCAACCCCATCCATCTCATCCATGACAAGGTCCATCAAAATAATATCTGGTCTTAATTGCAGTGCTAACTCTGAACCTTTTCTTCCATTTTCAGCTTCTCCAACTACTTCGATATCTGGCTGCGTTGATAAATATGCTGATACACCCATTCGAACCATTTCATGATCATCGACAAGTAACACTTTTATCATGATTCTCCCCCTCTCTCAATCATAATCGGTACTTTTACTTCTATTTGCGTCCCTTTAGCGGGGAAACTAAGTACTTTTAATGTCCCACCAATTTCATGAACACGCTCTTGCATTGATCTTAAACCATATGAACCAGCCTTATTCACTCCGACTTCAAATCCAACGCCATCATCAATAATTTTTAGAATTGCATATTGATCAATTTTCCGAAGACGTACTTCCGTTTTCTTCGCTTTCGCATGTCGTAAAGTATTGGATAAAGCTTCTTGCACAATACGAAATAAATGATCTTCTACACCTTTTTTCAATTCTATTGGCTCGATTAGCCATTCAATTTTCATATGTTGCTTTCGCGATAATTCCGTCAATAATTCCTCTATGCCTTGTGTCAGTTTCTTACCTTCTAATTGTACAGGACGTAAATGAAGAAGCAATGCTCTCATTTCTGATTGCGCATTTACAACCATATTTTCAACGAGCTGCAACTGCTTGTTTGTCGTTTCTGGAATTTCAGCTACTTGTTCATTAATAGCCGACATCATCATCGACATTGCAAAAAGCTGCTGACTTACAGAATCATGCAGCTCCCTCGCCAATCGATGCCTTTCTTGGGATATCGCTTCTTGTCTCATCTCTTCATTCCAATGAGCTCGTTCATTCGTTACTTTTTGAAAGAGTCCAGCTTGCTCCTCTAATCGACGAGCAAGACCGATTACTTTTCGTTCTACTTCATGAAATTCATCATCTGCAGTAAACGAAACATCGCTCGGAAAATTCCCTCGCTCCACTTCAAATAGAAAAGTATTTAATCCTTGTATACGCTGCTCTATATAGTAACCGATTGCATACCCTACAATTCCCCCGATAAGTAAACTTGTAGTCATAATAAACAAGCCAATTGGAACAGAAGCGATGGATTCCTTCCATAATAAATCATACACTTGTTGCTCGCTTTTCCATACATATACAATTGTACAAATGAGTGCGATACTAACAGAAGACAACATAGAATAACGAATATACATCCACGAAATATTTTTTTGTTTCTTCATTATACTTTCCTCACTTCCGTATCGCCTACGATAAGCGAAGAAATAATTTTAATACGACGAGGAGCTTCTTTATACTGCTCTGTTCTAAATGTAACATTACGATTAAATCCTGTCTCTTCATGTCCTGGCAGGAGCACACGTCCGACAATAACAGAATGATTTAAAGACAGCTCAATATCATATGGCACGTATAAACGAATATTACCAACGATACCTCGGATAACAATTACCGTTTCTCCTTCTGGAATCATAGCAGTTGTTAAATCTATTTCCACATCACAAGCACCATATTGAACATTAATATCCTCAAGTTCATAAATATGATCCATCATTCGCACATTACCTACAAACATGTTTTTTAAATATGGTTCTGTACGATAAATTTGCTTCTCTTCATCTATATATCCTTTTTCTTTAATTTCAACCTTCATTGCTTTTTTCTGATGTCCTTGTTGAATCAATTGATAACCAATTAAAGCTAAACAAGCAAAGACGACAAGAACAAATGCTGCTGATGAAAATAAGAAGAATAAAAATACGATACCACCAACAAATAAAAAGACATTTCCCCTTACATAACGATTCTTCTTACGATAATGCCTTCCAAACATAAGCATAATAAATGCAAAAATGAGACCACCTGGTTCAAAATGTCCAAGTATCATATCAAGAAAAAGACCGAATCCAAATATGATGAGGAGCATCCCCATTAATTGTGTTTTTGAAAATTGTTTCTTCATTTCAGCTCCCCCCTTCTTGTTACATATACATAGAAGAAAAGGCATTGCTTTCCAACACCTTTTCTCCTATCACTATATCATAAGCCTGTTTTATAATATACTACTATTATTTTGTTAACTCTTTCGTTAACGATACATCATTCTTCTCTTTCATTTCACGCTCAAGCTTTGCAATCTTCATATCAAATGTGTCACGTTCATGCTCCTCATTTATACGAGATTCTAAGTCGCGAATATGATCTTCAATTTCTTCAAAGCGTAAGAACGGATTATTTTCATCCATTTTATGCATCGCTGTATTCATACGACGATTTGCATGCGCCATATTTTCACGTGCCATTAATTCCATACGCTTTGCGTTCATTTCTTTTAATTTATTTTTCATTTCTGAAAGACGACGCTCTAACTCATCAATTTGCTCTACAACACCTGCATACATTTCTTCTAATCGAGTTACTTGCCCTTCATAATACGCTACTTCTTCTAACGCACGCTCATGTAGCTGTAATTCGCCTGCTTCTTGAGCGACGATCGCTTGCTTTGATCTTTTATTAACGAAATAACGTGCTTGCTCAAGCTCACGAGCGAAATTAGATTTTAATGTTTTGTGGCGCTCAATTAACTTCTCAATTTTTGTTATTTCACGCTCACTATCGCGTAAATATTGGTTTAACATCGCGATTGGATTTTTTCTTTCTTTCTCATCTAACACATTATGAAAATCTGCTAAAATTGCATCGCGTACACGTCCGAATAAAGATTGTTTCATTATAATCTTCCTCTCTTCTACTTTATAAATTTGATTTAGTTTTTTATTAGTTTTTCATTAACTTGTTCCACTCATCTTCAAAGTTGCTATATGGTTTAGAACTTTCTGGTGCAGAATCAACAACTACATTTTTTTCTTTTTTCCACTCACGGTATCCGTAGTATAAAACTACTAATGCTGCGATACCAATTAATGCTGGGGAATGAGAAAGGGCGATGGACAAGCCGATCAAACCAACAATACCCCAAGCTAACTTTCCAAAAAATGATTGTGCTCGCACAAATGATTTATAGCTCCAGTACACAACTCCTGCTCCAATTGCGAATCCTATAATACCAGCAAGACTACCAAGAGCAATTAAAGCTAAAATACCAGCCGCGATAAACACTAGAAATTGTTTCATCTTGTGCTTGCCTCCCTTCGATTTGATACTCTTATCTTAACTATTTTTTCACTTTTCCATAACGAGCTTAAGAACCGTTTTCGACTCAGACTTAAGAC
Source organism: Bacillus sp. GW823-FHT06B01 (assembly GCF_058952315.1). Classification (NCBI taxonomy): domain Bacteria; kingdom Bacillati; phylum Bacillota; class Bacilli; order Caryophanales; family Bacillaceae; genus Bacillus; species Bacillus sp. GW823-FHT06B01. The sequence goes on along the minus strand of NZ_JBXAHR010000003.1, from coordinate 643,784 downwards.
TGAGTTGCATTCAGCCTTTTGTAAAAATATGCGGTAGGATAGGATGATTCACTCTTTTATCGCACATAAAAAGCCGTACAGAGAACATTCTCTGTACGGCTTTCATTACTATTCATAAACTTCATTTTAAATTATGCTGTTTTGTGATACTCTTTCTTTCCCGCTACTTTAGAAAACCTCGGGAAACCAATTAATATAGAAATAATTCCACATACTCCAACTAAAATCGGATAAAACGCATATGGTAACAATTCAATCGGAGATAACGCCGCAAATCCTGCTGCCGTTAACATTTGCGCACCATACGGAATTAACCCTTGCACACAACATGAGAAAAGATCTAATACACTCGCTGATTTACGAGGATCAATTTCATATTGATCTGCAATATTTTTCGCAAGTGGACCTGTAAAAATAATAGAAATCGTATTATTCGCTGTACACATATTCGTCATACTCACTAAGCCAGCGATACCGAACTCTGCTCCTTTTTTCGAACGAATGTTACGAGTTAAAATATTCATTAAATATTGAATACCACCATTATATTGAATCAGTTCGACCATACCACCAATTAAAATAGCAAGTAATACTAACTCCATCATACCGCCCATTCCAGTCGTTACACTTTTAAAGAAACTCTCTAACGTGTAACTCCCATCTAAAAGACCTATAACGCCGGATAGTACAGTTCCACCAGTTAACACAATAAGTACATTCCAACCAAGCAATGCTGTAATAAGTACTCCTGCATACGGTAAAATCTTTATCCAGTCAAAGCTATGCGCTTTAATCTGCGTGTCACTTCCTAAAGTAACGATTACTAATAGTACAATTGTAATAATAGCTGCTGGTAATACAATTAAAAAGTTCGTTTTAAACTTATCTTTCATTTCTGTTCCTTGTGAACGTACAGCTGCGATTGTTGTATCTGAAATAAATGATAAATTATCCCCAAACATCGCCCCACCAACAACAGTAGCCATCGTAAGTGCAATAGAGATATCAGTTTGCCCACTAATACCTACAGCTATTGGTGCTAATGCAGCAATTGTTCCCATTGAAGTTCCCATCGCTAATGAAATAAATGCCCCTATAACAAAAATTCCAGCTACGATAAATCCTTGCGGTAAAATGGATAACGCTAAATTAACTGTAGAATCAACGCCGCCCATCCCTTTTGCTGTTTCAGAAAATGCTCCTGCAAGTACAAAAATCAGAACCATAATCATAATATCCGGGTTCCCTGCACCTTTAGCAAATCGTTCTACTTTTACATTAAAACTTTCTTTACGATTCATTGCTAAAGCGACTCCTACAGCAATTGAAATTGCTACAAGTATCGGCAATTTATAGAAATCACCTGTAATAATTCCAGAACCAATAAATAGCGCCAAAAATATCCCAAGTGGTAATAAAGCCAAACCATTTCCTCTCGTTTCTTTCAAAGTACCATCTCTCCCTAGTTTCAACCTTTTTCTAATGAATAACAAAAGACCTCTTCCAATGAGAAGAGGTCTTATACATCTATAAGGAACGCTCTTCTCATCTTTCAAGCACATGCTTGCTGGATTTGGCACAGCACTCTGAAATCGAGTCCGCTGCCGAGGCATCGTAGGGCCAGTCCCTCCGCCTCTCTTTATAAGAAGGTTTCATATTTATTTTTTAATAATAATTTCTTCCCTAACTTTACTCGCTTACAAAACAAAAGTCAATTATTTTTTGTATAGATTTTTTTGGTAATTATACAAAAATTTGAATACAACAATCATTTTAACTTTTTGATTTCTTCTTCCAATATTGAAATCCAATAAAATTCACTATTTTTTATTGCATCTATTATCCATTTCGTAGTGTACCAAGCTAACTCGTACTCTTCTTTTGTAACATCGCCACTTTTATAGGCGTCCTCTAGCTCATCTTCATCTAGTACATACATCTTACCGTTCGGTAATAACACTACATCTAAATATAAATCATCAAAATACGGTAAACCACGGTCATCAATTTTATATTCTTTCGCCACATCGATATAATATTGCACTAATTTTTTCTGATCATCTAACATAGCTGTAATCGCAAAGTTTTTCCCGTCTATAAAATATTGAATCCACGTATATTGATTCCCTGCGATACAAAGTTTTTTACCATCATATTCTTTACAACTATGTTCTCTTACCTTTTTTATGTCTAATATTCCTAGCATTCCTTCTTCTACTTGCTTAACCGTATAATCCTTCTCTATTAGTCGCTTCCACGAAGAACCGTCACCATATTTACGTTTCATTACGTCCGCTTCCCTTCTATATAGAAAAGCCCCCACATATTATGTGAGAGCTTGTTCAAATTATAATTAAGCTGCTTGCTTATTAGAAATTTCTTTCAAATAAGCTTGTCCTTTTTCAGCGTCATACTGACCTTCCCACTTAGACATAACTACAGCTGCTAAAGAGTTACCTACAACGTTAACTGCTGTACGAGCCATATCTAAAATACGGTCAATACCAGCGATGAATGCTAAACCTTCAGGTGGAATACCTACTGTACCAAGTGTCGCTAATAATACAACGAATGATACGCCTGGTACACCTGCGATACCTTTTGATGTAACCATTAATACAAGTAATAATGTAATTTGTTGTGTAATAGATAAATCAATACCGTACATTTGTGCTAGGAAAATAGCCGCAATTGCTTGATATAAAGTTGATCCATCTAAGTTAAATGAATAACCTGTCGGAATAACGAAAGACGTAATTGCTTTCGGACAACCGAATTTCTCCATTTTCTCCATGATTTTCGGTAAAACTGTTTCTGAACTCGCTGTAGAATATGCTAAGATCAGCTCGTCTTTTAAAATCCTAAAGAATTGGAAAATGTTAATTCCAAATATTTTCGCTGTAAGTCCTAAGACAACTACGACGAAGAAGATCATTGCTCCATATACGACAATTAGTAATTTCCCTAATGGAATTAATGAAGCTAGACCGAATGTAGAAACTGTAACACCAATTAGTGCAAACACACCAAATGGTGCAAATTTCATAACTTGGTTTGTTACATAAAACATTGCATCAGCTACACCTTGGAAAAATTGAAGAACCGGTCTTCCTCTTTCACCAATTGCTGCTACACCTAAACCAAATAATACAGAGAAGAAGATAATCGCAAGCATATCTCCGTCAGCTAATGACTTCATAATGTTCGTTGGAACAATATTTACAAATGTATCTGCAAATGAATGACTTTGCACTTGCTCTGTCGTATGTGTATATTTCGAAATATCTGTCTTCGTTAACTGATCCATATTTACGCCTTTTCCTGGTTGGAAAATATTCGCAATTAATAGACCGACAATAATTGCAATTGTTGTAATAATTTCAAAATAAAGAATTGTTTTCCCGCCTAGTCGGCCCAGTTTTTTTACATCACCAACACCAGCAACCCCAACAACAATACTTGCTACAACAATTGGTACAACGATCATTTTAATTAATCGGATGAAAATATCACCAATTGGTTGTAAATATTTCACAACCGCTGGATTATCAAAGAAAATCGCTCCAACTGCAATACCAAGCGCAAGTCCTATTAATATTTGCCATGCAAGTCCTATTCTTTTCATATTTGTTGTAACCCCCTCTTCGATGTGTCACTCTATCTCTCATTCTATCTCTATAAAACTTGAAATTAAGAGTATTACATATTATTCGACAATTCACTACATTTTGTCCCTGTTAAAAATCATAAATCAAAATTTTAAATCTGACAACAAAATAAGTTTGCCCGAACACAAATAATTTTCTTGACAAAAACAAAGCCCATGTCAGAAAACCTCACATGAGAACGATTCCTTATCAGTGTTTTATTGGATTCCTATCTAATATTTCACTATATAAAACAAATGCATTATTCCCTTTATTTTACATAAAAACCCCAAAAAAATACATCCTTCTTACACGAACAAAAAGTGCATCTACCATGACAATTACCGTTAAAAAATGATAAATTCCGACAAAACTTAGCAACTTTATAAAATTTTCTTTACATTATGGTTACAACGATAGACACTCTTCTTCTTATGATATATAACATTCATAGGGAAAGGAGCCAGACAACCATGAAAAAGAAATTTGCAGCGTTTAGTGTTTTAGCAGCAGGAACACTTTTTGTTTCTCCGTTACTTTCACCCGTATACGCTGAAACGAATCAAGATAAATTATCTAATATTCAATCTGAATTAGAAGGAAAACAAAATGACTTACAAAATAAATCAGCTGAGAAAGAACAAATAGAAAAAGAAATTCAAGAATTACAAAAGAAAATTGATGACTTAACTACTTCTATTAATAAAAACGAAGCTGAATTAAACGATACAAAAAAAGAAATTAGTAAAACACAACAAATAATTACTGAAAAAAAGAAACATATAGAGCAATTACAAACAAACATAGATACGCGTCAGGAAGTTATTAAACAACGTTTACAATCTATGCAAGAAAAACCTCGTACAAACATCATTACAGAGGTATTAACAAATTCTACAAACATTGCTGATCTTGTTGATAATATGTACTCTGTAAGTTTAATTTTAAACAATGATACAGATATTGTTAAAAAGCAAACAACTGACCAAAATGCTGTGACGAAAGAAAAAGAGACTGTTGAGAAAAAAGAGCAACAACTGAAAGAATCCGAGCAAAAATTAGAACAAAAACAGCAAGAATTACAAAATAACCAACAACAGCAGCAAACATTTATTAGCGATCTACATACGAAAGTAGCAAAAGTAGATTCAGAGATTGAAGGATTAGAAGAATCTAAAGGCATTTTAGAAAATCAGCGTCAAGCTGTTCAAAAAGCAATTGAAGAAGAAAAACGTGCCGAAGAGGCTCGTAAAGCTGAAGAAGCTCGCAAGGCGGAAGAAGCTCGTAAACAAGCTACTACATCTGCTCAAGCAGCTCAAGCAGCTCCAACACCACACGATACAAATATTGGTGGGTTTATTAAGCCAGCAGCTGGATCAAAAACTTCTGGGTTTGGCGTGCGCTCTATAGATAACCATAAAGGAATCGATATCGCAGCCTCAGGAACCGTTCCAATTATTGCCGCTGCTGATGGTGTTGTTATTCGCTCAGAATTATCATCTAGTTACGGAAACGTTGTATACTTATCTCACCGTATAAACGGAAAAACATATACGACAGTATATGCTCATATGAGTAGCCGTTCTGTATCAAATGGACAAACTGTAAAACAAGGCACTCAACTTGGATTCATGGGAAATACTGGACAATCATACGGGCAGCATTTACACTTCGAACTTCACCTTGGAGAATGGAATGTCGGCAAGACAAACGCAGTGGATCCATCTCCTTATATCGGATTATAAAAAAACTCGGTGCATACCGAGTTTTTTTATTTCCACTTCACACACTATAGGCATTCCACATAGACTACAACTAAATGCCTATATTTTACGAGGTGAATCATATGAATACACAATTACAACAGAAAATAGAAGAAGCTAGAGAAACTTACATTGGCCGGTTATTTACATTTGGCGGCTCAGCATTATTTTTAATCGGATCATTCATTGCAGTCGTCACAGCCTATAAAGCGTATAATCGTTTAGTGAATATACCTACAACATAATAAAAAGACGGAGAAATCTCCGTCTTTTTATTATGCAAACATTTTAAATACGCCTATCGCATTTAAAAATACAATAATTACCGTTACTGGAATAACATAACGAAGCAAGAAGAACCAAATATTAAATAATGTTTTCCCTTTCGTTTCCGTAACTTCTAATTCTTTCATTAACATTTCTTTACTCATTTTATTTGGTACGAATAGCGAAATGGCTAGTACTCCGAGCGGCAGTAATACATTACTTACCGAAAAATCGACGAAATCAAAAAATGTCTTACCAAATATTTTCACATCACTCATAATTCCAAACGATAATGCTGACGGGATTCCAACTGCAAAAATAAGAATACCAATTAATAATGATGCTGACGGACGCTTTTTCTCATTATCTTTCGCAACAGATGCTACTACAATTTCAAGCATGGAAATCGCAGATGTTAAAGTTGCAAAGAAAAATAAAACTAAAAACATAATGAAGAAAAATTGTCCAAATGGTATTTTCGCAAATACTGCTGGAAGGACGATAAACAGTAGTCCTGGTCCTTCAGTCGGCTTAACGCCTAATGCGAAAATCGCCGGGAAAATTGCTAATCCTGCAAGTACTGTAATAAAAACAGTTAAACTTACAATAGATGTTGCTGATTTAGCTAAATGTTCTTCTTTCTTCAAGTACGAACTATACGTGACCATTACTGAGGCACCTACTGTTAGTGAGAAGAACGATTGTCCCATCGCGTATAAAATCGTATCTGCTGTCAGCTTTGAAAAATCTGGTTTTAAGAAGAACTCTACCCCAGCAAAAGCACCATCTAGTGTTAACGCACGAATAATGATTGCAATAAACAAAATAAATAATAGCGGCATCATATACTTACTTGCCTTTTCTATTCCCTTCTCTACACCTTTACTTACTACAAAAATAGTACAAAGCATAAAGATAAATTGCGCTCCAATCGCACTTACTGGATTTGAAATCGTTTCACCAAATAATTTTCCATAATCAACAACACCATTCCAGAAGCTACCTGTAACACTATAGTATAAGTACAGTAAAATCCATCCACCTACAACACTATAAAAAGAGAGTACACTAAAACAAGTAACAACTCCCATGCGACCAATCCAAGGATATAACTTGCTATTTGGCACCAATACTTTATACGCTGTAACTGCCTCTTTTTGAGTACTACGTCCAATAACAAATTCAGCTAAAAGAAGCGGCATACCTATAAATACAGTTAATAGTAAAAATACAAGGAAGAATGCGCCTCCCCCACCATTACCTGCAACATACGGAAATTTCCATATGGCACCAAGACCTACTGCGGCTCCGGCTGCTGCGAGTACAAAGCCTATTTTCGACGTCCATTGCTGTGTTTCTTTCATCATAAATTCTCCTTTTCTGAATATTTAAACTTTTGTTAATTATACACTTTCATTTCATACTCGCACACCTCCTTTAGAAAATAAAAAAGTCCCCTACACGCAAATATGCATGTAGAGGACGATATATGTAATGTAAATACCGTGGTACCACCTCAATTGGATTGATAAATCCCACTTGTTCAAGTACAGGAAAATTCCGATACTCTATCCTTTTAACGGCGGAACCCGGGTTGCCTACTACAATGTTCAACATACCTCTCGCAAGCCCATTCTGTATATTTTATCGTACCGGGCTCACACCTTCCCCCAGCTCTCTGAACGTATCAAATATACATACTCTTCTTGCTCATCGATTTCATTTATTGAAGTTACTTGTGATTATAAATTATATTTTTATAGTTGTAAAGTACAATTTACTCATTATCCTATATGAACTCTTCTCTCTAATTCTTGTAAAAACAATTCTCTTTTTTGTTCATTTTGAACATATATCGACTTTAATACTTCTTGCAACAATATATTTCTCTCTCTTTTCTCTATTTGTAATTCTTTCACTTTTATTCTAACTTCGTATAAAAAATCAAGATACGATCCATACGCCTCATCATATTTATTTGCGATATCATCACGAATTTTTTTTGCAAGTTTCGGACTCGCTCCTCCGGTAGAAACAGCTACATTCAATAATCCACGATGAATCGCCGCCGGAAAATGAACATTGCCACTTTCCGGGTTCGTAATAACATTTACTAATTGATTTTCTGCGCTATCTTCAGCAATTTGTTCATTTAATAAGGCATCACTACTCGCTGCAACAACTAAAAAAGCACCTTGAATATCACTTTTTTCATACTCCCTTTGATACCAACGAATTTGCTTTTCTTCCACTAGTTTCACTAAATTCGCATCCAATTCAGGACTTATCACAACTATATCCGCACCTTGTTTTAGTAAAGGAATAATTTTGAATCCCGCGACTTTTCCTCCACCAATGACAACAACACGTTTCTTCTCAACTCGCACTGTAAGTGGATACATATTGATCTCCCTTCAATAATTTCTTCGTTTTCTGAATTAACATATATTGAAATGCTTCATTCTTTCCTAAATACGGACTTATTTTTATCTCATCCAACTCATATTGGCGCACTTCTTTTTCAATATGTTTCATAAGTAAACCTGTAAATAATAAGTAAGGCAGTACAACGATATTCTTTTCTTTTCGTTCAACAACTTCCTTTAACTTCTCCTCAAATTTCGGCTCGGCAGCCGCTAAATAACAAACCTCTACTTTTTTAATTTTCTCTTCATGTTGAAATAAAGAAGCAATCCAGTTTATATCTCTTAATACTTCAGGATCACTACTCCCTCTTGCTACGAGAAGTAGCGTCACTTCATTCTTATCTTCCTGTTCAATGCCACTTCCACTATACACCGATTTCACAAGTGTTTCTGATACACCAAACGGGTTACCGTAGGTCACTTTAACATTCGAAAATTGATTATTTAACTTTTCCAATTCAAACGGTATATCTTTTTTCACATGACCTGCCGCTAATAAAAAAACTGGAATAACAATAATCTCTGTAGCACCACGCTTCACACATGTACGGAACCCTTCATTAATCGTTGGGCTCGCTAACTCTAAAAAACAAACTTCTTGAATACTTGCCTCTACACGGTTCATGCATGACGTAATAAATGCAACCGCTTCTTCTTTAGCTGCTTTCAAACGACTTCCATGGCATATATATAAGACGGCTTTCATTTTATAACACTCCACTTACTTGATAGGTACTTTCTGTCTGTTTCTCAAACCAATGGATTTTTTCTCGAAAACGGACCACTTCTCCAATTACAATCATGCTCGGATTTTGAATTTGTTCTTTTTTTGCAACATCCACAATTGTTCCTAACGTCCCTACAACTGTGCGCTGCATTGATGTCGTTCCCCGTTCAATAATAGCAGCAGGTGTACTTTTGTCTTTTCCATGCTTCATCAGTTGTTCACATATGTAGGGTAAATTGCTAACCCCCATATATACAGCTAAAGTCTCTACACCTTTCGCTAAATTTTCCCACTTCACTTCTTCTTCAGCACCTTCTTTCCTATGCCCTGTCACAATAGCAAAACTTGCACTTGCATCACGATGTGTCACTGGGATGCCAGCATAAGCAGGAGCAGCTATCCCAGCTGAAATACCAGGAACGATTTCAAATGGTACACCTTGCTTTGCTAACGCTTCAGCTTCTTCTCCTCCTCTACCAAATACAAATGGATCGCCGCCCTTAAGCCTCGTTACAACTTTTCCTTTTTTCGCATATTTAATAAGAAACGTGTTAATCGTCTCTTGCTTCATCGTGTGATAATTTGGTAGTTTTCCGCAATAAATTAAATCCGCTTCAGGCTTTGCATGGGAAAGTAACTCTTTATTCACGAGACGGTCGTATAAAATAACATCTGCCTTCTCAATACATTTCAACCCTTTCACAGTAATTAAATCTGGATCACCAGGACCTGCACCAACGATATAAACCTTCCCCATCATCTCTCCTCATTTCTACTATTAAAGTGAAACTTCCATCCTTATATACGAATGGAAGTTTTCATTATTTCGTATTACCTTTTTCCTACTCATGAATAACAAATGCTGCACCTTTTCGAATCTTCTTTTTTTCAAATAGAGAAATCTCCTTTACTTCTGGTAACGGTAAAAAATGCTTTTCAAGCTCTATCTCCGCGAGCTTAAATGCCTGTTCTTCACTTTGAGCAACAACAACAATCGGAACAATACTATTTACTAACACAGCTTCAAATCGATATAAATCCATATTGTCCCTCCTAAGACGCTATTACTTCTTCTAGCACGTTATTTAACGCTATTTGTAATGTCTCTACACCAACACGGCCGACAAAATCATAAAACGTTTCAACTGGTAATTTATTCTCTTTGAAATAGCTTATAAATGATGCAAGTACATCAGGTAGATCCTCACCATCTATTTTCCCTTTTAACTTTTGGTTATAAGCACCGCCATCTAACAGCGTTCCACCTACGTATATTTCAAATGCTTCAACAATTCCTTTTTCCTTCGTTTTCATTTTCACCCCTTGCAATCCAATGTCAGCAATTTGACGTTGCCCACATGAATTCGGGCATCCTACCATATGAATACGAACTGGAACATCGAGCGCAATTTGTGTATCTAAGTACTCTGCGATTTTGCGTAATCTTTCTTTCGTTTCTACTAAAGCAAGATTGCAATACTCAATACCGGTACAGGAAACCGCATGACCAATAAATGATTTAGGACTTGCTGATATGGCTTTAAATAACGGCTCATTTAGTAAACCTGTTACATTTTCTGGCGGAACATTCGGAATAATGAAATTTTGCGAATTACATGTACGAATCTGTCCATTTCCATACTGCTTAGCAATTCTTGCAATCTCAAACATTTCTTCTGCATGTAGACGTCCTACCGGCACATTAAAACCTACATATTTTAGTCCATCTTGTTTTTGATCTTGAACACCATAAAAGTATCCCGCATTCCATCCTTTGAGAGCACTTTCTCCTTTACTTTGCAATGGTCCTATATACTCTATTAGTTTCTCTTTAAATTTCTCTGCTCCCCAGTCTGCAACTAGAAATTTCAAACGGGCTAAATGACGTTTTTCACGGTATCCAAAATCACGGAATATCGTAGCAATCGCAATTGCTACCGCCTTCACTTCTTCTGGTAAAACGAATACATCTAATTCATCAGCTAAATATGGACGGGCTGATAATCCACCGCCTACTTTTATATGAAAACCAACTTTTTTCTCACCATCTATCTCTTTCGTTGCAGGTGTAAATGCAACACAGTTAATCTCTGCGTTTGCTGAATTATAAATGTTAGAACTAATAGACATTTTAAATTTACGCGGTAAGTTAGAAAACTCTTCATTATGTTGGAAATAATCATATACCTCTTTCACAATACCCGTTGTATCAAACAGTTCATTTGCATCAATACCAGCAAGTGGATTCCCTGTAATATTACGCGTTATATCACCACACGCCCCCGCTGAAGATAACCCAACTCTTGCTAATCTTTTGAAAATATCTGGAATTTGATGAATTTCTAACCAATGAAACTGAATCGCCTGTCTTGTCGTAATATCTATTACGTCACGCCCATAATCCTCAGCGATAGAAGCAAGCACTTCTGCCTGTGCATTCGTAATAATCCCTGAAGGTATATTTACACGCATCATAAAATATCCAGCTTCTTTCGGTCTTTGTAAATATAACCCTGCCCATTTGAATGCGTCCCACTCTTCTTTCGGAATAGATTCGAAGCCATTTTCTGCATAGTAAGGAATATCATTAAAGATTTCCAGTCCATCTTTTTTCAATTTATTTTTCTCAGTCTGATTTAATTTTTCATTGTTAGCCCATACTTTTTCATAACTCATTTTTTATCCCCCTATATAAAACTACGCTCTTGTAAGTACTTCACGATTTGTTCTGCACATTCTTCAATAGAATACTTGTGCGTTTCTACAATTAACTCTACTTTCTCTGGCTCCTCATACGGTGAATCAACACCAGTAAACTCTTTAATATCACCCTGTCTTGCCTTTTTGTATAATCCTTTTGGATCACGTTTTTCACACTCTTCAATTGGACATTTTACAAACACTTCTATAAACTCATCTGCTGCTAATAGATCTCTAACTTGTTTTCGGTCTACTCGAAACGGTGAAATAAACGCTGTAAGAACAACAGTACCTTGATCTACAAATAGCTTCGCCACTTCACCAATCCGTCTTATATTTTCCATACGATCACTTTCAGAAAAACCTAAGTCTTTATTTAAACCGTGGCGTACATTATCTCCATCTAATACATAGTTTCCAATATTCTTTTCAAATAGTTTACGAGCAACCGCGTTCGCCACCGTAGATTTACCTGAAGCTGATAGACCAGTAAACCAAACTACAAAACTATGATGCCCATTTCTTACTCTTCTCTCATCTTTTGAAACAGATGCTGTATGCCAAGTAATATTCGTATCCATGTCATTCTCTCCCTATTCTGTTACTACTTCTTTTTTCAAACCTTTAATTAGCACTTCCACTACTTCTTTACGACTAAATGTACTCGGCGGAACCTCACCGTTTCTTAATAGTTCTCTTACTTTCGTACCTGATAAAATGACATGATCCTCTTTTCCGTGTGGGCATGTTTTCGTCGAAGCCATCGCTTCACACTTCGTGCAGTAAAAACTATGTTCAAAAAATAATGGTGTAATCCCTAATTCTTCCACTGTAAAGTTTGTAAAAATTTCTTGTGCTTCATAAGTCCCGTAATAATCTCCTACTCCTGCATGATCACGCCCTACGATAAAGTGGGTGCATCCAAAATTCTTTCTGACTATTGCATGGAATATCGCTTCCCTCGGTCCTGCGTAACGCATTGCTGCAGGAAATACACCTAAAAAGACACGATCTTTCGGATAATAGTTTTGAAGTAATACTTCATAGCTTTCCATCCTTACATCAGCAGGAATATCGTCCGACTTCGTTTCCCCAACGAGTGGATTTAAAAAGAGACCATCTACAATTTCAAGGGCAGATTTTTGAATGTATTCATGGGCACGATGTACCGGATTTCTCGTTTGAAATCCAACCACTGTTTTCCAACCACGTTTTTTAAATGCTTCTCTCGTTTCAATTGGATCTAAATGATAAGAAGGAAACGGATTATTTTCAAAGCGTTTTGTAAGAATAATAGCTCCCCCGACATAAACGTTCGGTCGTTCATATAATTTTTTCACTCCTGGATGAACCTCATCCGTCGTTTTATACACAAGTAACGCTTCTTTTTCCTTGTCAGGCACAAAAATATCTTCTATTTGAATGACACCATATACATTTTCAGCATTAACAAGTTTTACTTCCTCTCCAGCTTTTAAACTCTCTGCTACTTCTTCTGTTACTGGTAATGTAATCGGTATACTCCATATGCTCCCGTTTGCTAAGCGAAGCGTTTCTACGACCGAATCATAATCTTTCTTTCCTAAAAAACCAGTAAGTGGGCTATATCCCCCTGTCGCTAATAGCTCTAAATCACTTAACGCAATGTTGTCTAGTTCAATTTCTTTTTCGATTTGTGATACGTCGTAAGTCTCGTCTATACGATTTATTAATTCGTTTCTTGTACTCATTTTCTATTTCCTCTCTTAGCTTTATTTTCAAATTCATCTTATTGGTAATGAAGACCACATTCTGTTTTCACTTTCCCAGACCACCTACCATCTCTCGAATCGCCACCCTCACCTACAGGTAACGTACACTTCTCACACCCAATACTTGGATATCCAACATCATGCAGCGGGTTATACGGTAAGCTATGTTTGTATACATATCGCCACACTTCTTTCCACGTCCAATGAATGAGTGGACAAACTTTAATAGATTGAAAGCGATGATCTTGATTTATAAACTTTGTATGCTTACGTGTTTCTGATTGTTCCCTCCTTAAGCCCGATATCCACGCTTTTTCCGCTGCCAATGATTTTTCTAACGGTAAAATTTTTCTAATTTTACAACAAAGATTCGGATTACTTTCCCATAATTTCTCACCATGCAACTTCGCTTGTTCATCAAGCGTAAGTTCCGGCTGTTTTTCTATAATATTTAATGAAGGAAATCGTTTACGCACTTTTTGAATTAATTCATACGTTTCTTGAAAATGAACATTCGTATCTAAAAATACAACTTTAGCAGATGGATTTACTTGGTTTATAAGATGCAGCAATACCATCCCTTCCACTCCGAAGCTACATGCGTATACAATTTCATTTTTATATTCTTTATAAGCCCAACTTAATACAGATAGCGCGCCTTTCGTTTCATCTTCTTCTGAAAATGAAACATTATTTTCTTCCCACGTTTCATACGTCAACATGTTCTTTCCCCCTGTAAAAGCAAAAAGACGGTTTTAACCTAATATAATAGGTTAAAACCGCCTCTAGTTTTTCTAGTCAGCGCTTTTTACTTTAAACGTACCTTTTCACTTTTCTCTAATTGAATGACTTTCCCATCTTGCACAACAATTGTAATTGAACCATATTTCATATCAGCAAGCATCGCTTGAATTTTCTCAGATACTTCCTCAAAATGTTCCCGTACGCTCACGCGAACAGCCCCCCTTTTTATTCATAAAAAAAATCTTTCCCATTTCGAAAAGACTGTTCGGTAATATATTTTACCTTATCTTTCAAAATGGATTCCATTTTGCTGGATTTAGCACCTTGCTTTCTATAAGCAGGTTGCCGAGCTTCTTCGGGCCAGTTCCCTCCGCTTCTCTTGATAAGCTTTGTATTTGTATTTTATCACAATTCTGATTTTTTTCAATCCTAGTTTTCCGATATATTTTAATTATTTTATTTTATAAAAAAGGAATTGCCCATCCGAACAACTCCTTTTTCCCATTCACACAAGTTCTTTAATACGTATGCGATCGTTCCCAATAATATTTTCATATGTTTCACGCTCTACAACAATTTGTGATGTGCCGCCTTTCGCGAAGACGACAGCTGGTCTACGAATCCGATTATAATTATTCGCCATCGAGTATCCATATGCCCCTGTACAAGAAATTGCTAATAAATCGGCTGAAGCAACTTTCGGTAGAGTGATATCCCAAATTAACATATCTCCACTCTCACAGCACTTCCCAGCAATCGAGACAAGTTCCTCATTCTCATCATTCCCTCGATTCGCTAACATCGCTTCATAACGAGCGTTATATAAAGCAGGTCTTAAATTATCAGTCATCCCACCATCCACTGATACATATTTCCGAATACCAGGAATGTCTTTCACAGATCCGACTGTATAAATTGTCGTTCCAGCATCCCCTACAATACTACGGCCTGGTTCAACCCATATTTCTGGCAGGGGATAATTACATACTGTAAATTGTTCCCTCACAGCACTTGTTACAGCTCGCACATATGTCTCAAGAGTTAATGGTGTATCTGACTCTGTGTAGCGTATTCCGAATCCTCCGCCTACATTTAGCACTTTTACTACATAGTTTGTTCGCTCTCTCACTTCTTCTAAAAATTGACGAAGAACTTCAATCGCTCGCACAAAGCCGGCCGTTTCAAATATTTGTGATCCGATATGTGAATGAATTCCTAACACATTATAATTTGATTTTTGTAAAGCAATCTCAATTACTTGCATCGCTTGACCATTTGACACGCCAAATCCAAATTTCGAATCATCTTGGCCTGTTGTAATATATTCATGTGTGTGCGCCTCTACTCCGGGCGTTACACGAATTAATATGTTCACAAATTTCCCATGTTGCACTGCTAAATCATGCAAAATTTCTAATTCTAAGAAATTATCTACGACAAAACAACCAATATTCGCCTGAAGAGCCATCACAATTTCTTCTTCTGTTTTATTATTGCCGTGAAAATGAATGCGTGATGCCGGAAATCCTGCTTGCAGCGCAGTATATAATTCTCCTCCAGAAACAACATCTAATGACATATTCTCTTCACGAGCCACTCGGCACATCTCCATGCACAAGAACGCCTTGCTTGCATATGCTACTTGATAAGAGAAACCACTTTCTTTAAACGCACGATGAAACGCGCGGCACTTTCCTCGAATAGACTCTTCATCGTATACATAAAGTGGTGTTCCGTATTGTTTTGCTAGCTGCGTCGTATCGCACCCTCCAATTTCTAAGTGTCCTTGCCCATTGATTCGGCTTGTGCCGTGTAAATACATTTGAATTCCTCCCTTATTTCCTCTAAAACTCATAACCCCAATCTTCTATTCATTGCAGCACGCTTTTAGATAGACAAAAAACGCGCGGAACAATGTTCACACGCGTTTCTTATTAGGAAAAATATATATTGAAAAAATAAACGAGTTGTTATCTCCTCAAAATAAGAAACCGCATCAACATCTCCAAATAGCTCTCCATAAAAGAAATATTATGACAGTACTACATTTATTCAATGTAGTCCCAATATATGAATAAGATGGTTATTCTTATATTTCGGCAATAGTCCCTTTCAACCTATGATCACAGATTCCATTAAATCTCCCATAGCTTACTCTTTCCTATCGCGGCCTCTACCTTTGAGAGTAGATGAGGTAAGTCTATTTAATTTTCAAACATCTAATTGTTGCTATTAACAATACCAAAGGACCATTTTATTTGTCAAACAATTTTTTATATTGTTTTTTTACAGTTTAATTTCGTATCATTTGGTAAGCGCTTTACTGAAATCTTTGACACTTCCCATTCGCCTTCTTCATTATTAAATGTAATCGTTACCTTCTCAAATGGTGGAGCAATTTTCCCAGCAACTCGTTCATACTTCGTTACTTCAATACTTGCTTGAAATAAATATGTACCGCTATACACTTTTTTTAAACTAATAATTTTAGGACATTGATAAGGCTTCAAGCTCCCATATTGTTTTTCAATTGCTTTATTTATTTTCGGAAATAAAACAGAATAAAGGGCATCTTCCATAAGAGGTGCATCATATTGGGCTACCGACACACTCGGTGAAGCAAAAAGTATAACACTACTGCATACTATAAAATATAATAATTTTCGCATTATAACCTCCGTATTATTACACGATTCTTTCTGCGCACGATAATTATCATACATAGAAACTCCGTTTTATTGTCTCCCACTGCCCTTTTTCTACTCAATTATTATAAAAAAGTCCACAACTCTCTTTTATTTTCGTATAATGATACTCATAGTATAATAAACATAATAACAAAGGACTGTTCGTATATATAAAATGAGGCGCTAATCAAACCGGCTCACAAGAACTGTCATGCTTTTTAGGAGAGGAGTATATTATGCTACAACGCCTGTTTCCAAAACTGCGATTTGCACTCGTTGCAGTCGTTTTATTATGGATAAAAACATATATTGTGTACAAGCTAGCATTTGATATTAAAATTGATAACTTCTTTGAAGAATTTATGCTTTTTATTAATCCACTAGCTGCGTTACTTTTATTTTTCGGTTTTGCTTTACTTGCATCTAAACACCGAAACCGCATTATAGTTGGAATCAGTTTTATACTGTCCTTTATTTTATTTGGAAATGCAATGTTTTATGGGTTTTATAACGATTTCGTTACGTTCCCAGTTTTATTTCAAACAAATAATATGGCTGATTTAGGGACAAGTATAAAAGAACTCTTTACGTACAAAACATTACTTTTATTTGCAGATGCAATTATTTTAATGTTTCTTTCACGTAAATTCCCAGCATTTTGCGACAAGACGCCACTTTCTCGCTCTGAGAAGCGAACTTTCTTTAGCGGTGTAACAGCTCTATTAGCATTACAAATTGTCGTTTCAGTTATTTATAAGCCACAAATGTTCTCACGCTCATTTGATCGTCAAACTGTCGTGAAAAATTTAGGTTTATACACATATCATCTATTTGATATTACACTTCAATCTAAATCTTCGGCTGAACGTGTATTTGCAAGTGGTGACGGATTCTCTGAAATTAAAAACTATACAGACTCAAAAGATAAGCAAGTTGATAAAAACTTATTTGGAGCTGCAAAAGGTAAAAATGTAATTTTGATTTCAATGGAATCTACACAAAGTTTTGTTATTAATAAAAAAATAAATGGAAAAGAAATTACTCCATTTTTAAATGAATTTATTAAAGATAGTTTTTATTTCGATAACTTCTATCATCAAACGGGACAAGGTAAAACTTCTGATGCTGAATTTATCGTTGAAAATTCGCTTTATCCGTTAGACCGCGGTTCTGTATTCTTTACTCACGCAACAAATGAATATACAGCTACACCAGAACAATTAAAAAAATACGGATATTCTTCTGCTGTCTTCCATTCAAACGATAAAACGTTTTGGAATCGTGATGTAATGTATCCTGCACTTGGATATGATCGTTACTTTAATTTAAATGATTACGTAGGCACAGAACAAATGTCTGTCGGTTGGGGATTAAAAGATAAAGGGTTCTTTGAACAATCGATTCCAAAGCTAAAATCTTTACCACAACCGTTCTATACAAAATTTATTACTTTAACAAATCATTTTCCATTTCTTCTAAATCCAGAAGATCAATATGTTGATGAGTTTAATTCGGAAAGTGGTGTTGTAAACCGCTACTTCCCAACCGTTCGTTACACGGATGAAGCTCTTAAACTATTTATTAAACAATTAAAAGAGGAAGGACTGTATGATAATTCCGTTATTGTCATTTATGGAGATCATTACGGTATTTCTGAAAACCATAATGCAGCTATGGCTCAGTTCCTTGGTAAAGACGCTATTACACCGTTTGATTCTATGCAATTACAACGCGTCCCTCTCATTATTCATGTACCTGGTCAAGAAGGAAAAGTCATTTCTAAAGTATCTGGTCAAATTGATATTAAACCAACGCTATTTCATTTACTTGGTATTAAAACAAATCAATCAGTTGAATTTGGAACTGACCTATTTATTAAAGAAGAAGATCCACTTATGGTAATGCGTGATGGTAGCTTCGTTTCGGAAAACTATGTTTATACAAAAAACATGTGCTATAAACGAAATACAGGTGAAGAAGCGGACATTTCATTATGTCAACCAAATATTGAAAAAGCAAAAACTGAATTGAAACTCTCCGACAAACTCATTTATGGAGACTTATTACGTTTCGACCCTAACAATCATTATAAAACCGGAACAATGACAACGAAATTTGAATAGCGCCAGAAGCAACTTTTATAAAAGTTGCTTCTTTTTTCACTTATTTTTCAAATCATTCCGCTATGAAATCTTTCACAAATTGGGAATTTTTTTCGTATGAGGAAGAAATTTATGGTATGATAAAATAAGTAAAATTTCATAAACTAATTAAGAATTTATTACAGAAAGCAAGGGATCAGATTTTGTATAGAGCAGCTATTCCAAACTTATTTACGCTCGGAAATTTATATAGTGGATTCTTGTCAATCGGCTATGCATCTTTAGGATATTATAAATCAGCTGCTATTTTAGTACTTATCGGGATGATGTTAGATAGTCTTGATGGACGTGTTGCTCGTTTATTACGTGTTGATTCACAAATGGGAAAAGAGCTTGACTCGCTGGCGGATGTCGTAACATTTGGTGCAGCACCTGCTGTTCTTATGTATTACACATCTTTCTCCAATTACGGAATCATCGGACTATACATAGCGGGATTATTCCCTCTTTTCGGAGCATACCGTTTAGCACGATTTAATGTAACACCATCTTCTACTTCAATGAAATATTTCACTGGCGTACCGATTACAGCAGCGGGAGGGCTTGTTGCTTTCTTAACATTATTTTCACATACCATTCCAAAAATCGTTCTTATTACAGTATTTGTAACGTTCGCATTTTTAATGGTGAGCCGCATTCGTATCCCAAGTTTAAAAGATGTACCAATTCCACGATATAGTATCATTATTACACTATTTTTAGTTGGAATCATTATAACAATGTACCAAACAGGGTTCGGTAATTTTTCTGTTTTCTTATTCATTGCTATTCCACTATATATTTTGTATATGCTATCTCAATTTCTTAGACAAAGACCATCTAAAAGAACAAATAAAGAAAAATAAGAAACCTTCCGGAATCGGAAGGTTTCTTTTTATTTTGTAACTACTACTTTTTGATTTACAGGTGTTACAGGCTCTTCCCCTTTTAATACGGCTAAAATATTTCTTACTGCCATTTCAGCCATCGCATCACGAGTTTCGAACGTAGCATTTCCTACGTGAGGAGCAAGTACTACATTCTTTAATCCTTTTAGCTCTTCTGTAATTTTCGGTTCAAATTCAAATACGTCAAGAGCTGCTCCTTCAATTTCATTCGTTTTTAATGCATGAGCAAGTGCCGCTTCATTCATAATTGGTCCACGTGAAGCATTTACAATATACGCTGTTTTCTTCATCATTTTAAACTGTTCATCATCAATCATATGATGCAATTTCGGATTATAAGCACAATTAATTGTAATAAAGTCTGCTATTTGTAATAATTCTTCCAATGTTACATATGTTGCTTCCAGTTCACTTTCAGCTTCAGGCTTTCGATTTGGACCTGTATATAAAACATTCATTCCAAACGCTTTCGCACGCTTTGCAACTGCCTTTCCGATTTCTCCAAGCCCAATAATTCCAATTGTTTTACCATGTACTTCACGGCCTAAGAAAAATAATGGCGCCCATCCATTAAATCCAGTTGTACGACATAATGTATCGCCTTCAGGAATTCTACGTGCAGCTGCTAAAAGAAGTGCAAATGTTAATTCTGCTGTCGCTTCAGTTGATACTTTCGGTGTGTTCGTTACCGCAATCCCTTTTTCTCCGGCATACGAGTAATCAATATTATCGTAACCAGCACCGTAGTTTGCAATAATCTTCAAATTAGGTGCCGCATCAATAACTTCTTTTGTCACCTTTGTAGAAAGTAGACTTAACAATGCATCTTTATCTTTTACACGATCTGTTAATTCATCTAAAGAAATTAACGCATCTTTATCGTACATTTCTACATCATGATCCTTTAATAGTTCTAATCCGATTGCTGGAATTTTCCCTGCTACTAATATTTTTGCCACTACTAACACCTCTTCTATAAAAAATAAGATATCTCTTATCTTTCATTGTAAGAAATCCACCTATAAAAACCAAGGAATTTGATTATAGTTTTGAAAATCGACACTTTTCCACAAAAAAAGAGGAGATGCAAGTCTCCCCTCTTCTTATGCCTTTTCTTGCGATTGTTTTCCAAGCTTCACATCGATCGTTCCTTCTGCAACTGTATCACTAATTTGTTCCTCAATAACGGATTGAGATGTAGCATTCGTTTCAGAAGTATACGCTTGTTCCTGTGCACCTTGTACATTTTGTTTATTTTGTTGTTTCGTCATTTCTTTACCCTCCTTTTTATTCTTTCTTATTTTGAACAAAAAGGTGAATTTTCATCAAAAAATCGTGATCATTTTGAAATTGTTACTTCTTCTTCCAGTAATCGCATCGTTCTGACTCGTTTCGTAAATGTAGCTAAATGCGAAATATCATGATTGCGTAACGTCTTTATATTCTCTTCCACATATTTTCCTAAATCATGCGGATAATGAGCATCTGAGGAAAGTGTAATCGGGATCCCATGCTTAGCTAATACTTGTAAATATAGTGGACTCGGGCACATCTCGCGCACAGGGTAGCGATAGTACAACCCCGCATTTATTTCCGTTGCCGTATTAGTTTCTACTAACGCACGCGCAATTTCCGTATAATAAGAAAGTTGTTCATTCTCATCTAGCCGGTAGTTAAATACTTTTATGTTATCAAGATGAGCTATTATATCAAATAACTTAGAACGAACTGCACGATCCACCGTTTTGAAAAACGTATCATATAAAACATATAAGTCATGTTCCTTAAAATATTCTTTCGTATCTGGATTATCAAATCCCCAGCCATTTAAAAAATGAACAGAACCTATTACATAATCAAAATCCCCTAATGCGAGTAAAGATTGTAATTCTTGTTCACCACCAATAAAATAATCCGCTTCAATTCCAAGTTTAAGCGTAACACCTCTTTTACTCCATCGTTCTTTCGCCTCTTCAATTGCCTTTGTAAAATCATGTAGTGACGCTACCCTTACTTGGTCTAACCATTCCTTCTGTAAATGACCAAGCCTCGAATTACTAATATCGACATATCTTTCATAGTATTCTTTCGCTTCATAAAAACGGTATAAATGATCGACAATCCCGACTTCTTTTATACCTTTTCGCAAAGCTTCTTCTAAATATAAATCAATCCATTTCACCGTAAATGGCCCTTCTTTCACACGTCTTTGCAGGCGTTCTTGTGTTTTCACAAGCCATTCCATAGAATGTTTTTCTTCTTTAAGTGGTTCATAATGTTGCAGTGCTTCATTTATTTTAGCTAGCCATCCTATTGAATATGGCCCTTCTTCTAAATGAATGTGATAATCCACCTTCATCTACATTTCCCCCTTATAATGTATCTATTTCTCTCCTGTCTCCTACTCTCGAATGCTTCCCATTTCTTTCTTTCACTTCCTCCATAATATCTTCTAATGGTATATTTTTTTCGGCTAATAAAACGAAGCAGTGATACATTACATCAACCATTTCTTTCACTAACTCTTCTTTATCATTATTTTTAGATGCGATAATTACTTCGGAACATTCCTCACCAATTTTCTTTAAAATTTTATCTTCCCCTTTTGAAAACAAGTAATTTGTATATGATTCAGGAAGCGGACTTCTCTTTCGTTCTTCAATTGTTTCAAATAGTAATGTAAAGGCGTTTTTCATATGTATCCCCCTATATAATTTTGTAATGAAAACATGTCTTTTCTCCCGTATGACATGCAGGTCCTACTTGCTTTACGACAACAACAATTGAATCTTGATCACAATCTAAATAAAGAGATTGCACATATTGGATATTCCCTGATGTTTCCCCTTTATTCCATAACGACCTTCTTGACCGAGAATAAAACCAAGTTCTTTTCGTTTCTAACGTTTTTTCATATGCTTCTTCATTCATATAAGCTAGCATTAAAACTTCTTTTGTACCTTCTTCAATTACAACTGTTGGTAGTAATCCTTTTGAAAAGTTAGGTTTCATAACCGCACCTCGACGTTTGCATTTCTTAATTTTCTCTTTACATCCTGCATTGTCGCCTCACCATAATGAAAGATTGATGCCGCTAACGCTGCATCAACTGTTGTCTTTTGAAAAACTTCTATAATGTGATCAACATGACCGCACCCGCCTGACGCGATGACTGGTACGGAAACGCTTTTTGAAATTTTTTCTGTTAAGCGAAGGTCATATCCATTTTTCGTTCCATCTGCATCCATACTCGTTAATAAAATTTCCCCTGCGCCTAGCTCGGTAACGCGCTTTGCCCACCAGATGGCATCCATTCCTGTATCAACTCTTCCGCCGTTCACATATACATTCCACTTACCTTCTGTTACTTTTCTAGCATCAATTGCGACGACAATACATTGTGAGCCAAAGTGTTCTGCTCCTTCTTCAATTAATTTTGGATTTCGCACTGCTGCTGAGTTAATTGAAATTTTATCTGCTCCCGCTCTTAGTAAATTGTACATATCTTTAACACTTGAAATTCCCCCGCCAACTGTAAGAGGAATAAATACTTTTGAAGCTGTTTTTTCTACAACATCTAGAATTGTTTTTCGTCCTTCATGCGTTGCCGTAATATCTAAAAATACAATTTCATCTGCTCCCGCCTCATTATATAAAGCGGCTATTTCAACAGGATCACCAACGTCTTGTAATCCTATAAAATTTACACCCTTTACGACTCGGCCCTCTTTCACATCTAGACATGGAATAATGCGTTTCGCTAACATAACTTTGTTACCTCTAACACTTCTTCTAAATCAATCGTTTTCTCATAAAGAGCCTTACCAATTATGACGCCGTATATATTCATATCATTTAATTTTTTCACATCTTGAATAGATGCCACTCCTCCAGAAGCAATAAGACGAATAGCAACGCTTTTTTGTAGTAACTCCAATTGCTCTAAATTCGGCCCTGCAAGCGTCCCGTCTTTCGAAATGTCTGTAAACACAATCGTTTGAACACCTACATTCTCCATTTGCTTTGCTAAATAAATGTAAGAAATTTCAGACACATCAAGCCAGCCTCTCGTTGCTACGAAACCATTTTTCGCATCAATTCCAACAATGATTTTCTCTTTATATAGAAGAACTGCTTCTTCTAAAAATTCCTTATCATAAAGAGCAGCTGTTCCTAAAATCACTTTATCTACACCTACTGACAATAACTTCTCTACCGCTACAAGTGATCGAATTCCCCCTCCAACTTGCACAGGAATACGTACTGCCTTGCAAATCCTTTCAATAACGAGCAAATTTACTGACTCGCCAGCAATTGCGCCATCTAAATCAACAATGTGCAACTTTTTCGCTCCCAATTTTTCGAATATAATCGCTTGCGCAACCGGATCTTCATTCATTACTGTTTCTTTACTAAACTCTCCTTGATAAAGTCTAACGCATCGCCCCTCTTTTAAATCGATAGCTGGGAAGATTTCCATGCCTCTACCACCCCTTTGAAATTTTTCAACATTTGCATTCCAATGTCACCGCTTTTTTCAGGATGAAACTGTGCGCCGTATATATTTCCTTTTGCTACAAAACCAGGTACTTTCACTCCATATTCACTTATTCCATACACAATTTCATTTGGACAATCTGCATAATAAGAGTGAACATAATATACGAAAGAGCCGTCCTCTACTCCATTCCAAAGTGCTATTTCTCCCTCTTTCTTTAACTCATTCCATCCCATATGTGGAATTTTATAAGGAACCTTTAACTTTCGAATAACACCTGGCAATAAACTTAATCCGTTACAGTCTTGTAGTTCCTCACTTTTTTCAAATAAAAGCTGCATCCCTAGGCAAATGCCCAGAAGCGGTTTTCCTGAACGCCCGACTTCTTTTAACACGCGCACTAAATTTTTTTCTTCCAATACATCCATCGCTTTCGGAAATGCACCTACTCCTGGTAAGATCACTCCATCACTTCTAAAAATCTTTTCTTTATCACCCGTTACGATGTACTCTGCTCCAATATATTGTAATGCTTGTTCCACACTGCGAATATTTCCCATTCCATAATCTATAATAGCAATCAATTACAACATCCCTTTCGTTGAATTTACACCAGTAATGCTGGCATTTCTTTCGACTGCTTCTCTAAGCGCTCTACCAAACGCTTTAAATAACGCTTCAACTTTGTGATGTGTATTGCTTCCGTATAAAATGCGAGCGTGTAATGTAATATTGGCAGCATGAGCAACTGCTCTAAAAAATTCTTCTGTTAGTTCTGTATCAAAATCCCCTAGCTTCGGATTCGTTAATTCTCCTTGAAATACAATATATGAGCGCCCGCTAATATCAATTGCGACAAAACCTAAAGATTCATCCATCGGTACATATGCGGAGCCATAACGGTTAATCCCCTCTTTATTTTGCAATGCTTCTTTCAAACAATTTCCGAGTACAATTCCAACATCTTCAACTGTATGATGCGCATCAACGAATACATCGCCTTCCGCCTCCACTTGTAAACCGAATCTTCCATGCCTTGCAAATAAAGTTAGCATATGATCAAAAAATCCAATTCCCGTTTGTACAGAAACGTTTTTGCCTTCATCAAGCTGCAAACTTAATTTGATTTTTGTTTCTGTCGTCTCACGTATTTGACTGCACTCACGCATTATTCTTCCTCCTCAAATCTTATTTGAATTGCTCTCGCATGCGCATGTAATCCTTCTTTATTGGCAAGTTCTACAATATGATGTTGTACATCTCTTAACGCTTCCTCCGTATAAGACAGAAAGCTTGATTTTTTCACGAAATCATCGACTGATAACGGTGAGAAAAATCTTGCTGTTCCACTTGTCGGTAACACATGATTCGGTCCTGCTAAATAATCACCGAGCGGTTCCGGTGCATATGGTCCAAGAAAGATAGATCCCGCATGTTTCACATAAGCTAGAGCATTCATCGGTTCTTTTATATGTAACTCTAAATGTTCTGGAGCAATTTCATTGGATAATTGTAGCGCCTCATTTAAAGAAGGAATGATAAAAATGGCTCCATTTCTATTTATCGATTCACGTGCAATTTCGCTTCTTGGTAATGTTTCTAACTGTCTTTCTATCTCTTTTTCTACCTCTTTTGCTAACTCTATATTCGTTGTAATACAAATTGCTGTTGCTCTCACGTCATGTTCTGCTTGTGATAATAAATCAGCAGCAATGTATTTTGCATTGCCAGTTTCATCAGCGATAACTACAATTTCTGACGGTCCAGCAATCATATCAATATTTACTATCCCGTATACTTCTCGTTTTGCCAGAGCGACGTACAAATTTCCCGGTCCAACTATTTTATCCACTTTCGGAATCGATTCCGTCCCGTATGCTAAAGCAGCAATTGCTTGCGCGCCACCTATCGTATAAATTTCATCTACTCCTGCAAGGCTTGCAGCAACTAAAATATGTGGATCAATTCCTCCTTCCCTCGGCGGTGTTACCATTACAATTTTTTTCACACCAGCGAGTTTTGCTGGCAATACATTCATTAATACTGACGAAGGATACGAAGCAGTTCCGCCTGGCACATATACGCCTACATTCTCTAACGGCCGAATGATTTGTCCTCTAATGATGCCATTACTCTCGCAATCGAATATGGATTGCCTTTTTTGTTTTTCGTGATATGAAATAATGTTTTTCTTCGCCTCTTGTAACGCTTCTAAAAATGAATTCTCTACAAACATACCCGCTCGTTTTATTTCTTCTTCACTTACGCGAAATTCTTTAACTTTTACACCATCAAACTTTTTTGTATAAAAAGATAGGGCCTCATCCCTACTCTCCCTTACATTTCGAACAATTTCATTTACATTTCTTTGAACAGTTTCTTCTATTACATTAGCGTTTTCTCGTAGCAATTTTATTTTTGATAACGCCTTTTGAAAATCTTCATAAACGATTTCCATTACAAGTCCCCCTATTTTCCTGACAAAATTTCTTGCTCCATCATATTTACAATACTGAATATTTCGTCTTTTTTAGTTTTTAATGCAGCCTTATTTACAATCATTCGAGCAGATATAGAACACATTTCCTCAAATACAATGAGCCCATTTTCTTGTAATGTTTTTCCTGTTTCCACAATATCAACAATTGCATCTGCCAATCCAAGAATAGGAGCGATTTCTACAGAACCTTCTATTTTAATAATTTCTACATCTTCCCCTTTATCATGAAAATAGTTAGAAGTAATATGTGGATATTTCGTCGCAATGCGTTTCTTTCGGTAGCTCTTCGGATTATACGTAGGAATAGAAGCAACACAAAACTTACACACGCCCACTCCTAAATCTAACATTTCATAAATATCTTTCTCGTTTTCCATTAAAATATCTTTTCCAACGACCCCAATATCAGCTACTCCATGTTCTACATAAGTAGCAACATCTACTGCTTTCACTAAAATAAATGAGATATCTGTATTTTTACTTTGAAAGACAAGCTTTCGTCCTTTATTTTTGAGCTCCGAACAATCAATTCCAATCTGCTCAAAGAGCGGAATCACATGTTTTTCTAATCTTCCCTTCGTTAACGCAATTTGAATGTTACGCATGAAGTTTCTCCTTCTTTCTGGACTACCCATTTCTCTTTCCATACATATTCCACTAATGATTCGTTCTTCGCCTCAACGACCGTTACTATTTGATTTTTTCTTGCAAATTGAAAGGTGTCGTTTACATTAGAGTATAAGGATAGCTCTACTTTTTTCCCGTCCTTTTGAAGTAAATTTCGTAATCTTTCCGCTTCTGCTAATCTATTTAACTCATAATGAATAATAATATCTATTTCCTTTCGTTCATATGGTTCTTGTTGCTCTTGCAGCGCCTTCACAATTTGATTGACTTGCACCGCGAGTCCAACAGCCGGCAGCATCTCTCCAAAATTTCCAATTAACTCATCATATCTTCCGCCACTAACAATTTCTTCTCCTATTTCATATATATACCCTTTGAAAATAACTCCCGTATAGTAATCTAAATGTTGGATCATACCTAAATCAATTGATATGTAAGATCCATAGCCTAGTTTTTCAATTGCTTCATATATTTCTTTCACTCTTGCAATCGCCATTTTCATTTCATTACTTGAGGCGAGTTTTTCTGCTTCCTCAATCACTTCTAAGTTTCCAAATAGCCTTGGTAACTTCTCAAGTAATCTTACTGTTTCATCACATCGATCTAATTTCTTTTCTCTAATAAAATTTGATAGAGCCGCATAATTTTTACTTTCAATGTATGTCCTAAGTACTCTCTCTTCTTCCTCATGAATGGAGAGTTTTTTTACAATACATTTATATAATTGCACTTGCCCAATCTCTATTGTAAAAGATTGTACCTTCACCTTTTGAAGTGATTGAATGACGCTTATGACGCATTCAATTTCAGCTCTTACGTTATCAATACCTATAATTTCAATACCACTTTGTACAATTTCATTATATTTTCCAGTAAGGGACTCATTCGCCCGAAATACATTCCCGCCATACGTCAGTTTAAGCGGCGTATCCCACCTCTGCGTTCCCATCACTCTCGCTAAAGGAATTGTCATATCTGGACGCAATACGATAATCCGTCCCTTTTCATCAAAAAATTTATACATCTTTTCTTCATCTATCGGTCTATTTTGAAAGGCAAAAACATCATAAAATTCAATTGTAGGTGTCCTTATTTCCTCATAACCTCGCCCTAAAAAAGTACGTCTTAATTTTTGCTCCACTTCCTCAATTAACGTACATTCTTCGAATAAATAGTCTCTCGTTCCATTTGGGTTTGCACGTTTCCATTTTGTCATCTAAATTCTCACACCTTTCCCTTTCTAATGTATGCTCATTTCATTCACCTAAACCGAAAATAAAAAGAGCCTTGTAGACAAAATACCTACAAGGCTCTTTAGTAGAGTGTAGGTACAACGGGAATAACCCTTGTACCCACACGTTTTCACGCTAGGTTCAAGGGCTTTATGTATGATGATGTAGTTGTGTAAGCACTTTAATAGATTGCATGATATTCATAATACTTACTCCCTTTCTCCTCTGATTTTTACATAGTATATAATACTTAATTCTGAATGTAAATACTTTTTGAACATTCCGTTATTTCTTAATGTAAAGCTACTTTCCTTTCATACTCTACAATTTCTTGTTCATATTGCATCGTAATACTAATTTCGTCTAGACCATTTAATAATTTCTCTTTCCACATTTTCTCGATTGTAAAATGAAACCTGTGCGTACTTGTTTTAATTACCTCATTCTCTAAATCTACTTCTATTTGTTCTCTCGCATCCGTTATGGCAAGTTGTTCTCGCATTTCTTTATCCATTACAATTGGTAACATACCATTTTTCATACAATTCATATAAAAAATATCTGCAAACCCGCCGGCGATAATAACGCGAAAACCATAATCAGCAAGCGCCCACGGAGCATGTTCTCTTGAAGAACCACAACCAAAATTATCACCTGTAATTAATATACTTGCTCCTTTTCTATTTTGTGCATTAAGCGGAAAATTAGGGTTTTCATGGCGGTTATTATCATAACGCCATTCATCGAATAAATATTTTCCAAATCCCGTCCTTTCAATTCTCTTTAAATATTGCTTCGGAATAATTTGATCTGTATCAATGTTATCATTCATCAGTACTGCAGCAGTACCTTTATGAATACGAAATGGCTCCATCATAACTCTCCTTTCTAGTATCAACAAAATGACCGTATAACGCAGCTGCTGCCGCCATTGCCGGGCTAACTAAATGTGTTCGTGCCCCTTTTCCTTGTCTTCCTTCAAAATTACGATTTGAAGTCGAAGCACAATGTTCTCCTGCAGGTACTTGATCTGGATTCATTCCAAGACACATTGAACATCCAGGTTCTCTCCATTCAAATCCAGCTTCTTCAAATATGTGATGTAGCCCTTTTTGCATCGCAGCTTCTCTTACTCTTTTCGATCCAGGCACAACGAGCGCTCGCACACCTGCTTTTACCTTTCTCCCTTTCACAACAGATGCAGCAATTTCTAAATCAGAAAGCCTGGAATTTGTACAGGATCCAATGAAAACATGCTGAACAGGAATGTCATACGTGCTTTGTCCAGGGCTTAATCCCATATAAGAAAATGCTCTTTCGTCATTTGTATCCTGCTTTTCTGGCAATTTTTCATCAATACGAACACCCATACTCGGGTTTGTTCCCCATGTAACGTACGGTGCTAAATCCGTCACATCTATCGAAATATGCAAATCATAAATTGCATCTGAATCTGTATAAAGTTCAGACCATTTCTTCTCGAATGTTTCAAATTCTTTCGGTGCATATTTACGTCCTTTTACATAAGCAAATGTTTTTTCATCTGGTGCTATAATACCAGCCTTTGCTCCTCCTTCAATTGCCATATTACAAAGCGTCATTCTCTCTTCCATCTCCATAGCCTCAATCGTATCTCCGTAAAATTCCATTACATATCCAGTTCCAACTGCTACACCGTACTTTGAAAGGAAATGCAAAATAATATCTTTTGCGTAAACACCTTTCTGTAATTTTCCTTTTAACTCAATACCCATCGCTTTCGGCTTTCGTTGCCATAACGTTTGCGTTGCCAATACATGCTCCACTTCACTCGTACCAATGCCAAATGCTAGTGCGCCAAACGCACCATGCGTTGCTGTATGACTATCACCACAAACAATTGTTTTTCCTGGTTGTGTAAGTCCAAGTTCTGGTCCGATAACATGAACAATCCCTTGCTCTTCATCCCCGATATCTGCTAACGGCACCTGAAATTGTTTACAATTTTCCCGGAGTGTATCTAGTTGCTGCTTCGCAATGCGATCGGTAATATTCCAAACATCTTTCGTTGGAATATTATGATCCATCGTTGCGAATGTTAAATCCGATCTGCGAACCGTTCGATTTGTAAGCCGCAAGCCTTCAAAGGCTTGCGGTGACGTTACTTCATGAACAAGATGAAGATCGATATATAATAAATCTAATCCATTTTCGTTTGTCGTAACTACGTGTCTTTCCCAAAGTTTATCTAGCAGCCTTTTTCCCATTATCTCCCTCTCCCTACTAACGCTTGCTCTTCCATCTCTTGTATAACTGCCTTCGTAAATGAAGTTGTCGTCTCATCTCCTCCGATATCTGCTGTACATTTTCCTAATTTAAGAACTGCAGATATCGCAGATTCAATTGCATTCCCTTCTCTCGTTAATTCAAATGATTGCCCAAGCATCATTGCAACAGAGCGCATCATTGCAATTGGATTCGCCTTATTTTTCCCCGCAATATCCGGTGCTGATCCGTGAATAGGCTCGTATAATGAAGGCCCCTTTTCCGCGTGACTTGCTGATGGAAGCATTCCTAATGATCCCGCTAATACTGAAGCCTCGTCACTCAAAATATCCCCAAATAAATTTTCCGTTACAATTACATCAAACCGTCCTGGATTCCGTATTAACTCCATCGCAGCTGCATCTACTAAAATATGTTCTAGTTCAACGTCTGGATAACGAAGTGCTACTTCTTCCGTAACAGTTCTCCATAGTTTACTAGATTCTAAAACATTCGCCTTATCAATAGATGTTACTTTTTTCTTCCGCTTACTCGCTAATTGAAAGGCATAAGAAACGATTCGTTCAATTTCATGACGATGATACGTAAGTGTATCTGTTGCTACTTCGTCCGTTCGTTCTTTCGGATAAGAAAAATAAATTCCGCCTGTTAATTCACGAACGACAACGAAATCAATTTCATCAGCGTTTTTTAATGGCGATAAATGTGCCGTTGCGCTTTCTACCGTTACAGGGCGAACGTTCGCAAATACTCCAAGTCCTTTTCTTAGAGCTAATAATCCTTTCTCCGGTCTTTCTTTCGCGCTATCCCACCTTGGTCCACCAACCGCTCCAAGTAAAACCGCATCACTTGCTAAACAAGCGGCAAGCGTTCGTTGTGGTAATGGTTGCCCATTTAAATCGATAGCACTCCCGCCAAAGTACTCATCTTGTAAGTGAAAATGATGTCCATATAACCTTTCTACCATATGCAATACTTCTTTCGCACTTTCCATAATTTCTGGGCCAACACCATCACCAGCTAAACAAACGATACGTTTTTCCAATTTCAACACTCCTTTTAATTGAATTTTCAGAACTTTAATTTGATAGGTAAGGAAACTTCTCCCTCACCCATCAAACACTTATTTCACAAGCGCTATCAGAGATTTTAATTTCCCTGCTGCATGGACATATGCTCTTGCCGACGCTTCCAATACATCTTGCGCAACACCAAAACCTGATACTTGATGCGTTCCTTCTTTTAATTCAACATGAACATGAGCCAGTGCGTCTTGACCTTGTGTAATAGATTGTATGCGATAATCCGCCAATTCACATTCTAATCCTAAAATTCTTTGGATTGCATTATAGATCGCCTCAATACTACCAGAACCAGTGGCTGCATCTTCGTATGCATTTCCTTCTTCGTCTTTTAGTACAACTGTCGCGCATTGTGTACTATTTGATACGAAATGAACTTGTAGTTGCGTAATGTTATATTGCTGAGCTGCAAATGCTGCTTCACCAAGCATAAGCGCACGTAAATCTTCCTCAGTAATTTCCTTCTTACGATCAGCTAATTTTTTGAACGCTTCAAACACCGCATCTCGTTCTTCCTTTGTAAATTCATAGCCAAGCTCTTTCATTTTTTCTGTAAACGCGTGACGTCCAGAATGTTTTCCAAGTACGAATAGATTTTGAGATTCGCCTATTAGCGCTGGTTCAATAATTTCATATGTTGTCACTTCTTTTAAAACACCATCTTGATGAATTCCGGATTCATGAGCAAATGCATTCGCTCCAACGATCGCTTTATTTTTCGGTACAACCATACCTGTTAATCTACTTACTAATGTACTCGTCGCTTTAATTTCTTTTAGCGTCATAGAAGACTCCGCCTTATAGAAATCTTTTCTAATATGAAGAGCAACTGCGACCTCTTCTAGCGCCGCATTACCTGCTCTTTCTCCAATTCCATTAATTGTTCCTTCTACTTGCAACGCTCCGCCTTCAACCGCAGCTAATGAATTTGCTACTGCCATCCCAAGATCATCGTGACAATGACAAGAGAAAATTGCTTTTTCATATGAAGGAACGGATTCTTGTAAGTATTTAAAAAGAGAATAATATTCTTCTGGATTCGTATATCCAACTGTATCTGGAATATTAATTACATTCGCTCCTGCACGAATCGCAACTTCAACTGCTTCAGCTAAAAAATCTCTTGCTGTTCTTGTCGCATCTTCTGCAGAAAATTGTACTGTCGGAAATAATGATTTCCCGAGTGTAACCGAGCGGTGAATACTATCTAATACATCTTCTTTTGACATACAAAGTTTATATTTCATATGAATATCACTTGTGGCTAAAAATACGTGTAAACGAGGAGATACAGCACCTTTCACCGCTTCATATGCTCTTCGAATATCACTTTCTTTCGCTCTAGCTAAACTCATAACTGTAGCATTTTGAATGGTATTTGCGATGCGTTTTACCGATTGAAAATCCCCTGCGGAAGCTGCTGCAAAACCAGCTTCCATGACATTAATACCTAGTCTCTCTAATTGCCTTGCAATTTGCAATTTCTCTTGTTCATTTAAATTTACTCCTGGTGATTGTTCGCCATCACGTAGCGTCGTATCCATGAACAAAATCTGCTTCATATTATTTGACCCCTGCCTTTACTCGCGGCTGTACAAACGGCATCATTTCACGTAATTTACGTCCAACTACTTCAATTTCGTGTTCATTCTCTTTCTCATTTGTCGCATGGAAATTTGGTTTTCCTGCTTTATGCTCTGCAATCCAGCCTCTTGCAAATGTACCATCTTGAATTTCTGCTAGCACTGCACCCATCGCTTTCTTCGTATCTTCCGTTACAACGCGTGGTCCTGATACGAAGTCGCCCCACTGCGCTGTATCTGAAACTGAATATCTCATATTTTCAAGTCCGCCTTCATACATAAGGTCAACGATTAGTTTTAGTTCATGTAAACATTCAAAATATGCAAGTTCCGGTTGATAACCAGCATCAACTAACGTTTCAAATCCAGCTTTTACTAGCGCAGTTACTCCGCCGCAAAGCACAGCTTGCTCTCCAAATAAATCTGTTTCTGTTTCTTCTTTAAATGTCGTTTCTAATACACCAGCTCTCGTCGCTCCAATCCCATCAGCATAAGAAAGTGCCTTTTCAGTCGCAACTCCTGTTGCATCTTGGTATACTGCAAATAATGCAGGAACAGCTCCGCCTTCAGCAAATGTACGGCGCACAAGATGACCTGGCCCTTTTGGCGCTACTAGAAATACATCTACATTAGCTGGTGGTTTCACTTGATCAAAGTGAACATTAAATCCGTGTGCAAAAACGAGAGAATTTCCTGCCTTTAAATTTGGCGCAATTTCCGCTTCATATACTTCTGACTGGAGTTCATCTGGTAGTAGAATCATTACTACATCAGCTTTTTCCGCTGCTTCTGCTACTGTATATACAGAAAATCCATCTTCTTTCGCTTTATCCCAAGACTTCCCTTTTCTTAAACCTACTACTACATCAAATCCGTTATCACGTAAGTTTTGCGCATGCGCATGACCTTGCGAACCATATCCAATGATTGCTACTTTCTTTTCTTTTAATACATTTACCATTACATCTTTCTCATAATAAACTTTTGTCATTTTCATTTCCCCCTATATTTAAATGATTATTGAATTAACATAACTTGCTTATCTTGTTTTTTCATACTACGCGTAAATGCTGTTACACCTGTTCTAGCAATTTCTTTCAAACCATACGGACGAAGTAATTCAATTAATGCTTCTACTTTCTCTTGCGTACCAGTTACTTGCACAACTATGGAATCCTTCCCAACATCTATTACAGCGGCTCGAAACGGTTCAATTAAACTATATAATTCTGCTCTTGCTACTGATGTTGCTACTTTAATAAGTGCAAGTTCTCTTGCGATCATCGCTTCTTCTGTAATATCTGATACTTTCAGAACATCAATTTGCTTATGAAGTTGTTTAATTAACTGCTCCACTTGCTGTTCATTTTCAACGTGTACAACAATCGTCATCCGCGATATGTCCGATGATTCCGTATGACCTACTGAAATACTTTCAATATTAAAATGTCTTCGTGTCATAACACCCGTAATTCGGTTTAACACACCACTTTGATTTCGAACTGTCGCTGTAACAATTCTCTTCACCTTTTTTCCACTCCCTCCATTTGGTGAACACCTTTCCCTGGCGCAACCATCGGCATTACCTTTTCTGATTGAAGTACACGGCAATCAATTACGACCGGTTCTTTTAATTCAATCGCCTGCTGTATTTGCTTCTTTGCAAGAAGTGGATCCTCTATGCGAACTCCTTTTATGCCATACGCATTCGCAAGAGCGACGAAATCTGGTTGACACGACAATAAAGAGTGTGAGTATCTTTGATTATAAAATTCATCTTGCCATTGTCTTACCATTCCTAAAGCTTCATTATTTAAGATAAATACTTTAACAGGCAACGAATGTTCTTTTAACACACTTAATTCTTGCAAGGTCATTTGAAATCCGGCGTCACCGACAATTGCAATAACTAGTTCCTCAGGCTTTGCAATTTGCGCACCAATTGCTGCTGGAAACCCAAATCCCATCGTTCCTAATCCTCCTGAAGTTACCCATTTATTTGGATTTTTGAGCGGATAATATTGTGCCGCCCACATTTGATGTTGCCCAACATCTGTTGTTACAATCGCTTCTCCTTTCGTAATTTCATATAACATATCAATTGCGTATTGAGGCTTAATACTTTCCGAATTTCGTTTGTAAGAAAATGGATACTTTTCTTTTCTACTCTTTAGTAAAGAGATCCATTCATGATGATTTTCTTTCTTTCCTTCTGGTTGAAGTAATACTTCCAAAGCTCGCTTAGCACTTGCAACAATAGGAATTTCAGTCGGCACATTTTTTCCGATTTCGGCTGGATCAATATCGATATGCGCAACAGTCGCCTTTTTAGCAAAATAAGCTAAATTCCCAGTAAGACGATCGTCGAATCTTGCACCTATATTAATAAGTAAGTCGCATTCATATAACGCCATATTGGCTGTGTAAGAACCGTGCATTCCTCCCATCCCTAGAAAAAGTTCATCATCTGGCGGAAACCCACCAAGACCAAGTAATGTATGCACAACAGGAATTTCATATTTACGAGCAAAACTTGTTAACTCTTTCGAAGCCTTCGCATGCAATACACCTGCTCCAGCTAAAATTAACGGCTTGTTTGCAGCCCTAATTGCTTGTAATAATTTGTTTATTTGGAGTAAATTTGGTTCATAATTAGGGTTGTATCCTGGTAAATCCATTTGTACGTCATTACAGCGTTCTCCTTGCTCTACTACCATATCTTTCGGAAGGTCAATAACGACTGGGCCTGGTCTTCCTGTTCTAGCAATATGAAATGCTTCTTTAATAATTCGAGGTAAATCTGAAGCCTTTCGCACTTGATAGTTATGTTTTGTCACTGGCATCGTAAGCCCCATAATATCCGCTTCTTGGAAAGCATCACTTCCAATTAACGTCGTTGCTACTTGCCCTGTAAATACAACAAGTGGTAATGAATCAATCATCGCATCTGCTAGACCGGTAATAACATTTGTAGCACCTGGCCCACTCGTTGCAATGACAACCCCTGGATTGCCAGTAATTCTGGCATACCCTTCCGCGGCGTGAATAGCTCCTTGCTCATGCCTTGTTAAAATATGCGGAATTTCACAGTCATAGAGTGCATCATAAAGAGGTAAAACAGCACCACCAGGATAACCGAAAATCACTTCTACTCCTTCCTTTTCTAACGCTTCTAACAATAGCTGTGCACCCGTTGCCAGTTTCTCTTCCGTTTTTGAAGACATTGTTCTTATAAGCCCCCTTTTTGAAAATTTTTATCAATAAAAAAAATCCTACGTCCACACTCCAGCTATGTGCTGAAGGGACGAAAGATTTCGCGGTACCACCCTTCTTCGCAAGAATACTCTTGCCTCAGTGACTCATAAATGAGTCTAGCTAATAACGGAGCTACCGTCTAAGCCTAGACAAATGCTTCAGCTTAGCACTCAAGGGCGATGTTCGTCGACGTGAACCATCGGTTTTCAGCAACCACCGACTCTCTGTGAGGCTTCACAATCAACTACTCCTCCCTCTCAACGCTTTCTTATTGTTATAAAGAGTTGTTATCCAACTTTATTTTCTTCGTAAATCTTCTCTCCATCTTCTACAACTAACTTTCGGAATTCTTCTAATAAACGATTCGTATGTGGACCTGTTTGCCCTAAACCAATCGTTCTACCATCTACTGTCGTAACAGCAATTACTTCAGCAGCCGTTCCTGTTAAAAATACTTCATCAGCTACATATACATCATGCCTTGTAAATAACTCTTCTCTAACGTCATATCCAAGTTTTTCACCGATTTCTAATATAGCGTTTCGTGTAATGCCTTCTAACGCTCCAGCAGAACTTGGTGGTGTAATTAATTTATTTCCTTTTACAATAAACACGTTATCTCCTGAGCCTTCAGCTACGTATCCTTGATCATTTAACATAAGTGCTTCTTGTACTCCAGCTAATTTCGCTTCAATACGAACTAAAATATTGTTTAAGTAATTTAAAGATTTTACTTGAGGCGACAAAACATCTGGACGGTTTCGGCGCGTTGCAACTGTTACAACCGGAATCCCCTTTTCATAATATTCTTGCGGGAATAAAGATAGTTGTTCTGCAATTACTACTACATTCGGTTTCTTACAAGAATCAGGATCTAATCCAAGATTTCCTGCTCCTCTCGATACAACAAGGCGAATGTATCCATTAGATAATTTATTTTGTCGAATCGTCTCAACAACAATATTCGTTACTTCATCTAAAGAATATGGAATTTCTAACATAATGGATTTTGCTGATTCATATAACCGGACAAGATGCTCTCTCAAACGGAAAACATTACCGCTATATACTCTAATTCCTTCAAATACTCCATCGCCATATAAATAACCATGATCATATACTGAAACTTTTGCCTCGTCTTTTGGAACAAATTCTCCATTTAAGAAAATCCATTGCTCGTTCACTGGAAAGCGCCTCCTATGTTCTATGAATTTTTTATTGTTTCCTAGTTTACTCTCCTTTCTAAATAAATCAAGTTAATTTTTAGAAAATTTATAATTTTTAATCGTACGTACATCTTTGATTATATTGATTTAACAGCATTGTTAACGTTTACAAAAAATAAAAAATTTTTTTCGTCAATTTCTACTAAAAAAATTATTTGTTTAAAAGAAGGATTTTCATCAATTGATACGAATCTATTGTATTCAATAAACGGACGTCCGTTTTTATAAATTCGGGAATATATAACGACTTTTGCTGAAAAAGGGGGGAAATAATAAGAATAACGCTGTCTAAAAATAACATTCATATTTTTCGTTTCGTAATCATAATCCTATTTTTAAAAAACAATTTGTCAAAATGAAGGAGGAAATCAATATGGCGTGTGTACAAATTAAAGGAACGAGACAAGAGGTAGTAGAAATGCTTCAACTATTTGATCTAATGGATACGAAAGGTTTTTGTAAATTCGATAATTATGTAGAGGTAGAACCAAATAATAAAGAACATAATAATTTTATTGCTTCAATTGACATTCATTCAAATACTTCTTCTGCCCAAGATACTTTAAACGATCAATTCGTAAGTCAAATGCTTACTGGTGTATATAACGACTAAACAAAGATTTACTTCCTACCGTCTTTTCATAAATATATGCAGTGGACTTGAGCATACTAGCAACTAGATGGTAGGAGGTGAGAATTATGGCTAGAATTGGCGTTGAAAACTCATTAACAGATGTTCAACAAGCTCTTCAGCAACAGGGACATGAAGTTGTTACCTTGGGCTCCGAACATGATGCACAAGGGTGCGATTGTTGTGTTGTAACTGGGCAAGATTCTAATATGATGGGTATTGCAGATGCATCAATTAAGGGATCGGTAATTGCAGCTCATGGTCTAACAACAGATGAAATTTGTCAGCAAGTAGAGAGCCGCACTTAAATGTATTATACAAAAAGAAAGAGGACTCCTTTTGAAAAGGAGTCCTCTTTTTTATATTCACCTAACGGGAAAGTAACATATACTGGATGAAAGCCCTACCTCTCTCTCATCATTACGGTTCCACTGACCGCTCCTTGATTCACTAGTATACATATAAAGCCTACAATAATAATTTATAGGGTTTGTTCACAAAAGTTGTTGGTAAGACTACCCGATCTTTCGCAAACTTTTCGTATTATATTTATAAGATTTATTTACTTTACACTAGCTGTAACCGAGACACGAATTAAAATTTTAACACTAATACAATAACTTGTCAACGTTTTTTGTAAATTTAAAACAGACAGTAACGGTTTGTCTGTTTTAGAATGGAGCTTTTTCTTTTATTACATATACAACAAAACCGCTTACTAACATACATAAGCCAACTACTAAGTTTTTGATATTAATCATAAATTCCTCTCCCTTATTCCACACATCATATATATTTACAGTTCAATTATTCCGATCATCTTAAAGCGCACTTTTTCTAATATATCATAATTCCTAAAAAATGCAAGTTCACTTTTGGCGACCATTTACAAATTTATCTACAGTGCTTGGTACCGTATTTAAAGCCTTTTCAATTAAATGTGTACTACTATTGAGGTGTAATACTTGCACACCGTTCGAACCGACTACTAAAAAAGCAACTGGGCTAATAGAAACCCCAGCCCCGCTTCCGCCTCCAAATGGATGGCTTTGCTTCTTCTCTTTATGCTGCCCTTGTCCGTTATTATGCTTTTCGGAAATAAAATCACCTTTAAAGTCACTTCCGCCGGCACCAAAACCAAAAGCCACTTGAGATACTGTTAATACTACATTTCCATCAGCTGTTGAAACTGGACTTCCGACAATCGTATTTACATCTACCATCTCTTTTAAATTTGTCATTGCTGTTTTCATTAAATCTTCAATTGGATGTTCCATTATGTATTGCACCCTTTCCTCATTATTCTTTTTTATACTTTCCAAAATAGAGGAAGTCATACTAACTTTTCCTATTTCAAAAAAACAATTTTACTCTTCTAAGTGGAATTACGCCTTGTACTCGTTCGGATAAAGTGAAACTTTAATCAGCAGGGCTTTGTTCATCCCCCACTGATTATTAGCCATCAGCAATCAGATGTTTACGGGCTACAATAGCGGGATAAAAAAGAAAAAGAGATGCATACTACTATTGAACCTTGTTATGAAAGGAGTCATGACTTTGACTGAGAAATTTGATGAGTATAAAAAAAGAGATAGAATAGATAGTGATTATAGTGACTATAAAGAAGAATATGCAGCTGAGGTTGCACCACAGCACATTGATTATGATTACGATGAGAAAGATAATAAAGATGATGTAAGATCGTCCGCCGCTGGATCAACTGCTGGCTTTATCGCTCTTGCCTTATCTATCTTATCACTCTTTACCTTCCCAACATTATTTGGTCTTGTTTCTGTATTACTAGGAATTTACGCTTATAATCGCGGAGCTACTGTAACTGGTGGTATCGCTGCGATTGTCGGCGGAATTGCAGCACTCATTGCAATTTTATTCCGAGTAGCACTTGTCGGATTATTGTTCTCCCTTTTTTAAAAAGAAAAAGGTATCTCGCTTATGCGGGATACCTTATCCTGTAAATACATCTTCCCATGGATATTTAATTTTTTGTTTTGCTGGTCGCGCTAAAGAAAAAACAAGTGTTAACGGTCCAATTAATCCACAAAACATAACAAACATAATAATACATTTTCCAAACGCTGATAACTTTGCAGTAATCCCCATCGTTAACCCTACTGTTCCAAACGCTGAAATTGTTTCAAATAGTAACTGAATAAAACTAAAGTTTTCTGTAAGCATTAATACAAATACTGCTGCAAAAATGAGTATTTGACTGGCAACAGCAATGGCTAACGCTCTCGTTACTGTTGACATTTTTATCGTGCGCTGAAATAAAACGATTTCCTCTTTTTTTCTAAAGAAAGAAAGGACGGATGTAACTAAAATAACAAACGTTGTTAATTTAATCCCTCCACCTGTCGATACACTTCCTGCACCAATAAACATTAAAACCATCGTAAGTAATATAGATGATTCTTCCATCCCCCCGTAGTCAACTGTATTAAATCCAGCAGTGCGAGGAGTAATACCTTGGAAAAAAGAAGCCCATAACTTTTCATTTAAAGGTAAATTCCCCAACGTCTTCACATTATTATATTCCAATACAAAAATCACAATCATCGCTATCACATTTAGCGCTACTGTTCCAACAATCATGATTTTGGAATGAAGCGATAATTTTCGAAAACTCCGGCTATACCATATATCAATTAATACAGTAAAACCGAGACCACCTATTACGATTAAAGAGCAGATCCCAATATTAATAATTGGATCTCCTACATACCTCGTTAAATTATCTGGCCATAGAGCAAATCCGGCATTATTATATGATGCGATCACGTGAAAAATACTATAGTATACACCTTTTCCAAAGCCAAACTCTGGAATAAAGCGAAATGATAAAAAGATAACTCCAATCAATTCAATACAAATTGAAAATATAAAGACACGTTTTACTAATTTTACAAGACCACCTATATTTGTCTGATTAAATGCCTCTCCGATTAATAATCGATGGCGTAACCCGATTTTTTTACCTAATACCCAAACAATTAAAATGGCAATTGTCATAAGACCTAAACCACCTGTTTGAATTAAAAACATAATAACAATCTCGCCAAACATCGTAAACGTACTTGCAGTATCTACTACTCCTAATCCGGTTACAGTTGCTGCTGACGTTGCCGTAAAGAAAGCATCTACCCAACTAATATGTACTTTCGTTGCGAATGGTAACTTTAATAACAAACCGCCAACCAGAATTAAGCAGAAAAAACCTAGTGCTAATATTTGTGGTGGATTTAATCGTATAAAACGATTATACAGCCCTTGTCTTTTTGTTACTTCCATGTTCACTAACTCCCTTTTCCCCTCATAACTAAAGGCTTATAAGAAACCTTACATAGCGGGATAAACCTTATATTCTTATAATATAGTTGAGCATAATCCTTTTTTTTAAAGATTTCAACTTTTATTTATACTCGAACTCCACTTCATTTTATGACAAGAAACTTTCTATTATATTTATTCGTACTCTACAACTCTCGTAACAATCATTTTATATGTATCATTTCTCAAATTCTCATACCTTTCACTCTATGTTCACATGGGGGTCACATCCAACTTTTATAGTATATATATCGAAGTTGTTCCTCCCTAATTTATAAGACATTCCCCAGTGTCTTGAACAACTTCCATCCCTAATTAAATTGACATAAATTGTCCCCTTCCTTAGGCCATCATTTGTGATGGTCTTATTTTTTGTTTACTCTACCTCTTATTTAAAACTCCCTCTCTCTTTCACTCTATGTTCACATGGGGGTCACATCCAACTTTTATAGTATATGTATCGAAGTTGTTCCTCCCTAATTTATAAGACATTCCCCAGTGTCTTGAACAGCTTCCATCCCTAATTAAATTGACATAAATTGTCCCCTTCCTTAGGCCATCATTTGTGATGGTCTTATTTTTTTATTTACTCTATCTTCTATTTAAAACTCCCTCTCTCTTTCACTCTATGTTCACATGGGGGTCACATCCAACTTTTATAGTATACGTATCGAAGCTGTTCCTCCCTAATTTATAAGACATTCCCCAGTGTCTTTGAATAGCTTCCATCCCTAATTAAATTGACATAAATTGTCCCCTTCCCTAGACCATCCTATGTGATGGTCTACTTTGTGTTCTAACTAAATTCCCCAAATTTTTTGCTTACTTTAGCAAAAGCAATCTATATTTAAATACATATTTTCATACAAAATATTCAGAAAATACTGTCGAAACAGGCGGTTTTTCTGTACAATTAATGTAGAAAGTAATTTCACAAAAATAAAGGGGGGGTTTTATTGAAACAAACAAAAGCAATCTTAATCGCATTATTTCTCGGTTTAGTCGTCGGACTCACTTTAAATTTAGCTGCACCATCCATTTTTGAACCATTAAATCAATATGTGTTCAATCCACTTGGTCAATTATTTATTCGCCTCATTAAAATGCTAGTTGTTCCTGTTGTATTCATTTCTATCGTGCTTGGATCTGCTGGGCTTGGAGACCCGAAACAACTTGGAAGAATCGGCTTAAAATCAATTTCATTCTTTCTTGTAACTACAGCCGTTGCCATCTCTATTGCAGTTACATTTGCACTGATTATACAACCAGGATCTGGCGGTAACTTTAAAACCGAAGGGCTTAAATATGAAGGGGCAAAAACCGAAACATCTTTCGTCGATACATTGCTAAATATCGTACCAGATAACCCAGCAAAAGCGATGGCTGATGGAAACATGTTACAAATTATTGCCTTTGCCGTATTAATCGGACTCGGTATAGCTATTTTAGGAAAACGAGTTCAAGGTATCCATTCATTACTTGAACAGGGCAACGAATTAATGATGTATCTTGTTAATCTCGTTATGAAATTAGCTCCAATCGGAACAT
The DNA here is from genome assembly GCF_058952315.1 of Bacillus sp. GW823-FHT06B01. Taxonomy (NCBI): domain Bacteria; kingdom Bacillati; phylum Bacillota; class Bacilli; order Caryophanales; family Bacillaceae; genus Bacillus; species Bacillus sp. GW823-FHT06B01. Next base: position 600,228 of record NZ_JBXAHR010000003.1, on the reverse strand, counting down.
TTGGATTGCTCGCTTCATCCGTTGGTAAAATGGGTCTTGCAGGCGTCGCTGCGATGTTCAAGTATATGATTGTCGTTATGCTAGTACTTATTATTCACGGCGTCTTCGTCTATGGCGGATTATTAAAGGTATTAGCAAAAGAAAGTATTGTCCGTTTCTTTAAACATTTCGGACCGGTAATGGCAATTGGGTTTAGTACATCTAGCTCTAATGCATCTCTTCCGTTTGCAATGAAAACAGCACAAGAAAAACTTGGCGTTCCAAAAGCGATAAGTTCTTTTGTACAACCACTAGGTGCAACAATTAATATGGATGGTACTGCCATTATGCAAGGTGTAGCAACTGTGTTTATCGCTCAAGTATACGGAGTTGAGCTTACTATGTCCCAATTAGCTGTCGTCGTATTAACTGCTGTACTAGCTAGTATCGGTACTGCTGGTGTACCAGGTGTTGGACTTGTAATGCTTACGATGGTTTTAAATCAAGTAAATCTACCCGTAGAAGGTATTGCCTTAATTATCGGTATTGATCGCATTTTAGATATGTCAAGAACAGCTGTAAATATTTCCGGTGATGCAATTTGCGCAATGATCGTCGCAAAATCAGAAGAAAAATATAATACGGATCAATCCGCAGCATCTTAAATCAAAAAAGGAGTGAATTATTTCACTCCTTTTTTGATTTACTTCCTTTTTTCGAACGATATTCTTTTCCTTTATTATCATTACCAGTCTCAAATTCAGTACTAAACTCTTGCTGAAATTGCCCTGATTTCGGTGAGCCTTGATTTCCGCTCCCTTTACTACCATTTCGATTTGTCATATGTCTGCCCCCTTCCTTACTAGTAGTATGTTACATATTTTCTTTTTTATAATCTTTTACATACGAAAGAAGACCTTCCTCACATAGGGAAGGTCTTCTCCTTTATTACGTAAGCGTTTTCTTACTTGTAATGAATTAAATAAGTTTTTTAGAAATTGATATCATTATATTCATTTCTTCTTCTGAAAGCGCGGAGAATCTTTCTTGTAAATATTTCTTTTTCTCCCCTTCCATTTTCGCAACTAAATCTTTTCCTTGTTCTGTAATCTCCAAATATACAACTCTGCGATCTGACGTAGAACGTGAACGAGTTACAAAACCTTTATTAATTAATTTTTCTGTAACAGCTGTAATATGACTATTCGACACATTTAACTCATTGGCTACACGTGATACCATTTCTTTATTCGTACGATTCAATATTCTAAGGACAATGAACTCATTCCACGGTATGTAACCACCAAATATCTTTCCAATATCATTACGCAACGTGCGGAACATAGCAAAAACATTTGTCGATAGTTCTTCCATTAATTGCTCTCGATTTTGAGACAACTTTGACAGCCCCTTTTATTTCATTTAGTTAAATAAAAACCTTATTAATAATTTTACATGAAATCTTACTTTTTGTCACCTTATTTTCCCATAATTCGTAGTTTTTAAATAGATATTTCATGATACAATAAAGTTGATTTTCCAGAAAAAGGGGATGAAATAGTGAGTGAAGAAGACAAATTTTCTAATCTCAATCTAAAAGATAAGACTTTGATTATTGGTTTTGTTATTCTGTTTCTCATTATAACTTTTGCATTTATATTCTTTGTATATGTAGGAATCTTTCATATTACAGGTATAGAGTATAGATCACGCACTGCTTTACTTCTATTTTTTCTATTAATCACTTTCTTAGACGGTATTACATTCTTTATCTTCGGCTTCCTCAAGGCGTTGCTATATCCAATGACAAAAAACATGCCAAATTGGCTGGCTATTACTCTTTTTGCAATCATTGAAATTACGCTAGATTGGTTCGTCATTCATACTGCCGATGATTGGATAGAGAGCGTACAACTGTCCAATCTTACTGAATTATGTGTCGTACTATTCTTTTTCCTATTAAATCAATTATTAAGTGACAAGAAAGAGTAAGAATACAAGCTTTTCTATATAAAAATTGGTACAATGAAAACAAATCATACTAAAGAGGTGTTACTTATGAACTTACAACAATGGGCTGATAAAGGTATGTCCTTTGATACATATGTGAATGAAATGAAAGTCAATCAATACGAGCTACTACACATTTACAATAACTTTTTAATTCCAAATGAATTACTTCCTGTATTAGAAGAACGCCAAAATGATGGCTGGCGTGTTATCGTATTAACAGCTGATTGGTGTGGTGACGCTCTTTTATGCGTACCTGTTATGAAACGAATTTCTGAAGTTGCAAATATTGATATGAAATTATTAATTCGCGATGAAAACTTAGAATTAATGGATCAATATTTAACAAATGGAACAGCACGTGCCATTCCAATTTTTATTTTCATTGATAAAGATGGAAATGAACAAGCCGTTTGGGGACCACGCGCTCCAAAAGTACAAGAATTAGTAACTTCAATGCGCGCTACATTGCCTGAAAAAGAAGATCCAACATTCGAAGAGAAACAAAAAGAAATGTACGCTAATTTCCGTGCCACATTAGCGGATGATACTACTCTTTGGGAACATGTAATGGAAAGCATGATGGAAAAAGTAGTAAAATAAAAAAACTGCCGAACTCGGCAGTTTTTTTATTACATAATGAAGAAGAAATAGAATACCGCAGCTAAAATGAAACGGTAGTAAGCGAACGGTGTTAGTTTTACACGAGCTAATAATTTTAAGAATGAAACAATTGCAAGCATCGCAACAACGAATGCTGTAATGAATCCTGTTGCAAATAATGGGATATCAGCCGTACTTAATATATCCCAGCTTTTAATTAAATCTAAACCACTTGCAGCTACCATCATTGGTACTGCTAAAATGAATGTATATTCAGCCGCCGCTGTATGTGACACGCGAGCTAATAAACCACCACTTATTGTAGATCCAGAACGAGAAAATCCTGGCCAAAGCGCTAAACATTGGAACATTCCAATTGTAAATGCTTGCTTATATGTGATTTCATCTAATGTTCTTGCTGTACTTGGTTTCGAAAACTTTTCAGCAACAATCATTAAAATACCACCAGCCACTAAACTGATGACAACTGGGCCTGGCCCAAATAAAACTTCTTTAATCGCGCTATGGAACAATACGCCAAGTACGCCGGCAGGAATCATCCCGATAATAATATGTAATAAATTTAACGATGGTCCTTCTGTTACTTTCCCTATACCTACTAAAGACCATAGACGCTTCCAAAATATAACAACAACTGCTAAAATCGATCCCAATTGAATAACAACTTCGAAAACTTTCGCTCTCTCATCGTCAAATCCAAGTAAATGACCTGTTAAAATCATATGTCCTGTTGATGAAACTGGTAAAAACTCTGTTAAACCTTCAACAGCACCCATGATTATTCCAATTAACCAATCAGCCACGAGTAGTGCCTCCTTAATAACGAATATGTAATTTTTCACACCTTATCATAATACCTTATCCCCTTTTAAAGTGCATCTTTTTTTTATTGATTGTACATGTTGTATGCGCGTATTTCTTTTCTATTTTTTGATTAAATTGTATGATAGTAAGAGTTTGTTTTTTTAGCGGAAAGGGGATTTTATGAAGGAAACTAATTCATTCTCACAAAAATTAAAGCAATTTGTATTACTATTTTTCCCGATTTTCGTAACGCAAATGTCATTATTTGCAATGAGTTTTTTCGATACGACAATGTCAGGGCACGCAAGTCCTATTGATTTAGCTGGTGTTGCTATCGGAACAAGTATATGGCTTCCCGTTAGTACCGGATTAACAGGAATTTTAATGGCTACTACTCCAATTGTTGCGCAGCTCGTTGGATCAAAGAAAAAAGAAGATGTTCCCCAAGTTGTCATACAAGCAGTATATTTAGCAATTTGTGCTAGTTTCGTGGTCATCCTTATCGGTTTCTTCGCTGTTTCACCTATTTTAAACGGCATGCGCCTGGAAGAACCTGTGGAACGTATTGCGGCACAATTTTTAAGTATTATTGCAATTGGAATTATCCCTTTATTTACTTACACTGTTTTGCGCGGGTTTATTGATGCATTAGGAAAAACTCGCACAACGATGATTATTACATTACTATCATTACCAATTAACGTAGTATTGAATTATGTATTAATTTTCGGTCATTTCGGTTTTCCAAAACTCGGTGGTGTTGGAGCGGCAATTGCTTCTGCAGCAACCTATTGGTGCATTTTAATTATTACCGTTATTATTATTCGTACGAAAGAGCCTTTCGCATCTTTCAATATATTTAAACAATTATATCGTCCTTCTCTTTCAAGTTGGACTGAATTCTTAAAACTTGGCGTCCCTATCGGATTTGCTATCTTTTTTGAAACGAGTATTTTTGCTGCAGTGACACTTATGATGAGTAATTTTAGTACGACAACAATCGCTGCTCATCAAGCAGCTATGAACTTCGCTTCCTTGTTATATATGACTCCTTTAAGTTTAGCAATGGCAATGACCATCGCTGTTGGATTTGAAGTTGGAGCAAAGCGATACAATAACGCAAAACAATATGGATTTATCGGGATTGGCTTAGCACTTGCATTCGCCCTATTATATTCAATTCTTCTCTACTTCTTTGATGATGCAATTGCTTCAATTTATACGACAGATATACAAGTTCATCATTTAGCAAAAGAATTTCTTATATTTGCGATTTTATTTCAAATTTCAGATGCAATTGCAACTCCCGTACAAGGGGCACTGCGTGGTTATAAAGATGTCAATGTCGCCTTAATTATGACGCTAATTGCTTATTGGGTAATCGGTCTTCCTCTTGGCTACATATTAGCAACTTATACGGAATGGGCAGCGAAAGGTTATTGGATCGGTCTTATTATCGGTCTAGCATTTGGAGCTAGCTTCCTACTTATCCGTCTCTTTCAAGTCCAGAGAAAATATACAACGCAAAACAGCCGCTAATGATATAGCGGCTGTTTTCTTCATGCATATTTTTTCTTTGAACGTATAACATAATGAAAAAGAAAGGTGGATACATATGGACGAAAAAGAAAAAAAGCAAGCATTCAATGAAGAATTCGCCCCTGAAATTTCACCTGGATATCGGCAAGATGTACATAAGCCACCTAAATATAAAAACACCTCGTTTTTAATGGGCATTACCATTTTTGCTGCGGTGTTACTCGTACTCATCATTTTCGTTTATTTTTAAGGAAAGGTGACATATTATATGAAGAAAAAAGATTCCAATCGTTCAAAAAGAACTGTGAAAACAGAAAAAGGGTATGCAGGTGATTCTGTTCTTACTCAGAAACAAGTCGAGCAAGGAAATTTATATATTGCTCAAAAAGAACTTGGTCAACAAAATGAAAACCTTTAGAATCCCTCAAAGAACTGGGGGATTTTTTTATCCGCTATTTGTAGCACTCATTCATGTTTCACTTTATTGTACATACTGTTTTTGTTCTAACACCTTAAATAAATTATTAACCTTTACAATTTTTATTTCATAATTCAATTTCATTTCGCTTCTCTTACCATTTTCAGTACCCGCAACGTACGCTGCAGTTTGATAACGAAAACTCTCATCTGTCTCTTCACGTATGTCCCTCGTCTGTAAATTTATACTCTAAATCCCGAAAGCGATTTGGATAATAATTTCTCATTAATTGTTCACACTCTCTATTTACAAATAGTTCTTCACCTTTTCGTTTCACATCTTCTTTATTATTAAACTCAAACACTGATAATTGCTCTGTCACAAAATGTTCTCCTACCTTTTTCATTTCATTATGAGTTAAAGTTTCTATACTTTTATTCTTTAATTCCTTATTTAACCCGTACTGATCAATCAGTTTAAAGGTAGCAAAAACCTCCTCTTTATATGACCAAAACAAGCCAAAAGCGATACATAGAGCAATGATGAATAGTCTTTTCTTCGTAATACTCCCGCCCTTCTTCATAATGATAGTTATATTTTAACATATAGAAAGAAAATTCTGATATCATAAAGTGGAATAACTTAACTTAGAAATGAGGAACAATTATGGACTCTTACAAACAGTATATAAAAGAAGCTTTGCCTAATCTTTCTATACATTCATATAAATAAAATGAAGAAGGCTGGGATAATGTAGCGGTTATAGTAAATGAGGAGCTACTGTTTCGTTTCCCTCGAAAACAGGAATATGCAACGCGAATTCCGTTAGAAAAAGAACTATGCACACTCCTCTCTTGTTCACTACATGAAATTGAGGTTCCACAGTATCACCTATTATATAGAAATGATGCTGATGCGGTTCCACTTTGTAGTTACTATACACTCATTCATGGTGAACCATTAAAAACAGACATAGTAATCAAGCTTGAGGATAAAGAACTGAAAACTATTATTACACAATTAGCCACCTTCCTTGCAACCTTACATAGTATTCCTTTAAAACAAGGTACAACGTTAGGATTCCCTGTTGAAAAAACACTCACCTACTGGAAAGAGCTACAAACAAAATTAACTCAATATCTTACTAACAGTCTTACTTCATACCAGAAATCAGCGTTAAATTGTTTATTTGAAAATTTCTTTACATGTATCGATACATCCACTTTTCAAAAAACAATTATTCACGCTGACTTTACACATCATCACATTTTATTTGATCACCAAAATAAAACCATTTCAGGTATTATCGATTTTGGTGATGCTCAAATTGGAGATCCTGCCTTTGATTTTGCTGGGCTATATTATGATTTCGGACATGAATTTACTACATCAGTATATGAACAATACAGTACGCTTATTTCACACTATGATCCATTACTCATTCATCGCATCACGACCTTTTATCAATACAGTCCTTTATTACATAATATGATTTATAACTTAGAAACAAAGAATGAACTTAAATTCCTAGCAGGTACAGAAAAACTGAAAGTAATACTACAGGGCCGAGATTAAATTCTCTCCCGATATTCTCTCTCTTCATACATCATTAACTTTTTATCCATTTCAACAATAATTTGATACAGTTGAAACGCTTGTAAAATTTGCAGTTGAATTCCAAAAGGAGCATTCTGTTCTTTTAACCATTGAAATACTTTCGTTTCATCTTTCATTGATTATTCCTCCCTTTATTAAAATCTGCTACAAATATACGTTAAATGATGAAAAGCTTTTCATGTCAATAACAAAAAAGGATGCAAAATTGCATCCTTTAATGTACGATATTTTTCTTCTGCTTCGCTTCTTTCTTTACTTCTTCCCTTTGGCATTCACTACGAAACGCACAACTCATACACTCAGAACGAAAATGACGCTCTGTATAATGCTCAGGTTGTTGCAACATTTCTTTCATTCTAGATAAATCAGCCATGCCAGTTATAATATCTTCCTGTTTCGGAATGTACTCATACTTAGTTCCTTCTATTAAATTAATAACTTCAATTTTTCCTGGAAGAATACCGAAAGCTTTATAACTGAATACTGTCATTAACTTTTGACAAAGAGCAAGCATTTCCTCATCCGCATCGACAACATACTTTTTAATTACAAACGACTCAGTACGCCACTCACCAACTTCTAATGTCAATGACATGTGGACACCTAACTCTTCCATATATGTTTGAAATTTTTCATATAAAAATAACGGTGGTGTCTGACTATCATCTCTTTCAACAAACTGTAATAAGTGATCCGTTAACTTCGCTAACACAATATAATACTCCGTCTTTGAAGCGAACATATTAATCCTTACTCTTTTCCAATACTTTTCTATTAATATTAAAAGTACGATTTTCGTTTGTTGGCCCGCAGGTAGTGTGTAATATTCATTAATAATTCGATTCACAATCATTTGTGCGATTTGTTGCCATTCAAATGAAGAAGGTTCTCTTCTTTTTATATGACGGAAATAAAATTTATGCGGACAACGCATAAAATCATACAAATGATAATCTGTCATCGTTTTGATTGCGATTTTCTCATGCACTTGCTCTTCATCTCCCTTCTGCCATTAAGAAAGGTGTTTTACAAATTCAGCTCCAAACTGTAAACATTTTTCTACATCTTCATCTTCTGGCGTTAATTCTACTTTTAGTCCTTCTAACACAACTGCAGCTCCGCGCTCTTGTAGCTTTTCTATTAAAATGTCAACCGCCACGCCGTATTTCGGATAAGCCGAATCACATGATCCGAATACTGCTGCTTTTTTCCCGGTTAAATCAATAGAATCCATTGCATCATAAAAATCTAAGAAATCATCAGGAAGGTCACCATCTCCCCAAGTGTAAGCACCTAAAATAATTCCGTCATACTGTTCTAGTATAGAAGCTTCTGGTGAATCCATAATATCGATAACTTCAATTTCATTTTCTGTTTCACGAATTGTACCTGCAATATGATCAGCCATTTCCTCTGTATTTCCACTCATACTTGCAAAAATCATTACTAACTTACTCAACTGAATCTCTCCTTTTACCTTGTATCTCTTTTTCTGTTGGAAGCGGACTCTTCTCATCTACATATTCAGAACGAATTACATTTCGTTGCCATTCCATATGCTGATCAACATCTTTATTTTTATCTTTTAATCCCCTCCGCAGAAGGTGAAATTTTTTTCTCATTAACATGTCGCATCCATCCTATTGATAATAATTATCAATTTCAACTACCCTTAGATTAATTGACAGTGATTATCAATGTCAATAACTATTTTTAAAAAAATGATTAAAATGTACAAGCTTGTCCGTTAGCTATTCATATACTATAAATGAGCATAGTTCTTTCTCAGCCCTCTCTGACGGAAAGAAATAAAAGCAACTGCGATAGAGCGCAGTTGCCTTTTTTTATACTTTTTTACGATTTTAGCAATCTTATCGCTGTCTCTAGAAATAATCCCACTCCATAAATTAAAGCTGCTTCATCTACATCAAATTTTGGATGATGATGTGGATAACAAGTATCTATCTTTTCATTCCCCGTCCCCAATTTAATGAAGCAACCCGGTGCTTTTCTTAAATATGCTGAAAAATCTTCTCCTCCCATAGAAGGTTCAAGCTTCACAACACGCTCATTCCCAAACAAATGTAGTGCACTTTCTTCTACTACTTTCGTAATATATTCATCATTAATAACCGGATCATATCCATATCGATACGTATATGTATACTTCCCTCCATGTGCTTTTGTAATTCCTTTCACGATTTGCTCAATTTTCTCTTCTGCTTCTATTCTTAACGCTTGATTAAAAGAACGCACAGTTCCCATTAAAGTTGCTGTATTAGGAATAATATTATCAGCCATTCCCCCATGAAACTGCGTAACTGAAACAACTCTTTGCATGAAAGCACTTGTATTTCTTGATACGATATGTTGTAAATTTGTAATAATCTGTGCTCCGATAGCAATAGGATCTATCGTTTCTTCTGGCCTCGCCGCATGCCCTCCTTTCCCTTGAATTTCAACTGTAAATACGTCCGGTGCTGCCATCATCGGTCCATACGTAATTCCGATTTTCCCGCTCTCAAGTCCTGACATAACATGTAAACCTATTACATAATCAACACCATCCATCACGCCTGCCTCAACCATTTCTTGTCCCCCGCCAGGATACACCTCTTCTGCGTGCTGAAAGAAGAGACGAATCTCACCTACGAAATCTTCCTTTATATTTGATAGCACCTCTGCTGTACTTAACAAAATAGCTGCGTGAGCATCATGCCCACATGCATGCATCATTCCTTTATTCACAGACGTATAAGATTTCCTTGTCTCCTCTTGAATTGGTAAAGCATCTATATCAGCTCGAATCGCAACTACTTTCCCTTGTCCCGTCCCTCTTTTAATTGCTAGTACACTATACTTCGTCGGTCTCGTTACTTCAAAAGAAGAAAATGAACATAATGTATCATATATAAATTGTGAAGTTTCTTTTTCATGAAATGATAATTCCGGATATTTATGAAAATGCTGTCTCCATTTAATAATGTTTTCTTCTGAAATAAGATCCTTCCACATCCTCTTCATCAGAAATTCCTCCTCTTATGAAACTTTAACAATTCATACATTAACTATGAAAAACTCAAACGAATATTACATTTCTATACATTCTCCCAGACCACTTTTATACATTCACACAATCCACTTCCTATTTACATGTCAAACCCATTACAAATTCATGCTGAATGTAATATAATTGCTAAGTTAGGGATTTTCTTTTTTAGTATTTAGTGCTAATATCAGAAAAGAGCCTTTTGACTTATTTTTACCTAAAATGTGGAATTTTGTTTTTTTCACAATAATGTAGGACATGATACCTACAAAGAGCTATCATTTCATTAAGAGAGGGAAAGACATGGAAAGATTAAAAGAGATATGGTCTCGACCACTCACACAATGGGTTGCAAAGACGGTTTATTACCTTGCAATTTTATTTGCATTACTTTGGTTGTATGGATTCCATGATACAAACACAAGTACATTTATTTACAACGAATTTTAGGGTGGGAACGTTATGAAGTTATTAGAACAAATTGAAAAGTGGGCTATTGAAACGCCTGATCAAACTGCTTTTGTTTGGCGAGATGCGAAAATTACGTACAAACAATTAAAGGAAGATTCTGATGCGTTAGCACATTGGATTTCTTCTGAGTATCCAGATGATCGTTCACCAATTATGGTGTATGGCCATATGCAACCTGAAATGATTATTAACTTTTTAGGATGTGTAAAAGCTGGACACGCTTATATTCCTGTAGATTTATCTATCCCAGCTGATCGTGTACAACGTATCGCTGAAAATTCTGGTGCGAAACTACTTTTATCAGGAACTGAAGTAACTGTAACTGATTTACCAGTTCGCATTGTAAGTGAAGACAACTTAAAAGATATTTTCTTTACTCATAAAGGGAACACTCCAAATCCTGAACATGCGGTAAAAGGTGATGAGAACTTCTACATTATTTACACATCAGGAAGCACAGGTAATCCGAAAGGGGTTCAGATTACTTATAACTGCCTTGTAAGCTTTACAAAATGGGCTGTAGAAGATTTCAACTTACAAACAGGACAAGTATTCTTAAACCAAGCACCTTTCTCATTCGATTTATCTGTCATGGATATTTACCCATCCTTAGTAACAGGTGGTACACTTTGGGCAATCGATAAAGATATGATTGCACGTCCAAAAGACTTGTTTGCTTCTTTAGAGCAATCGGATATACAAGTATGGACTTCAACACCATCTTTCGCAGAAATGTGTTTAATGGAAGCATCTTTCTCTGAGAGTATGCTTCCAAACATGAAAACATTCTTATTCTGCGGTGAAGTGTTACCAAACGAAGTGGCTAGAAAATTAATTGAGCGTTTCCCGAAAGCGACAATTATGAATACGTACGGTCCAACAGAAGCTACTGTCGCTGTAACAGGTATTCACGTTACAGAAGAAGTGCTTGATCAATACAAATCACTTCCAGTTGGCTACTGTAAATCAGACTGCCGCCTTCTTATTATGAAAGAAGATGGCACGATTGCACCTGATGGTGAAAAAGGTGAAATCGTAATTGTCGGTCCAAGCGTAAGCGTTGGATATTTAGGAAGCCCTGAATTAACAGAAAAAGCATTTACTATGATTGACGGTGAGCGCGCCTATAAAACAGGCGATGCTGGCTATGTTGAAAATGGTCTTCTATTCTATAATGGTCGTCTTGATTTCCAAATTAAGCTGCATGGTTATCGAATGGAATTAGAAGAAATTGAGCATCACCTTCGTGCGTGTTCTTACGTAGAAGGAGCAGTTATCGTTCCAATTAAAAAAGGTGAGAAATACGATTATTTATTAGCGGTTGTTGTTCCTGGAGAACATTCATTTGAAAAAGAATTCAAATTAACATCTGCAATTAAAAAAGAACTCAATGAGCGATTACCAAACTACATGATTCCACGTAAATTCATGTATCAATCTTCTATTCCAATGACACCAAATGGAAAGGTAGATCGCAAAAAATTATTGAGTGAGGTTACAGCATGACCGCATATGGATCATTTTATTTTTTCGCTATAGTGGGCATTTTATTAATACCTACTATCATAGCTGGATTAAAAGGTAAAATGTTGCGTAAATATAATGCCGTTTTAACATTAGTCATGATTGCTATTATCTTCTCGGATAAACCGAAGCAAGCGATTATGTTAGCCGTATTTATTATTTGGCAATATGCCCTGATTAAAGGCTATTTAATTTTAAGAAAACAAAATAATAGTACATTCATGTTTTGTATAGCTGTTATTTTATCGATTTTGCCACTTATTTTGGCAAAAGTCGCACCATTTGTACCTGAATTGCATTTTATTGTTTTCGCAGGTATGTCTTACGTAACATTTAGAGCTGTACAAATGGTCTTTGAAGTTCGTGATAATTTAATTAAAGAACTTTCCTTCTTTAATTTCTGGGAGTTTGTTTTATTCTTCCCTGCGATTTCAAGTGGACCTATCGATCGTTACCGTAGATTCCAAAAAGATATCCAAAAGCCACCTAGTGCTGAGGAATATCAAAAATTACTATATACAGGGCTTAACCGTATTTTCCAAGGTTTTCTGTATAAGTTTATAATCGCGCACTTGATAACAACATACCTTGTTAAGGCAGTATTCGCCAATCAAGATACACTTTTATCTAATGTGATTTTTATGTACGCTACTAGCATGCAATTATTCTTTGACTTTGCAGGTTATAGTGCGTTCGTAATTGGTATCAGTTACATGATGGGAATTAAAACACCAGAAAACTTTAATAAGCCATTCCTTAGTCGTAACATTAAAGACTTCTGGAACCGCTGGCACATGAGTTTATCATTCTGGTTCCGTGATTTTATTTACATGCGTTTCGTCTTTTTTGCAACGAAGAAAAAGTTAATCAAGAACCGTTACACAATTTCGTATATCGGTGCCTTTTTAAACTTCTTCATTATGGGAATTTGGCACATCCAAGGAAGCGCCATTGCGCAGTATGTTATTTATGGTCTCTATCATGCCGCACTGTTTATTTTATTCGATATTTTCGAACGAAAAAACAAGAAGCATAAGTTTTGGCCAAACAATAAATTTACACACGTCCTTGCGATTGTAATTACGTTCCACGTTGTATGTTTCGGTTTCCTAATTTTCTCTGGACACCTTAACAGATACTTTTAATGCACCCTTCTTATACTAATAAGAAGTTGCACATATAATATATTTCGGATATAAAGGAGATTTTAAAAATGGCAGAATTCAAAGAGCAAGTATTAGATATTTTAGAAGAAGTATGTGAAAACGATATTGTGAAAGAAAACTTAGATGTTCAATTATTTGAAGAAGGTATTCTTGATTCTTTCGCTGTAGTATCTTTATTAGTTGAATTCCAAGAGCGTTTAGATATTGAAGTTTCTATTTCTGATTTTGACCGTGACGAGTGGGCTACACCAAACATGGTTATTAAGAAGTTGGAAGAAATCCGATGAACAAAGCAAAATTTGGTCCGATGCTTTTAGCATTGGCCCTTTTTGCTGTATTCTTACTTATTCCAACGCGCTTTCTACTTCCACTTTTAAGTGATGAAAAAGTAGAACAAGCTGCCACTTCTTTAAAAGAAGAAAAGATTCAAAGTATGATTTTACAGCAAAAGATGTTAGCAGACCCGAAATACCTTCCGATGTACGGTTCATCGGAATTCGCACGTATGGATGCTTTCCATCCATCAAATTATTTCAAAGTAAAACCTGAAGGGTTCACACCATTCCTTCTTGGACGCGGAGGAACACAAGACCTTGTACATGTGTTAAATTTTGCATCTACAATGGATCAATTGAAAGATAAGAAAATGGTATTCGTTCTTTCTCCTCAATGGTTTGTACCACAAGGTATTGATGAAACACACTTTGCACCTAACTTTTCAAAACAACAAGGCTATCACTTACTTTTCAATGATGACCTAAAGCCTGAAATGAAAAAGCAAATTGCAAAACGTTTATTAAACTTTGAGATCGTTAAGAAAGAAACTTTATTAAAAATTTCGCTTGAAGGTATCGTTTATGATGATACAAAGCATAAAGTAAAAGCACTTGCTGCTAAACCTTTCGCTTATATTTATCGTAACATTTTAGATCGTAAAGATTTATTTACAGCAATGTTTGATATTAAACCGCATAAAGAAAAACTTGACCCTTCATTAAAACAAATGAATTGGGAAGAAGCTCGTAAACATGCAGATCAAACTGGTGCAGTAGAATCAGGTTCTAACGAATACGGTATCGAAGATGATTACTTCAACAGTAAGATTAAGAAGAAGTTAAAGCAACGTGAAGGCTACTTAAAAAATGATGCTTATGATCAATCGCCAGAATATGAAGATTTACAAATTGTACTTGATTTATTAAAACAATCTGGTGCAAAACCACTCTTCATTTCTGTTCCTGTAAAAGGTCCTTGGTACGATTACGCTGGCTTCCCGAAAGAACGTCGCGAATTGTACTACAAAAAAGTTCATGAGCAAATTGAGAAAGCTGGCTATCCAATTGCCGACTTCTCAAATCATGAGTATGATAAATACTTCTTAAAAGATCATATGCACTTAGGTTGGAAAGGCTGGGTTTATATCGATGAAGCCATCCAACAATTTTATAAAGCAAACTAATGAAAAGACCGCTTGAATTATTCAAGTGGTCTTTTTCTATATATATTTTGCAATTGTTCGATTACGTTACCTGCTTCTTTCATCACTCGCTCCACTACATGCTGAGCTGATTCTATTCGTGCTAATGATGACGCTTGCCCTGCCCAAAGCGACATGTATTCTCCTTTATTATGTTTTGCTGCTTCTTGGCGTATTTTAGAAGTTAATACATTTTGCACTGGATACATCGGAAGCCCTTTTTCTTTCCCTTCATATCTCTCTATAAATTCATTACGAATACCCCGTGCATATTTCCCGGAAAACGCACGGGTCACAGTTGTACTCGTATCTCTACTATGTAAAACTGCTTTTTTATACACATCATGCGTAATACTTTCATCACTCGTTAAAAAGGCTGATCCCATTTGAACAGCTTCTGCCCCCAGTGTAAATGCCGCAACAAGCCCTTGCCCGTTCATTACACCCCCTGCTGCAACAATTGGTATATGCGGGACTGCTGCTACTAACTGCGGAATTAATGCGAACGTCCCAATCATAGCGTCCTGTTCTTTCCCAATAAATGTTCCTCTATGCCCTCCTGCCTCGCTACCTTGACCGACAATAATGTCTACTCCTAATTCAGCAAGCACCCTCGCCTCTCTCACATGAGTAGCTGTTCCGATGACTTTTATTCCTCTTCTTTTTAAGTCATCTATTTCTTCTTTTTCTAACGTTTGAAATGCAAAGCTAACGACTGGCACGTTTTCTTCTACTAACACTTGTAATTGTTCTTTATAGCTTCTCGGAAGCTTTATCGTCTCTTCTTCCTCTATACCGAATTCTTTATTTACTCCGCTAAGTAATCCCTTTGCCAAGGTTACCTTCTCTTCTTCTATCTGTATCTCTTTCGTTAACAGTAAATTAACACTGAAAGGCTTATCCGTTCGTTCTCTTATTTTATAAATTGCGTCACGAATTTGTTCAGGGCTCATATAGCCTGCTCCAAGCGTTCCTAATCCTCCGCTATTACTTACAGCTGCAACAAGCTCAGGCGTCGTAATCGCACCTGCCATACCTGCTTGAATGATTGGATACTTAATTTGTAATAGATCTATTACGCGACTTGTAAACATCATTTCTCCTCCTATTCCCCTTATATCTTCTTTATTTGACAAACTTTCCCCTTCTTTTACAAGGGTTGAACTTCCTATGAAGCGAATATATTGAAAGGGAAGGAGGCTGAAAATGATGATTTATCCAGATGCGTTACAACAAGGTGATACAGTAATGGTTATTGCACCGTCCGGTCCACCAACAATTGAAAGTGTATTAAAAGGTGTAAATGTATTACAAGAGATGGGTTTATCTGTAGTAATCGGGAAGAGTGTTTATGAGAAATATGGATATTTAGCTGGAAGTGATCAAGTTCGCCTTGATGATATACATGAAGCATTTTCCAATCATGAAGTAAAAGCCATTTTCTGTGCACGGGGTGGTTACGGAAGTGCTCGTCTCCTCCCTCACATTCAATATGAAATCATTAGGCAAAATCCAAAAATCTTTTGGGGATATAGCGATATTACAGCTTTACATACGGCCTTTTCACGTTATGCAAAGCTCATTACTTTTCATGGCCCAATGGTTGAAGAATTAGGAAAAGGTGTAGATTCTCTCTCTTTATCTTCTTTCAATCAACTATTCCATCCGTATTCCACCATCTTATCTGCTTCAGAATGTATCGTACCTACCTCTTCTTGTACAGTTACAGGCACATTAGCGGGAGGAAATTTAGCTGTGTTAACGAGTATAATTGGCTCACCTTATGAGATAAATACGGCGAATAAACTTTTGTTGCTTGAAGACATTGGGGAAGAACCGTATCGCATTGACCGTATGTTAAATCAGCTACTTTTATCTGGAAAGTTTAATGAATGCAGCGGTGTTATTTTTACAAGTTGTCATGACTGCACTCCTTCTAAACCATCTCAATCATTACAAACAATATTATATGAATATTTCGCACCATATCATATACCTGTTCTATTCGGTTTACCGATTGGACATATAAGTCCAAACATCGGGATTCCTCTTGGAGCTACAGCGACAATAAATACAAATAATAAAACACTCTCTATTTCTTCTGGCGTAGCCAATCCGTATTCAAATTAAAAAGGAAAAGCGATTCCGCTTTTCCTTTTATTTATAATAATTAAAAATTCGTCCAGATGCGATATCTGCAACTTCTTCTGGAATAAATGTTTTACTTATATCAGTACCAACATTTAATACTGCTGTAGCATCTTTCTCAATGCTACCAAATAATTCTTTTCCACGTATCGTAATAAGGGGCGTTCCTTCTGGCAACACGTCTTTTACAAATTCCATTTGTGTAAAGAACGGAACGATCCATCTACCCTCTCCTTGGAAATGACGCAAACGAAGTATTCCTTCTGTTGCCCCGTCCTCTGCTTCTAGTGAACCAGCAACATAAAACTCAGTAGATAAGAGCAATTCATAAAATTCCTTTTGCTTCTGTTTATCGTCCCCTGCTACAACAAGTACTTCTTCTATTCTCTTTACCGGAATTTGCTCCATATGATGCCACCCCTATTTCAAAATGATTGTACTTAGATTATACGAAATATTCTTATTTTTTTCTACATAATTCGCAATTATTTTCTTAAAATAATTTTAATACTTCTTTTGTCGTTACAATCGTAGCAAACTCTTCATGTAAATTTACAAGTGTCATATTGTGAATATCCTCTGCATTATACTCTTTACCATCTAGACCTTTACGGTTAAAAGTAGCCGTTGCATCACTCACTAAATACGTTGTAAATCCTAAATTTCCTGCCATTCGTGTCGTAGTCTCCACACAATGATTTGTCGTTAATCCTACAACCACTACTGCATTACATTTGTTCTCTCTTAATTGCTCTTCTAAATTTGTCCCAATGAACGCGCTGTTAACAGATTTCTGAATAATCACTTCGCCTGGTAATGGCTTCAGCTCTTCTTTAAAGTTCACCGTTTCCGCTCCTTCATAAAACATCGATTGAGCATTTTCTTTATTTACATGTTGAATATGAAAAACTGGTCGTTTCCTTTTTCTCCATTCTGCTAATAACATTCTCATGTTTTCTTCAGCAAAAAGATTATTTCTCTCGCCCCAGTATGGTAACTGAAACGCCTTTTGTACATCAATTATAATAAGTGCTATTTTATTCATCATCATTTTCTCCTTCATTCGGCTGTAATTGAAACAGAAAACCAAGTTGTTGTGACGCAGTAATAAAACAAATATAAGCGCAAAGCTCTACAATTTCTTTTTCCGTCCAATATTGTTTCAATGCATGAAACATATTATCATCTATTGCCTTTTTATCATGAACAAATGTATGTGCAAAAGTAACTGCTACACTCATTTCTTCTACCTTTTGCATATCATCAGGTCTTCCCTTTGCCATACAGTACGGACATTCATTCCCGTACGCTAATGTTCTTCTTACTTGCTCCTTCAACTCTGCTGAAAGAGTTCCTTTACTATACAGCGTATTCTCTACCATACTCCATGCATGTAATAGATCCGGATTATGCCCTAATAACTTTTGAAATTTTGTATCTCCTATATTTGATAATGAAATTCTCTCCATCATTTCCCCTCCTATTTCCTTCTGTTTTATTGTAAAATAAATAAAGTTCACTTCACATTTCATATGAATCTTAATTTATATTTTTCCTTTACAAAAATTATTATTTTACTGGAGGTATATTTACAAATGCAACTAGACCGTGTCGATCGAAAGATTTTAAATGAATTATATAATGATAGTCGCCTTTCCATGCGTGAATTGGCGAAACGAGTAAATTTATCTGCTCCGTCTACTGCAGAACGTGTTCGCAAACTTGAAAGTGAAGGCGTTATTCAAAAGTACACAATCGATATCGATTATAAAAAAGCAGGACTTGTTTTAGATTGTATTTTAGAAATCACTTTAAAAAATGGTGATACAACACGTATGCAACAGTTTATTCAGTCTTATCCATCTGCAAGTTTTTGTTACCGAGTAACAGGGAGCTTATGCTACATTGTAAAAATTTCTGTTCCTTCACTCGTTGAACTTGAAGAATTTATCAATGATGTTTCTTCATATGCAACGACTGTTTCTCATATCGTATTATCAGAAGTATCTCTTACTCCTGATATTGAACATATCTTCCCAGAAGTTTAATTTATTTTTATTCATAAAATATATAAAAACCCCTTACAATAAGAATAAAAATAATATATTATGTATTAAAATACATAAAGTTCGAGAAAGGGGCTTTACATTGAAAATCTGGTTTTATGAAAAAACGGCACAATTAGATGACTTGCTTGGCATTTGGGACAATGTTCCGACTATCCCTCGAATTGGTGAAAAAGTGGAGATTTTAAAAACAGTCCGTATCGTTACAGATATTAAATATGTAAAGAACGGTAATAATTTTCGTGTAGAAATTATTACAAATTAAAAAGTAGCTCCTAAGGAGCTACTTTTTAATTATCTATCGTGCGCTTTCTTTATAACGATTTTATCGTCTTCTACAGCTACTGTTACATAATCATTTTCTTCTAATCGAAGCTTATTTACTGCTTCATCTGGTAGCTCTACAGCCATCAGTCTATCTGTTACAATCACTTGACTATACACTTCATTTTCTTGTAACAAACTTACTATTTTTTCCTCATTTATAAAGCGCATCGGCGGCACACCAACTTCTTTTACTGTACGCCATTGCTTCCAAACATACGGAGTTAACCACAGTAAACCAACAACTGTAAGACCGATACCGATCCATAAATTACTTTGCGCTTGTAATTCAGGAATTGAAATTGCACCACTCTCTTCTCCACCGACAAATTGCATACTTGTTGCAATCAAATTATTTAGAGCGTGTACAGCGATATTCGTCCATATATTTTTCGTCTTTATGTATAAAAGACACATCACAACACCAAACATAAATGCACCAATAACATCAAAATGTCCTAAACCAAAAATAAGTGAAGATATAATTACAGCTTTTTTAATTCCCCATTTATAAGCCATTCGCTGTAAAAAGAAGCCCCTAAAAATAACCTCTTCCATAATAGGTGCTAACACACACGCTGAAATGAAAGTAAATATCGTCATATATATGTTACTCGTATTAATAACGTTTCCGTCTTCTAACATAGTAACTAAGAAATTCGGTAACGTATGTGCTAATATGTAAAATTGAATATGAGATATACCAACTGAAAAAATCATTCCCATTATCGTTGCTAATACAATTAACCCCCACGGTAAACGTCCTGGCTTATCAAAAAAACTGTTAAATACAACATTATTTTTATTTGTTTTTACGTATAACCAAAATAACGGAAATACAAAAAATACAGTTATTTGTGAAATAACTTCCATCGTACTCTCAGAAACATTCGATAGACCTAATGGGATCATCGTAAGGAACAACCCTATAATCATCCATCCAAAAAAGCTACGGAGTCTTATACGTGAAAATGCATAGTGCATATAGAACACCCCCAAAGATAATATAAATAAATGGTCAGATAACTAAATTATAATTCGAATATAGTTGAAATTCTTCCTATTTTTCTCAAATACTTTCAAACAACATATCTTTTAAAATACCATATCACTGTTCTTCAAGTTGCCATTTAGGAGGAGGTTATGTAATAAAAATCCCCGTTTTTACAAGCGGGGATTTCTTTTATTATAATACGTCACGTTTTTGGAATAATACACTTGATGCTACAAGTAATACAATAAAGTATGCAGCTACAAGTAATAATGAAGTTGTAAATGTAAACTCTGTAAATGTTGGTTCCATTCCACCACTTACTAGTTTATTGCTATCGTAAACACTTAAATTCAAATGGAAAAACACTACAAATTTCGCTACACCTTTTGCAAACATCATCAGTACCATATTAATTGGTCCTTGTAAAAAGAAGAGGAACATCGTAATTATTAATGGTAATACAGATTTTCTAAATACATTTGCTAAGAAAAATGCAAGCGTCGCAAAGAAGAACGGCGAAAGTACTTGATATAAAGTAGATTTCATTACGATTCCTACCGTTAATTCTGTTTTACTACCATCCATTACAATTCCGCCAACAATCATTGCAATTAACGTGCTAGCAAATATGATAAATACTATAGTAAGTAACACTGTAATATATTTAGAGAATAAAACTGTCACTCGTTTTCTTGGACGGATTAATAACTGCTTAATTGTACCTTTTTGGAACTCATCAGTAATCATACGAGAAGCAATCGTAATGCCAAAAATTGTTGCAAACAAAGTAATTAAACCAATCTCTGAACTTGCAAAATCTAAATATGATCCTTTAAATTCAGTTCCGTCCCCCCATTTCAGCATTGCTAAAACTCCCAAAATCTCCAATACTGCAATAACACCAATTAAAATATACATACCTTTTTTCGCATGCAACTTTAAAAATTCATTTTGAATTAATTTAAACATTACGCTTTCACTCCCCCTGTAATCGCTAAGAACTCATCCTCTAACGTTTTATTTTGAACGGTAACCCCGTATACAAGCACATCGTCACTCACAAGTTTCTTTACAAGTTGTGGAATTTCTTCTTTCGTTACAGATACTACAATGACATTTCCTTGCGCCTTACCTTCAATGATTTCATTTGCTTTCTGTACTTGATCTACTTCAAACGCTACAACTACTGTCTCATCATGTTTTGCTTGTTCATGTAAGTTGTACTCTTGTACAAACTCACCTTGTTTAATAATAACAACACGATCACACATGAGTTCAATTTCACTTAATAAGTGACTTGATACGATTACAGCAATATTCTCCTCTTTCGCTAAACGTTGTAAATAATCACGAATTTGGCGAATACCAGCTGGATCTAATCCATTTGTCGGCTCATCTAAAATTAAGATTTTTGGCTGATGCAGTAATGCCTGTGCAATTCCTAAACGTTGTTTCATGCCAAGTGAATATGTTTTCACTTTTTTATGAATCGCATGCTCCAATTCAACAAGCTTTACAATTTCAGCAATGCGCTCTTTACTAATCGGTGTAATTGCCATGTTCGCAAAATGCTTTAAGTTTTGCATTCCTGTCATATAATCATATAGTTCAGGATTTTCTACAATCGCTCCAATTTGCTCTAGCGCCTTTTCACGCTCCGTGCGAATACTATGACCACAAATTGTAATATCGCCCTCTGTCATTGATATAAGACCTGTCATCATACGAATTGTCGTCGTTTTACCACTACCATTCGGTCCAAGAAACCCGTACACTTCCCCTTCACGAACTTCAAATGATAAACCGCGGATAATTTCCGTTCCACCAATCTTTTTTCGAACATTCTCTAACTTTACTACTACATTTCCCAATGTTGATTCCTCCTTTAGACTTCTAGTTTCTTATCGATTATGCGACCTGTTATATAAACAAATAAAACAAATATACCGATTGAAAAAGCAATACTATATAAATTCATAAGCTTTTCCGGATAAAGAAACACATTTGCTTCTGATGATTCATCTATATACACTAACTTTTTTATAAAAGCAGGTGTAGGTGCAAGTCCACCTAGCATTTCATATATCATATTGATTACTTTCGTTACTAGTAAAAATAAGAAGAAAATAATTACATACTCCATTTTTTTCTTTTTCAAAGAAAATACTTTAACGCCAGCTACTGTAAAAAGTAAAACTAACAATACACTTGATAAATTAAATACATATAACACACTGCTAAATAATTGTTTTACTATATCTAACGTAAGTGTACTTTCGGTAAATAACAATCCATAGAGTTCTGTACCTTTTATTACTTTCATCGAAATGCTATAGAAAAACATAGTACCTATTACTTCAAAACACATTAAGCTAATTGCCGCATATGACAATATTGCTAAAACAATTTTTTTACCAGATATCGGTGTTAATCGAAATAATGTACTTTCGGTCATTTTCCCAAACGCAGACATCGCCTGCAGAAATACTAATACCGCAAAAATTATATAAACTAAGAATACTAAGGCAACTATAATCATTTGCCTTACTTCTCCTGATTCTTGTTTAATATAATTCCCCATACTTACAAAAGCGACAGCTGCAATAAATATGAATGACAATAACGAAATGAAAATTTGTTTTTTATTCGCATTGTACATATATATTAAACTGGCCTTCATCTACTAAACACCTCCTTAAACAAATCCGTAACAGCTTTTCCTCTTTGGAAACGTAATTCCTCTACATTTTCATGCAATACACTCTCACCATCTTTTAAAAAGATTACTTCGTCAAAAATATTTTCCACTTCTCCAATTAAATGTGTTGCAATTAAAATAGTACAGTCTTCGCGATAAAACTGTAAAATAAGTTCCAGTACATGCTCCCTAGAAACGAGATCAATCCCGCCCAATGGTTCATCTAGTACGTATAACCTCGCTTTCCTAGAAAATGTTAAAATAATTTGTAGCTTTTCAACCATACCTTTTGATAAAGCTGTAATTTTTTCTTCTAACGGTATTTTAAATTCCGCAATCGTATCTACCGCTTTTTGAATGTCGAAGTCTTTATAAAAATCTCGATAGAAGAATAAAGAATCTTTTACCGTCATCCAATTATCAAATACTGGTTTATCTGACATAAAAGAAACAATTTCTTTCGTTTCTAATCCTACCTTTTTACCAGCAATTGTAATACTGCCTTCGGAAGGATGCTGCAGACCGGCAATCATTTTCAATAACGTCGTTTTCCCGCTCCCGTTATCTCCAACGAGTCCTATAATTTTCCCTTCCGTAATCTCTATGTTTAATTCACGGATCACTGCTTTCAATCCGTATCTCTTCCATAAGTTTTCTATTTTTAATAACTCTGTCATTCGCTCTCCTCCCTCTTCTCGTGTAATGAAGAACGAAGGATTGTAAGAATTTCTTCTTCTGAAAAACCTAAATTGTCCATTCCATCTATAAAAGAATGAAGTAATTCTTTCGCCATCTCTTTTCGCAGCTCCATAATTTTCTCCCCTTCATTCGTTACATATCGACCCATTCCTCTACGTGTGACAACAACCCCATCCCGTTCTAGCTCTTGAAATGTACGCTGAATCGTATTTGGATTTACTTGTAATTCACTCGCTAATTCACGTACAGAGGGAATTTTATCACCAGGCAATAAATGTCCTGTTACGATTTCTTTTTTTATGTATTCCATTACCTGAATGTAAATTGGTGTATTTGGAGAAAACTCTATTTTCATTTCTTCCCTCCTTTTGTATCGGTGTACTAGTTAAATAATACACTGATACAAATAGTTTGTAAATACCCATTTAATTACAAAAAAGTTCTATCCATTTGCTGGATAGAACTTTTTAAACAGAACTCGTTATACAAAAATAATAGTGTTATGTAAACAAATCCATAAAGAAAAGCTGTCTTATCAATGAATAAGACAGCTTTTCTTTATGAGTATATATTAAAAATCAAACACGAAGTCATCATCAGCTAACTTTTCAACGTTCGTTGCTTTTACGTAACCATTCCCTTTTACAGAGAAGAAATCATGGTTTTTCGTATCTGTACGTAAACCATTTAAAACGATTGGGTTAATTTCTTCTTCTTCAAACTTCGGCTCAAGTCCTAAGTTCATAAGTCCTTTATTCGCATTGTAACGAACGAAACGATTTACATCCTCTACAAGACCGATAGAAGTGTAAATTTCTTCTGTGTATGCCATTTCAATTTCATATAGTTCCATTAATAACTCTTGTGTTTCTTTTTGCACTTCTTGTTGATCTTCTGCAGAAAGTTCTGCGAAGAGTTGTTGTGCTAAAATACCGACGAATACGCCGTGAATTGACTCATCACGAATTATTAGGTTAATAATCTCACCACTTGCTGTCAATTTACCTTGACCTGCTAAGTAAAGTGGGTAGAAGAATCCACTATAGAATAAGTAACTTTCTAAGAATACACTTGCTACCATCGCCATGTATAACTCTTTTTTCATTACTTCAGGCTTTAATAAACGACGATAGTAACTAGTAACAATACCAGCTTTTTTCTCAAGTAATGGATGATTGTCTACCCATTCAAAAATATCATCAATTTCTTCTTCAGTAGCTAACGTTGTGAAAATATGACTGTAACTCTTCGCATGTACTTCTTCCATAGCTCCCATGAAAGCTAATACACTTTTCGCTTGTAAATTTTCAAGATGAACAAGTACAAGTGGCATCCCTTCGCCACCTTGTTTCGTATCTAAAAGTGTTAAACCACCTAATACACGCTTATAAGCAACCTGCTCTTCTTTTGATAATTGTGCCCAAGTATTTTTGTCAGAAGATACTGCGATTTCTTCTTCTGTCCAAAACTGAGCGATGTTTTGCTTCCAAAACATTAAACTAAAATCATCTTCTTTTTTGTTCCAGTTTACCGCACGCATTCAATCGCCCCTTCTCTAAATAAACATGAAAAATTGATAACTAAGCATGAGCAGGGTTCAGAAAACCCTGCTCATGATGTCTCACTTTTTATATTAAACGGTACAAGCTACGCACTCTTCCACGCTTAACTTACGTGTTCTCGTATAATAAAGACTCTTCAAGCCTTTTTTATGTGCATAGATGTAGTAACGTGCTAACTCACGTGTTGAAATATCACTATTAACGTAAAGAATTGTACTAATTCCTTGGTCAATATGTTCTTGGATTTCTGCGATTAAATCAATTAATTTAAACTGATTCATATCGTAAGAAGATTTATAGTACCAGAACGTATCTTTTGATAAATACGGCATTGGATAATATGTTGTCGCATTCGCATATGTTCTTGATTCGATTTGACTTACGATCGGCATTACGCTTGAAGTTGCATTTTGAACGTAACTGATAGATTGTGTTGGAGCGATAGCAAGACGGTATGAATTATATAATCCATTCTTCTTCACTTGCTCTTTTAAACTTGTCCAATCTTCTTTTGTTGGAATATGAATTCCTTCAAATAGTTGCTGAACTTTTTCAGTTACTGGGCTGTAATCTGTCGTTTCGTACTTTTCAAAGTATGTGCCATTCGCATAATCAGACTTATCGAAGTCTTTAAATGTTTCGCCTTTTTCTTTAGCGATCTCCATACTTTTTTCAATAGAGTAGTAATTTAACATCATAAAGAATGTACGAGCGAACTCTTTCGCTTCTGCACTTTCATATGCGATTTTGTTTTTTGATAAATATCCGTGTAAGTTCATTGCGCCAAGTCCAACTGAATGAAGCTCATCATTTGCTTTTTTCACAGTTGGTGCATTCGGAATGATCGTCATATCAGACACAGCTGTTAAAGCTTCCATTCCCGCATGAACAGCTTCACGAATTTCTTTATTTTCCATTACATTCACGATATTTAACGATCCTAAATTACAGTTAATATCACGACGGATAATATCATCTGTACCGTAATCATTTATTTCAGAAGTTTCTTGAAGCTGGAAGATTTCTGTCTCGAATGTTCAACCGAGTCCGCTACTCCTCAGTCCGTTGCTCATGCAACTGCTGTATGTCACCATACAGGACAGACTATATCATCACCTACAGCATTACCTGATTAGGTGCTCCGCTTTTCGAACGCCAATCGCTTGCGCTCTACTCCCATAAGGGATAGTCGTTAGGCTTTTACTTATCTTACATACTTCAGAATGTATCTTATTACTTTATGTTGTCCCATAACTCTGCTATACAAAATAATAAGATACATTCTGAACTTTTATATTTTCATTCTAAGATAAGATTTAGCACGGTAGGTTACCTCAAATTTGAGGCTTTCCCCGTTTAACGGAGTTTTCGACTAGCATTTCTACTAGAAGGTGCTACATATTTAACACAAGTTCGACATCTTCACAGTTCCAATATCCTTCAGTGGATGTTGGTTATTTGCATTTGATTTAAACATTAAGTATGGGTAACCAGACTCAAGCTGAATCATAGCAATTTTAATAAGCATATCACGTGCACTAATATCTAGCGGCTTCTTCTTCACTTTCGGATTGCTCATTAATTCATCGTACATTTCATCAATGTCTATATCATCTAAATGCTTTCCGTATTCTTTATACACCGTATAAGGCGCGAAAACATGGAAAGGTTCGTTTTTCTCAGCAAGCTCAAAGAACTTACTTGGAACGATAATTCCGATTGATAGAGACTGAATACGGCTCTTCTCATCGGCATTTATTTTTTTTGTATCAAGGAATTCAATAATATCCCAATGGAAAATGTTTAAGTATACTGCACCGGCACCTTTTCGTTGCCCAAGTTGATTTGCATATGAAAACGAATCTTCAAGTAATTTCATAACAGGTACTACACCACTTGCAGCGTTATCGATACCTTTAATTTGCTCACCGCGTGCACGTAGCTTAGACAAGTTTAAAGCTACTCCACCGCCGATTTTTGATAATTGCATTGCAGTATTAATGTTAAAGCCGATTGAATTTAAGCTATCATCCATCTCTAACAAGAAACAAGACACCATTTCTCCTCTTCTGCTTCGTCCCGCATTTAAAAAGGTTGGTGTCGCTGGTTGGTAGTTTTGTTTTACAATCATGCTTGCGAAGTGTTTTGCCTTCGCAACATCACCGCGTCCTAAGTATAATGAAACAATTGCTACACGATCTTCATAGCTTTCTAAGTATTGTTTTTGATCATTTGTTTTTAACGCATAATCTTTGTAGAACTTAGATGCTGCCATATAAGATTGGAACTCGAAGTTTTCACCATAAGCGATGTTATATACCTCTTCTACTTCCTCCAAGCTATACTCGTCCAGAACGTTGTAATAGTAATCATATTCTTTCATATACTCCATTCGCTCTGCCACGCTATTAAAATGAACGGTATTTTCTCTAGCTTCTTCCATAAAGACTTCTAATGCCTCTTTATCTTTATGAAGCTGATAAAAACCGTCCTGCATTTGCGTGATTTCATTATTCAGTTCAATGTGTCGCAATCTCCCGCACCCTTTCCTTAAAATATTCTACATCATTATTTGTTCCTGATAACTCAAATTTTGATACAATAGGCACTTCATATTTAGCAGAAATTTTGTCAGCACTTGCACCGAACATGTCTCCCCAGTTACGATTGCCGCTTGCAGATACGCCTTTTAATTTTTCATTATTGCGCTCTAAAAATTCTAAAACACGTTCTGGTACATTGCCAAAACCTGTTGTATACGTAATTAAAACAAAGTCTTCATCTATTACTAGATCTTCACCAATTTGAACGGCCGGCATATTTAATTTGTGAATGAAACGTTTCACGTTTCCTGTCATAGAATCATATGCAACTATCATTTCCGACCCTCCCTCTCCAATCTATACTCTCTGTATGTTGTTTCTTGATTTCTCTATATATTGTATTACGTTTCAAAATAAGACACAAGATATATGTATAAATTCTTTCTTTTTTTAAATTTTACTTTTCGACAAGACAGTCGATTTTTTTCAATACAATGACTATGAAACAACATTCTAAAACTCATGTCAATAAAGTGCTTTTCAAAAAAGTTGTCAACGAATTTAACCTTATTTTTAAAAAAGTTACCAATATATTTTGTCATAAAACGGCAAATGCTGGAGGAATATATTTCTCCAGCATCACGCAAAAAAGAACAGACATGAAACGATAATCTGTTCTAAAAAACGATTACATTTATCAGTTTTACTTTATTAAATATTATACATATACTTTCGGTTCGCGTTACATACTAAAAGATAACTATTATAGAAAAAGATTATTATTATGGAAATTCAACTTATTTATGAAAAGATTATTCTGAGTGCTCAATGCGCAAAATATCTTTTACAAATATATGATGTGGATTTTCATCTTTATCAATCATTGTACATACAGGAGCTTCTTCATCAAAGTACACAATCATTCCTTCTACATACTGAAATGTATGTTGAACTTGTACGGTTACTTTAATTTCTATAGCCTCTTCATATGCTCTTTTTATTTTCTGAAGCATTTTTGCCGAACACTTTCGTTTCTCTGGATACATGACCATCCCCATAAACCTATTGCCAGCTCTATCTTTCCACATATAATCCCAATGCGGTAATATGCCTTGTTTAAAATCGCCCATAATTCTCCTCCCTATATTCTTCTAGTTACGAACGTGGCGTTTCTGAATATGTATAAATTACTTGTCCGCCGCGCTGTGCGTTCCCAATAATATGTTTAAAATCTTCTCGACTTACTACAACTTCTCTGAACGTATAAAATACATCTTTCGTAACAACATACTCCTTTATTTCACCATTTTTCAGCTGATCCAAAATTGCATTTGCTAATTCTTTATCCATGTATTTCACCTCTATGCAATATTTTATTTTATCGTATATTCTATAGGTCAACAACTGTAAAATTATCCAGGTGCTATACCTTCATTTCATTTTCATTATTTTTCAAAAAAGATCTCTTTAGTATATGTCCACTAAATATCATATACTAACATAGCTACTTCTCTATATCAATCATTTCAGCATTCAATTATGCAAAGTTCCATACCACTATGCTACAATATATAAATAGAATTAGGAGGGATACTATGATTCGGAAAGCAAAAAAGACAGATGCGAAGGCAATTGCACCTTTATTATATAACGCTCTGCACGAAATTGCTGAAAAAATCACAGGCAGCACAGTTGAGACAGAAGTATTACTAGGACTTGAAACATGGTTCTCAAAAGAGAGAAATCGACTGAGCTATGAAAACTGTTTTGTATATGTACAAGACGGGGTTGCAGTTGGGGTTATTGTCGCTTATCACGGTAGTGAAGCAACAAGTCTTGATGCACCAATTGTACATTACTTAAGAGAATTACATAAAGATGAATCAATTACATTAGAAAAAGAAGCTGAACTTGATGAATATTACATTGATACATTATCAGTTTCAAGTGCATATGGCGGAAAAGGAATCGGTTCTCAATTAATTGAAGCTGCTGAAATCCATGCAACTGAAAAGGAGCATGAAAAAATCGCATTACTTGTTAATTTAGAAAACAAACGTGCCTATTCACTATATGAAAAACTAGGTTATAAAAAAGATCAAATCGTTATGCTTGTAGGCGAACCTTATGCACACCTCGTAAAAACATTAAACATCAAAATTTCTATATCTTAAAAAGAAAGCACACGATTTATATATAAATCGTGTGCTTTTATGTTAATTTTGTATTTAATATATTTCCATCCATCGCTTCGTGGAATGTATAGGTTGTACATCCCCATGGCTTCCTATGTAAAATAGGAGAACCAGACCATCCCATCGCTCTCAGCTCCGCACCAACCATTGCATTAATGTAATTATGACCTACAAGAGCAATACTTCCATGTACGAGAGCATAACGGTGTAATAAGTAAGCCGCTTGCCTTGCCCTCTCTCTTACTTCCTTATAAGACTCAACACCTTTATGGTAACCAAGTATCCATAATGTTCGCCCGATAAACATCCATACGTTAGGTTTACATTTCAACCATGTTGGAGCATAAAAATTCGTCGGAATTTCAGCTTCCCTAAAAAGAGAATTTTGCATAAAAGATAAAGAATTCATTAATTCAGCTGCTGACTGTATAGCACACCTTTGATCACTCGTTACAATCAACTTTGCTGCTTCAACCGCTTCCATTGTTTCCATTGGTATAGGTGCTTTTTCTGTTATAGTATGTAAGTCATATCCTTTCATCCATTCGTGAAAGGATGTAACCGTCATTGGTTCTATAGTACGATCTAAGCGGCCATGACGAATAAAAGAAATCTTCATTCTTTCCACTCTCCATTCATCACTTACGAACTCTATTATGTACTATTTTTAAATATCATACCACGCAAAAAAAGAAAGTTATACACCTTTACATATCCCAACCACTCTCATGTGTGACCCCAGCATGTATACCATCCATCCCATCAAAATATGTAGTCGTTTCATGATGACGAATCTTTTTTAAATTTATATAAGAAAATACAAATAAAGTTAATGCTATAACACTCCCCACAAATTCAAACATCATTTTACCGCCTCTAATTTCTCCCACTTTAGTAGGTTATTGTATTTTTTCATTATACCCCTATATAAAGATGCACGCATTTAAACCGTTCTTTTTTTCTAATAACTTGGAGTTCTTGCATATTTTCTTACAAAATGTGAATATTTTTCGAATTTTTACTTTGGAAACATTTACAAACTAGACAATATGGTTCAAAATAAGAGGAAATAAAAAAAAACCAAAATTATTCTTTTTTTGGAAAACTGTAACAAGGAGAGTTGCTTATGCAGATCGCAGAAACTGGAGATATCATTGAATTTAAAGGTGGAATGCAAGGCCGTGTTCAAAAAGTAAATCAAAACTCCGTTATTGTAGATATAACAATTATGGAAAATTTTAGAGAACTAGATATGGAACCTCTTACAGTTGTAAGTCATAAAAACTATACTGTCATTAATCAAAATGCATAATATAATAGAAAGAAAGGATCTGTATGTTATACAGATCCTTTCTTTCTATTATATATTAACGATTATCAATTGTTTCTGGATATAGATCATGGTTCATCATACGGTAGTCTGCCATTTGTTCATACTTCGTGCCTGGGCGACCGTAGTTGCAGTAAGGATCAATTGAAATCCCTCCACGTGGTGTGAATTTCCCCCATACCTCAATGTAACGCGGATCCATTAATTTAATTAAATCATTCATAATAACGTTCATGCAATCTTCGTGGAAGTCACCATGATTGCGGAAACTAAATAAATATAGCTTTAAAGATTTACTCTCTACCATTCTTTGTTCTGGAATGTAGCTAATATAAATTGTTGCAAAATCTGGTTGACCTGTTTTCGGACATAAGCTTGTAAATTCAGGGCAATTAAATTTTACAAAATAATCACGGTTTGGATGATTGTTATCAAATACCTCTAAAATTTCTGGGCTATATTCAAATAAATATTTTGTATTTTGATTTCCTAATAAAGTTACATCTTTTAAATCTTCATCTAATCTTCCTGCCATTTTAAACATCCCTTCTCATTATACTCCGCGTTTATTTCCCCATACTAACGCATGAAGCTGTGGCAATACTTTTGCATTATTCATTTCTTTACAGTTAACCGCTTTTTCAATAAGCCACTCGTATTTATCTAATAATTTTTTAATCAACATCGTATCATCCACAGTTTTTGTATCATCATTCCCTACTTGTAAGAAGAATGGAACATCTGGATAACGTTCGTGCATCTTAACTGCATACTCAAAGTCATAATCGTCAAATACTACTACCTTTAAACTAATATCTTTTCCTGCTAGTTTCTGAATAACAGCATCTAACTTCTGAAAATCAGTATTCATCGTCGAACTTGGTGGTTTTGGAGAAATCGTTATCTCATCAATTTGAAGTAACCAATCTTGCCATTTACTCCCTTGCGTTTCGATTGCCGTCCGCATTCCATTCTCTTTTAATATAGAAAGAAGAAACTCAATATTTTTCAACAATGCTGGATTTCCACCTGAAATCGTAACATGAGAAAAATTTTCGCCACCAATTTCTACAAGCTCGTTCCAAACGTCCTCTGCTGTCATCTGTCTAATTTGTTCCTTAGCCGATCCATCCCACGTAAAAGCAGAATCACACCATGCGCAACTATAATCACAGCCAGCTGTACGGATAAACATCGTCTTTTGTCCCACAACCATTCCTTCACCTTGAATGGTCGGACCAAATATTTCTAAGACAGGGATTTTACTCATCGAGCATCCACTCCCGTCTTACTTCCGCATAACTAGTTGGCGTCTCAAAAAGACGAACAAATTCAACACGAGCTCCTTTATATTCGTTCGCACGATTATCTTTTAGTAATGCTTCTGCCATCTTTTCATAAATCCAAACGACCATGTTTTCAGCAGTCGTATTCATTGCTGGTAACGTTTCGTTTAAATAACGATGGTCTAAATAAATTTCTATTTCATTCTTCCAAATTTCTTTTATATCTCCAAAGTCAATCGCAAGACCTATTTCATTTACATATCCACTAATCCCAAATACAACTTTATATGTGTGACCATGTAAGTTTTTACATTTCCCCTCATAACAGTGTAAATGGTGTGCTGCATCAAATGTAAATTCCTTGCTGACCATTACTCTTTTATTATGATATTTGAGCTGTTTACGCTGAATATCCTTGTCCATTTTTTGCAAATTTTCTACGATGCGAAATCCAAAGAAATTATCCATTAGTTATTTGCTCCTTCGCGTTCTTGTAGGTACGTATCTAATCCTGCTTTACGAAGCTGACATGCTGGACATTCACCGCAACCATCACCAATGATTCCGTTATAACATGTTAATGTTTTTTCTCGAACAAACTCGAATGCTCCAAGTTCATCTGATAATTTCCATGTTTCCGCTTTATCAATCCACATAAGTGGTGTATGAATTACGAACGGATAATCCATGGATAAATTTAAAGTAACGTTTAACGATTTCACAAACACGTCACGGCAATCTGGATAACCACTGAAATCAGTTTCACATACACCCGTTACAATATGACGTGCTCCAACTTGTTTTGCTAATACAGCAGCAAATGATAGGAATAGTAAATTTCGTCCATCTACAAACGTCGATGGCAATTCACCTTCTTCATGTGTAATCTCCATATCCGTTCTCGTTAACGCATTTGGAGCAAGTTGATTTAATAGACTCATATCTAGCACCGTATGTTTAATTCCTAGCTCTTTCGCAATTTCCGCTGCACAATCAATTTCTAGTTTATGACGTTGATTGTAATTAAACGTTACAGCTTCTACTTCTGCAAACTGCTCTATTGCCCAAAATAAGCATGTCGTACTATCTTGTCCTCCACTAAAAACAACAACTGCCTTTTCTTTTTTCATTTCACTCATTCTCCTTCTCTACTACGAATAAGAAGAAAGAACGTTCTTGAACTGTCACAATAAAAAAACAAAACAATACCTAAAGATATTGTTGTTTCCATAGTTTTTTATAGAGGGAGTTCGCGAACCTCTCCCGTGCAATGCACGGAATTCCTTCTTTCATTGACAAAGCTTATTGTAACATATTGTATACTACCAGAAAAAATTTCTGATTTTTCCGCTATTTTTCATTTCATTTCTTTCATTTTATAGTATGATGAATTTAATGTGAGAAGAGAGGAGGCACCCCACTGAAACCCTTTATTATTTATCTCTTTCTAAATATATTATTCATCCTTGTTACAATGCTCGTATACCATTTATTTTGGAATCAAAAAGGGAAACGTTCTCCTAAATTAAATTCAGCTATATTTATTGCATTATGTTGCCTCGCTACCATACTATGTATTACTTTCGGAGCAAAAACAAATTATGGATTTCAATTTGATATGCGCCATATCGTATTAATTGTCGGTACATTAACAGGGGGCCCTATTGCTGGTGCTTCCATCTTAACTGTATTAAACATATACCGCTTCTTATTAGGGGGAATAGGTGTTTTTCCATCCCTTATCGCCTCGGTTCTACTGTTTATTGTTCTACTATTAACATACAAACTATTTAACCGAAGTTCTAATCGAATAAAAATAGCACTCGCTATCTTTTACAGTCTCATATTTGGCTTGGGCTGGGTACCTTCTTTCCTCTCAGAGGTTACAAATAGCGCCGATTACATACCCCATATTATCGTGTACGAAATATGTACAATAATTGGAACAATCCTTATTTTATATTTGCTACACATACTACAAATGCAAGTTCGTCTTCAAAACGAACTTATGAATGCCGAAAAATTCCATTTAATTGGAGAAATGGCAGCGTCCATCTCTCATGAGATTCGCAATCCATTAACTTCAACAAAAGGATTTTTACAACTCTTGCAGTCAAATACATGCACTGAGCAAGAGCGAAAATTATATATCGACATAGCCATCAACGGAATCGAACAAGCAAATCATGTTCTTACAGATTATTTAACCTTTGCAAAACCAAGTATTGAAAAAGAACAAAGATTACAGTTAGAAGAAGAACTACTACATGCATTATCGTTAATTACACCACTTGCTAATTTAGCAAATGTGCGTACACATTATATAAAGCAAAGCTCTTCTTTTTTTATCGCGGGAGAAAAACAAAAACTAAATCAATGCTTGTTAAATATTTTAAAAAACTGCATTGAGGCCATGCCAAAAGGCGGTGATCTTTATTTCACATTAGTTCCTGATCATAAGCATATTCAGTTGTATATAAAAGATACAGGAATCGGTATGGATACTGAACAAGTGAAACGTCTTGGCTCTCCTTTCTACTCAACGAAAGAAAAAGGAACTGGACTTGGAATGATGGTCGTGTTCAGTGTTGTTCAAGCTATGAACGGAAAAATCGATATTATAAGCGAAAAAGGTACAGGTACAACCTTCTTATTAACTTTTCCACTCATACAAAAAACGTGATGAAATAATCATCACGTTTTTTCTGTTCCTTCAACTAATTCAGCAAAGGCTTTCACTTTACCATGTGGTTTTTGATTTTCTTTACGTGCTTTCCACGCGCGCTCTTCTTCTTTCTTTTTCTTGGACATACTTTTCAACTCCTTCTGTTCTTTCTCCATGTAGTATTCCAAAATAAGAAAGAAAACTATGCACGTATCAAAAAAGAAGTGGTCTCCCACTTCCTTCTGATTATCGTTGCAAAATTGCGTGTTTCGCCTCTTTTAACTGCGTAAGATGTCTTTGTTCATGCAAATCAAGAAATTGAACCCACTGATACAAATTCAACTCATTAAAAATAGGATGCTTTAATCCATTTTCAAATAAATCTTTTTCATCTACCACACTATGAAGCGCGTGTAATAGTTCTTGTCGTGAATGTTCTAGTAATTGAATTCCTTGCTGTTTTTTCATTAACGTTTCTGTTGGTTCCATTTGCTGAGGAGCTTCTCGTTTATGTGTGCGATCAAGCGTAAGTTGGAGGTCTTTAAATGGAGTCGTGTTTCTTTCATTTTTTTGTAAAGCATATACAAGGGCAGATGTAACTGATTGTTCAACTAAATGCAAGTGATGCAAAATTTGAATAATACTCCATTTATCACGGCGTGGCTTTACATTCACTTCTGTATCATTTAACATTTCAATTTCTGATAATAGCGTGCTTCGAGTAGACTGTAATGAGTTCACCAAACTTTCTAAACTCACATCCATATTAGATTGAAGCATACTTCTTTCCCCCCTTTTTGTTGGTGAAAAGAGGTGCTCCTTATTAGAAACACCTCTTTAGTATTCTGAATTTTCTTTTCTTTTATTATCTCATCATTTTCTCTTTATGTCGATGTTAAACATGTGAAAAAAAGCGCATGTTTTTTACAATTTTGTGTCGTCAATCGCACGTAGCCATGCTTCAATTTCTGTAATGACACTTTTCACACAGCCTTCAGCAAATGGTGATGTTAAATTTGCAACTTCTACTAATTCCAAAAATGATTTACTTCCACCTTGTTGACACAGATTCACATAATCTTCCCATGCCTCTTGTCTATTATCTCTTGCACGTTTCCAAAATTGCAGTGCGCAAATTTGTGCTAATGTGTAGTCGATATAGTAGAACGGCGAGCTATAAATATGTCCTTGACGTTGCCAGAATCCACCGCGCTCTAAATAATCATTATCTTCATAATCACGATGCGGCAAATACTTTTTCTCTATATTACGCCATGCTGTCTTTCGCTCTTCTGGTGATGCTTCTGGATTTTCATATACATAATGTTGGTATTCATCAACAGATACACCATACGGTAAAAACAGAAGTGCTGAACTTAAGTGAGAGAAATAATATTTATCTGCATCTTCTTCAAAGAATGACTTCATCCATGGCCATGTAAAGAATTCCATACTCATAGAATGAATTTCACATGCTTCATACGTTGGCCAATTGTATTCTGGAATTTCAAACTTACGACTTTCATATACTTGGAAAGCATGACCAGCTTCATGTGTTAATACATCAATGTCGCCAGATGTTCCGTTGAAGTTTGAGAAAATAAATGGCGCTTTATAATTCTCAATATATGTACAATATCCGCCACCAGCTTTTCCTTTTTTCGCAACTAAATCTAATAAATCATTATCTAGCATGAAATTGAAAAATTCATCCGTTTCAGCCGATAACTCTTTATACATCGTTTTCCCATGATTAACAATCCAATCCGCATCTCCTTTTGGAGTTGGATTACCAGTAGCAAACTCAAAGTTTTCGTCGTAATATGCTAACTTCTCTACACCGATACGTGCTTGTTGTCGCTTTCTTAATTCCGTTGTAACGGGAACGATATAATCAAGTACTTGCTGACGATAATTCGCCACCATTTCCGCATTATAATCTGTACGGTACATTCTTGCATATCCAAGTTCAACAAAGTTTTTGAAACCTAAAGATTTGGCGATTTTCGTTCTCACTTTAACAAGCTCATCATAAATACGATCTAACTCTTCCTCATTCTCAGCTAAAAATCCGTAATATGCCTCACTTGCTACTTTACGTTCATTTCTTTCTTTCCCTTGCATAAATGGAATCAGTTGCGATAACGTTCTTTCTTCTCCTGCAAAGTCAATTTTTGCAGATGCTAATAACTGCGTATATTGTGAAGACAATTTATTCTCTAATTGTAAATCTTTCACAACTTCATCAGAGTATGTTTTCAAATCACACTCCGCTAAAGCAAATAATTGCTTTCCATAATACGCTTCTAATTCTTCACGGAATGGAGAATGAATTAACGCATTATAATACTTTGTACCATATCCTTGTACAACTGGAGAGAATTCATCAAAGAAATCTTGCTCTTCCTTATAAAAAGCATCTGTCGTATCAACAGAATGACGAATGTAACAAAGATTCCCCATTGTACCGAAGTCGTTGCGAATTTCGTTAATTGAATTGATGACTTGTTTTTGTTCTTCTACAGTTTTTACATTATCAAACTTCTCTAAAGCAACAGTAAACTTTTCTTTTAATTCTTCAATATTTGGCCGTTTATATTCATAGTCTTTAAATGACATGAACTAGCCTCCTCTCCATTATGTGCATCCTTACTATAATTCAATGCTTACTTACAAATCTCCTCTTATTCTTCAACAAAATACGGCAGATGCTGTCATAATTACATGTAAACAAAAGAGCCTTGGATTTCTTTATCCAAAGCTCTTTTGGAACATACTATTATTTTTCATATTTTCCAATCTTTTTTAATAGAGCAAGTAATTCATCCTTTTCCTCTTTCGTTAACATTTCAAAAGACTGATGTATAACTTGCTCATGCCCTGGAAAAATAGAAGCAATAAAGCTCTCTCCAGATTCAGTTAGTTGTGCATAAATAACACGTCTGTCATTCGGGCACGGAATTCTCTTTACTAGCCCCTTTTTCTCTAGCTTATCTACAACATATGTAATGCTGCCACTAGCTATTAAAATACGCTCACCAATTTGCTGAAGTGGTTGACCGCCTTTATGATATAACAGTTCTAATACAGCAAATTCAGTTGGATTTAGCCCGTTACTTTGTATAGATTTATTTGTAGTATCCATAACAGAACGATGTACACGAGATAATGCAATAAATACTTTTAAAGATTGAGAAATATCTTCTCGTTCATTATTTGATGTCATACAACTTTCAACCCTTCACTTAAATTCTCAGTAATAAAAAGAAAAAACAACTTAGTACTTCATGTAAATTCCGAATGAGTATTCACTCATTCATTTCCTCTCCCCAAATATATTATGAATGATTCTTGAATAAAAACATGACAATTTTAACATAGTTTATATATAATGATAATAAAAAAGAAGGAGTACCAAATTTGAAAGTCAAATTCCACAGCATAGTTTTATATATAGTGCTTGTTATCCTACCAACGATAGGAATTGGTGCTACATTTTATTCATATCATTCGTATAAAATGAAGCAGGAAAACAAACTATCTGCTCACACGGTTCTCTTTTTATATAGAGACTATTTAGATCATCACCTTGGTGAAGCAATTTCCGCATTAGAAATGCTCTCAAAGGTCGTAGGAACCGAGACTGGAAATATAAATGGAGTTAAACAAATTGTACATGATACAGATGGAAACGATACACGTTTTTCTGGTTTATATTACGCTACATCAGAAGGCATCATTACAATCGCATCCGAAGGCGACCGACCACCTGTTGATGTCTCAGATCGCAAATATATTCAAGACGTATTGCAAACGAAGAAAACAACTGTATCATCAGCCATTACAGATCGTGTTCTTGGACATCAAGCTATTATGATTGCTTCTCCCATTTTCAATAAACAGAAGGAAATCTCAGGCTTATTGTTAGCAAGTTTACGCTTTGACTACATTTCAGCATCTTTAAATGCCATTAAGCCACAATATCATTTTGAAGTAACTGATAAACATGATGTAGTTTTTCTCACCGATGATAATAACGAAACAAGTGATGCGCATTCTAATATGCTTACTACCCCACTCCAAAGATTAAATTGGAAGGTCTCTGTTTCTC
The DNA here is from genome assembly GCF_058952315.1 of Bacillus sp. GW823-FHT06B01. Classification (NCBI taxonomy): domain Bacteria; kingdom Bacillati; phylum Bacillota; class Bacilli; order Caryophanales; family Bacillaceae; genus Bacillus; species Bacillus sp. GW823-FHT06B01. The sequence goes on along the minus strand of NZ_JBXAHR010000003.1, from coordinate 560,929 downwards.
CATTGCCTATCCATCAAAAAACTTTATATCAGTGGGTTGCAATAGAGTGTATAGCTACTTTATTTTTAATGTCTATTTTATTTTTACTTGCTCAATATATGTTGTTAAAACGTCAATCAAAACTGGAAAGACAACAAAATGAACTACAAAAAATTGAATTGGTTGGAACTTTTGCAGCTAGTACAGCCCACGAAATCCGTAATCCTCTTACCGGAATTAAAGGGCTCGTCGCTCTATTAAAAGAGAAATATAAAGATGAACAAGATCAGTTTTATTTTTCCGTCATCGAACAAGAGATAGAACGGATTAATGAAATTGTAAGCGAATTTCTTATTCTTGGAAAGCCAACTGCTATCATTGAACAAACATATGATGTGAGAACCATTCTAAATGAGGTAGCATTAATTATTCAATCTGAGGCGAATCTACATAACATTGTATTCCATTTACATTTGCCAGACCATCCTGTTCATATCCGTTGCTCAAAAGACCATATGAAACAAGTGGTTTTAAACATTACAAAAAATGCAATTGAAGCCATGAATTCTGGTGACACACTGACCATTTCCGTAACAAACAATGAGACACACGCACAATTGAAAATTACAGATACTGGAAAAGGAATTCCGAAACATATTCAAAAACACCTCTTTCATCCGTTCTTTACTAATAAAGATACTGGAACCGGTCTTGGACTTGTCATATGTAAACGAATTGTAGAGATGTACAATGGGCATATTTTTATTGATAGTATAGAAAATGAAGGAACGACAGTTCATATCGAAATTCCGTTACACCTAGTATAATTATCCTTATCCCAAAAGGGTAATTATACTTATTTCATAAAACCAGCCACAAGCATTCGCCAAAAATTACTTGATTTCCCTTCATACCCAATTTGAAAAATAGGTACCTTTATAATTGATAACCATTTTGGTGTTTGTTTTTCTTTATAACACTGGTACTGTAAAATAAGCTTGTCCAATTCTTGACTCACTTGAATTGTCTCCATACTATTTAACCCACTTGTTAAACCTAATTGAATCATTTCTTCACGTTTCATATGAATATCACGTGAAAGCTTTTCTAATGTGTACTTCCTTTTTACAGTAAACATCCATATCCCCCTTATTATACTTCCGTGCTCTCGACTTTACTTCTCCATCGGCCTTTTAACTACTTAATCATATTTGAATTTGAAGAATCAGAAAATTTAACATTTTCTCCCTGTAATTTACAAATCTTTACCCTCACTTTGAGAATTATTACAAATTATTCTATCTTTGTAAATACATTCGCAATAATAGACATTTTTTTCATCTTCTTTTTTTACAAATACCAATTAAATAGCGGATTCTCTATTTTCCATATACTTTTCTTCGACATTTTTTGTTTAATTTATATAAAAACGCAAAACATAATGATGATTGATAAAGTGAAATTTAATCATTGGGGATTTTGTCCATTCCTCACTGCTCGCAAATAGCGGGATAAAATAGAAAGGAAATATTTATATGCGCAAATATACGATTGCATTACTTATATTTACTATGTTTTTACCATCCTTCTTGTTTCCTGTTCAAGCAAAGGCCCATACAAACAAAGTCGCTATTGTCATTGATGACTTCGGCAATAATATGAAGGGGACTGATAAAATGTTATCACTTCCTATTCCACTGACTGTTGCCGTTATGCCTTTTCTCCCTTCCACAAAGGAAGATGCGATAGCGGCTCATAAGAAAGGGCACGAAGTTATTATACATATGCCAATGGAACCTATTAAAGGTAAAAAAGAATGGCTTGGACCAAAAGCAATTACAACTGATTTAAGCGACGAAGAAATAAATAACCGACTCGAACAAGCGATTCAAGAAGTACCGCATGCAATTGGCATGAACAATCATATGGGATCAAAAGTGACCGCGGACGAAAGAATTGTACGACTTATACTTGCAGCTTGTAAAAAACACGGTTTATTTTATTTAGATAGCAAAACAAATCCTAAGAGTGTTGTCCCAAAAATCGGGAAAGAATTAGGAGTGCCTATTATTGAAAATCAATTATTTTTTGATGATGTGTATACAGCGGCACATATTTCAAAACAAGCCCAATTACTTATTAAAAAACTTCAAGAAAAACCGATTATGGTAGCTATTGGACACGTTGGACCTCCAGGTGAAATTACATCACGTGTTATAGAAACTTCTATTCCTAACATTCGCGCGCATGCAGATTTTATTTTTTTATCTGATTTAGCACTATCTCCACCTCCTGTTTCAAAATAAGATTCATTACTCACACTAAAAAGGTACCAATCTGCATATAGCAAATTGGTACCTTTCCTTTTCACCTTAAATATAATCTACATGACTCACCCTGAATCCTTTTTTCTCTATTTTTTCGATTAATTGCTTTAATCTTTTTTCATTTAACTCATCTGCTATATTTACGATAACGCGGCGAATATATTGATCACCATTATCTAGTGTAAATAATCCACCGATATTAAATGCTTTCAACAATGTCCCAAGTTCTTTAATCGTTCCCTTACAATCTTGTGTTGCAATTGTTAATATATAACCACCCGTCCGCATACCGAATGAATCTTCAATAACATCAAATATATTGGAATGCGTTAAGATACCGACAAATTCATTATAGTCATTTAGCACAGCTAAAAATGGAAGTCGACGAATAACATAAAATGCTCTAAAAAAAGAATCCTTTTCAAAAATAAATGCGGAGGAATCCCCCAGCATATGTTCCGCACTTAATTTCTCTAATCCGCTATTACACTTCTTTTCTAAAAGATCTACTTTATAAATAATCCCTATGAATTTCTTTTCATCTTCTGCTAATACAGGGATTGCTCGAAATCCCGTTTCATTCATAATGTGCAAAGCCTCTTCACCTGAATCATTCATTTTGCAAAATGTTACTTGCTGTTTTGGCAGAAAATGATATTTAACTCGCAAAATATGTTCCTCCTTACATGTCAACATGTAATCTATATATAATAAGGAGACCTATATTTTATGAGTGAAATTATTTTTAAAACGCTTTCATTTTTTATTGACTTGTAACGACATCACAAACATTTTATATAACAGAGCTCTTTGCACCTTTTATCATTAACAACTTTACATGATAATTCATTAAATATTCTATACCCTCTAGCCATTTTTTCGCTTCTTCTGGAGTTTTCCCCCACACAATCATGCCATAATTATGAACAAGAACTACTCCTCCACCTTCAATAAAATTCGGTACATTATTTTCTAATAAATCAGCAAATTTCTTCTCATCTTCTACAATGGGAATTGTCATTTCTGTTATACCTTCTTTTCCAAAAACACGTTCCACACTACGTTTATCGAATGTTACTTCCCCTTCTTCTCCATATAACTCTGATATTAAATGACTATCTACAGTCTGCACTTGTAAAATACATTCTGCACTACTTTTTTTATAAATATCCGCATGCATAAACGATTCTGCAGCTGGTTTTTCTTCATTTTCAAATACTGGCTCACACATACAATTAACAACAATAAAGTCTTCTTCTGAAAATAACCCTTTATCTCTTCCCTCAACGTTTATTAAAAAAGTTAATGGCTCTTTTGACGTACAGAGTGATAAACTAATTTTTGTACCATAAAACCAATCACGAAGTGCCAATTCAGATTTCACATCTTTTAATTCATTCCATTTTTTTAGAAAAAATAACATTTCGTCACCCCCGGCATAATATTTATATAATGTTCGAATCCTTTCTATGTAAAAGGAGTATTTTTTGATTATTCTAAAAATTTAATTGAATTATCACATGATAACGCCTTTTTGTCAATATAGTTTCATAGCTCTTCTTTAAAATGGGCCATCCATATATCTATACTTCTGTCTATTCCCTATTTCATTTTGTACATAAAAATGCGTTATTCTTTTTAAATCAAAGAATAACGTATTTTCTCATCTTTTATTTCTTTATTGCATTATATAAAAACTGTGCATATTGTTCACGTGTTACGAAATCATCACCTAAAAAGTTTCCTTTTCCATCACCTTTTGATATATTATTATCCGCTAAAGCTTTCACATAGCCTTCTGCCCAATGATCTTTTGGTACATCTTTAAACTCTATTACTTCTTCAGCTACTTTTTCATTTACAACCTTTTGAATCACAGAACCAGTGAAGAAAATACCTGTATCATTAAATGGATCTTTCACTCCAAATTCATATACTTTCTCACCTGGTGTACTCCATTTCACTACACCATTACTATGCGTACCACCATCACTCTTCAGACGGATTTTTGTAGATACCTCACCGTCTTTTTCGTATATAGGTACTTTTACTTCTTTATTTACTTCTGTATCCTCTAAAAAGACTTTTTGGTTTTGAACATTAATATAAGCTTTCTTACTTAGTTCTATCACTGGTCTAACATCACGGATTTCATTTGCAACAAAACTTAAATATACTAACTTATTCAACCTACTAACTGGCGATAAGTCTGAAATATAATTTGCTTCTAAATCAAGTTTTTGTAAGTTTACTAGATTTGATAATGGAGTAATATCCTTTAACTCATTATTAGGTAAATCTACTTCTGTAAGCTGAGTCATTTTAGCAAGTGGTGTCACATCTTCAATTTGATTTTTCCCGATAAATAATTTATTTAATTGCTTCATTTGATCAATACCCGATAAATCTTTAACTTTATTACGCGTTAATACTAAGTCTTTTAAAGGTAATGAATATAACGGTTTAATATCTTCAATTTGATTACCTGCTGAAGTTAAGTATGTTACATTTTTTAACGCGCTTAATGGAGCAACATTCGTAATTTTATTATTTGCTAAATTCAAGTAATCTAGTTGTTCCATTTTCGCTAATGCTGTTACGTCTTCTATTTGGTTGCCTGATAGATATAAACTTTTTACATTTTTCATTTCAATGAGTGGTGCAACGTTTGTAATTTTATTATTACTCAAATCAAGCGATGCTAAATTATCCATCTTAACAAGTAGTGTTACATCTGAAAATTCATTACCACGTAAAACTAAATGATTTAATTGCTTTAAATGCGCAAAGAACAACGGATCTGTTATCTTCGCATTCGCAACTGTTAAAGATTTTAAATTTGGCATATATTTTAATCTCAGTATCGTATGTACGTTCACTAGCTGTTGCCACCGACTGGTTTGCTTCAGCTTTTAGTGCTGCTAATGCTGGAGTAGAGTATATAGCAAATGGAATTGCTAATGTTGTGGCTACTACTAGCGCCTTAATATAACTTTTTTCAAAATAATATCCTCTATCATACATAATTTTTACAATTGATAAATGTTATCAATTATAAAAATAAATGATAATATTACATTAGGTTTATATTTCCAAAGATAAAATATAAAAAAACCCTTTAATCAAAGGGCCTTTTTACCTAGCGTATGAAGAATTTCACTTTTTTCTTTTTCATTAATAAAACCAATTTTTTGCAAAATATTTGCATACAATACAAGTTTATTATATATCCGTTCTGACATGCTTCTCCCTTCTTTCCTTCGACCAACTTTTTTTGTATTGGTAAATTATATGAAAGAGATGAGAAAATGTGTCCACTTTTTGCATACATACAAATCTTTTATCCCGCTATTTGCGGACAGTAAAACTCCCACCTCAAAAACAGGTGGGAGTTCAATTTATTTAGCAAATTGTCCATTGAATATTATGCTTTTTGACTTCCTCTTCAAAACTATAGGGCATTTTCTTATCACAAATTACATGTTGAATACGTGAAAATGCTGCTATTCGGTAATTTCCTTTTACCCCTACTTTTGTATGATCACATAAAATATATGTTTTCTCCGCTAATTTCAGCATCGTTTCTGACAGTTTCGCCTTTTCTAATTCAAAACTAGAAACCCCAAAACCAGGTAACAATCCATCAATCGAAACGAATGCTTTATGAAAATGAAATTGCTGGATTACTTGCTGCGAAATAGACCCTGACACACGTGAATGCTTTGGAGAGACTTTTCCACCAATAAATAAAACTTCACCGTGAAACATCTTTTTATTAATAGAAGAAATTAATTGTGTAGCTACTGGAAATGAACTTGTTACAATCGTTAAATTTTTACGATGAACAAGATATGGCACCATTTGAAGTGGTGTACTTCCATCATCAATCGCAATCACATCTCCATCTTCCACAAACGTTGCTGCTTTATACCCAATTCTCTTCTTCTCTTCTATATGCAGCATCTCTCGTTCTAACATTGGTGCCTCTATTCCAGCTCCCGGAAGTTGGACGGCTCCGCCATACACTTTCTTCAACTTCTTTTCACGATCCAATTCTTCTAAATAACGACGAATCGTCTCTGTTGATACAGCAAACTCTCTCGCTAACTCTGAAACTTTTACTTTCCCTTTAAACTCTACCTTCTCAAGAATGGTTCGCTTTCTTTCTTCACCTACTACAGACATAGATTCACCCCATTGATTTCTACCTCATACACTGCCTTACTTATACAAAGTTATAACTTTCTTTTTCAGTGAAAACTTCTTCATGAATATGAATACCACGCTTTTTTAGTTCATCAAAAATAATTTGTGGATTTACAAAAGCTTCCTCCGGTGTCACAACACCAACTTTGTTTACACTCCCTTTTGCGATTAACTCTGTAGCAATCCCAAATGGAATACCGACGTTTCTCGTATAAGCTCTTAATTTTTCCCATCCTACAACAGAACCATCAGATAACGGGTGTGTATGATATAATACGTGCCTTTGTTTCTCATTATTTTTCATACCTATTACTTCTACATGAAGCGCATAACCGTAAATTTCTGTTTCTTGCCCTTCTTTCGATTGCAATAAATACTTCGAAATACAATCCATAATGCCAATTTCTTTCCCATTTATGTCAACTCGATCATTACGCAATATACCATAATCATATAAAGCACGTACGAGCTGCATATTTTGCTTTGGCCAAGTTCCTCTCGTCTCTATCAGTTTGACCCCTTTATTTTCTAGTGCTTTTGCTAACGTAATCGTTTCAGAATGCGGTATTATATACTGCGTTTCCTTACCATAAGGCGCCGGTAAATCAATTTCTCTCGGACGCGCAAACGGCGGTACTTGCTTAAACTCACCATCTTCATATACTGTACGCGATGGTAAATGTGGATCATATTCATATGTCGTTGTTTCTGTAATTGATGCAGAAAAAGCAATTGGACGGTACGAGCCATGACTTACACGTACTGACTCTACAGTATCTAGCTGATTTGCTGCATGCATTGCCATCATTTGCGTTACACCTGGCGTCATACCAAAACCAGGTAAACACGTTTTTTCATTTTGAGCAAATATAGAATGAAATTCATTTTCTTCACCAAATCCATTCAAATTCACACCGTGACAACCTGCTTCTGCAATACATCGAGTAGACAATCCATTTAACTTAATTGTCGTACCGTCCATTACAATGTCATAACCTTTCATTTTTGCAACCGTATCCTCGTGATTCGTTACATCTACTTTCACAAAATCAACACGAGGATCGTTGAGCCATTCTACTACTTTCAGGCCCTCTTCTTCATTAAAATCAGCTACTGTAATCGCCTCAAAAGATGAAAATTGCACTAAATCTAAAATTGCTTCACGACAAATTTTACCTGCTCCACCTAAGCAAAATACTTTCAACCTATAACAACTCCTTTAGCGATACTATCAACTAAGCGATTGATATCTGCCTCATGTACATCACCGATATTTCCAATGCGGAATGTATCTACTTTTGAAATTTTACCTGGATAAATAACAAACCCATCACACTTTAATTCATTATATAACTGCCCAAAATCGAACCCCTCTTCTGGATAAATGAAGGATGTAATAATAGGCGATTGATATTTTTCATCTACTAGTGGCTTAAATCCGATTTCTCTCATTCTATTCACTAATATTTTTTGATTGTTATAATATCGATTGTAACGTGCTTCTACTCCGCCCTCTTTTTCTAATTCAAGTAGTGCTTGATAAAAAGCGTGTACAACATGTGTAGGTGACGTAAAACGCCATTTCCCATTTTGATGTTCCATCGTTTCCCACTGATCAAATAAGTCTAATGATAATGAACGTGCCTGCCCTTTACATTTCACCAATTCATCGCGCTTCGCAATAACAAAGCCAAATCCAGGAACCCCTTGAATACATTTATTCGCACTACTAATTAGAAAGTCAATTTGCAACTCAGCGATATCTATTTCAATACCACCAAAACTACTCATTGCATCAACCAGTGTTACTTTTCCGTATTGCTTCCCTAATTTACATACATCTACAATTGGATTGATAATACCTGTTGTTGTTTCACAATGAACAACTGCAATATGTGTAATCTCTTTATCTCGTTGCAATATCTTTTCTACTGCTGCAATATTAGTGGGCTCCCACTCTTCTGTTTGACTGACCACCACATCTATATGTAACATCTCTGCCATTTGTACAATTCGCTTACCATACGCACCATTTGTACATACGAGCAGCTTTCCATTTTTAGGAACGACAGATCCAATCACTGCTTCAACTGAAAACGTACCGCTTCCTTGCATGAGAACAGTTGTATATGTCTCTTTTTCCTTCGTTGCTAACGATACAAGCTTAGCTCTTACCTCTTGTACCATTTTGTTATATTCAGCATCCCACGTACACCAATCGTATAACATAACTTCTTTTACTGTTTTGGTTGTTGTTAATGGTCCAGGCGTTAATAATAAATAGTGATTTTCAGTCATGATCCTATTCCCCTTTTATGAAATAATAAGTTCTTGTTTCTCGATATGTTCCATTACGTTTTCGAGTTCCTGCATCGTTTCTATCGTAAAGTGCGCCCCATTTTCAACGAAACGATTGCGAACTACTTCTATTTTTTCACGAAGTTCTACCGGATCCATATTCTCCACTTCCTCTTCAGTTAAGCCGAGTTCGCTACTGCCGAGAATTACACCCACTGTCCACATACCAGCATTTCTTCCCTCTTTCATATCTGATACTGTGTCTCCAACTTTTATCATATGATTCATTGGATATACACCAAGCTCCATCGCATTTTTATAGCACATCCACGGATACGGACGACCTGCTGGAACATCATCTGGTGTTACAAGAAAATCAGGTTTATACCCTTGTAGTGCTGCTTCTTTTGCTACAATATCCATCATTTCTCTCGTATAACCAGTCGTTGAACCAATTTTAATTCCTCTTTCACGTAAAGAAGCAATCACTTCTTTTACTCCATTAATCGGCGACGCATAGCGCGGTAAAATAGCGAAGAGAATCTTTTCGAATTCTTCATACATCTCCTGAATGTCTGCTTCTGTTGGTAATTGTCCGAAAATACGATTCCACTCACTCGCAATACGAGGCATCTCTGTTAATGCCCTAACATGATCAATTTTCAATAATCCCATTGGCTTACGGGCTTCTTCTGCAGTAATTGCCACACCACGTTTATGGAAAATCTCCATAAATACTTCCAGTGGTGCAAAACATCCGTAATCAACTGTTGTACCTGCCCAATCAAAAATAACTGCTTCTACTTTCATCCAATCCATCACCCTTCTTATTTATCCCGCGTTAACGGGCAGTAAGATTTCCCCCTCAAAATTCGGCTGGAGCAAAAAAGTTAAGTGGGAGATCAACTGCCCGTAAACGCCCGATTGGTTCAACTAATAATCAGTGGGGGAGGAACACCCCCCCACTGATTAAAGTTTCACTTTATCTTTTTTGCCATTGTGACGTTCGGTTACGAAGTGCTTTCGTTCCCCATTCATATACAACTCTCACTACAATATTTGTAACAACAATAAGTACACTCATTGCAGCTGCTGGTGCTACATTTCCTGCATCGTCCATATTTACAATTGATACGGCAGCTAGTTTAAAATCAGCTGCATACAGGAATACAACTGCTGAGACAGTTACCATTGAATTTACGAAGTAGTACATTACCATTTCTAAAATGGCTGGTAAACACATCGGTACCGTAACTCGAAAAAATGTTTTATAAAACGGTATCCCCATCGACTGTGAAACAAGTTCAAACTCTCGATCTAATTTCTTTAAAGCTGTCGTTGCCGTAACAAATGTTACAGAATAAAAATGAATGATATTGACTAGTACTAGCACAGCAATTGTTCCGTATAGAGAATGGAACGGATTCGTTACGGAAAGTCCAAAGATTTGTATTGTTGGTTGACTAAAGAAGAAGACGTAGCCTAACCCAAGTACTAAACCTGGTATCGCTAAAGGGACGATAGAGAAAAAGTAACCTGCTTTTCGGAAAAATTGTAGCTGATCTATTTTCTCAATCGCATAAGCGAACATAAATGTTAAAACCGCTCCAATAACCGCAGTAATTGCTGAAACAATTACGCTATTTTTAAATGCTTCAAGTCCATCTCCTGTTAAACTGGAAAAATTAAAATGCTCAAATGTAAAGCTCATATTATATGGCCATACTTTCACACTTGCAGCAATACCAACTGCCACAAATAATAGAATGATCATAAGCGTTACTACGCTACAATATACGAACGAAATAACATCTCGTTTCTTATTATTTATTATTCTGTAAGGTACTGATTTGGAAGATAAGAGATTCGCCTGCTTTCTTTGCGTAATGCGATCAACTGCAAAGGCAAATATAGCTGGGATTAATAAAATCATTCCGACAGTTGCACCCATCGGCATATTTTGCTGCCCAATTACTTGCTTATATACGTCAGTAGCAAGTACATTATATTGCCCACCAACAATTTTTGGTGCCCCAAAATCAGTGAAACTAAGTGTAAACACAACGAACATCGCACTAATTAATCCGTACTTTACACTAGGTAAAGTAACAGTGAAAAATTGCTTTGTTTTACTCGCTCCTAACATATTAGAAGCTTCATATAAACGATAATCAGAGCCTTGAAAAGCAATTAATAATATAAGAAATGCTTGCGGAAATGTATACATGACTTCAGCCATTACAATTCCTACTGGTCCATATAAAGGGATTTGTATCCCTTCAAACAAACCAAACATTCCTTTCGTTACTAACCCTTGATTACCAAATAAATATGTAAGTGCGATACCATGCATCATCGTTGGTGCGAATAATGGTAACAACGCAATATATTGAAATACACGCTTTCCAAACACATTCGTACGAGCGATCGTATAGGCGTAAGCGAAAGCAAGTGTCACTGCAATAATTGTTGTCGCACCCGAAATCCATATCGTATTTTGTAATGATTGAACTAGCGTTGGTGTTGTGAAATATTTACTGAAATTCGCAACACCAATGAAAGCTCCATCTTTATCATAAAAAGCTTGTGAAAACAATTGTAATAGAGGTAATACAAGCATGATCAAAAACGCGAGAAGCATACCAATAATTAATAGTCTTTGTATCCACTCTTCTTTACCGATACGTCTCTTAATCTTTTTTTTCGTACTTTCTACCTTAAAATCTTCTAACATCTCCATCTATACAATGACCTTCTTTCCATATGACAACATATGATTTTCTGAGAAAGAGATTTGAATCGGCTTTCCTTTTCTAATTGCGGTTGCTTCTACTTCTGATGCCAATATATCCACTACAATTTTCTCGTTATAAAGATGTGTTTTTTCTTCTACGACCCGCACTTCCGTCCGATATACAGATCCGCGAAATTCCATGCTTTCCACAACCGTTTTAATACCATCCTTTTGTACAACTGTTACATGCTCAGGACGAATTGCATGTTCTTCATCGTTTTTCGAAAAGAAATTAATAGAACCAATAAAATCTGCCACAAATGGATTGGCTGGTCTTTGATAAATCTCCTCTGGTGTGCCAATCTGCATAATTTCCGCATGATTCATTACAACAATTTTATCGGCCATCGTTAATGCCTCTTCTTGATCATGCGTAACCATAATAGTTGTTACTCCTACTTTTTCTTGCAAATCACGCATTTCTCTACGTAACTTTTCACGCACTTTTGCATCTAAAGCAGATAATGGCTCATCGAGTAACAAAATATCCGGAGACAGAGCGAGCGCACGTGCAAGTGCTACTCGCTGCTGTTGTCCACCAGACATTTGAGCAGGATATTTATCTTTTACATTCAGCAAATCTACAAGTTCTAACGCCTCTAGCGCTTTCTCTTTTACTTCTGCTTTTCCATATTTTTTTGTCTTTAAGCCATATTCAATGTTTTCAAGTGCTGTTAAATTCGGAAATAATGCATACGATTGAAACACCATTCCGAAATTCCTCTTTCCAGGAGGTAATGCTGTAATATCTTTTCCATCCACAGCGATACTACCTGTTGTTGCCTCTTCTAGCCCTGCTAAAATTCGAAGCAATGTTGTTTTCCCACAACCACTTGGGCCTAATAAACATACAAACTCATTTTTTTTCACAGTAAAAGAAATATCTTTTAACGCTGTAAATGCATCAAACTGTTTTTGAATGTGTTGAATTGATAAATATTCGCTCATTTTTTCTCTCTCCCACTCACTTACTTTTTCGGTTCTGCTTTTTGGCCAAACTCTTTTTCCCATTTTTCTAAAATTTTGTCACGATTTTCTGCTGCCCATTTAAAGTCATTCTTTTTGTATAACTTTTCTGTCACATCTTTAGGGAATCCATCTGGAAGTTTATAATCATTTTTAATTGTCGCGAATCCATTTTTCTCGAAGTATAACTTCATTACATCATCAGTAATTGCCCAATCTAAAAATGCTTGCGCTAATTTTTCATTTTTTGCATTATCTTTTTTAATAAGTGCGTTCGCTTCTACTTCCCAACCTAATCCTTCTTTCGGCAATACAACTTCAACTGGTGCACCTTTTTGTTTCTCTTTCAAAGCACTATAAACCATTGATACGCCAACTGGATATTCACCTGCGCCTGCTAATTTCGCTGGTTTTGAACCTGAATGAGTATAAGTTGCCATATTATCATGAAGTTTCTTCATGTAATCCCAGCCTTTATCTTCACCCATAATTTGTAACCATGCAGAAACTGTTAAAAATCCTGTCCCAGAAGAAGCTGGATGTGGCATAACAAGCGTTCCTTTATATTCTGGTTTCGTTAAATCTTCGTATGATTCTGGCATCGGTAAATTTTTCTTCTTTAATTCTTCTTTATTTATAGCAATCCCCGTCATAAATGCCGTATTACCTACCCATTTTTCTGGTTGCTTATCATCTTTAAATTGCGGAAGAACACGATCCGCTCCTTTTGGAGAGTATCCTTTTAACATATCTTTTTTATCTAAAGCTAATAGACTAGACGCTGCTGTTCCCCATACAACATCTGCTTGTGTATTTTTTCCTTCAGCTAGCAATTTCGCTGTAATAACTCCAGTTGAATCACGAACAATGTTCAGTTTCACATCTGGATATTTCTTTTTAAAAGAATCAAGATAAATTGGTACAAGTTCTTCTTCAATCGCTGTGTAAACAGTTAATGATCCAGATAATTTATCATCCTTTACTTTTGCCCCAGCACTTTCTTCTTTCTTTGCACCACACCCCATTAATAACGAAAATACCATTCCAGTTGCTACAGCTTTAAAGATTGTTTTTTTCACTGTCTCTCTCTCCTTTTATAAATCTTATGTACAACTCTAATATAAACAACTAGTGTAAAAGCAGTATTAAACCAACATTAATCTTTTGTTTGTTGTTTGTTTTTGTGTAATACGTTGCTACTTCTATGTTTTTTCGCATTTTTCTGCTAATAATGAACACTAAATTTACAAATAATTAAAAAAACCTTTATAATCCCACAAAAAAATGAGGCGTTTGTAAAAAACGCCTCATTTTTGTTTACCTTTTTTTGAATTACGATTTGCATACTTCGCGCTATTTTCTCCTTCATACTCTAATGCAAATTCTGCATCTGGTAAGCTTTCTTTCGGAGTTTTATTATTGTTGATTGCCGCATTTTGTTTTACTTTTCTTTTTACCAATACATTCACCTGCTCTCAAGAATTCACTTTCTACTCTAGTTTGAAACAACATTAAATAATTATTACTGGCAAGTGTTAACAAGTACATAAAGCCGCTAGATGGAAATACTACCTATGAAAAAAACATTAGAAAAGGGGCGATTATTTTGAAGAAGAAAGATAAAATCCAGTCACCAATTTTAGATGAAACGCTCCCGCATCAAATGAATTTCCCATCTTTTAAAGGAACAGGAAAGAAGATGCAACAACCTTTCATAAATCAATATGACGTCGTAATCGGAGACAGTAAATATGATTCCGAGAATAGTCCACTTCACAATTGGACTGATGAAGTAGACCCTGCCATTATGGCTGGAGAAGAATGGATTCATCCTACAAATGATATTGGGTGGATTTCAGAAGAAAATCAAGAGTTGCTAAAAAAAGAAGTGGATAATAAGAATGAGGCTTTTATGCATCCGCAATTTGGCATTAACGACTAAAAAACCATTCTACCTCACATAGGTAGAATGGTTTCATACTATCCAATAATAATTCTCTCTTTCGGGTATTTATAGCGAGGTGGCTGTTCTCTTCCCCCACTAGCCAGTATAAATGTTAAAATACCGACACGCCCAATAAACATAAGTACAATGAGTACAAGTTTACCAACAGTTGTTAAATCTGGCGTAATACCTGTCGATAGCCCTGTCGTTCCGAAAGCAGAACACACTTCAACAATTAAACTCATAAGCGGTACATTTTCCGTAATAGATAAAATAAAGAGTGCTGTGGCACATAATAAAATCCCCATCGTCATAACGACAGATGCTTTTAGCACGTCTTCTTCATGTAACTGGCGTTTGAAGACTCTAACCGTTCTTCCGCCTCTTGCAAAAGTGTATAACGATAATATACTAACAGCAAATGTTGTTGTACGTATTCCGCCCCCAACCGAACTTGGAGATGCCCCTATAAACATTAATATACTCATAAATAAAAGCGTCGGTTGTGACAATTCACGTATATCCATTGTAGCAAGTCCACCGCTTCGCGTCGTCACAGATTGGAATAATGTATAGAAAACTGTTTCATGCCATGACTTTCCTGCTAAAAATTGATTTCGTTCTAGTAAAAAAATCATAATGGTTCCAACGATAACGAGGGCAAAAAATGTTGTTGTCGTCAATTTTGTAAATAACGAAAAGCGGAATAGTTGCTGTCGCCTTTTACTAAAGAATTGCTTTATTTCCATTAACACCGGGAAGCCAATCGCTCCTAAAATAATAAGTAACATATGAATCATTTGCACAATATAATCTTTTTTGTACGGAATTAATGATTGTCCAGTTAAATCAAATCCGCCGTTCGTAGTTGCACTAACAGCGGCAAAGAAACCGTGAAAATAAGCTTCTTGCCAAGTTGGAAAATAAAGTAGAAATCTTGTACCTAATAGTATCGCTCCGATAAGTTCTATCGAAATAATTACAATTAAAATAGAACGCATCAGTTCTACAAGGCCTGATAAATTCCCTTGATTATGGTCTGCCATAATGAGTCTTCTTCTCTGCAAACCGATCTTTTTCCCCGTTATAATCCAAACAAATGTACCAAGTGCCATAATTCCTAAGCCACCTAATTGTAAAATAAGGGCTAACATAATAATTCCTGCCGTAGTAAATGTATCTGAAATCGTAACAACAGACAGTCCCGTAACACTTACCGCACTAACAGATGTAAAGAGGGCATCGATAAATGTCCATTTCACACCAGACTTCGTAACAAACGGGAAACTAAGCAATATCACCGATACAACTACTGCTAATAAATAAAACAAAACAATGAGTTGTACAGGACGTAATTTTTGTAAAAACTTTTTTATATCTCTCATTCCATCACTTCGCTACCTTTTTTTCTATCGATTAAATAAAGAAAAATCTTCACTTTCTTTATTTGTAAATAACTGCTCAAATAATTTGGCAAATACCATTCCATACACAGTTCCATTACCTCCATACGGCAATGCGTAAAATAAATTATGTATCTCTTTGTCTTCTTTTAAAATAGGGAGACCATCATGACTACCGCCAAATGCTGCCGCCCAATAGTACTCTGCCTGTATATTCTTATACTGCGGGAACATCTCTTTTACAATGTTAATAAGGATATCACGCTTATGCAATAATTTCGTATCACCAATTGTTTGAATTTGCATCGCTTCATCTAATCCGCCTACAATAATACGATTTTGATACGTTCGAAAATATAAGTAAGGCCGTGCTGTTTCCCAAATTAATGATTGTTCATGCCAGCCTTCAAATGAATCTACCTTATTTGTCACCACTGCATATGATGTTTCCACCGTTGTATTTTTTTCTTTCTTTCCGAAAAGTGCTTCATAACCTGTCGCCATAATAATATTCTTTGCTACAATTTGATTTCCTGTTTTCGTGTAACAAATTAAATCATTTTGGCGTTTTTTTATATGTATGGCCTCTGTATGCTCAAGTATAGTAGCTCCCATTTGATTTGCTTTATGCAAAAGGCTATGCGCTAATAAATACGGATTCACTTCGGCATCACCATGCGTATATAACGCTGCTTGTTTTATAAATGAATACTTCTTCTTCATATGTGAATCGGTAAAATATTCAACCGGGAATCCATAATGGCGTAACGTATTATATTCTTCTTGTAAAAACGATACATCCTCATTTCTACTTGCATAATACAAACTACTTCGCGGAATAAACTGGGGATCAATATCGAGAGTCGGTACAACTTGCTCCATTGTTCGTAGCGCTTCGTAACAAAGCTTATATGCTCGTACCCCCTTTTTTTCACCAAATGTATGGATAAGTGAGGTTAGCGATTTATCATGAAGAAATTGTAGTAAACCTGTATTAGCAGTTGTGCTACCACATGCGATTGCTCGTTTTTCAATGAGCGTAATACGCATTCCAATTTTTGCTAACGAATATGCTATATGAGCACCTGCTTCTCCGCTTCCGACTACAAGCACATCACATATCATATCATTTTCTAATGATGGATAACAAGGTATAGAAACTCCTGTATTCCAAAACAACTTACCAGTCATAAGTTTCATAATTATACTCCTAAAATATAAATTTCTCCTTTCTATCTTTTGTTATTTCCCATAAAAAAATCCAACTAACATACGCTAGTTGGATTTTTTATTTTTAATTAGAACGCTCCTCCAGCCAATTTCCAACCGTCGGATATGTTTGTTTTACCGCTGTTCCACCGTAAACGATCGACATATGTCCCGTTGGTAAACAAACATATTGTTTATCTGTGCTAGAAATATGGTCTAGCAAAGCTTCTACTTGGCATGGCAGGGCGATATGATCACGTTTCGCAGAAATATTTAAGACATTCGCCTTAATATTTGCAAGGTCTACCTTTTGTCCACGAATAACGAGTTCACCTTTCACTAATTTATTATTTTGATAAAAATCACGAATCCATTGTCTATACGATTCACCTGGGAATGGAATACCGTCACCAACCCACTTTTGAACTAATTTCCAGCTTTCGACGAAGCGCTCATTTTCTGAACGATCAAGTAAAGCGACATATGGACCTACAAAGTTTGTAATTGGTTTTAACATCTTATTTCCGAAATCAATCATTTCTGGCGGAATATTTCCGAATGTATCAACCGCTTTATCTAAATTGAAGTATTTCTCATCTAATAAAGGACCGTATAATCCTGTTTCAGAGAAATCAAAAGGACTTGTCATAAAGATTAAGTTGCGAATTGGCATGTGTGGATGAAGTGCTGCATAAATAGAAGTTAGCGTTCCACCCATGCAATAACCAAGTAAAGAAATCTCGTCCGATTTCGCAGTTCTCATTACTTTCTTCACTGCTTTTGCAATATAATCAAACACGAAATCATCAAATTTCAAATGACTATCTTCTAAACCAAATGTGCCCCAATCAAGCATATACACATCAAAACCACGATCTACTAAATATTCCACTAAACTATTTCCTGGAGTTAAATCCATAATATACGGTTTATTAATAAGCGCGTATATTAATAAGATTGGAACTCTCTGTGTTTTTTCTTGTTTTGGAATGTAACGATACAGCTTCGTTTTATTCTTCGTCCAAATAACTTCTTTTGGTGTTAAACCAACTTGTGGTTCTGGTTCGCGTAATAAAACTTCGCTCGCTCTTTTCACACGGCGATATGCTTTACGATATTCTTCTGGGTACAACTCCAATTGCTTTTCCCATTCCGTTACGAATGTAGTCATTTTTCTATCTCCTTTTCGGTCGATTTATTTCTAAAAAAAGAAGTGCATTCCTGCTATGGATATGCACTTTTTTCTCAATTCATTACATGTATAATCCACCGTTAATGTTTAATTGCTGACCTGTGATATATGCACCGTCACGGCATAGGTATACTACACCTTTTGCAATTTCATCAGCTTGACCAAAACGTTTTTTCGGGATTTTCGCAACGATTTTTTGACGTACTTCTTCTGGTACTTCTGCTACCATTTCAGTATCAATAAATCCTGGGCAAATTGCATTTACAGTTACATTTGTTTTTGCAAGCTCTAATGCTAATGATTTTGTAAATCCTAACATACCTGCTTTTGCTGCAGAGTAGTTTGTTTGTCCAAATCCACCAGCTTGGCCAATAATAGAAGAAATACTAATGATTCTTCCTTCTTCTGCTTCCGATATGTATGGAAGTACCGCGCTTGTTGTATTAAATACACTGCTCAAGTTCACGTCAATTACGCGCTCCCAATCTTCACGATTTAATTTTTTGAATGTACGATCTCTTGTAATACCAGCATTATTAACAAGAATATCAACTTTACCAAAATGATTCACAGCTTCTTCTACAAGTCTGTTTGCATCTTCTACTTTCGAAACATCCGCTTGAACTGCATAAACGTCATGTCCTTCTTTTCCTAATTCATTTACTAAGTTTTCAGCTGCTTCTTTACTGCTGTTATAGTTAATAACTACTTTTGCTCCCTCTTGTGCTAATGCTACTGTAATTGCTTTTCCAATTCCTTTTGCCCCACCTGTTACGATTGCTACTTTGCCATTTAATTGAACCATTTCTTTTCCCCCTTAAATGAATTTGTGAACGATTGTTATGAATCATTTTGGTACTCATATGAATAGAGTCCATATATTAATTATGTTTCGTTGTTTATACATGAAAAAGAGATTCTCCCTTTCCCTTTTACACGTTATAAACAAACGCTATTATCATTTTTTATTTTCCGGCTTATTCGCAGGTTTTACTTCTTCTTTTGCAGGTACTTGTAGTTTCGCTAGTACTGCATTTTGCTTTTCTAGTAACTCTAAAATTTGATCAACTTTCGTTTCTAGCGTGCGAATATCTTGTTTTACTTTCGTAACATCACGCTTTAATGTAGGAGCTTGTCCTAATGAATCCACTTTCTCTTCTAGAATTTCCTCAATGTTATCAACTTTATTTTCTAAATTGATAACAAGCGTAGCTACTCTAGCGATATCCTCTCTCGTCGGCACATTCACCTGTTCTAAATAATTTTTTGTCGTATCATTTAATGCTTTTTGATAAAACAAATTCAAATCTAGAACGCTGCCCATCCAAGCAGAATATTCTTCTGTTTTAATTGTTTCATTGAGCGCTTTTCCCCAAAATGTTTCGGTTTGTTCATAAGCATTTTTCCATGCTTGCAATGGATCGAATTTTTGATCAATCACTTCGACTACACTCCCTTTTTCGTTTTTGAAACAATTCAACCTATTCACTATTTTCTAATATTCTGAATAAAACTTCAAGTCTATATTTTATTTTTCTTTATTTTCCAATAAATGTGTTGACATTAAAAACAGATAGGTGTAAATTGCACTTATAAGCAAAAAAATTCCATCTAACTGATTCATGAGGTGATGCACAATCATGCTACATAATGAACCAGAACACCCAGAAAGTTTGGAAAAAAACCAAGCGAAACAACCAAACTCCATGCCCAAAAACTTCTTAGTTCCTTTCTTACTTCTCTGTCTAAAAGACTGGAGTCTTCATGGTTACAAACTCATTCAAATGCTAATGGACATCGGCTTTTCTTCTGTTGACCAAGGTAATGTGTATAGAACATTGCGCAAGTTAGAAAAAGAAAATCTCATTTCTTCCACTTGGGATACAAGTGAAGGCGGGCCAGCGAAACGAATTTATTCTTTAACAGAATATGGAGAGCAATATTTAACAACATGTGCAACTTCTTTTGAACATTATCAAAATATGTTGCGGACGTTTTTTACGTTATACACCAATGCATTCTTTCCATTTTCTACTTCTCCAGAAAAGGATGAAAAGGATTCTTCATCTTCACCTGGTGGTACAGCAGAGTAATCTGCGTTCACAATATGCAAAAAAACATTTGGAGGTCAAACAATGGAAACTAAGCCATACGAATTAGTCGATGCATTTTGGAAAAACTGGTCTCAATCTCTTTCCCTCTTCTCTTCAGCTGGGAAACAATTAGAGCAACTTACTTTAGAAACTTTAAAACAACAACAAGACGCTTTGCATAAATTAACATCAGGAGTAGATGAACTAGAAAAAGAACTACAACAATTCACTGCTCAGTTCAATAACCAATATACAGATTACGTGAAGCAATTAACTGGAAACTCCTTAAATGATCAAATTAACGAGTGGCAAGGGAAATGGAATGAACTTTCTAATCAAATGCACCAACTGACTGTTTCTCCTACGAAAACATCTTTGTCTATTCTTACTCAAACTAGCGGTCAATTTGAAGAAACAACAAAACAATTTATTGAACAACAACAATTACAACGTGAAGAGGTTCAAAAACAGTTAGAAGTTTTTTTGGGAGAGTTCAAGTCCAAACAACTAGAACTCGCAAAGCAGTTCGAGGAAAACTCAAAAAATTTATTTACTTCCATCAAGTAAGAAAAATGTGGGAGCTAACTGCAGCACAAACAAAACTCTTTCTTCCTCCTACTACATCAAGATGGCTAGCATTTTTCGATATGGAAAAGAAGGAGGCCAAAATGAATCCATTTCAAGAAGCACAAACTGTTCCGGAGCTTCGTTATGATGAGATTCAAGTCGGTGATCAAGCATCCCTTACAAAAACTATTACGGATGAGGACGTTATTAATTTTGCAAAATTAACTGGAGATGTGAATCCTATTCATATTTTAGATTCTTTTGCAAAAACGACAATGTTTAAAGAACGTATTGCTCATGGCATGCTCGTTTCCAGTTTCATTTCGACGATTCTTGGAACGAAACTCCCTGGCAAAAACACGATTTATTTATCTCAAAACGTTTCATTCCGTGCTCCTGTCAAAATCGGTGATACACTTCGCGTTGTGGCAGAAGTCATTAAAAAACGAGACGATAAAAAAATCATTACGTTGCAAACAAACATATATAATCAATCCGGTGATATTGTCGTGGAAGGTACAGCGACAATACTGAAAAAAGAGTAGCAAATTTGCTACTCTTTTTTCTATCCAATAACTTCTAATCACACCGATTACTTCCGCGTATGAGTACGTCGTTTCCACATAAAATAACGTTACCAGTTTAGATAAGTATTTAGCTGAATTGGACTACTCATAAGGATGTGTATCAACATGGTAAAAACAAACAAATTACTAGTTCCAGGTGCAGAACAAGCGCTTGAACAATTTAAATATGAAATCGCACAAGAATTCGGTGTTAGCTTAGGTTCTAATACAGCATCTCGTTCTAACGGTTCAGTTGGCGGTGAAGTAACGAAACGACTAGTCGCTTTAGCTCAACAACAATTACGTGGATAATACAATAACCTATGGCTTAGAGGCAGATATTCTCTGCCTCTTTCTATTTTTAACATACATAATCGTGCTTTTTCACATACTAGTAAGAGCAAACTGAAAGGAACGATATGTGACATGAAACGGATTAATATTAGCATGAGTCCTCCCCGTGTTCTTACTTTGTCTTTTATTATGTTATCAGTTATCGGTACATGCTTATTAAAACTACCAATTGCTACAACAACTTCTATTTCATGGATCGACGCTTTATTTACAACAGTTTCTGCTTGTACTGTTACTGGGCTTGGTGTTGTAGACACCGGAAAAGTATTTACTTTGTTTGGACAGTGTGTCATTTTAACGCTTATACAAGTAGGGGGACTTGGCATTATGAGCTTTGCCGTTTTAATTGCGATTATGCTCGGCAGAAAAATTGGTCTTCAAAACCGAATTTTACTGCAACAAGCGTTAAACCAAACGAACATTGGTGGTGTCATTCGTCTTGCCAAAGCATTATTTTTATTCTCTTTTACAGTCGAATGTATCGCTACTTTGATTCTTTCTTTTGAATGGGTACCAAAATACGGGATTGCTAAAGGGATCTATTATAGCTTTTTTCATTCGATCTCTGCTTTTAACAATGCTGGTTTTTCTGTGTGGAGCGATAATTTAATGTCCCATTCTCATAGCATTCTTGTCAATCTCGTTATTTCCTCCCTCATTATTTTAGGTGGAATTGGTTTTACAGTAATCGTAGATATAAAAAGAAAGAAAAATTTTAAAAACCTTACATTACACTCAAAACTTATGCTCTCTTCTACTCTAATCGTCAATATTATTGCGACTGTTTTTATTTTTATATTCGAGTTCCACAATTCCCTTTCTATGAGAGGATTTACCCCATTTGAAGAAGGAATGGCCGCTTATTTCCAGGCGGTTTCAACTCGTACTGCCGGGTTTAATACAGTTGATATTTCTGCATTATCAAAGCCTTCCCTACTATTAATGATGCTCCTTATGTTTATTGGCGCTGGTAGTGCTTCAACCGGCGGTGGAATTAAGTTAACAACATTTTTAATCATGTTTTTTGGGGTATTTAAATTTTTACAAGAACAAGATGATATTGTCGTTTTTAAAAAATCTATTAAAGATACTCTCATTGTCAAAGCATTGACCATCACTATTATTTCCATTTCATTTATCTTTTTTGCTATTTTAATTTTAAGTATTACTGAGCGAGTTCCTCTATTGATAAGTGCTTTCGAAGTATTTTCAGCATTTGGGACTGTCGGTCTCAGTATGAATTTCACACCACACTTAACTATGATCGGAAAAGCTATTATCATCTTTATGATGTTTTTTGGGAAAATGGGACCTTTAACATTGGCTTTTTCATTTGCACGTAAAAAGAACCGAAAAATAAAATATCCGAATGAAGATATTTTAACAGGTTGACAACCGTATACATTATCCATATAATGAGAGTACAATAGCATATCTCCAAAGGGGAGTAGCGTCCAAGAATATTTCTTGGAAACAAAGTCGTCATTACGTAGAACTTAGTTCTTCCGGCTTTGTTGGCATTTTCATTACATATGTCTAGCAAGACCTTTGCCTATTAACGGCAGAGGTCTTTTTTGTATTAATTTCCAAATTCTTCCAAAGTTAATAGGCAGGAGTATGGGGAAACTAAATAGTGGGGAAATTCTTCACTTATTTAGTACTTATAGAAATGAGAGGAGAATGTACATGGATGTATCATTATTATTGGAGTATGGTTGGGTATTACTCATCCTAATTGCACTAGAGGGGATTTTAGCGGCTGATAACGCTCTCGTTCTTGCAATTATGGTAAAACATTTACCAGAAGAAAAACGAAAGAAAGCATTATTTTACGGATTAGCGGGGGCATTTGTTTTCCGATTCGGATCGTTATTTATGATCTCGTTCTTAGTCGACGTATGGCAAGTGCAAGCAATCGGTGCCATTTACCTTATGTTTATAGCTGGTAATCACTTATTTAAAACGTATGTTAAAAAGAATACGGATGAAGAAACAGAAGAAAAAGAAGCAAAGAAAAAACAAGAGAACTTTTGGTGGACTGTATTTAAAGTTGAGGTTGCTGATATCGCCTTCGCAGTTGATTCAATTTTAGCTGCAGTTGCGTTAGCAATGACTTTACCAAAAACAGGATTAGGTACAATTGGTAGTCTTGATACTGGGCAATTCGTTGTTATCTTTGTAGGTGGACTTATCGGGTTAATCATCATGAGATTTGCAGCAACTGCTTTCGTACAAATCTTAAAACGTAAACCAGGACTTGAAACTGCAGCATTCTTAATTGTAGGTTGGGTTGGTGTGAAACTAGCAGTTTATACATTAGCACACCCTGCATTAAATGTAATTCCGCATTCATTCCCAGAATCTACACTATGGAAGCTTACATTCTGGATTATATTAGTCGGAATCGCAGTTGGCGGTTGGTTCTTCTCGAAAGAAGTAGAAGTAAAAGTAGAAAAGAATTTAGACGAAAAAGCGCTGTAATTACAGCGCTTTTTCTTTTTCCCTTCCCCTCTCAATGTCCAGAAAAAATTCTATTATACTACCATTTGTAAGCGTTTTCTTAATATATGTATGTCCTTTTTGTGAAACATTGCACAAACTTATTGAAACTAAGAACAATTCCATGTACTTTATTCATATAAGGAGTATTTATAGATGATGTACTAAAGGAGCGTATTACTCATGCTAGAGCAAGGAATAGATTATGTTGTCAAACTGGCTAAGAGCAAAAAACAAATGCTAGATACAAACCCGATGCAATATTTCATTCGTGCCGCACTTGCGGGTATTTATATCGGTTTTATTATTGTACTATGTTTTAAATTAGGTAACTTTTTTCACATTGCAGATTCACCGGCAACTTATTTAGCTGCTTCTATGTTTTTCGGAATTGCCCTCGTACTTATTATATATGGCGGTGCTGAATTGTTTACTGGAAACACAATGTACTTTACTGTAGCAACTTTAAGAAAAGAAACAACGATTTCTGATACACTTCGTAACTGGGTCGCTTGTTATGCAGGGAATTTAGCTGGCGCTTTATTCTTTGCCTTACTATTTTATGCAACTGGAATTTTCGAAGCAATTGATCACGGCCATTTCATGAATAAAGTAGTAGAAGGAAAAATGAATACACCTACAATGCAATTATTCTTTAAAGCAATTTTATGTAACTGGCTTGTATGTCTTGCGTGTTTCTTACCTTCTCAAGTTAAAGGTGATACAGCAAAAATTATGATGATGATGCTACTCGTTTTCACATTCTTCTTATCTGGTTACGAGCATAGCATTGCAAACTTATCACTGTTTGCTCTATCTTTAGTTTCACCGCATCCGGAGACAATTTCTTTTGCAGGTGCTATTCATAACTTAATTCCAGTTACAATCGGTAACATTATTGGCGGGTCCGTCTTTGTCGGCATGGTATACCATTACTTAACAAAGAAAGTACCTGACGTGAAACAAGAAGAAACTGAATTAGTAGCGGCTCAACAAGAAGAAATCATTCCGTTACAAGCACATATGAAACATTAAAAACTCCAAAGTAAAACTTTGGAGTTTTTAGCTCCCCACATATTTAACAACAAGGTGCGGATTAATTTCGCCTTCTTCCTTTCCCTTATTAATTCTCTGTTTCATCTTGTGCATACCGATGACATCATTCGTATGAAGGTGAATTTCATTTACATATAAACCCTCTTTACAAAAAGCCTCTACAAAATCTAATCCATTTCTTTTCCCCCATCCCATATTAAAATCAAGGGAAAGAATATTCACATCATAATCCCGAACCATTTGCAAGGCACATTCTACTGTAGTGGCGGGCACATACCCGTACGGACAACTTCTTTGATCATCCATATATACATTCATGTTCTATCCTCTCTCTATTTTGTATACGTGAACAACATATAACATATTGCCCCAAGGCTAATAAAAGGACCGAACGGAATTTGGCTCCTCATTTTCATACGTTTTAATACTATACCAACTCCAAAGAAACAAAGACTAAAGCAAGATGCTAAAAATAAGATCATAAAAATCCCTTTCAGTCCCACTATAAATCCAAGTAACGAAAGTAATTTTATATCTCCTCCACCAAGCCCTTCTGGATATATCTTTTGCATGCAATATAACAAAATGAATATAACGCCACTACCAACTATACTATCTGTCCAAGTCACTAACGGCACAAAAACACATTCTAAAATGAGTAAACAGGCAAACCAAGCTAAAATACGATTGGGGATTAACATATATATGTAATCTGTAACTGAAATAATAAGAAGGAGAGAAAAAAGCGATAAAATGATGATAAGCTCCCGTTCCACCCCAATCATATATACAGTAAGAAGAAACATCATTCCTGTTACAAGTTCAAATACTACGTACAAAATTGAAATTTTCCTCTTACAATTCGTACAACGTCCTCTTTGTATACAAAAAGAAATGATTGGAATCAATTCTTTTGGCTTTAGCACATACTTACAATAATGACAATGTGAACGCGGGATAATGATAGACTCACCAAGTGGTACTCTCATCGCAATTAACATAAAAAAAGAACCAAACACCATCCCCACTAACAATGCATATAAATAAGTGAACATCCCTTCCTCTCCTTTCCAGAAGAACATAGCAAAAAAAGGAGAGAAATTCTACTCCATATTATTTCTATTCTATTAAAAAAGCAGGCCATTTTCTGGCCTGCTTTCCCCTCTTTTATACGATGAAATATACTGCTTTTAATGGTCCGTGTACTCCGACAACAAGATTCATTTCAATATCTGCCGAGTTACTAGGTCCTGTAATAAAGTTAATACAAGATGCTACTGCCTCGCCATTTTCTACACGTGTGTTCATATCCTGAACTGCTTGTGTAATACGAGGCACAAGTGTTTCACGTGGAATAATAGCAAAGTATACAGTCGGTAAAAAGTGTAAAGAACGACCTTGGCCTTTATGACTTTGTACAACAATCGTACCAGATTCAGCTAAAGTATAATCACTAAATGCGATTCCAATATTCGCTCTTTCTGCGATACGCATATTCTCTTCTTTTTTCTCAGGATCCCATACATTCACTTCAACATTTTGCTTTGGAAGCTCTTCTTTAAATAAAGAAGTCAATCCATAAGAATCAAAACGTTCGTCTGCCGATAACATAATAGGTCCCCCGCCGTTTTCCACGATTACTTTTTGAATATCTTCACGTAAACGGTCGTTTGTCGTTTCCACTACAGTTGTATGAATGTTTGTACATTGATTTTTAAATACTTCTAACAATTCTTCTTTTGAATAATCTTTTAGCGTTTCTACATTCACATTACTTTTCCATGCTGGACGCTTTACGCCTTCCGTTTTCCGCTCACGTCCAAGTTCTTTTGCAATATTATCTAGAAAGGACTCACGGTTTTGAATTAATCCTGTCATTATTTGTCCCCGCCTTTCTTATGATCTTTATACCAATCACGGAATCGTTCTTTACTTGGAGCCGGGAATTCACGAATATCTGTCCAGTTTTTAAGTGGCCCAACACCTTTTGATACACGGTTGCCCGATGTAAATGGACTCATTGCTGCTGGCGCCATTTTTGATCCCATTTTATATAAAGCTGCTGAAGATGCACCCATACTAAACATTTTCATTGCTAATTTTTCTGCAAGTGGTGCACGTCCTTCTTGCTCAACAATTACTTGACGATGTTTTAATAATAAATCATGCAATGGTATTTTTACTGGACAAGCTTCTGTACACGCTCCGCATAAACTAGAGGCATATGGAAGCTCTTTGTAATCATCGTATCCACCTAAAAGTGGTGTTAATACCGCACCGATTGGTCCTGAGTATATAGAACCATACGAATGTCCACCAACGTGACGATATACAGGACATACGTTAACACAAGCAGCACAACGAATACATTGCAATACTGAACGGAATTCAGACCCAAGAATTTGAGAGCGGCCATTATCAACAACAACTAAGTGGAATTCTTCTGGTCCATCTACTTCCTCTTCTTGGATTGGTCCCGCTACAGTTACATAACTTGTTAATTTTTGCCCTACTGCACTACGACATAGTAAACCAACTAAAACATCTAATTCTTCCATTGTCGGAACCATACGTTCCATACCCATTACTGCAATTTGAGTTTTCGGAATCGACATAACAAGATCGGCATTACCTTCATTCGTTACTAAACAAAGAGAGCCAGTATTTGCAACTGCAAAGTTACAACCTGTCACACCAATTTCTGCATCCATAAATTTCTCACGAAGTTGTTTACGAACAAACTTTGTCATTTCATATGGATCATCAGAATTTTCATAGCCAAGCTTCTCTTTAAATACATCACGAATTTGCGTTCTGTTTTTATGAAGTGCGGGCGCAATAATATGTGAAGGTGGATCGTTATCTACTTGCAAGATATACTCTCCTAAGTCACTTTCTAACACTTCACAACCAATCTCTTCAAGGGCATGATTCATACTAATTTCTTCAGTTACCATTGATTTTGATTTTACAACTTTCTTCGCTTGTTTCTTTTTTGCAACGTCTTGAATATACTTTGCTGCTTCCTCTTTCGTTTTCGCAAAGTACACATGTCCGCCTCTTTTTGATACATTTTCACTTAACTGCATTAAGTAATAATCAAGATTTTCTAACGTATGTTGGCGAATTTGTTCACCTAGTTCACGCCACTCTTCCCAGTTTCCTAATTCTTCCGCTGCTTTTAAGCGATTCGTATATAAGCGCGTTTGCGCAGAAGATACTGCTCCGCGCATAAAAGAATCTTGAATTCCATCGCCAACGCGATCATTAAATTTTTTCTCACTGATTTTCATAGACATAGCTTATGTTCCCCCTTCATGAGCGACTATTTAGTACCTCAGCAATATGCATTACTTTTATTTCTTTTCCTAAACGCTCAATACGTCCGCCAATGTTTAACAAACACCCACAATCTGCACCGATTAAATAATCAGCACCTGTTTCCATTGCACTATCTACCTTCTCATCTACCATTTGCTCAGAAATTGGAGTCATCTTCACTGAAAACGTTCCCCCAAACCCACAACAATTTTGTTCGTTTGGCAGTTCTCTCACAGTTAATCCTTTTACGTTTGATAATAAAATTCCTGGTGCCTCTTTTACTCCAAGCAGGCGTGTCATATGACAAGATTTATGAATAGTAGCTATCCCTGGTAAGCTTGCACCAACATCTGTCACTTTTAAAACATCTACAATAAATTGTGTAAATTCATATGTTTTATCAGCAACCTTTTGTGCACGTTTAGCCCACTTCGGATCATCTTTAAAAACATGCGGATACTCATGAAACATTGTCGCACAAGAACCAGATGGTGTAACGATATATTCTGCATCTTCGAAAGTTTCAATCATATGTTTCATCGCTTCCTTTGCTGCTTCTACATGGCCGCTATTATAAGCAGGCTGACCACAACAAACTTGTGCTTCTGGAAATTCAATTTCACAACCTAAACGCTCCAACACTTCAACTGTTGCTTTGCCGACGTTTGTTTCAAACATATCGACTAAACAAGTAACAAATAAAGTAACTTTCATAATTATTACTCCCCCTTTTTACAACTCCACCAACAAACATATGGTCATCAGATGACTAAGGAAAGAAGAAGTAGGCTCAATCATGGCCTATCCTCTCCCTCTTCTAAAGAAAACGCTTACTTAATCTTTCTCTATTTTATCAAAAAATTTGATTTTTAAAAGATTAAATTACGAATTTATATCGTTTTTACCTGTGACAATATGTTCTACATTTGTTAAATGATCTAGCATTGCTTGCTGCGCTAATTCTACATCTTGCTTTAACACTGCATCATATATAACTTGATGCTCTTCTATAAGTCGTTCTGATGTTGTTTGTTCACCATATAAAATAATGCGTCTTGATTCACCAATCGTTTCAGCAATCATCTCTGAAACGTGATTCATGAGTTCAAGCAAAATGTTGTTATGCGAAGACTCCGCAATTCCCATATGGAACTGAAAATCTGCTTTTTCGCCAGCCTTTTCATCTCCAATGCTCTTTACCATTTCATCTAACCAATGCTTCATATTTTGCAAATTATCTTCCGTACGTTTTGCCGCAGCTGCTCGAACTGCCCCCACTTCAAGCACCTTTCGTACTTCTAATAAGTTTAAAATATCTTCTTTCTTCATTAATAATTTATTGTTTAATGATTTTGTTAATGAAGAAGAATCGAAATTCTTCACATATGTACCTTCTCCTTGTTTCATCTCAATTAAGCCCATTGCTCTTAGCGCACTTAGCGCTTCACGAACAGCAGATCTACCCACTTGAAACTGCTCAGCTAATTGATGTACAGGAAGTAGTTTGTCACCAGGTTTTAACGTACCATTTTTAATCATTGTTAAAATAGCTTCAGATACTTCTTCGTAAATCTTTTTCGGTTTAATAGATTTGTACTCCAGTTAAATCACCTCAGTATCTTCCAAACAACAATTGAAACGATTTATAAGAACTTTGCATCATAACTATTTTAGAACGAATTGGTAAGAAGTACAAATGTTTTGTTCATAAAATCGTCAAATTTTTAATATTTATTTGATATTAATTTATATTTATTCCTCTATTCATTGCACTCATGAAGAAAAGCATGTCCTTCACGTTAGAACATGCTTTCTTCAACTTGTATTTTCAATTTAATACTAACCGTCGTTCCATGCCCTTTTTCACTTTCAATTCGCCACTGTCCATCATGTATATGAACAATTTGTCTGACAATGGCAAGGCCTAAACCTGTTCCACCATGTTGACGACTTCTCGCTTTATCAACGCGGTAAAAACGTTCACCAAGATTTTCTAAATGCTCTGTTTCAATACCGATTCCTGTATCTTTTATGTTTAATTCACAGTAATCATCTATCTGCCTGAGTGTTATCACAATATCCCCATTTTGATTTGTATACCGTATCGCATTATCTAACACGTTATGAAGCACTTGTTGCATACGATCCTCATCAATCATTACAATGATTTCTGGATTTAAATTTGTTGAAATACGAATTTTCTTTTCTATAAACTTAATCTCATACGTATCTAACACATCTTCAATCAGTTGTGAAAAAACGATAGGTTGTTTCTTTAACGGAAAATGTTCACCTTCTAATTGTGCTAAATCTAATAAATCATGAACGAGACGCTGCATACGACCCGCTTCTTTATGAATGAGCTGTGTTACTTTTTCCTGCTGTGGTCCCTTCGCTACACCATCTAAAATAGCTTCACTATATCCTTTTATATAACTAAGTGGTGTTCTTAGTTCATGCGAAACGTTAGCTAAAAATTCCTTACGCTTTACGTCTTCTGTCTCTAAAGAATTTGCCATTTTATTAAATGCTTTTCCTAATCGTCCAATTTCATCTTCGGAAGAAATTGTAATCCGTTCTGAGAAATCTCCCGTAGCCAAATGATTGGCAACTCGTTCCATTTGCGAAAGCGGTCTCGTAATAGCAATAATAATCTTTCTACCAATCCATATTGTCAGTAAAGTCATAGCAAGTGCTAATGGCGCTAAAATAAGGCCCATATCATATATTAAGTCTTTTATACTTTTTAAAGGAATATAAGAATATACAATGCCAACTAACTTTTTATTTTCTAAAACAGGGATGACAACCCCCATAATATTTCGGTCAAAATGTTCCTCATACCCTATTTTTGTCACAGTTTTTCCATCTAATAATGCTTGCCTGTCCCCTTCACTTATAAGAGAATGATGATGCACATCAAAAGGTAAACACGCGCTTAAATCACGCGGATTAGATACGAAAAGAACATCTGAACTAGATATTTGATCAAATGCTCTTACTTTCTCTTCAAAAGTTGCTATTCCTTCACGCTTATCATATTGCGCAGCAAGACGTTTCCCTTCCATTACTAATGAATCTTTTAAATTATCAACGTATAGTTTTTCATACGAGTATAAAGATACAAAATAAAGAAAGGAAACTGTTACACATACTGCACATACTACTGTAAGCCAAAGCTTCTGTACCATCGTAAACATACGTTACACCTCAAATTTATAGCCTACACCCCAAACCGTTTGAATGTAGTTTCCACTTTCTCCAAGCTTCAAACGCATCGTTTTCACGTGCGTATCCACTGTTCTTGTACTTCCGGCATAATCATATCCCCATACCTTTTCCAGCAATTGTTCCCGGCTAAATACTTGTCCCGTATGTTGGCAAAGAAAATAGAGTAAATCAAACTCTTTTACTGTAAGAGAAATCGACTCACCATCAGCCTCAATCTTCCTACTTTTTTCATTAATAAGTATCGGTCCAAACTGAATCTCTTCTTGTTGCTCTTGCTTTGTATAACGTCTTAGCACAGCTTCCATACGAGCAATTAGTTCTCCAGGACTAAAAGGCTTTACAATATAATCATCTGCTCCCATACGCAAGCCATTCACCCTATTCCACTCTTCACCTTTTGCTGTTAAAAATATAATTGGTACATCCGACGTTTTTCTAATTTCTTTACAAACTGAAAGTCCATCCATCTCTGGCATCATAATATCTAATACAACGAAATCATAATGATCAGTCTCTAATTTTTTTAGAGCCTCTTTTCCATTTTCAGCTTCTCCCCACTCGTATCCGAAATTATCTAAGTACATTCCAACAAGCTGCCTCATATCACTTTCATCATCTACAACTAGCACCCTATATTTATTCATTGTCCTTCCCTTCCCTCTCTATGAGTTGAAACGGCCCTTTTCCGACTTTAATTGTTTGTTTTATTTTCAAGCTCTTCATATCCATGACACACACTTCATCACTATCATAGCTTGCTACGTATCCTTCTGCTCCGCTCTTCAAAAATGCAAATGGATTCGATCCTACTTCTACAGAAGCCACCTCTTTATACGTGCTAACATCAAACTTTCTAAGCGTATTCGAACCGTGACTTAATGCATATACATTCTTATTATCCTTCGTTATATTCACAGGCATAAACGGAGCATGTAAAGAACGTACCATTTCTCCGCTCTGCAATGAATACACTAATACTTTTTCATTGACTTGATTTCCATCACCATGTCCGCCAATCCATATTTCTTTCCCATCCGGGCTAATTGTCGCTCCCGTTGATGCTGGGGGAATCATAAAGGATTGTATCACTTCTTTTTTCTTTGTATCAATGGTCGTTAGCTTCGTATCATAAAAGTTTAATACAGATAACTGGTTATCGTGCTCTACCATCGTAATTGGTCCTTTTCCTGTTGATACACTCCCTGTCTCTTTCCCTTTTATCGTAAAGAACCTTACCTTTTGGGCAGTTTGATCGGCAGCAAATAATTGTTTTTTATCCTCGGATACAATCACATTTACAATGCCTTTTCCCGTTTTATATTTGTCCACTTGCCTTCCTTCTGCTAGTGAATATACATACATGTACTCTAACTGCTTGCCATATACAAGTATGTCCTCACCGTTTGGAAGTAGTGCAACTCCTGCCATTGGCTCATTAAGTTCCCATGTCGTAATTAACTTTTTAGTTTTTTCATCAACAAAACTAATACTACCTTCTTTTATATTCGTTGTTATAATAACACTTTTATCTTTAGCAATCGGTGTATATGAACTTCCTTGACACCCTACTAATAGAAATAAAAAACAGAGAAGAAAAACATACTTTCTCAAAAGATTCCCTCCATCTTCGGATGATTTCGTTATAATTGTAAAATAACAAATAAATGTGTGGAAAGTGTGAAATTTTCCTTTCTTACTTTATTTACATATATAATGTACAACAAATAGAATTTGAGGTGTGCAAATTATGCTTTTTCCTGATTTAGCGAATAAAATTGTACGAGAAGTACGCAGATTAATTAAAGAAAATATCATTATCATTAATATACAAGGCGTTATTATCGCAAGTACAGATGTAGAAAGAATCGGCCAATTTCATGAAGGTGCACTCCGATGCGCGAAACAAAAGAAAACTGTCATTATTACAAAAGAAGATGAACGACGTTTGCAAGGCGTAAAGGCGGGTATGAACCTCCCCTTACTATTTCATGACGAAGTAATTGGTGTCATTGGAATTACAGGCGAACCTGAAAACATTTCACAATACGGAGAAATATTACGTAAAATGACCGAACTACTCATTCACGAAAACTACTTTTTAGAACAACTGGAACTTGAACACCGTTCTTATGAAGCATTTGTCTTTGATTGGCTTCAAAATACAGACTGGTCTCCAAGCTTTCTCGATCGCGCAAAAACACTTGGTATTGATTTATATAAGAAGAAACAACTTATTTTGTTCTCTATCGATCAAAATGACACGATGCTTCAGCGTAAGATTTGGCAACACGTACGCAATCTATTAACAAAGGAGCATCTATTTGTTCGTTGGGGAAATGATCGATTCATTTTATTTACAGCCACAAACTCCAAAGAGCAAACGTATCAATTTTTAAAAAGATTAAAACAAGACTGTGAAACTTTGTTTTCTATTCCTTTATATATTGGGATTGGACAATCCGTTACACCAAGCAATATGAACTTATCATACGAACAAGCATTACAAGCTCTTTCCGTATCACTTGAAACGAAAAAAATTGTATTTAATGAAGATTTACGTTTAGAAATGTGCTTACAAGATATTTCTGCTGAAACGCGGGAACAGTTTCTAAGGCGTACTATTGAAAACTTACTATCATCTCCTGAGCTTATGCACACTTTACGCTTATTTATTGATTATAACCAATCCTATAAACAAACAGCTGAACAATTACATATACACATTAACACATTGCATTACAGACTTAAAAAGATTGAGGAGCATACAGGACTTGACCCGAAACAATTCAAAGACTTAAACATTTTATACTTCTCGCTCCTCTTATTAGATAATCATACAAAAAAGAATGATAAAAAAGATTAATCTTTAGATGATTACACATAGAAAGAATCCCCCAACTTTTTTATCATTATAA
Source organism: Bacillus sp. GW823-FHT06B01 (assembly GCF_058952315.1). Classification (NCBI taxonomy): domain Bacteria; kingdom Bacillati; phylum Bacillota; class Bacilli; order Caryophanales; family Bacillaceae; genus Bacillus; species Bacillus sp. GW823-FHT06B01. The sequence goes on along the minus strand of NZ_JBXAHR010000003.1, from coordinate 526,008 downwards.
TGAAAGCACTGTTACAACGTTTTTTATGATGACTAAATACGTTAACAGTTTGAGGGGGATTTCCAATGTTAGAAAAGCAAATTATTCATTCATTCGTATCCATTGTTGGCGAAGATAATGTAGATACATCCAATATGGGGCGTTTAACGTATAGTTATGATGCCACTCCAAACTTCCAAGCAATGCCTGATGCAGTCATTGCTCCTCGTAATACAAATGAAGTAGCTGAAGTGTTAAAAATATGTAACACTCACAAAATTCCTGTATATGTTCGTGGTTCTGGAACAAACCTTTGCGCGGGGACATGTCCACTTGAAGGCGGTATCGTCCTTATCTTCCGCCATATGAATAACATTTTAGAAATTGATGAAGAGAATTTAACAATTACTGTACAAGCTGGTGTAATTACACTTGATATTATTAAAGCGGTAGAAGAAAAAGGTTTATTTTATCCACCAGATCCAAGCTCGATGAAAATTTCTACAATCGGCGGTAACATTAATGAAAACTCAGGTGGATTACGCGGATTAAAATATGGTGTAACACGTGATTATGTGATGGGTCTTGAACTTGTCTTACCAAATGGCGATATTATTCGTACTGGCGGTAAATTAGCAAAAGATGTAGCCGGTTACGATTTAACTCGTTTATTTATCGGTTCTGAAGGAACACTTGGCGTCGTAACAGAAGCAATATTAAAACTTGTTCCTATGCCTAAAACGAAGAAAACGATGCTTGCACTATATGAAGATATTAATGAAGCTGCACGTGCTGTTTCTTCTATTATTGCAAATAAAATCATTCCAGCGACACTTGAGTTTTTAGACCAGCCGACAATTGAAGTAGTAGAAGAGTTTGCACAAATCGGTTTACCAACTGATGTAAAAGCAATTTTATTAATTGAACAAGACGGTCCACCTGAAGTTGTCAATCGAGATATTGAAAAAATGGCTAACGTTTGCCGCTCTATGAATGCAGTCGATGTTCGCATTGCAAAAGATGAAGCGGAAGCAGATGCGCTTCGGACAGCTCGCCGTAGTGCACTATCAGCACTTGCAAGATTAAAACCTACTACAATATTAGAAGATGCAACGGTACCACGCTCACAAATAGCTCCGATGGTTGAAGCTATTAATGCCATTGCAAAAAAATATAATATTCCTATTTGTACATTTGGGCATGCTGGCGATGGCAACCTACACCCAACTTGTATGACAGATGCTCGTAATGAAGATGAAATGCACCGAGCTGAACAAGCTTTTGCTGAAATATTTGCGAAAGCAATTGAACTTGGTGGCACAATTACTGGTGAACATGGTGTTGGTGCGATGAAAGCTCCTTATTTAGAAATGAAATTAGGTAAAGAAGGTATTGCTGCCATGCAAGGAATTAAACAAGCCTTCGATCCAAATAACATTATGAACCCTGGCAAGATGTTCGCGAAAGACACTCGCAAAAGAGTGGTGGTTGAGCGATGACAACATTAAATAAAGAAAACATTCAAAAAGAATTTAAAGAAAGATTAAGTGAAGATGAACTACTAAACTGTATGCGATGCGGTTTCTGTTTACCTACTTGTCCTACTTACATTCAATCTGGATATAAAGAATCACATTCACCACGAGGACGTATTGCATTAATGAAAGCGGTCGTTGACGGTTTAATTGAACCAGATGAAGATGTTGAAAATACATTGAATGTTTGCCTTGGCTGCCGTGCTTGTGAACCTGTTTGTCCATCAGGTGTAAATTACGGACATTTATTAGAAGAAGCTCGTGATATTATAAATCAAAACAAAAAGTTCTCGGTGCCAGTGAGAGCCGTTCGTAAAGTCGTTTTTGAAGGGCTCTTCCCGCATCAAAATCGAATGAGAACATTAACAGGGTTAATCGGATTTTACCAACGTTCTGGTTTACAAACACTAACACATAAAATGGGTATTATGAAGTTATTCCCTGAAACACTTGCAACAATGGATCTCGTTTTACCAAAAGTCCCTAAAATGAAAGCAATGAAAGATCGTCCTGCATTTTTACCTGCTGAAAGTACAAAAAAGAAACAAGTTGCATTCTTCACAGGCTGTTTAATGGATACGATGTTTTTAGAAACAAATAACGCAACGATGAAACTTCTTCAGTTAGCTGGTTGTGATATCGTTATTCCGAAAACACAAAGTTGCTGCGGTGCATTACATGGGCATGCTGGTGAAAAGAGCGGAGCGAAAGAATTAGCGAAACGAAATATAAAAGCATTCGAAGATTTAAATATCGACTATATTATTACGAATGCAGGTGGTTGCGGAGCTTATCTCGTAGACTACGATTATCTTTTAAAAGATGATCCACAGTGGGCTGAACGCGCAAAGCAGTTTGTTTCTAAAATTAAAGATATTACTGCTATTCTAGTAGAACTAGATTTCCATAAACGAAATGACTTACGACTTCCATCGCAAATTATTACGTATCAAGACTCTTGTCATTTACGCAATGTTATGCGAACATCTTCAGAACCTCGTATGTTACTAGAAGCAATTCAAGGCGCAACATATCGTGAAATGAAAGATGCGGATCGCTGCTGTGGTTCTGCTGGTATTTACAATATTGTTCATTCAGAACTCTCCATGGAATTTCTAGATTATAAAATGGACTGTGTACATGAAACAGAAGCAGCAACTATTGTTACTGCAAATCCAGGTTGTCTACTACAAATGAAATTAGGCATTGAACGAGAAGGACTTTCTCATAAAATGAGAGGAATTCACATTGTAGATTTATTATTAGAAGCAATTGAAACCAACTCGTAATAACTCGTAACATACGTAATAATAGGAAAACGGCTATCTCCTTCGTCTATGTAAAGAGATAGCCGCTTTTTTGTCCGCTACAATATTAAAAGTATGTTACTTTATTATAAAAAAGAACAACAGATACATTACAGTTTTGTAAAAATCAATCCAGTATATTCCTAAAAAAAACTCTCAAACCATTGATACAATAGGATTCTTCATTTTCCGTTTAGGTAAATTCATCCAAAATACCCCTCTTAAAACCAAGTATAAAAATGCTGAAAATTCCTTTTATACTCTATGTTTCTCTTATTTTCCCTCTTTTCCTCTCTTAGGATAAATTAGGTAATTTTTAAGTCTATGAATTTTTTTCCATCTTTTTTCTCACATAATCTATGCTACGATGAATTTGTCAGTCAGACAGGCTGTCAAAAACAAATCGTGTGAAAACAAATTAAAACTTTATATAGGGGGACACACATCATGAAAAAACGTGTTTTATTATCTGTAGCTGCTGCAACGGCTCTTACTTTAGGAGTATCTTCTCTAGATGCACAAGCTGCAACAGTACAACCATCTAACGTAAATGTTCAAAATATTCAGCATTCAAAAGTGATGATGAAGCAAATGAACCAACAAGAATTACAAGCATTCTTACAATCTATGGGCGTGGAATCATTAGCACAATGGCAACAAGGAAACTTCCAACCAAATTGCATTATTCCTGGTCAACAACCAACTGAAAATGTTGTAACTGAGCAACCAACAGCTAAGCCAGAAACTCAAAAGCCTGCTGAGCAAAAGCCAGTTGAACAAAAGCCTGCTGAAGAAGTTCAAAAACCAGAAGCTCAAAAACCTGCTGAAAACAACAATACTCAAAAACCAGCTGAACAAAAACCTGCTGAGCAAAAGCCTGCTGAAGAAGCAAAATCTTTAAGCGAATTCGAACAACGTGTTGTTGAATTAACAAACGCTGAACGTGCAAAACAAGGCTTACCAGCACTAAAAATTGATACTGAATTAAGCAAAGTAGCACGTGTTAAATCTGAAGATATGCAGAAGAATAACTACTTTGATCATAACAGCCCTACATACGGGTCTCCGTTTGACATGATGAAGAAATTTGGTATTTCTTATACATCTGCAGGTGAAAACATCGCTCAAGGCCAACGTACACCTGAAGAGGTAGTACAATCTTGGATGAACAGTGCTGGACACCGTGCAAACATCTTAAATAACGGCTTCACTCACATCGGTGTTGGCTATGTAGAAAGCGGCAACTACTGGACACAACAATTTATTACGAAGTAAATAGATTAAAAGAGTCTTCTCATAATGAGAAGACTCTTTTTTATGTTTCATAACTTTCTATTATGTATGAGTATAAAATGTAAAACATGAACAAAATAGAACCACTACTTATTACACTAAGTAATACATAAAACCCCCACTTCAAGTTCAAAAATAATGAAAATAATATACTACATGCCATCATTTGAAAAATCCGCCTACTCACTAAACGGATCTTTTGTAATTTGATTGGGTCTTTTTCCGTACTCTGAACTTGTTTAAACAACTTACTAAGCATAAAAAGAAACATACTAATCCCAATTGTTAGTCCTGTTTGAAAGGATATCATACTTCCAAAATTAATAAAGAGAATGAGCATATGGATAAACAACATAAATAAAGTAATCGTCTTTAGAAATCCACTTATAATGACATGCTCGCCTTCATTAAACTTATATATATTATGTGAAATAATATACATCAATCCATGTAAAAAAATAAGAAAAAAAGGAATAAATGCTATAACAACTTGTTTACTCATAAAATCGTTCGGCCCACCATTTTCATCCCAATGTACAGCCATCTCATTTGGTAAATATGGATAGAGGCATAGAGTAACTAAAAGACAAACGAAAAATATTCCTAGTATGTATTTATATTTGACCAAGCAATTCTCACCTCTCTTTTCTCTTAACGGCTTCGCTTCTTTTAGAGAAATTCCTGCAAGAATCTACTTTTCTCAAATTTAAACTTACACTTTACGCATTCATTCTTTGAAATTCTTTCATTGTATCATTTAATTTTGCGGGGAATGGTACATCCACTTCGATCTCTTCTTTCGTAATTGGATGTAAGAAGTTTATCTTCATCGCATGTAATGCTTGCCTGGACATATATTGCGTTTGTCCACCATATAATACATCCCCAACTAATGGATTACCATGATAGCTCATATGAACACGAATTTGATGGGTTCTACCTGTTTCTAATTGTAACGTTACGAACGTAACATTTTGGTTTTTAAAATACTTCTCTACTTTATAAAATGTGATAGCTTGATCTCCCTTTGGAGAAACACGTCGTCTCGTCGCATGATGGCGATCTCTTCCAATAGCTGCGTCAATTGTTCCTTGCTTACCTTTTACTTTCCCTTCCACAAGCGCCGCATATGTTCTTTTAATTTTTCGTTCCATTAATAAACGATCCATAATTGCACCAGCAATTCTATGCTTAGCAAACACGACACCACCTGTCGTATCTTTATCTAACCGATGAATATGACGAACCTTCGTCTCTAAACCTTGCATTTGAAAATGAAAAGCAACAAGGTTTGCAAGTGTTCCCATCCCACCTTTTTCCGCAGGATGCGTATCCATCTTCTCAGGCTTATTTACGATGAGTACGTGATCGTCTTCATATACTACATCTAATTCACCATATTCAGGCTCTACATCGTATTCTTCTTCGATAAACATATGCACTTGTAACTTATCGCCTTCTTTTAAAAGCTCATTCCATCTTCTCTGTTCTCCGTTAACGGTAATACCTTTTTCCATACGAAGCTGATGTAACAACTTTTTCGGTATTTCCCATTCTATTTTTAATAACGAATCAATACTTATGCCATTCCATTTCGCTGGAACAGTAATTTCGCACCATTCGCCCTTCTTCTTCGTTTCCATACTGTATCACCTTATTTCTATTGATTCTCTCATTGTAACGGAAAACACAATTTGATGCACCGTCAAAAATAGAGGCCAGTCTTATAGTAGACTGGCCCCCTCACGCTCTACGCCGTTTCATTTCCTGCAATACTTCTTCCGCTTTTTGCTCATACGATAAATCTTTAAAGAAATCCGCCAATCTTTTATAATCATTATACGTATCTAATAAGTCATCAATTTTTTCTACTTTCATCACTTGTTGTTTTTGCTTCATTTTTACTGGATAACGATAGCCCGATACTTCTTGTATTTTGTAATACTCATCCTCTACTTGAATGACCTTTACAAGTTCCTCCTCTTCCGCATCCATCGTATACCCATCAAAATCTCTAAGCAATTCATAAATGATATGAGTCCATTCATCTTTTGGATAAAATCCTTTTTCTAACCGATAACCGACAATGCGATACATATGCCCATCGTTTTCTGCAAACTGTACTGTATCATTTAGCTTAAACTTAAAATAACGAAACATTGCCTTCACCTACTTATATGTAATGTTCTTATCACATACTATTTGCAAAATGTAGGTCTTGCTATTCATAAAAAAATACTCATCTATAAGATGAGTATTTTTTACGATGATTTTTCTCTTTTCTTTCGAAATGGTAACCACCAGTTCCAATCTCCAAACAGTTTCATTAAACTTGGTACAAGCATAAGACGAATAATTGTTGCATCAAGGAATATTGCTAATGCAACACCAAGCCCCATTTGCCGTACTGGTAAAATATCAGTAAAGGCGAACGCACCTGTTACAACAATCATAATTAACGCAGCTGATGTAATGATCCTACTTGTTGACACAAGTCCTTCTAACGTTGCTTGATCATTATCTCCTGTTTCTTCATATAACTCATGAATACGTGAAATAAGAAAAACTTCATAATCCATACTAAGCCCAAATACAAGACCGAAAATAAAGATTGGTAAGACAAATAGAACAGGACTCGCTTCTAAACCAAAATGCCCACCTTCAAATAACCAAACAACAATTCCAATTGTTGCGCTTAAACTAAGTATATTCATAATAATCGCCTTAATTGGAATGAGTATAGATCGGAATGCAAATAATAATATAACAAAGGTCGATCCAAATATAACAGACATACCAATTGCAACTTTATCTTTAATTTCATCTTCTAACTCTTGTTGGAACGTTGTCATCCCGCCTAAATAATACGTAACATCTGTTTCTTTATACTTTTGTTTAAAATCACGAACCCACTGTTTAGCAGTTTCAGTACGTGGTTTTGTTTTCAAAAAGATTTCTATCGTCGTCTTATTTCCTTTCGTATACGCTTCAAATATAGGAGCTAGTTTCGCCGCTTCTGGCGACTCTAACATTCCAGCAACTTGATCTGCTTTCATACGAGTTAACCCGTCGTATAAGCTTCTAACTTCATATACTTTCTTATCATCTTTTAACTTTTGAACGACTTCTTCTATCTTTTGTAAACTTTCTTTTTCTTTCATATCTTTTTTCGTCTCTACCACTAACGTAACATCAGCGTGTTTTTTTGCAGTTTTATTAAATGCCTCTTCGTACTTCTCATATGCAATTCTTGTATCACTTTGTTTAGGTAGAGCTTCTACGTCAGGGAACTGCAAATTAGCTGTACGTAACGGTAATAAGCAAATAACAATAAATGTTGTAACAACAATAATCATTGCGATTGGATGTTTCATTACAAATTGTGCAAATTTACGCCACGCCTTTGCCGGCGTATGTGCTACTTGATTCTTTTTTAATATTCGTTTCCCAATTAATGATAATAGCGCTGGAAGAAGCGTGAGTGAGAATAAAATACTCATAATCACAACAATCATTCCGCTAATTGCGACAGACTGAATATAATCGATTTTAAAGAAAAACAAGCCAGATAATCCAACAAATACACATAATCCTGAAAATACGATAGCGCGCCCTGCTGTTTGATATGTAATTGCTATCGCTTCTTTTACCGTTCGCTTTGCAACTTCCTCTCGAAAGCGATTTACAAATAATAGTGCAAAATCAATAGATAGCGCAAGTCCAATCATCGGTGCAACATTTAACACAAAGATAGATAGTTCCTTATCGCTACCTATAAAGTATAATATGCCCATCGTACTAATAACACTAAGTGCCCCATTTACAATTGGTAAAATAGATGCCAAAAGACTACCAAATGAAAATAGTAATACGAGAAATGCAATTGGTAACCCAATCATCTCTGCTACTTTTAAATCATTTTGCGTTCTTTCATTAATCTCTTGATTAATTTTTGGAAACCCTGTAGGCGTTACTTTTAATGCGGCATTACTTTCCTTTTCGATTTTATCAGCAAATTGCAATGTCTTTTCCATTCGTTCTTTATTTGTTTTCCCGGAAAATAAAATTGTCGCATAGCCGATATCATCTTGTAACATTTCTTTATTTTGCACTGGGTGATGGAAAGATTCATATGTCTCTTTCTCTTGTACATTCTTTACAATTCCCTCTACTTGCTTTTGAAATTCCTCATGTGAAACACCCTTATTTTTTTCAAAAACGAGTAGAAGTGTGTCTTGAGACCTCTTAAAATCTTTATCTAAAATTTCTTTCGTTTTTTGATAGTCCCCTTCCGTTTGGAAACCATCACCGCCTAATACTCCCGGCAGCTTTGGGGCGAAAATACCGAGTGCGATCGCAACCAATAGTAATGCTACAATTACTGTATAACGAAACTGATACAAAAAAGCTCCTAATTTCCCCCACTTATCTACTTTATGTACATTTGTTTTCACACATTTTCACCTACTTTAAATAATTCAATTGTCATTTATACTGTATCACATCTTCGTACAAACAAAAAACGTCTGGAAACACTATAATGATAGTTTTTCCAGACGTTTTTTATCCCGCTTTATTAAGTCCCAATCTCTTGGTAAGTAAACGATGGCAGTAAATCGCCATAATTAACAAAATACCACCTACGCAATAACCAGCTAAAATATCAGTTGGATAATGTACATTTAAAATAACTCTACTTAATCCAATCGATACAATTACAATTCCCATCAAAATCGTTATAACATATTTCCCCGTTACACTCTTCAAATTTGCCCCAATGATATAAGCAAGAAATCCGAATGTCATAATAGATAACATTGCATGTCCACTAGGGAAGCTATACCCAAGCGCATCCAACGCTTCATTTAACGATGGGCGCTCCCTTTTCACAATTTCTTTTATCCCTTTATTAACAAGATGTGTTATTAAAATGCCCATTGGATACACGATCATCGCAGCATAATAACGTTTTCTCCAAAAAACAAGTAAACTTATAGCCAGCGTAGTTACGATCCCGATAGCAGAACCTAATTTTGTATAGTGTGAAAAAAATGTAAGCGAACCTTCTGTTTGTAATCCTTTTACTAATGCTCGGACATATGTATCCATCACTGTAACGCCACCCGCATGTACGCGCCAAGCAACAATGCCAAATACAGCAAGTAATAAAACGATACATACTACCTCATATTGATGTAACTTCTTGTTCAAACGATTTCCTCCTACTATGAAAAAATGCGATTTCTACTTTAGAAACCGCATTTCCTTACTTATTTACCTTTTGTTTTTAACTCTGTCCAGTAACGATCATAGTCTTTTAGCTTATCGTCTACATCAACAAGCCATTCTGTACGATCTAATTCTTCTTTCGTTAAGAAGATCATATGATTATCACGATATTCTTTACTATGAAGAGGATGAGCTTTTTCATTAGGATTACTGTATCCAATTGACTCGTAGTTTTTCACACTTACTTTTTCATCTAATAAGTAGTTCATAAACTTCTCTGCAAGCTCTTTGTTTTTTGCACCTTTTGGAATTGCTAACGTATCAGCCCAAATTGTGCCGCCTTCCTTTGGTACAACGTACTCTACATCTTTATTATCTTTTGCGATAAATGCTGCATCTCCAGACCAAACTGTTCCGATCCAAGCATCTTCTGTAATGAATTTTTGTTTAATATTATCTGTATCAAATGCTAATAAGTTTGGAAGCAGCTTCTTTAAATCATCTGCTGCTGTCTTTAACTGTGTATCGTCTTTCGTGCTGTTTGAGAATCCATGCTTCTTAAGACCCATACCTAACACTTCACGAGAATCATTTAATAAAGTTACATGCCCTTTATATTTCTCATTCCATAGGTCAGCCCAGCTTGTAGGAGCTTCTTTTACATACTTTTTATTGTATGCAATACCTGTTACGCCCCAAGTATATACTAAAGAATATTTATTCTCTGGATCAAACGCCGGTGTTTTGAAGTTAGAAACCATATTTTCGATATTCGGGATATTCTTTTTGTCTAACGGCGCTAATAAATCCATTTTCGCCATTGTTTTAACCATGTAATCAGACGGCTGAATTAAATCATACTTCGCGCCACCTGCTTGTAATTTCGCAAGCATTTCTTCATTACTTGCATACTTATCATAGTTAATTTTCACGTTATATTTCTTTTCAAAATCTCTTAGCACTTGCTCATCAAAATTGTCAGCCCAGCTATAAATGTTTAACTCTTCTTTCTTTTCACCACAACCAGCAAGTACACCAGCAACAAGGCTAAAGCTAATTGCTGCGCCGGCTAATCTTTTCATTAATTTCATCGGTTTATTACCTCCTCGTACTTTCTATATCGTTCGTATTATAAAGGAAGGTGTCCTCCGGAGTTTTCTTCACCATCTGCACCTTTGTTACGGAAGATTTCAGATAGAACCATTAATCCTACGATAGCCACAATTAAAATTGTAGAAAGTGCATTAATTTCTGGTGATACTCCGCGCTTAACCATACTGTAAATGTATAATGGCAATGTTGTTGATCCTGGTCCTGATACGAAGAAACTAATTACAAAATCATCAATTGATAATGTGAATGTTAATAATGCGGCTGAAATAACCCCTGGTGCAATTGCTGGGAACGTTACATAACGAAACGTTTGCCACGGCGTTGCTCCTAAATCATTCGCAGCCTCTTCTAAATCACGTCCCATACCAGAAAGACGCGCTGCTAAAATAACGACAACAAATGAAATACTAAATGTAATGTGCGCAATAATAATTGTTATTTTGCCAAGTTCCATACCTAATTGACTAAATAAGATAAGTAAAGATAATCCCATTAAAATATCAGGAATTAAAATTGGTAAATACACAAGACCGTTAATAGCCCCTTCATAGCGATATTTATAACGATGTAATGCAATCGCGAAAATCACACCAAGAACTGTCGTTACAACCGTCGTTACGATCGCAATCGTCATACTATTTACAAACGCATCAATAACATCTTGCTTTTGAAATAAATCTGTATACCAATGGAATGTAAAACCTTCCCATTCCGCATTAATGCGAGAATCATTGAAGGAATATACCATTAAAACCATCATTGGAAAATACAAGAACAATAAAATTAACCAAGAATAAGAAACTAAAAACTTCTTCATCTTTGCCTATTCCCCTCCGTTCCCATCATATTTATATACTTTCGTTGCACGATAATATAAGTAAATTAACAGAACAGAGAATAGAACAACAATCATAGATAACGCAGATCCAAACGGCCAGTCACGCGCTCCTAAGAATTGATTTTGAATTACGTTTCCGATTAACGCTACTTTCGATCCACCCATAACGTCTGATACAACAAACATTCCGATAGAAGAAACAAACACTAAAATAGAACCAGTAGCAATCCCTGACATCGTCATTGGTACTGTTACATTCCAAAATGCCTTTGCTGGTGTTGCTCCTAAATCATAAGCTGCTTCTAGCTTACGCTTATCAAGCTGCTCAATCGCTGCATACACCGGTAAAATCATAAATGGTAATAAAGAATAGACCATTCCGAGTATTACAGAAGGTGTGTTATATAGTAAATTTAAAGGTTCACTTATAATACCTAGTTTCAATAGCAATGTGTTTACAAGACCTTGTGAACGTAAAATAACAATCCATGCGTATGAACGAACAAGGAAGTTAATCCAAAACGGGATCGTTGCCAATAATAAAAGAATTGAACGGTATTTGCGATCAACAATTGTAATTGTATAAGCAAATGGATAACCAATTACTAAACAGATTACTGTTGTAATAACTGCAATCTTAACAGTTTCCCATAACGTTCCCATGTATAGTGGATCAAACACACGAGCTATATTCTCTAACGTAAATTGCATTTCCACTGTCCCATATGCCCCGCGCTGCATAAAGGCAAATGCCAATACAAACAGAAGGGGAATTAGGAAGAAGATTAACAGCCACGCGACTGTCGGTAGTGCGAGTAATTTCCCTTTTTTCAATTTAAGGTCACCTCGTCCTCTTGCTCCCAGCCTACGTATACATTATCTCCAATGCTCCACTGCGCTGCTTCTTCAGCAGTTTGATATGCCATTAGTAATTCTGATGTTTTCTCGTCACGTACATACAGCTTTTCCATATTTCCAACAAACTCAACGTCTTCAATATGTCCAAGATGGTATTCTTTTAAAATCGGCTCTTCAACCGAACGTACTTTTACGTTTTCAGGGCGAATTGCTACATAGCCTTCCCCGTTTTTCACAATATTATTTTCACCGATAAATGTCGCAACGAACATTGTTTTCGGCTTATTGTAAATTTCTTTCGGCGTTCCAATTTGTTCAATATGTCCTTTATTCATAACGACAATACGATCACTCATGCTCATCGCTTCTTCTTGATCGTGCGTTACGTATATGAATGTAATTCCTAAATTACGTTGTAAGTTTTTCAATTCACGTTGCAAATCTTTTCTTAACTTAAAGTCTAACGCCCCAAGTGGCTCATCTAGTAATAATACACGCGGGTTATTTACAATCGCTCTCGCAATTGCTACACGCTGCTGCTGTCCACCAGAAAGCTTTGCAGGTTTACGATTACGGAACTCAAGTAACTGCGTTAAACGCATTGCCTCTTCAGCACGCTCTTTCTGCTCTGCTGCCGGTACTTTCTGCATTTTCATACCGAAACAAATATTTTTCTCCACATTCATATGTGGGAATAGCGCATAATGTTGGAACACTAAGTTCATATGACGCTTATATGGTGGCAAATCGTTAATCTTTTCATCATCTAATAAAAGATTCCCTTTAGTTGGCGTTTCAAAGCCTGCGATCATGCGAAGTAACGTTGTTTTCCCGCAACCACTCGGCCCTAAAATCGTTAAAAATTCCCCTTCTTTAATGTCTAAAGAAAGAGGTGGGATAATCACTTGATTTCCAAAATGTTTTTCTACTGCTTCAACTTTAATAATCTTTTTCATTTTCCCGTCCTATCTACCTTAAATTTTAATTTTTATATTCATGAATAAATATTTATGTTCTATAGACTATTTTTTGTTTCGATCCAAACAAAAATGGTTGTTTAGCGTTCTCTTCTATTCTTTATGTAGTATGTTTGATTCATTTTTGCATGATACACATGTCGAACAGAAAAACCCCTTCCATTACGAAGGGGCTATTATCATACGGCTACGCCTACTGATAAACACCATCATCATTTTAACAACTTTCGTATGAATTTTAAAGCACTTTTTGTAGAAGAGTAACGAATTTTCATATCGAATGCCGTAGATTGGGCTAAAATGCTTTTATAATGTGAAAAAGTCCGAAAACTTTCTTCCCCATGATAACTACCTAATCCACTACTTCCAACACCACCAAAAGGTAAATATGGCGTTGCAAGATGATAGACAACATCATTAATACAGCCTCCGCCATATGAAATATTACTTGTCACTTTCTTTTGTACTTCTTTATCTTCAGAAAATACATATAACGCTAACGGCTTCGGATGTTGCTGGATTGTTCCAATTACCTCTTCTATGTTGTCGTATTCTACAATTGGTAAGATCGGACCAAAAATTTCATCTTCCATAACAGTACTTTGCCATGTAACATTTGTTAACACTGTTGGTTCTATATGTAAAGTTTCTTTTTTATAGTTCCCACCGATTACCGTTTTACCATCTTTCAAAAATGAACATAAACGTTCAAAATGACGTTCAGTCACAATTCGTACATAATTGTCATTGTTTAGTGGATCTTTTCCATACTGCTCCGCAATTTCGTGTCGTAATGCCTCGATTAACTGTTCTTTCACCGAAGCATGCACATACATATAATCAGGCGCTACACACGTTTGCCCTGCATTTAAAAACTTACCCCAAACAATTCGTCTTGCTGTTACATCTATTTTTGCATCTTTATGTACAATGCATGGGCTTTTTCCCCCAAGTTCTAACGTGAGTGGCGTCAACCGTTTCGCTGCTGCTTCCATCACAACTTTTCCAACACCGACACTACCTGTAAAGAAAATATAATCAAACGGTTCCTTTAACAATTCCGTACTCTTTTCTACACCGCCTTCTACTACCGCTACAAGCTCTTCTTGGAATAATTGCTCTAACATCCTCGTAAGTACTTTGGAAACGTTTGGCGTTAACTCTGAAGGCTTTAAAACAATTGTATTTCCAGCCGCCAACGCTCCTACAAGAGGTGCAATTGCTAATTGAAACGGATAGTTCCACGGTGCAATAATAAGTGTCACACCGTACGGTTCAGGAACTACTTTCCCCTTTGATCCAAAATGAGTGAGTGCTGTTCGAACCCGCTTCGGTTTACTCCACGATGAAATATGCTTCAATTGAAAGGAAATTTCTTTTAATACATATCCAACTTCCGTTGTAAACGACTCATGAACTGACTTATTTAAATCTAATTTCAATGCCTGAAATATTTCTTCTTCAAAACTCTGAATGCCTTCATAAAGCTTCTTCAAATTATTCTTTCTCACTTCTACACTTCTCGTATGGCCATTATAAAAATATGCTTTTTGTTTATTTACAATAGAAGAAACACTCATTCATTCACCTTCTCCCACTATTTTTTATCCAATTCTTTCATTATTTATATAGACTTCATATATAATAAATTTCTATTCGTAAAGTTACATTATATATAATTTCTTCTTGCATATAAAATTCATTGCTCACAAAAAAACTACCGAAAGAAAATCTTTCGGTAGTTTTACTGTATTAACGATATAAACGAACAGCACCAGCAGAATTATCATCAGCTTGTCCTACTACTTCAAACTTCAGGCCAAGATTCGGTAAAATACGTCCTGCATCTGGAATCTGTTTATTAATATACGTTTTCGAATCATCAAACTTCGGTACACCTGCTAAGCCATTATACGTATACGTTCCGCGCGTTGGAGATACAACTTTCCAAGCTGGCGTTTTATCAAATGAGAACGCCGCATCAGCGATTTGGAATCGTGTACTACTTGCTACTGTTGGTTTACCATTTAAAGTTCCAACAATTGCTTCTGGATGTGAATCAACTACGCCAAGGAAACCATGTCCTGGATGTAAACCAACCCAGTTATCTGTATAAGCTGAGTCTGCATACCATACAACCATACCTGTGTTGTATTCTGGACCGCGAGCATATTTCAATGCGTTATCCGAACCAGCATAGTTTCTCCACTCTACATAATAGTTATGTTTTTTCTTCTCTGTTCCATTAGATACAGCGAATCCATCTAATTTGAACTGCGGTGTACCTTCTGCATCATCAGAGAATACTACTTTACCATCTACATTTAGTGATGCATTATCAAGTAGGAAACCGTTTAATGCTAAACCACCATCTGTAATGTACTCAAATGTTAATTTTACTTTCTTACCTTTGAATTGGCTTAAATCGTATGATTTGTCAATCCATTTTCCATTTGTTGAATGTGCATTTCCACTATTTGCTTTCTCACCAAGTTTTTCGATTAATGTTTGCTGACCATCTTCTGTTACAGCATGTACTTCAAGGAAATCATACTCTGCTTCAATTTCATACAATGACTTGAAATCAAATTTCGCAGTCGTTGCATTTGTTAAATCGAACAGTGGCGTCTCCATTTTTGTGTGAAGATTGTCACCTTTTGTGCTGTAGTAATACTGCTTACCAAATGCTGGAGCAATTGTTTTTATATCTTTATCTGGCAAGTTAACACGAATCATACCTGGGCGGTTAGATTTCGTAACACTTTGGTCTAAATATGTTGCTAGACCGATACCTTTATTTAATTTCTCGTAATCTACTTCTACGATATTTGCCCAGTTACCACCGATTGTTTTTTGGAAAAACTCTTTATTTTGTGGTGAGAAACTCGTTGGCGTTGTTCCTGCAATGTTACCAGCCCAGCTTCCGCCACTCATAACAGACCAAGCTTGAATTGGTTCACCGTCACCAGTATAGTCTGTATCATACTCATCTGGAAGACCTAAATCATGACCATATTCATGTGCGAATACACCAACTGCGCCATCTTCTGGTTCAATTGTGTAGTCGAATGCTGCGATCTTTCCGCCCCAATATGGAACTTTCGCTTGTGTACCTTCAATTGGGAATGGTTTTGGTCCAACAGTCCAGCGATGTGACCAAATTGCATCGTCACCTAATTTACCGCCACCTGCTTCTTGTCCAACACCCGCATGGATAATCATTAAGTGATCAATTAAACCATCCGGTTGTTTTTGATTTCCATCGCCATTTACATCATATTGATCGAATTGGTCAAACTCTGATAAATCAATACCGCTATCTACAGCTGCTTTTAATGCATCTTTTACTAAATCACGTGGTCCTTTTGGCCCTTTATTATCATGACCTGTCGCACCATCTGCACCGTAATCAGCAGCTTTACCAGGAACTGTTAACCATTTTGTAACTGTTCCGTCTACTGTATAACTACCGCCAGATTGCTCTTCGTAATATTGTTTAAACGTTTCGATTTTGCTGCCATCCTCTAATGCGAATGGCTCATTACCGAATAACATTTTTTCATAATGTTCTTTGTTAAAATCGTCAGTATACATATAACCAGGTTCTTTATCAATATTGTTATGTTTAAAGTCAGCGTACTCTACAAGTAAAACGAGTACTTTATCTTTACGAACTTCACCGTTATATTCTTTTCCCTTTGCTGGAGAAGTTGGTACTTTACCATTTAGACCACCCTTAACTGGGCCTGTTGCTGCAGGTGTTCCTGTTGCTGGTTTGTCTAACTTTTCTTTCGTATCAGCTTTCGCATCTTTCACTTTCTTTAAAAAGTCAGATGCTTCTTTCGTAAGTGGGTCCCCATTTGATACTTCTTTCCCAGGATTTTCACCCTTTTTGTTCTCTACGTATTTTTCGACGGCTTTCTTTGTTTCTGTCTCTGAAGCCTTCGAATCAATTACCCCACGGTTTTTTAGCGCATTCGCTAAACGTTCTTCTGGAATTAAATGATCATCGACTGGACTCGTAGCTGTCTTATTCACAGGTGTTTCAGCATATGCAGACTGGCCACCCGCTCCGAATGAAAGACCTAACACAGCTGTCAAAGCGATTGATGACAAAACTTTGAACGGTTTCTTGTTCATCCCTTATTTCCTCCCCTAATAAAAAATATGTATTACAAATTGAATTTTATTAAAAATTCAATATTTTTTCAATATTTAGTTATATTATGTAATTTTTTTAACATATTTGTAAAAATTCCATAGTTAGCATACGAATATATCACAATTCAACAATGTTTTCTGAAAATATTGAAAATATTTGTCAGAAACTTTATAATCGCCATAGAGGGAATTTAATGGGGATTTTATCTTTGTTTTATCTACAAAATATTTGATAATTCACTATATAAAACACAAAATACGATTGCTTATCATATATTCTGTAGCAGCAGTTATGACCGATAATTAGGGAGGAATTACATTTGTACAAAGATAAGACTGACGCACTGGACCAAGAATGGATTGATTTAATACTTGAAGCTCTAGACGCTGGTATCGCCCTGCAAGATATCGAACATTTTTTCCAACGTATGAAGCCATCCAGTCAGGCTCAATAGGCTTGTTCTTTTTAACGAAGTTTATGTTATAATAATGACATCATAAGACGACTACATATTGATAGAAAGGTGCGCAAATATGATTGGAGAACGTATAAAACGCCTTCGCTTACAAAAAGGTATTTCATTAACTGAACTTGCCGAAAAAGCTGGTGTTGCTAAATCTTACATTAGTTCTATAGAACGAAATTTACAAAAAAACCCTTCCATTCAGTTTCTTGAAAAAATTGCAGCAGTTCTACAAATTCCAGTTGATACTTTACTTCATGATGAAACAACAAAGGAAACTAATCTAGACTCCGAATGGACACAGCTTGTTAAAGATGCAATGAACTCTGGTGTCTCCAAAGAACAATTTCGTGAATTTCTTGAATTTACAAAATGGAAGCAAAATCAAAAATAATAATAGAAAGAAGTGCTAACAACCAGCACTTCTTTTTCTTTATAAAAAAAGCGGGGGATACCCGCTTTTTTATTATTTTTCTTCGCCAGCTTCTTGGTTAGCATTGAATGTCCATTCTAAATTCAATGAATCACCTTGGAAGATATTTTGTTCTTTCCCATTATCTACAAATTCAAATTGTACCCACAGATAATCCTCTGTGCCTGCTTCTAATCCACCCTTTTCTCCCCACTCAGGAGCAAAGATGTCTTTAGCTAAAAGATCTGGATCAGCATTTTGTAAATCAGCTAAAGTTGTTTCATATACAGGCTCACTTTGTTTATCCCAGTTCCAAAGGAATTTCACTTTAACGTGCTTACCAAAGTCTTCACCAGCATTATCGCCTTTTGCATCTTTCACAGTATACTTTGTCGCTAGTTTAACGTCTTTAATTGTTAATGAACCGCTATTCTTTAATAAGAACTCTTTCTTAATAGAATCCCCTGGTTTTAAATCTTTAATATCTACAAGCGTTTTAGGGTCTAATGTAAGATCTAACGTCCCAGCTGCAAATGTATTGTTCGATACTTCTTTATCGCTAAAGTAAGCGAATGTTCCTCCACCAATTAAAGATAACCCCAATGCTGCTGATGCAACTCCCATACCTAATTTCTTTTTCAGACTCACAATCAATTCCCCCTAGCTGTTTTTTATATTTTTGTCTCTTATTTTTCAATAAGAGATATAAAGAAAACTATATTAGCTTAGCTAATGTTCGTTCTCTTTTAAAAACCTTAAGTTCATTATAACGAACATCACTCTATAAATACAACAAATATTTATTAGTATTTTCAATTATTTTTATTTCTCAATATTATTTCGTTTTTTCTGAATTCTCATGTTTATATTTTAAGAAATACAATAAGTGCGGGGGCAAATACTCCCTCACACTCATATACATCATTTTTATACCGGTCGTCAGTTTATTCTGATGATTTCTCATTATGATCCGTGGTAGTAGCCTTTTCATGAGTTCCTTGCTCAAGTTTTTTAGCTGTCTCTACTTGTTTCTGCTCTTCTACCTTCTTCTGTTCTTCTACTTTCTTCTGTTCTTCTACTTTCTTCTGCTCTTCTACTTTCTTCTGCTCTTCTACTTTCTTCTGTTCTTCTACTTTCTTCTGCTCTTCTACTTTCTTCTGTTCTTCTATTTCATTCTGTTTCTTTACTGTTTCATCTTTTAATAGTTTTTGTAAAGTCTGAATTTGTTCATCAATAGCTTGCAAACTAACTTCTTTCACGATATAATCTCGCTTCTCTTTTATACTGAGAAAACCTTCATTCACATATACGGCCACTTGTTGAATCGATTCACTTTTATTCACTTTTAATTCTTCTTGTATTTGATTATAAGGAGTTTCTATTGCAGTATATACATTTTGCAGCGCTTCCTCCTCAGAAGCAATTTTCTCACGTCCTTGTTGCCACACTACAATTGCCTGTTCAATTTCTTCTCTAGAAGTTACTGCCAACTTCCCCTTCATTTCTCCATACTGATGCTCAATAAACTGTTTATGTTTCTCAGCTTCCTCTTTTAACGTATCAACTGTCTTTGGAAATATAATCGCTGTAGAAAGAGCGGCTTCCACTTTCGTTTCATGAATAAATGCAGCTTCTGTATACGTCATTATTTGAGAGCCTAAATAAAACGTAATGGAGCACATACAAGGCAATATAAGCATTTTTTTTAATTTGCGAGGTGTTTTCAGCATCTTAATCTCTCCCATCGAACAAGATGTTCTCTATATAGAACATTACTTTTATTATAATAAAGAACGATACAAAATGATAGCTATATACTAGAAAAATAGAAAAAGGGCTATCCATTTGATAGCCCTTTTTCATATTATTTTGTTTCACCTTCTGTTTGTTGTGCATCAAACGTCCAAGTTAATTGTAACTTATCACCCTGGAATTCATTTTGATCTTTTTTATTATCAACGAACTCAAATTTCACCTTGAATTTATCAGATTTACCTGCAGAAATACCTTTTTCATCCCAGAACCAAGCAGCTAAATCATTATCTACTGCTGTAAGTGTATCACCCTTCAATTTATCTAATGTAGTTTGTTTCACAATCGTCTCATGCTTATCTACATTTTTTAAGAATGTTACTTTAATATGTTTACCAAAATCATCTTTATTATCTTTCTTCGCATCTTCTACACTATAGTCTGTTTTTAATAGAACTTTTTTAATATCTAATGTACCTTTATTTTCTAATTTAAATTCTTTTTCAACTGTATCACCAGGTTTTAAATTCGATACATTAACAACTGTTGATGGATTTAATGCTAAATCCAGTGTACCAGCCGCAAATGTATTGTTTGACACTTCTTTATCACTGAAAAATGCAAATGTTCCTCCGCCAACTAATGCTGCCCCTAACACTGCTGATGCGATACCCATACCTAATTTTTTCTTTAAAGTCATGTCCATATCCCCTTAATCTATATATTTGTTAACTTCCTAAACGGAAAGTATAACCAAACAAACTAGACGGATTGTTCTACTTTTTTCTCTTTCTTTTCCCCTTCAATGCTGCGAATCGCACCAAAAATAGAAATCGCGGAATAGCCCAGTAAAAAGACCCCTGGAATAATAAGAAGCAATGCAGCTCCAGCCTTTGAACTAGCATAATTTAATGCATATCCTGCATAAGGAACTGTAATATCCGCATATTTCCCAATGACATTCTCCGCACGTACTGGTTCTAAATCAGGGCCGTTGTTGTTATCCCCTTTTGTTTCATACGTTACTTTTCCATTTGTATCTTTCACACCGATAATACGGTGAGTGATAATTTTTTCATCTTTCTCTTTAAAGGTAATAACATCACCTTTTTGATATTTCGAACCATCTTTCGTCGGTTCTATCGCAATGATTGATCCTGTTAAAAATGTCGGTTCCATCGATCCTGATAGCACTGATTTAAATTGATATCCCAGCACTGTTGGATCTCCGCCACTCGCTTTTGACGAAATAACTATAAAAGCTAGAAAAACCATTAATGCAAATAAAACAAACGAGATAACGTTGCTAATCACTTTCCAAATTAATTTCATCGTCTCTCTCCCTCTCCGTTGTTTTATATTATTTGGAGTATATAATACTAAATCAGTTCTTTAACAAGAACACAACTAAATAATATAACGAACAACTCGTAAATGCAATAAGAAAATTTACAATTATTAGTTATTTTACATATACAAAAAAGACTGTGACAAAGTCTCTTCACAGTCTTTTTACTAGTAATTTATTTTTCTTCTGATTTCATTTCTGTTGTATTTCGGCGTAGCACTACAAATAAAATGGCTCCAAATAGTACAGCGGCACCTATCCCAATGCTTATTATTTTCAAATTTGATTCATTTACTTCAGGCGTAGCCGTATCTTTTTTAGGCATCGCAAAAGTAACATCTTCTTTTGAAAGAACATTTATCGTCGCAATTGTTTGATTATTTTTCGTGATGTCAACTGCACCAACTACCTCACCACGATGAATTCCTTTATGATACAAAGAATCTTTATCTAATGAAGCCGCACGGAAAATCGTCCTCACATTTTTACCTTCATCTTTCTTAAGCATAAGCTCTGCACTTTTTTCAAGCTCGCTATCAATATCTTTATTTAAATACGTTGCCTTTTGATGCCAGCTATGTTTATCTAATACAGTTTGCTTCACAAATTGACCGAAAGAATAATCCGCCATCTGCTTCAAATCTTCATAAATTTCAGGTCTTTGGGAAGCCATTACTACATTTATAATGCGATTGCCATCCTTCTCATTTAATAGAACGAGTGTATTACGCGCTTCATTTGTAAAACCCGTCTTCCCGCCAATGCTATATGGATTTTCAAAATAAGTAGACTTATTAAAAATAGAAACCGTCTGGCTAGATGTCGTAACCGTCGTCCTTTTCGTATTCATCGCTTGTAAAATCTCAGGATACTTTTGTACACCTCTCGTAATCATAGCCATATCATACGGCGTCGTATAATGGTTTGGATCATGCAATCCATTTGGCGTTACAAAGTGACTATCTGTAGCCCCTAATTGCTTTGCTTTCTCATTCATCATATGAGCGAACTTCTCAACATTTCCGCCAATACGCTCCGCAATCGCATATGACACATCATTTGCACTCAGCACCATTAAAATCATAAGCGCAGTATTTCTATTAATCGTCTCACCAGGTTGAAATTCAATTTGATAATTACTCTTCTCTTGATCTAATGCTAATTGTGAAAACGTAAATTGATCCTCTGGCTTCGTATGCTCCATAAGTAAAATCGCTGTTAACACTTTCGTCATACTAGCCGGAAATGCACGATGATGTGCGTTTTTGTTATACAAAACATCTCCAGTTTTTGCATCAATCGTAGTTGCAAACTGACTAAAAACATTTGGTCCTTCCGCAGGTGGTGGTGCCACTTGTTCTGGATTCACTCCAACATTCGTCTCCGCACGTAACGTCATAGGTGTCAAAAAAAATAAACAAATAACGGTAATAAAAGCCAAAACTTTCTTAAAATTTACCATATGACTCTCCCTTTTCACTATACTCTCACAGTTTAAAAACTGAATCTACCAATCCATATGTAATTTGTATTAAATTGGAAGAATATTCACTGTTTTTTACTATATCATATTTTTACGATGAAGAACATAAATATACAATAAAAAATAAGAAGGAGTTATTCTTTCTTATCCTTCTCATCAATCAACGAATCTATTAACTTTTGGCTAGCTTCTTCAGGCGTAATCTCATCTGTCATCCCCATAAACGACCAACCTTTAGAATCGACCCACTCAACAAACTCTTGTAAAAACTCATCATGTGTAACATCCACATCAAGAATTGAGCCATTAATCGAAATCGTTCTATTTCTAGATACGCGCATCTTGAACGTTTTTCTTACCATTACAATAATTCTCCCTCTACTACTGAATATTTATAAAGTGAAACTTTAATCAGCCTTCACCAATCGGGCTTTTACGAGCAGCCTGCCACCACCTAACTTCTTTGCTTTCGCTAAATTTTGAGGTGGGGATCTTACCGTCCGCAAATAGCGGGGTAAAATAATCTTGTATCTCTGTTATACATGATTTTAAGTAAATTGTAAAAAGGATATATTGGCCAATTTGCATATTAAACCCGAAAATCTATCATCCTGCCAAAATATCAAATGATATGGAATTGATCAGAAATGACTGAATAGATCCACATAAAAATAAAACAACTTCCATTTTATCACACCAAATACAAATGACTTTCGTACAATGAAATGGACTATACTACAAGAAACCTTAAAATGAGGAGGAACTCTATGGCGCGTTGTACGTATTGTAAAACGAAGTGGACAATAAAAGATGTATGGTCAATACTCGTGACATTTGAAAAAGATTGTCCGTATTGTTTCGGAAGACAATATCTATCAAAGAAAACATTGAACGCTATGCCAGAACTTATAAGCTTACCTTTACATTTCTTATTCCCTTTTCTTGTCGATTTAAGTGATGAGGGTCCTTTAGATTGGTATCGAAAAAAATAATATAACCGCTTTATTCGAACCCACTCTTCATTATATTCTCTCTTATATATTCCTTAATACACAACTAGCATAATTCCAACTACTTTCCCTTTAAATGATTAATATAAAAATGTTGTAAAATTTCAGTCAATTATATATAATTGCTTTAGCATACAGATTAAAGATGCTGTTACATACGCATTTTGAAGATCCCGTAGCTCAGCAGGGAGAGCGCCACCTTGACAGGGTGGAGGTCGTGAGTTCGAGCCTCTCCGGGGTCATAAAAAAAAGAAACCATATCAACCTTCTACGTGATATGGTTTCTCTTTTTTATGTAAGTCAATCACTTCCCACCAAACATCTTCTCCAAAGACTTCACATTAGCAAACAATACTTCTTTCAAGTTATCATCTGCAACGATTTTATAGTCGCCATCTTTGTTTTTCTTTAAGTTCAATGTAACTTCGCGAGTTGCCATGATTGCATCTTTATCTGATAAGTGTTTGACGATTGCTGATGTCATCGTTTTTCGATTGCTTTTTCAGACTGTTCTTTGTCTTCGCTAAATGCGCTAGCAAAGGCCATTGGCATAACTTCTCCCATTGCTTTTGTTACAGCAACAGATAGATCAGCAGATGTAATTTCCACTTTCACTTCTGCTTTGTCATCTTTTTTCGATACTTCTTCTAGTTTTTCAAATTTAAAGTTTTTTGTAATTGCACTTAGCATTGCTTTTGCCTCAGCATCATCTGTTTTTTCATTTAGTTTGTTAAATTCCTTGTCACTCTCAACAAATGTACGAGCCTTTTCTATATCACCTTTTTGTATCGCTGTTAAAAATTCTTCTGTAGTATCTTTCGGATTTGCACACCCTGCTAAAACGCCTACTGTTAATCCTACTACCATCATTAACAGTAATAGTTTCTTTATCTTTTGCATGATCATTCTCCTCTTATCTTTTCTAGTAAGTCATCACTATATAATAGTATAAAACTGACATTACAAACATTTTTTAGTATAGCATTTATATGATTCCTTTTCTATTCATTCCCAAAAGATAAAGAGCCTTGCAGCTTTCCTACAAGGCTCTTTTCTATCAATCCGTATCCGTGGCACAGATGAACCACATTTTCTGCTTCTTACTATCTAACACCATCCAAGTAGCATCCCACGCAACATCATAAAACCAATCTGTCCAAGGACTATAGCTTTCAAAAACTTTAATATCTTCGTATCGATCTTGGAACATATATTGACATAGATTAACTGCTAATTGTTTTGCGATAACTGGTCGTTCCTTACATGTTTCATATGCTCCGCCCGACAAAATTTGAGCGGCAATGCTACCATCAAGCATGACTGCCCATTGCTCTTTAAAACGAAACTTATATTTTTCTGACGTATGTATTTTTAACTCTTCTAAGCTATTGATTATATCTAAAGAGTTACAGATTCTTCTAAAGAAGTGCTCGTGTCCATCTTTCCAATATGGTACTTCTTTGAAAAAATTTTCGTTATGTACTTTAAAACAGCTTATAACCGCTCCGCCATTTACGTTTTGTTCCTTGAATGTATGTATGAGTTTCTCAATAGATGAGTCATTCGTTTCTATTTTTTCAAACGTTCCTGTTTTCCATCTCATAACGCCCACTACTCTCTATTAAAAATTTGTTTCTTCATTATAAATAGCAAAATAAAAACCAGCAACTTTAAGATTGCTGGCTTATCTCTTATTCATATTCGAAAAAACAATAACAATTGCTCCAATTATATAATGCCCCGCTACCATCCACATACTCCGATCAAAAATCATAAGTGACACCCAAAGCGATATATTAATAGCAGCAAATACTACATATAAAATGAAATCTTTCTTTTGTAGCGCCTCTCTATTCATTACAATGTAAATCGCACCGATAGGAGGAAGGATGAAACAAAGGAAAAAGACAAACATTTTTCTTAACGACCATAGATATGAAGTTACTGTCTGCATAGGAATCTCCTTTTCACTTTATAGTACTTTTAACATTAGCCTCACGATTCTATATTCTTCACCATCAGGCTCCTTTATGATTAAAGGTGAGTGAGGTTCTGTTTCTTCTATCATTGTGAATACTTCTGTTTTTTCTTGTACTATGTTGGATTCACTGTTTTTAGTAGGTTTTTTACTTGTTTCAATTTTCTTCGTTACTTCTCCAAGCCTTTGTCCAACTTTTTCAGCTTCGGCAGGTTCATTCGTAACGTAGTATTCTTGATCCTCCCATACTAACATAGGTGGCACTTGTTCTCGTTTGTTACATATTATATAAGTAATACTAGCTATAAGTAGTAGGCATGTTAATAAAAAGAAGATAGTTTTTTTATTCATATACTATGCTCCCTATCTATCATTTTATTAAATTATATAATATCCATTATATGTAGTAAATGGATGTCATGGGAATTTTCGGATTTTATATCAAAAAGAAAAACCTTACTACAGTAAGGTTCCATTTTTATATTCTATAGTGATTGATTTATTAAAACGATCATTACGATAATCGCTATAAACATAACGACTAAACAGCCGATCATTTTATAAAAGCCTCTTTTCGTTAACGTCCCACCTTGAACGTCTTTCCGAATAAATAAGAATACGGCTAAAAATAATACAAGCCCAATGCCAAAAGCATACATCATTTGCATATGTTAATCTTCCTTTCTCTCTTCCATCTTAATATCTTTTCGATAAAACAACAAATGAGATAAAAACTGTACTCATCGTAAGTGCCATAAGTATGTTTAATAGTTCAACCGCAGATAGTGTAATTACGTGTAGATTTAAACCGAAAGAGAAAAGAAGGTAATATGCCGTTAGCGCAAAAAAGCTGAAGAACATTCCTTTATAACGAATGAGTTTCATTCGCTCATCTTTTTCTTTAAATTGCGGATGTAAGTAACTTAAGCAGAAACACATAATCATCATCGCAAGTACTGTATACGTTGGAGCCGGTGGTGCGGAATGCGTCATTATGCCCGCTAATATCATGGTTCCACTCATAATAAAGAAAATAATTCCCATAATTAAAAAGTACTTTTGTGAATAATTCATCCCTATTCCCCCTCTTCTTTTCCTTCATAAATAAATACATGTTCTATCGTTGTCTGAAATGTTTTCGCTATTTCAAATGCTAATGGAAGTGATGGATCATATTTTCCTTTTTCAATTGAAATGATGGTTTGTCTGGAAACTCCAAGTTTCTCAGCCAATTTTTCTTGAGACAGTCCAAATTTTTTTCGGTATTCGACCATTTTATTTTCCAAGGAAATTTCTCCCTCCTCCCTTATATCGAGTATATATGTAAAGTAAACTTTACGTCAAGTTTCCTTTACATTCATTTTGTTTATTTTTCGTTCTATTTATATAGAAGGAACTTTTTCATTTTCAGCACGTCTATTTTGAAATGAAACATGGAACACTGTAATGAACCGTTACTATATCTCCTCCTCTCTATTTTTAAAATTTAATATCTCCCTATTTGTTTTATCCTTTTAAAATATTTCATTTATTTCTTTATTCCACGAAATGCGTTATTGGTTTTACGGTGTTTTTCGGCATATTTATAGAAACTAACTGTTTATGAAGCATTTTTTATGTTTAGCAACTTTTTTTGTAGAAATCCTTCACTTTCCTTTCAATATTTAACACTATCTAAATAAAGTTTACGATAAATTCATAATTTTTTATTTTTTATACTATATTCCGTTATATTGTTGTATAATATCAATGAAAGCGCTTATTATTTCAATATACATAATTCGAACTCTTTTTTATCGAAACATTCTAATTATTATACTTATATTTACATGCAACAATTTTAGTTATTTGTATAGGTATACCAAATATATCCACACATTTTTCTGTAAAATTACTTTATAACATGAAAGATTAACTTGGGTGATAAGTTATTGTGAATGTTTTTTTACAAAACAGATAAGTAATAGTGTTTGGTATTATGTAAATTATTGTAATAACATAAGAGTAAAGAAAACATTTACATTGATTATTGGTTCATCAATTATTGAAAAGAGCAAAATGCACCTTTTGTATGGAAAAAGGATTATATGCATTGGGAGGTTTAAACAAATGACGAGGAAGAATACAACGACAAACCCTTGGGCCAAGTTCCATGGTCCGAACCTTGGTTATGTTATTGAGCAGTATGATCTTTACGTAACTGGAGCAGGTTCTGTTGATCCGGAATTACAAGAGCTTTTTGAAATTTTTGGAGCTCCTTCGTTTCAAGATAATGTCGTAACAGGGGACAACACAGCAACACATTTTTCTCCTCAAAACACAGGGAACATTGAAAAAATTCTTAAAGTCGTTCAGCTTGTTGAACAAATTCGTTCTTTCGGGCATACGTTGGCTCACATCAATCCGATGGAAGATGCTGCTAATGGACAATCTCTTCTTGAGAAAGCAATGAACGAACTGAGCGATGCTGACTTGAAAGCGATTCCAGCAAAAACAGTATGGCAAGATGCACCAGAAGGTATTCACACTGCACTTGATGTAATTCATAGATTAAAAGACGTTTATACAAAATCTTTAGCTTATGAATTTTCTCATATACAAGATAGTGAAGAACGCGCGTGGTTGCATCAAATGGTGGAATCAAATTCATTGCGTCAACCACTATCAAATAAAAAACGAACTGCTCTTTTAAAACGTTTAACAGCTGTTGAAGGTTTCGAGCAATTCTTGCATAAAACATTCGTTGGGCAAAAGCGTTTCTCTATCGAGGGCGTTGATATGCTTGTACCTGTTCTAGATGAAATTGTTCTCGAAGGTGCAAAGGGCGGCGTAGAAGATGTCATGATTGGTATGGCTCACCGCGGTCGTCTAAGCGTACTTGCACACGTATTAGAAAAACCATATAGTCACATGTTTGCTGAGTTCAAACATGCAAAAATAGAAGGCGCAGTGGCAAATTCTGGATGGACCGGCGACGTGAAATACCATTTAGGTAGAGAACAAGTCGTTAGTAACGAAGAAGTTAGCACTCGCGTTACATTAGCAAATAACCCAAGTCACCTTGAGTTCGTTAACCCTGTTGTAGAAGGTTTTGCACGTGCGGCTCAAGAGAATCGTAAAAAATCTGGTCTTCCAGAACAAGATACTTCAAAATCATTCGTAATTTTAGTTCATGGTGATGCTGCATTCCCTGGTCAAGGTATTGTATCTGAAACGTTGAACTTAAGCAGATTGAACGCGTACCAAACAGGCGGAACAATTCATGTTATCGCAAACAATGCAGTTGGCTTTACGACTGATAGCTATGATTCTCGTTCTACGAAATATTCAAGTGACCTTGCAAAAGGTTTCGATATTCCGATTGTTCACGTGAACGCTGATGATCCAGAAGCTTGTCTTGCTGCTGCTAACCTTGCGATTCAATATCGTACATTGTTCAAAAAAGACTTCTTAATCGATTTAATTGGTTACCGCCGCTACGGACATAACGAAATGGATGACCCAGCAGTTACGCAACCACAAGTGTACAAAAAGATTAAAAATCACCCGACTGTAAGAGCGATTTATGCAGATCAATTACAAGCTGCTGGTGTTCTAAATGCAGATGAGGTTGAAACAATGACTCAGTTTATACAAGAGCAATTAAAATCTGACTATGCACAAGTACCGCCAGCTGATACGAGCGCTGCAACAATTGACGTTAAAGTGCCAGATGTTGTTGCAAAAGGCATTCAGCCAATTGATACTGGTGTTGAGATTGACTCACTTCGTGCAATTAATGAAGGTCTACTATCTTGGCCAGAAGGCTTTAACGTATATCCGAAAGTAAAGAAAATTCTTGAACGCCGTAAAGACGCTCTTGAAGAGAACGGTAAAATTGAATGGGCACTTGCTGAGTCATTAGCATTCGCTTCTATTTTACAAGAAGGTACGCCAATTCGTTTAACTGGTCAAGATTCACAGCGTGGTACATTCGCGCACCGTCATATCGTATTACACGATACTGATACAAATGAAACATATTCGCCATTACATCGCTTGCCAAACATTAATGCATCCTTCTCTGTTCATAACAGTCCGTTATCAGAAGCTGCTGTTGTTGGTTATGAGTATGGCTATAACGTATTCGCTCCAGAAACTCTTGTTATGTGGGAAGCGCAATATGGTGACTTCTCAAATACTGCGCAAGCATTATTTGATCAATATGTTTCAGCAGGAAGAGCAAAATGGGGTCAAAAATCTGGTTTAGTTCTTCTATTACCGCACGGTTATGAAGGTCAAGGACCAGAGCATTCTAGTGCACGTCCAGAGCGATTCTTACAGTTAGCCGCTGAGAATAACTGGACAGTTGCAAACTTAACGAGCGCGGCACAATACTTCCATATTTTACGTCGTCAAGCATCTATCTTAGGAACAGAAGCTGTTCGACCATTAGTATTGATGACGCCAAAGAGTTTATTACGTCACCCACTTACGCTTTCAACTGCTAGTCAGTTAAGCGAAGGACGTTTCCAACCTGCTCTAGAACAAGAAAACCTTGGCATGAAACCAACTAAAGTAAAACGTCTTGTTTTAAGCACAGGTAAAATGGCGATTGACTTAGCAGCAGAAATTGAGTCTGGTAAACATGAGTATAACTTAGATGAAGTTCATGTCGTTCGTATTGAACAGCTGTACCCATTCCCTGCTGAGAAAGTTCAATCTATTATTAAACGCTTTAAAAACTTAGAAGAAATTATTTGGGTTCAAGAAGAACCTCGTAATATGGGCGCATGGCATTACATGGCTCCAATTCTGTTCGAACTTGCTGGAGATAAAGTGAAAACAGGTTACATTGGACGCCCAGATCGCTCTAGCCCATCTGGTGGCGATCCATTCGCTCACAAAGCTGAGCAAGAACTAATTGTTGCACACGCTTTAGATGTGAAGTATAACTTCCGTCAAGATAAACAAGAAATTGAAGTTTTCAGCAACTGAAAGTAACAATGAAGGTTTCTAGCTTGTTCCCCGGGCAGATTTTCTGCCCAGGGGCAGGCTAACAAATGGAGATTACCGAAGACAAAAGAAGAAAAAACACACCGTTAGGCAAATAAGGGGAGGACATTTAAAATGATCGAAATTAAAGTACCTGAGCTTGCAGAATCTATTACTGAAGGAACTATCTCACAATGGCTTATCAACGTAGGCGACAAAGTTGAGAAAGGTGGCAGCGTTGTTGAGCTTGAAACTGATAAAGTCAATGTAGAAATCATTGCAGAAGATTCAGGTATTGTATCGAAGTTACTAGGCGAACCTGGGGATACAGTTGAAGTTGGTGCAACTATCGCAATTTTAGATGCAAACGGAGCACCAGTTGCAGTAAGTACACCTGCACCGGCTGCTGAACAGCCAAAACAAGAAACAACTGAAGCACCGAAAGCTGCGGCACCAAATGCTGAGCAAACTACAACTTTACAAGGTTTACCGAATACGAACCGTCCTATCGCATCACCAGCTGCTAGAAAAATGGCTCGTGAATTAGGTATCGACTTAAACGACGTACGTAGCACAGATCCACTTGGACGTGTGAGACCACACGATGTACAAGCTCATGCTGCAGCTCCAAAAGAAGCACCAGCTGCTCCAAAAAGTCCAGCTCCTGCTCCAGTTGCAAAAACGGAATTCGAAAAACCAGTTGAGCGCGTGAAAATGTCCCGCCGCCGTCAAACAATTGCAAAACGCCTTGTAGAAGTTCAACAAACATCTGCAATGTTAACAACATTTAACGAAGTTGATATGACTGCAATCATGGAATTACGTAAAGAGCGTAAAGATGCTTTCGAGAAAAAACATGATGTACGTCTTGGCTTCATGTCATTCTTCACAAAAGCAGTTGTTGCAGCATTAAAACAATTCCCATTATTAAATGCTGAAATTCAGGGCGATGAGCTTATCATTAAAAAATTCTATGATATCGGTATTGCAGTAGCAGCTCCAGATGGATTAGTTGTTCCAGTTGTACGCGATGCTAACCAATTAAACTTCGCTGAAATCGAAAGCGAAATTCGTAATTTAGGTATGAAAGCACGCGATAACAAACTTTCATTAAAAGAGTTACAAGGTGGTACATTCACAATTACAAACGGTGGTGTATTCGGTTCTCTAATGTCAACACCAATCCTAAACAGCCCACAAGTAGGTATTTTAGGAATGCACAAAATCCAAGTACGTCCAGTTGCAATTGATGCAGAACGTATGGAAAACCGTCCAATGATGTACATCGCTTTATCTTACGATCACCGTATTGTTGATGGTAAAGAAGCAGTTAGCTTCCTTGTTGCTGTTAAAGATATGCTTGAAGATCCAAAATCATTATTATTAGAAGGTTGATAGATTAATAATCTATTACAGGCTGTAGAATGAATTATTCTACAGCCTTTTTTTATTGCGTTCATATGGGACAAATTTCATAACATAAGCTAATAATGTATGCCTAAAACGTAAGGAGGATTAAAATGAATAACCTTCCAATTGATGCAAAACTTAAAGCAAATAAGGATACTTTTTTCCTCCCCGACTCAAACGGGGGTGTCTATTTTCGAAATAATGCCAGTTCATTTCGTATGGACGGTGATGGAATTTACAACTGGATTGAAAAATTAATGCCAATGTTTAACGGGAATTATTCTTTAGCAGAAATAACCGATGGTCTCCCTCTCCCCTATCAAAATCGTGTATTTGAAATTGGAGAGATTTTATATGAAAATGGTTTCGTTCGGGATGTAAGTCAAGATGCACCTCATGAATTAAATAGCGCATTACTTGATAGATACGCTTCACAAATTGAATTTTTAGAAGCTGATTCTCATTCAGGCGCTCTAAAATTCGAAACGTATCGCGCGGCAAACGTCCTTATAATTGGTTCTGGAGATATGCTTACTTCCTTAGTTTCTTCTTTATTAGAATCAGGATTACCTACCTTTCATTACCTTGTTACAGATTATGAGGAAACAAATTACGATCGCATTCATGAGCTAGTAGAACTTGCACATGAAGTTGATGATCATGTCCTTGTTCAGGAAATAGATACGACAATTGATCGTCCCCTGCATGAAGTGTTCGAGCCTTTCGACTGGATTTTGTATGTTTCTCAAAATGGAGATATTGAAGGCCTAAGAGCAGTTCACACGATTTGTAGAGAAGTAGGAAAGAACTTCATACCTGCCGTCTGTTTATCAGCACTTGGTATAGCCGGCCCTATCGTAACAGCTAATCGTGAAGAATGCTGGGAATCCGCATGGCATCGGCTACATGAAACGACTTTACAAAATGAACATTCATCAGCATCATTTTCACCACTTCCATCTGCAATGTTAGCAAATATAATCGTATTTGAATTACTTAAGCATGTCGCTGATGATTCCTACCGAGAAAAAGAACCACAATTCTTTTTATTAAATTACGAAACACTCGAAGGAGCATGGCATCCTTTTATAAAACATCCTCTCGCAACTGATGAAAGTTTTACAATTGATACGATAGAAAATCTTTCTGAACAACTTGAGCAGCGGTCCAACCAACATACCTCAACTGATTTATTCCGCTTTTTCGACTCATTAACTTCTAAAGAAGCTGGTTTATTCCATGTATGGGATGAACAAGATTCATATCAATTACCGTTATCACAATGCCATATTCAAGTAGCTACTCCACTATCAGATGGTCCTGCTTCCCTCCTGCCTCTTATGACTTGTGGTGGTTTAACTCATAATGAAGCGCGCCGAGAAGCTGGTTTAGCAGGAATTGAAACATATGTAGCGGAAATTATGCACCGCCTTATTCCTGAACATAATGATATCGGTATTGGCGCTGGAGAAACGATGACAGAAGGTGTATACCGGGCGCTACAACAACATTTAAATAATAAATTGTATGAGCGGCAGTCACATATGCTAGAAGAAATTACGACGATTGATTTAACTGCAATTCATGATAAACATTGTAGATTTTATTACGATGCTCTCTCTACAATTCATGAAACACCTAAAATAGCAGTAAGTGAAGAGATTCTCAGCTTTCCTGTCGTTTGGGTCGGTATAAATGATCGCTGGTACGGTGCATCTAATATTAATATGACGTTAGCCTTACGGAACGCACTACAACTATCACTACTTCATATTCAAAATGAAGAGACTCCTTACAGAGCTAATATCTTGCCTGAATCCTCTATTATTTTATATGACACGGATTCTTTTAGAGTGGAAATACAAGCGGAAGAAGAAGTTCCAGGTGTGCAATCTGTGCAGCTTGCCTTGCAACATTTAGAAGAACATAATTTTTATCCATTCGTGTTTGATTTAGCCATTGAATCATTTTTGAAAGAAAACTTAGATGGTGTGTACGGTGTATTAATTGCAAAGGAGGACAGTCTATGACTCAAAATATATTGCTTATAGGAGATGGCTTACTTGCAAACTATGTACATGATCAACTATGCAAACAATATTCTATCATTCGCCAACATAACCTTAC
Source organism: Bacillus sp. GW823-FHT06B01 (assembly GCF_058952315.1). Lineage (NCBI taxonomy): Bacteria > Bacillati > Bacillota > Bacilli > Caryophanales > Bacillaceae > Bacillus > Bacillus sp. GW823-FHT06B01. The sequence goes on along the minus strand of NZ_JBXAHR010000003.1, from coordinate 491,760 downwards.
AGAAGAACTCCCTGAAAATATTCATCTCGCTCTCGTATTACATGATGGCTCTCCTTCTACTATTCATCATGATGCCGAGCTAATGTTTCGATCGAATCATATTCCATGGCTACGTGCATTCACTTCATTTGGTGAAGGTATTATCGGTCCTTACATTCATCCTCTTGCAACTGGCTGTTCCAACTGCTCTGATGGACGCCGATTTATCGCTGGATTTGATCAACAAGAAATGTGGGCACTACAGCGGAAATATGCGTTAAAAGCAGATAATGTAACAAGGCGTGATGTACGTGCCACCCAAAATGGTATGTTACAAATGTGCCATCTTATTCGTGCAGAAACAGAGAAAATATTAACTCATAACCATTCTTCTTTAGAAAATGAACTCATTTTACTAAACTTACAAACACTGCAATGTACGCGGCATTCTTTTCTTCCCGATCCGCTCTGCCCTGTATGTAGCAATTTGCCTGATGATACGGCAGATGCAGCAACGATTTCGTTACAACCGAGCTTAAAAACAAGCGAAGCAACATATCGCTGTCGTTCCATTCATGAACTAAACACATTTTTAACGAGAGATTATTTCGATTATCGCGTCGGTATGTTGAACGGAAAAATGCAGCATTCTTTATTACCATTTGCTGACGTTATTATAAACATGCCATTAATGTTTGGAAACGAAGGTGTTGCAGGCCGAACTCATTCATTTGCAATGAGTGAAGCGACTGCTATTTTAGAAGGTTTAGAACGATATTGTGGTATGTCACCTCGAGGAAAAAAGACAAATGTACACGGCAGTTTTCGTGAGTTAGAGGATCATGCACTTAATCCCCTCTTGCTCGGTGTACATACAAATGAACATTATAATCGGAATAGTTTTCCGTTTAAACCGTTTGATCCTGACTATGAACAAAACTGGGTATGGGGCTACTCTTTATTACAAAACCGGCCAATTTTAGTTCCTGAATCAATTGCTTATTATAGCCTCGGTCATCGAGATGCTTTCGTGTATGAAACATCAAATGGATGTGCAATTGGTGGTAGTTTAGAAGAAGCAATTTTTCATGGCATTTTAGAAATTGTAGAGCGTGACGCCTTTTTACTCACTTGGTATGCCGAATTACCTCTCCCTCGCCTTGATCTTAGTTCAGCAAATGATACGGAATTACAATTAATGATTCAGCGGCTATACACGATTACTGGGTATGAATTACATGCTTTTAACGCAACGATGGAACACGGTATCCCAAGCTTATGGGTAATTGCGAAAAATACGCGTGAAAATGGAATGAACGTTGTTTGTGCGGGAGGCTCTCATTTAGACCCTGTCCGCGCTTTAAAGAGTGCCATTCATGAAATAGCAGGCATGTTACTAATAGCAGACGATGAACTCGAACAAAAAAGAGAGCATTACGAAAACTGCTTACAAGACCCTTATCTCGTAAATAAAATGGAAGACCATAGTATGCTGTACGGATTAAAAGAAGCAGAAGAACGTCTTCACTTTCTTTTACGTGACGATGCACCGATGCAATCATTCCAAGAAATGAATGCATTACAATCAGTTGATCTAGATTTAACATCCGATCTTCATCAACTTTTAAACCGTCTGCAGCAATCTGGACTTGACGTAATCGTTGTAAATCAAACAGTACCTCTTATAGAAAAAAACGAATTACATTGTGTAAAAGTCATTATTCCAGGCATGCTACCGATGACGTTCGGCCACCATCTCACTCGGGTTACAGGACTGGATAGAGTATATACTGTGCCGATGACACTTGGATATACAAACGAACCTTTAACGAATGAACGATTAAATCCACATCCGCATCCGTTTCCATAGTAAAGGAGGGGATTCTATGCAGCTGGATACTTTTTTACATCATCTTCATTTTTCTATAGACGAAATTATGCCAAACCATGAAGTGGACTGGGAAGATGCACCGCTCCCTTATAAATTATATCGAAATGTCCCTATCATTCCACTCTCTTTAGAAATCCCATTATCTTTACCTAACTCTTCTACTACACCTACTTTAAAAGAGATTGGTCATTACCTTTGGTCCTCATTTGGTTTAACACAGTTATGTCAGCTAAATAGCGAGAAAATTTTATTCCGAAGATCTATCCCTTCAGGCGGCGCTTTATATCCAAATGAATTGTATATATATTTAAAGATTGATGATTATCCACACGGTATTTACCATTACGACGCTGCGCACCACCGACTTATTTTACTTCGCGAAGGAAATTTCGATTCTTACATTACAGAAGCACTTGGCAACCGTTGTAACATACAGTCTTGTTTTGGCGCTGCATTCGTATCCACTATGTTTTGGAAAAACTACTTTAAATACAATAATTTTTCGTATCGACTTCAAGGATTAGATAGTGGTGTTCTCATCGGACAATTACTTGCATGTGCCAAACAATTCGGTTACAAAAATGGCGTATACTTTCAGTTTCTAGACCGGGCAATCAATCATTTACTCGGACTGTCAGAAGGCGAAGAAAGTGTGTATGCTGTCGTTCCTTTAAGTACAGAACCGCAAACGAATTGGTTTCACAATGATTACCGTGAAAATAAAACAGTTACTTCTCATGAGTTGTTACAGCAAATTCCGCCGTTAGCACACGAACATTTCGTTCGCTCAAAACATGTAAATGAATATCCAATGATAACAAAAATAAATGAAGCTTCTATGATTGAATCGACAGCACACTTCCAAACACTACATCATGAAGAGCACTATCAACATCATGCGCACGCTGTACAGTTGCCGCAAGTAGAACGGTTATCGTATGATTTCTTACAACTTTGTAAAGAACGGTATTCCCCTGATGCTGACTTCACTTTAACGAAATGGGATGCAGCAGGGCTCGCTACTTTACTACAAGAAGCGAGCCTCGCCTTCCCTTATTACAACGACCTTGATGGTAAGTATGTAAATGAAAATGCGCGCGTCTCCTTATATGGATGTTTTTATAACGTAAAAGATATAGAAAACGGCGCTTATTCTTATAACAGCAAAAATCATTCCATACAGCCACTTCGATATGGAGACCTTCGTTATCCCCTTCAATCCAGTATGACGATGGATAACGTAAATCTTTTTCAAGTACCGCTTTGCCTACATGTAGTCGGAAAGAAAGATTACTATACACGTGCATTAGGCTATAGAGGATACCGTATTCACCAAATGGAAGCTGGCATACTCGTTCATAACCTCGTTTTCGCCGCAACCGCGATGAGGATGGGCGGGCATCCATTACTAAGTTTTGATACAAATTCATGTGATCAGTTATACGGGATAGATACTGGAACTGAAACGTCTCTTATTCAAATTCCTGTTGGGGCGTATCGAGCACGGAATTGGTTAAAAGGGGATTTGCTTAATTAGAAGCACGCCGGTGGACGGCGTGCTTTTTTACTAGATTAATTTAAAAATACTCTTAATTTGTCTCGCGAATAACCAATTTTTCGTACCGTAGTTATCATTTAAACTATCTAAATTGATAGATTGTCCGTTAGCAAACTTTAATTCTAACGTTGTATTTTTGTCATTTGTTTTTAAGTTGCTATGTGTAATTGCTTCATACTTTAATTTTTCGATTTCAACATATTCATCTTTTTCTTGTCCAATCACGACATGATCTTGGAAGAAGAACAATACTTCTACTTTCTTACCGAAACAAAATACATTTTTCGTATAAATTAATGTCGCATTATCAAGTCCGACGCATACTTCTTTCATTTCTTCAACAACGTTTCCAAAGTCTTCTTCCTGTCTTGCGTTTGATTCAGCAATCCATTCTTCGATTGTTTTCATGTTAATTGCCATACTGTGCCCCCTGGTTCGTTCATTGCTTTATTAAAAAATAAATACTATATGAAAATATAAGCGATAAGTACTATGTTTTCAAGGGCGAACGGTATATTCGAAATAAAGTGAAACTTTAATTAGTAGAGGTTTTCTTCATCCCCCACTGATTATCAGCCCTCACTAATCGGGCTCTTACTGCCCGCAAATAGCGGGATAAAGTTAAATTTCAAATTAATCTATTAGAGGCACCGATTTCATTATATTTTAAAAGTTTGAACGAGACATTCTTCATCATCGATTAACTTTGTTTTTTCATCAAATTCGATGTTTAGCTCCCTATATACTTTCTTCCAAAAAGAAACAGCTGGTACATTTTTCACAAGTTCGATAACGAAATATTGTCCTCGTTTCTCTTTTAGTACATTCTCAATAACTTGTTTACCGATTCCTTTTCCCTTGTACTGATTCAATATGAAAATGTCATTAATACAAAAGTCATTTTCTTTTTTCAAAAATGGACGTTCCAGTAGTAATAAAAATCCTACAATATCATTATTACTTTTAATAAAATACGGAGTGATTCCGTCATTTTCCCAAAACATGTACAAATCTTTGTATTCAAAAAATCCATTTGCCCCAATCTTTATATTAGGAGTGAATGTAGAGAGGTCATGAAGATATAGTGCATATAAATTACGTAATATTTCTTTTTCTGATTCTTGAACTGTTTGAAGTGTTACAAACATTTTTAATGATCCCCTTCCCTATATATAACTATTTCCAATTCGCTTCTTTCGCCAAAAATAATGATTCCCCTTTAACGAAAAAAATAGCACTTAAAAAGTGCTATTCTGCTCTCCTTGCCGCTTGCTGAATTGGATCCCAAACGCTGTTATATGGTGGTGCGTAACTTAAGTCGACATCTTCTAAATCGTGAATGCTCATTTTATTGAAAAGTGCCATTGCGATCACATCAATTCGTTTATCTACACCTTCTTCTCCAATTACTTGTCCACCTAATAATTGTTTCGTGTCAGAACGATATAATAATTTCAAGTAAAGTGGTTTCGCATTAGGATAATAGCCCGCCATATTTGTGGAGTCTACTTTGACTGTTTTATACGGAATATGTAGCCCTTTTGCTTCTTTTTCATTTAAACCTGTTCTTGCGAGCGTCAAATCCATAAATTTAATAATGCCTGTACCTAACGTTCCTTTAAAAGCTCTTCGTTTATCAAGCATATTCAGTCCTGCAAGTCGGCCTTGTTTATTAGCAGTCGTTCCGAGCGGGATATGATCATGAATTTCCTTTATAACATGGTAATGTGTTGCGCAATCACCAGCTGCATATACGTCCTGCACATTCGTTTGCATATATGCATTTACTTCGATTGCTCCTTTATAATTTGTACGTATATTTGTTCCTTCAAGAAAATCAGTATTCGGCTTCACTCCAACCGATACTAAAACAAGATCTGCTTTATACGTACCTTTATCCGTTTCAATTTGTTCCACTCTTTCATTTCCTTTAAATGCTTTCACATTTTCATTCGTTAAAATTTCAATATTGTGTTTATCTGCTTCTTTATGTATATATTCAGCCATATCTGCATCATAAATCGTACCGATATGATCATTTCGCTCAATCATTCTTACTTTCTTACCAAGTTCGACGAATGTTTCTGCCATCTCCAGTCCAATCGCACCACCGCCAATAATGGTTACATCTTCAACTTTATTCGTTTCTAGCGTTTTTAATATACGCTCAGCATCTGGAATTGTTTTTAAAAGATGAACGCCTTGCAAATCTCGGCCTTCCCACTCTGGCATAACAGGACGTACGCCAGTTGCAATTAATAAACGATCGTACGGAAATTCAAAAATATCTTTCGTCTTCGTATGCTCTGCGTACACCACTTTCTTTTCCGTATCTACTTTCGTTACTTCATGTCGTACTTTCGCATCAATTCCATATTTATCACGAAACGTCTTCACATTTCGCGCAATTAATTTTTCCGTTGAAGCGATAGCACCACTAATGACATATGGTAACCCACACTGCGCGTACGAATAAATTTCACCTTTTTCTAACGTTACAACAGTTGCATTTTCATCGTTTCTAACAATTTGCATAGCTGCGCTCATACCAGCTGCATCTCCGCCAATAATGACATAGTTCACTTTACCACTCCTTCTTTTCTACATACTCTTTACGTTTTCCATATTTTTCAGAAATAACACCTACTTCCATTGTAAAGAAAGATAATTTCATCTTCAAATTTGGTGCACAAAACTATGCCTGAATAGGTAGCCGTCGTGTCTTATAAATAATATGTTTAATATGCTATAACAGTAACTATCGAAAGTAGGTGAAACATATATGTGTGCCGGCCTTCTCGCTCAAACTCCAGAGGAACCGCAAGAACCGAAACCCGCCGTGTCACTTGACCAAGAATTTTCCATTAACGCAACATTATACAGCGCTCGCGCTTGGTTATCTAATGATGAAACCTTCGCACAAACGATTTGGAAAGGCTCTCACTTCGCTTCAGCATCACACGCTGGCAAGTCTATCTTACCAATCGGTACTGTAAAAATTTTAAACTTATCTGATGATACAATAACAGTTACTGCATCATCAGAATCAGATGATGCTCTCAAAATAGTGGTACCGCCTCATTCTGAAGGTGTGTTAACATCTAGTGCATTATCTGATGTGCAAGCAAGTACATCAGGAGGAGCAAGTAAAGTCACATTCCTCTTTCATATCTTTTTTTCAAGGGATCCTGGTTCAGCTAAAAAAACATAGAAAAGGTACAGTTGTGCACTGTACCTTTTTCACGTGTTCTATTCTCTTGATTTGATTAGTTCAACATTATAAGATTCAATCTTCAAACTGAGTCCCACACTTTGTACATACATACATTCATTCATTCAACCACCTTTTCTTTAGAGGCCAGTTAATCCCTGTGTAAAGGCTCGAATTATCGTGCTAATGTAAGACCACAGTACAATGAATGTTGCAATTCCGATTAAAACATTTGCGATAAGAAGTGTGTAAATAGGATCTAATCCGCCGTTATCTAATTTTACTATAGCTACAATTATACTAATTCCCATATATGTTGTAGCCAACCCTAATAAGATTGGTAAGAAGATTAATAAAAAACTAAAAAGAAAAGAAAGAACTAATATAGCAATAGCTGGCGTCGCTATCGTTCCCCATATACCGAATACTTCAAGAAACGAAAAAGGTGATTTCATCATCTTACCACTTACAAAAATAATAAATCCGACAAATAAAGTTAAAATTAGTAAAAATAAAAAGACCTTTATAGACTCGCCAAAGAAAGAAGGCGTAGATACATCCGGTGCAAATGTTCTTTTAACATTCGCCGCTACGCTCATGATTCTATAAAAAATACACGCTCCTAAAAAACAAATAAGTACAAGGCTTGTAATTCCATTTCGCACTTCGATATTGCCGCTTTTTATACTGGCAGACGGTGATTTAAAAGCATTTTTAAAGAACTGAAAATAGCCACTCGCAAACCGCTTCGCCTGCTCTACCGTTTCATTGGGGCGAGTTTCCTTTGCCTTTGCTACGTGTGCTTGTTCTGGCCCTTCTTCTTGGCCACTACTTGCCACTACTTCCTCCGTCAACGAATGTCCACAATTCCCGCAAAACTTTGCCTCTGCTGCATTTTCCGTCTGACACGCAGGACATTTCATTCTCTTATCCCTCCTTGAGCAGATACCATATAGGGTGTTACAAATTCAATATATGACTTTGTACATAAAACATGACTACAAGAAAAAGATTTTGAAACCCTTCTTTCAAATGAAAATATATGTGCTAGCAATCTTGAGAAATAATGCTATTATGAAACAGAGCAAATAACATTTTTAACAGATTGGATGACAGGCAATGGAATTGGTAAACTCAATTTTTCAAATACTCCTTACAAGCGTAATCCAATTATTTTCCTTAATTGGCGTTATCATTGTAATTGGATTTCTATTAGGCTATTTAGAATCTCTCACACGAATGTATTGGTCGAGAGCTTTCGGAAGAAAAGGATTCCTTTTAACGGCTTGGATCGGTGTTCCTATTCATGAACTTGGACATGCCATTATGTGTGTACTATTTCGTCATAAAATTGTAGCAACGCAGTTTTTCCCAACAGATACAAGTCAAGGTGCTTTAGGCTACGTACAACATCAATACAATCAAAAAAGTGTATATCAACGAATTGGGAACTTCTTCATTGGAATCGGTCCTATTATTTCCGGTATTACTGCGTTAATCCTTTTAATGCGCTATTTCGTACCAAATTCATATTTCTTATTTAATACAACTCTCGAAAAAACAATCGCTTCTACTTCTATTAATATAGAAATGGTTCAAAACATACTTTTATCGACTTTTGTATTATTGAAAAGCTTATTTACAATAAGTAATTTATTAAATCCTTCTTTTTGGTTATTTTTATTTATCGCCATTTGTATTTCTGCACATATCGCTTTAAGTAAACCAGATATTAAAGGATCAATAGACGGTGTTATCGTCATGTTTATCGTATTATTTTTATTCAACATAATAGCAGGACTATTTCAGTACGACAGTAACCAGCTCCTTGGAAAAGTGATGAAGTATAATATGTACCTCATTGCGTTTTCTAGTGTGGCTCTGCTGTTCTCTTGTATTTCTACACTTGTTAGTTTGGGATTTTATAAAATAAAAGGAGGGCGTTCTTTTTGAACACCCTCTTTTCCTCAATTATTTCTCTTATAATCACACTGCTCAACCGGCACACGAGCATGTCCTTCTTCATCTGTACACCATGACTGCGACTGAAAGGCAAGAAAGATCCCGGTCCATTCTTCTTCCTTTTCAAAGTGAATGAGTATTCCCCCGTCTTGCCATATACCATTATCACCTTTCCATTTCTCTACATTCCCTTGATTCATGTGAATATCATGTATACCGTTTCCTGGTTTGAAATGAAAATAGGAATCTGGTGTATTTTCTTCTGGTCCCCATCTTTCACCGAACGCATAAATAGTTGCCTTTTCTTCTATCGCTCGTTTTATATAACGTTCTATTTTTTCGTTTAAATCATTATCTGTTCCTGCTTTTTCGGGAGGTAAAGGAATCATTTGTTTTGAGTCAAATAGATTTCCTCTTACATAATCTAAAGCCACTTTCGGCTCATTATTTTTTACTTCCGTAAAACCAAATGGTAATGTCGATAAAATATGAATCGCCTCTGACCTAATATTGTTACTCGCAAAATATAAAACTTCTGACGGATAACTTTGCGATTTTACGTTAATTGCAATACGATAATCTACTCCTGTCTCTCCCTGTAAATGAACTTGATAATGAGGTGTTTTCCCTTTTCCAATCTTTGATTGTATAACTGTACCTTTTAACACACCGTAGTTTTTTAGGGGCATACATTTCATCTCCTATTCATTTAGTAGAAGCTTTACATAATAAAAACATTATCCAATCATAAAAAAAATCCTCCTATGTTAGGAGGATTTTTAATTTCTCAACATATACCAAACACTAACCTCTACCACTACAAGCAACACCGCACCAAAAATCATTAACGTCGTCTTCTTTAATAGTTCATTTTCACGATACGGTATATTACATAAATAAGCACCTAACGTAATCCTTGACGGGCAAGCGATTGTCGCTACTGACGATGCTGTGTTTTGAAGTGTTGTAACGTATTGCCACGGAAGTGCTACGTTTTGCGCAGTTTGCATTTGTAGTTTGATGAACATCGCATTTGATCCTGCATTACTACCTGTTAAAAAGCCACCGATTCCACCGATAAACGGAGCAACGAAAACGAAAAATGGACCGAATGTTTCACCAGCTGTTTTTGCCAGTAATGAATGCATGCCAGATGCACCCATTAGTTCTGAAATGGCGATAAACATTGTCGTCGTAATCGCAAAAGGAATCCATTGTTTTATCGTTTGCGAGATTGATTGTTTAATAATATGAGATGGAATACGGAAGAAGATAATAGTAAATAAGCATGTCATACCGAGCCAAAATCCTGGTGAATATAGTAGCTCTAGCTTGTAAGAGTATGATTTCAAATCAAGAACGGCATATGATCTGAATACATCATGTAATGCTGGTACGAGGCGAGAAAGTAAAATACAAACTGTTAGGAATATATAAGGGCTAATAATTTTTATAATAGATACTTCTCTCTCCGTTGTAGCAGCATGTTCTGTTATTAGGTTTTGTTCGTTTTTTCCTTTTAATTTAACGATAAGAAAGCCAAATGTAATTGTAACGATAGAACTTAATATACCTGCAAGTTCAACACTTACGTATGCGTTAGAAAGATAGATTCCGAGAGAAAATAATAAAAAGAAACCGAATCCTTCCTTCCACTTTTCAATCACCGCCTGCCAGCCACCTACAATGTGTAAGGAAAGAATGACAAAATAAGCAAACATCGGAATGCTTAGTAGTGCTGTATTTGTGCCAAGTGTTGTAAGGGGCATGTTTATAAGCTGCGAACCGATAATTGTACCAGTTGCCATTGCCCCCCATGAACTAGCTAGTAAACCAATAAATGAAAGTAGTACAGCTTGAAACGGTTTATAGCCTAATGATAGAAAGATCGGTGCTGCAACCATGAAGCCAATTCCGAATCCACTTACTGATTCGATTAGCGGACAAATACCAAAACACATAAGGAGCATTTGTAATAAACGATCGTGCGTCACTTCTTCTAGAAAACGTGCTACTTGATCGATGTACCCCATTTTATTCATGAGGTGAAATAAAAAAATACCGAAAAACAACACGTACCCGACAATAAAACAAATTAACCAACCTTTAATCGTTGCGTGCACAGTTTCACTTATCCCTAGTTGAAACGTTGGCGAGAGTAAAACGATTCCAACAGACACAACGTAAGCAATTAAAGAGGATCGTAATGACGTTTGTTTAAATAAAAATAAACAAATGAAAATCATCATAATTGGGATAAGTGCCAACAATATGGCCATGTTATCATCTCTTTTCATTAAAAATACAATTTTTAACTATTATATAACAGATGACATAATTTTCAATTGTTTTTACTACAGATTCAAAAAAGGAGCCATTTAGCTCCTTTTTTGAATCACTCCCATTTTCTTTTATCCTGAAAAACGCTCTGCTGTCCAACTATTTTGTCTAATACAACAAACACAATATAAGCACATATTACTTGCAATACAACATTTCCAAATTTCATTAATTCAAATGAATGGATCCAGCGAAATAATTCGTTTAATAATACAATCGAAACGATACTAAATAGTTCTATACTAATCGAAAATATACATATTTCTAAAATAGATTGCTCTTGAATGCGATTTAAGTTGGAAAAGATGAATACATATCCTAAAAATAGAGCCATTACCTCTATTTTCGTCATGCTAATGAGCCAAGCGTATAATGGTACAGTTAGAAGAAGATATAGTAGTTTACGTCTTAGCATGCTTTCTCACCCTCTAAGTTATATGTATTTTCTGTATATTTTAACATTTATTACGTAAAACAAAAAGAAGAGACTTATGCCTCTTCTTTTTGTTTTGTTGCCTGTATTAATTCACATATTTCTTCTCGCTTTTCATTTTCTAACAGCTCGATGACTTTACTTCCAACGACTACTCCATCACATATTGTAATCATTTCTTCTACATGTTCCTTCGTTGAAATACCGAACCCTGCCACTACCGGTAAATGTGTATGTGATTTTACTTTTTCTAAGTAACTATGAATCTCACCTTTAAAGTTTTGACGTACTCCTGTTACGCCCGCTACTGTAACAGCGTAAACGAACCCTTCCGATTCACTCGTAATTTTTTCAATTCGCTCAATTGGGCTCGTTACTGTAACGAGTGGAATTAGCGCAATGTTTGCCTCTCGAAGTAACGGGGCAATAATATTTTGTTCTTCATACGGTAAATCCGGAACGATCATACCGTCTACACCTGCTTCTATACAGTTTTCGATGAATCGTTCTTTTCCGAATGCGAGTACTGGATTTAAATATGTCATGAGTACAAACGGAATTTGTACTTTTTTCCTTACCTCTATTAATGCTTGAAAAATGCCTTTTACTGTTACACCGCTATCTAGCGCTCGTTTCCCTGCTCTTTGAATCGTTGGACCGTCTGCGACTGGATCTGAAAACGGAATACCGATTTCAACGATACTTGCTCCTGCTTCGTCTAGAAAACAAATTCTTTCTTTTAATTTTTCAAGGCCACCATCTCCGCCCATTACGTACGGAATAAATGCTTTCTTACCATTTTCAAACGCTGCTTTAATTTTTTCTACTCCCATTTTTTACACCTCTTCCATATAACTTTTTATACTCTCTACATCTTTATCCCCGCGGCCAGATAAACAAATGACAAGCCCTTCGTCTTTCTTCATTTGCGGCGCTAATTTTAATGCGTATGCGACAGCATGTGAGCTTTCTAACGCCGGAATAATCCCTTCTTTTTTCGTTAATAATTGAAATGCTTCTAACGCTTCTGCGTCTGTTATCGAATGATAAGAAACGCGGCCAATATCTTTTAGCAAGCTATGTTCTGGCCCAACACCTGGATAATCGAGTCCCGCTGAAATAGAATGCGCTTCTTGAATTTGTCCTTCTTCATTTTGCAGAAGGTACATCATCGATCCGTGTAAAACACCAACGCTTCCTTTCGTTAAAGTCGCTGCGTGCTTTTCTGTGTGAACGCCTTTTCCAGCTGCTTCTACGCCGTAAAGAGCGACTTCTTCATCGTGTACGAACGGATAAAACATGCCCATCGCATTACTACCACCACCAATACATGCAACGACTGCCTCTGGTAATTTCCCTTCTAACGCTTCATATTGTTTTTTCGTTTCTTTCCCAATTACACTTTGGAAATCACGAACAATTTGCGGGAATGGATGTGGTCCAAGAACGGATCCCATAATGTAGTGTGTATCGTGTACATGTGAAACCCAGTAGCGAAGCGCCTCGTTTACCGCATCTTTTAATGTGCCGCTACCTGCCGCTACGCTTTCTACTTTCGCTCCGAGTAATTCCATTCGGAACACATTTAATTTTTGACGTCTCACATCTTCTTCTCCCATAAAGATGACGCATTCTAATCCGAGTAGGGCACATACAGTAGCTGTTGCAACTCCGTGTTGTCCTGCTCCTGTTTCAGCGACAACTTTTTTCTTGCCCATTCGTACTGCAAGAAGTGCCTGACCGATTGTATTGTTAATTTTATGAGCTCCTGTATGGTTCAAATCTTCACGTTTTAAATAAATCTTTGCACCGCCGCAATACTTCGTCATATTTTCAGCGAAATAAAGCGGTGTTTCTCTTCCGATGTACGTTTTTAAATAATGATTTAATTCCTTTTGAAACCCTTCATCTTGCATTGCTTCTTTATATGCTTCTTCTAGTTCTAATACAGATTGCATTAACGTTTCTGGAACGTATCGTCCTCCGTATATACCGTAATGACCTTTTTCATCTGGATATGCGTAATTCATTTGGAACACTCCTTCGCTTTTATAATAAATTGTTTTATTTTCTCTACATCTTTCTTTCCTTCTGTCTCCACTCCGCTACTTACATCGACCATGTATGGCTGAATCGTTCGAATCGCTTCTTCTATATTAAGAGCGTTTAACCCACCAGCTAATATCGTTTTCTCTCGCGACTCTTTTGGCATATGTGCGAGTAACTCCCATGAAAATGTCTTTCCATTTCCCCCCTGAAACTTTTCTTTCGGACTATCAAACAATATATAATCCGTTTCATATGTTTGAGCATTTTTCATATCACTCTCTGAAGTTACCCCAATCGTTTTTATAGACGGAATATTCAATCTTCTAATTTGATGATTGTCTTCATCCCCATGTAGTTGCACATGTGTTAACCCGCAATCATCTGCAATTTTCTCGATCACTTCTACTGATTCATTTACGAAAACACCAACCTTTAACACGTTTGTTGGAAGCTCCTGAATGATTTCTTTCGCTAGCCTTGGAGTAATTTTCCGCTTACTTTCTGCAAAAACAAATCCGAGTGCATCAGCTCCGTATTCGCAAGCACGTTTTGCCGTTTCAACATCAGTGATACCGCAAATTTTCACTTTCATATGTTCACCTTACAATCTTCAAAAAAGGTATGAATAGAAGATGATGTCATAAGTGCTTCTCCAACTAATACACCTTTCGCTCCAGCTTTTTTAACACGGATAATATCTTCCTTTAAATGAATCCCACTTTCACTAATCCAAAGTAATTTCTCCTCGTTTAATCGTTTTCCAAGCTTTTCTGTTTGGCTTAAATCGACTTCGAATGTTTTTAAATTACGGTTGTTAATACCGATAACGTGCGGATTTAATTGAATTGCAATTTCTAATTCCTGCTCATCATGAACTTCAACAATTGCTTCTAATCCTTTTTCTAGTACGTAGCTGTACAGCTCTTTTAATTTTTCTTTCGTTAACGCCGCTACGATTAGTAAAATAATATCTGCACCAGCTTCATACGCTCTATCAATTTGAATCTTATCGATTATGAAATCTTTACATAAAAGCGGAATGTTACTCTCTCTTCTTGCCGTTTGTAAATCATGAAACGATCCTTTAAAAAATTGACCGTCTGTTAAAACAGAAACTGCTCCTGCGCCGCATTCTTCATATGTTTTCACTTGTTTTCGTACATCAACGTGTAAATTAATATCTCCTTTTGATGGTGATGCTCGCTTTACTTCTGCAATGACAGTAAACTGCTGTAACGCTTCTACAAGTGAATGTGTCTTTCTAATTTCTTTTAATGGTGTATACGTTTCATATAATGCCGCAACTTCCTTTTTCTTTTGGTCTACAATTTTGTCTAAAATCGTCCCCACTTTAATTCACCCTTTCTAATTTTTCATTGCTTGCTGCAATTAATAAGTTTAGTTTGGCTAATGCTTTTCCAGAGTCAATGCTATGTGCCGCTAGTGTAATTCCTTCTTCGATCGTTTCTGCTTTTCCATTTGCGAAAAGGGCTAGACCTGCATTGAATAAAACTGTATCGCGGTAAACATTCTTTTCTCCGCTTAATACTCCGAGCGTAATCTTTGCATTTTCTTTCGAATCCCCGCCTCTAATCTCTTCGTTTTTCACTATTGAGAAACCATATTTCTTAGGTTCAATACTCGTTTCTACTATTTCATTATCTTTCAAAATGACAACATAATTCTCTCCTTGTAATGATGCTTCATCTAAAAATCCACTTCCGTTTACGACAAGCGCTTGTTTTCTGCCTAGTTTCTGTAATACTTGCGCAACTGGTAGTAACATATCTCGTTTATAAATGCCGACAAATTGTGTTTCTAAATTTACCGGATTTGTTAAAGGACCAATTAAGTTAAAAATCGTCGGCACATTCAATTCTTTTCTTATTTTCATAATGCGTCTTAATGCTGGATGCATCGCTGGTGCAAATAAAAATGCGATGCCGACATGCTCTAATAAATAATCAATTTCGTTTGGCGTACTGCTAATATTTACACCGAGTTCTTCTAATAAATCTGCACTTCCTGTTTTACTAGAAACAGCTCGATTACCATGTTTTGCAACCTTTACGCCAGCTCCTGCCAGTACAAATGCCGATGTTGTACTAATATTAAACGTTTGGGCACCGTCACCACCCGTCCCACAATTGTCCATCGCTCCTTGTATATGGTTCGAAAACGGTAATGCCTTTTCACGAAGAGCTCGAACAAGGCCGTATATTTCTTCTGCTGTTTCACCTTTCGCTTTCAGTAATACTAAGAAAGCTGCAATTTCACTCTCCAATATGTTTTCATTTAATAAAAGAAGCCCTGCTCTATACATCTCCTCTTCTGTTAAATGTTGTCCCTCCACTAATTTACGAAGATAGTTATTCATACTCTTTCCTCCTCCTTCACTTCTGTTAAAAAGGCACGTATTAACTTTCCACCTTCTTCTGTCGCGATTGATTCCGGATGAAACTGTAATCCGAATAGCGGATAATAATTGTGACGAACTGCCATAATTTCTCCATCGTCCATCGCTGTCGCTAGTATGTCAAAACACTCTGGCAAGCTCGTTTGCGCTGCAACAAGGGAATGGTAGCGCATCGCCGTTAATGGCTGTGTTACATATGAAAAGATTGAAGTTCCATTATGTTTTACACGTGATGTTTTACCGTGTTTAATGCGTCCTGCTCTTACAATGTCTCCTCCAAATGCTGATATAATTGCTTGATGACCAAGGCAAATACCTAATATGGGAACGTTCTTATAAAAATGACGAATCACTTCGATACAAATGCCAGCATCCTCTGGTTTTCCTGGTCCTGGTGATAGCACAATTCCTGTTGGATTCATCCCTTCTAACTGTTCTATCGTTATTTGATCATTTCTAACGACTACAATATCTTCTTCGTATTCACCTAACAGTTGATACAAGTTATATGTGAATGAATCGTAATTATCAATTAGTACAATCATTTCATTACCTCCAATAGTGCTCTCGCTTTATTTAACGTTTCTTCATATTCAGCTACTGGGTCTGAATCATAAACAATTCCCGCTCCTGCCTGAACGTATGCTTTTTCATCCTTTACAACCATCGTTCGAATGGCGAGCGCCATATCAAGGTTCCCTGAAAAACTAACGTATCCAACTGCACCTGCGTATACATTTCTTTTTTCATTCTCTAGCTCATTTATAATTTCCATCGCTCTAACTTTCGGAGCTCCCGACACTGTTCCTGCTGGTAGGCAATACGCTAATGCATCAAATCCACCCATTAGTTTTCGCAATGTTCCGTAAACTTCAGATACAATGTGCATAACGTGAGAGTATTTTTCTACTTTCATATATTTATCTATCGTCACGGATCCAATTTCACTTACTCTGCCAATATCATTCCGACCAAGATCTACAAGCATCATATGCTCCGCTCGTTCTTTCTCATTTTCTAACAGTTCTTTTTCAATTTCCGCATCTTGCTCCTTCGTTTTCCCTCTCGGCCTCGTACCCGCAATTGGATTCGTCATCACCTTATCTTCTCTAACTGATAACAAACTTTCTGGCGAAGAACCGAGTACAACATAATCTTGAAAATCGATATAGAACATATATGGTGATGGATTGGTAATTCGAAGCTTTCGGTATAACGCGAATGGATCACCGATACATTCGCTTTGCAAACGCTGAGATAATACGACTTGGAATATGTCCCCGGCCCGAATGTATTCTTTCGCCGTTTCTACCATCGTGCAAAATTCTTTTTCTGTTATAGAAGAAGTGAATGATAATGTTGATCTTATTTCAGTTACTTCTGCTTCTTCTCCTTGTAACACTTCCTCTTTGTATACTTGCAATCTTTCATATACTTCTTCATAAGAAGCTGCATCATCTTCCCTGCATACATATACAAATGATAATTTTTGGCGTAAGTGGTCATACACGATAAACTCACGGTACAGTAAAAGGTGTACTTCCGGAATATTCAATGGATCGTGTAAATCTTCTCCAATGTTTTCATATTGCCGAATGACGTCATAACCAATATAACCAACTGCTCCTCCGCAAAACGGGAATGGACTGTCTACTTGAGCTGACGCGATTTCTTCTTCTAACACTTGTAATACGTTACCTTGCAACTTTTCTGCCCTGCCGTAAATCGTTCGTTCTACTTCCGTACCAACACTTTTCACTTCACCATATGGATTACATCCTAAGTAAGAATAGCGTCCTTTATCTTGATGAAGCTGCGAACTTTCTAATAAAAACTTTTTCTTTCCTTTCATACGTCTATATAAAGAAATTGGCGTAATGCTATCTCCTTCTTCTTCAGCGATTACTAAAAATGCTCTTCCCTGTTCTTTTTTCTTCATAAATTCCTCTTTTGTCATCATGCCTTTCACCTCAATCTGAAAAATAAAAAAGTCCCCTACATATCGAAAATATGTAGAGGACGATAAATTTACCGTGGTACCACCTCATGTTGGACGCAAAAGCATCCCGCTTTGTTCAGGTACAAAATATATACCTTATCCTTGTAACGGCGGAACCCGGGTTGCCTACTGAAAATAATTGTTCAGCATACCTCTCGTAAGCCCATTCCGTATATAGCACCGCACCGGGCTCCCACCTATCCCCGGCTCTCTGTAACGTCTCCAATATACGTACTCTTCTTACTTCAACGATTTCATTTATTTAATTTTTTGTACACAAAAAGGGAGTACTCATCCTATAGAAAGGACGGGTACTCCCGTGGTGCCACCTTAATTCGTTACGAATGTAACGCACTTTACCGTATCAAAAACAATACGTGTCTCTTGTATCGATGAGATCATGTCGCCAAAGCCTACTTCTTTCGTTTCGGTTTGGAAGCTCCGAAGCCCATTCCACATCAATCCCATACTGATTCGCACCAACCATCAGCTCTCTGACATGTTCATCATGTGTACTCTTCTTCATCAACGCTTGCATTTTTTTAAGTTGCACTCATTATAGACCTGACTTTTTTCACAAGTCAATACTTTTCAAAAAAAAATATTTTTCTTTCCTTTCAATATTATATTGACAAAACAACCTCTTTTTATGTAAATATAATAAATACTCTATTAAAAATAAGGTTTTTTGTATGAATATTATATATTAAAAAAATAAAATGATGTCAAAAAACGCTTACATTTCTGAAAATTCGTATTTCTGTATGGATTTTTCAGAATAATCATGATAGATTATAAATATGCATAACGCATCAAAAGACATGACAAAAGGAAGGGGAACTACATGAGTACGCAGATGTTAACTTTAACTTCTATCTCTATTTACATGCTCGGGATGTTAGTAATTGGCTATTTCGCCTATAAACGAACGTCCAACTTAACAGATTATATGCTTGGCGGGCGTACACTAGGCCCCGCAGTAACAGCATTAAGTGCTGGAGCAGCTGATATGAGTGGTTGGCTTTTAATGGGCTTACCCGGTGCAATGTTTAGCGTTGGATTAAGTAGTAGTTGGATTGCGATCGGCCTAACATTAGGCGCATACGCAAACTGGATCTATGTCGCTCCTCGCTTACGTACCTACTCTGAAATTGCAAACAACTCTATTACTATCCCAGAATTTTTGGAACACCGTTTCCACGACAAATCCCATATGCTACGCCTAGTATCTGGACTTGTTATTATGATATTTTTCACGTTTTATGTAGCTTCAGGATTTGTCTCTGGCGCTGTATTATTTGAAAATTCATTTGGACTCAATTACCATGTTGGTCTTCTTATCGTTGGTGGAGTTGTCGTAGCTTACACATTATTTGGTGGATTTTTAGCTGTAAGTTGGACAGACTTCGTGCAAGGAATCATTATGGTAGTCGCTCTTATTCTTGTTCCAGTCGTAACAATTATGCACGTAAATGGACTTGGTCCAGCATTTGAAACAATTAAATCTATCGATCCGGCATTATTAGATATTTTTAAAGGTACTTCTGTATTAGGAATTATTTCATTATTCGCATGGGGCCTTGGTTATGCTGGACAACCACATATTATCGTACGCTTTATGGCGATTTCTTCTGTAAAAGAAATTAAAAGCGCACGACGTATTGGTATGAGCTGGATGATTTTCTCTGTTGTCGGAGCTATGTTTACTGGCCTTATCGGTATTGCATACTATTCAAAAGCAGGTTTAAAACTTTCTGATCCAGAAACGATTTTCGTTGAACTTGGCACTATTTTATTCCATCCACTTATTACTGGATTTTTATTAGCAGCTATTTTAGCAGCGGTTATGAGTACAATTTCATCTCAGTTACTCGTTACTTCTAGTGCTATAACAGAAGATTTATATCGTACATTCTTTAAACGTTCTGCTTCTGATAAAGAACTTGTATTTGTCGGTCGTATGGCTGTACTTGTTATTGCATTAGTTGGGTGCGCATTAGCGTTTAAACAAAATGATACGATTTTAGCTCTTGTTGGATACGCTTGGGCTGGATTTGGTTCTTCATTCGGACCTGCTATTTTATTAAGCTTATATTGGAAACGTATGACGAAGTGGGGCGCACTTGCTGGCATGATTTCTGGTGCCGCTACTGTTATTATATGGACTCAGTTTAAATTCTTAAAAGAATTCTTATATGAAATGATTCCTGGTTTCACTATTAGTTTACTAGTAATCGTAATTGTTAGTTTACTAACACAAGCTTCAAAAGAAATTGAAGAGCAATTTGAGGATTTCGAAAAACAACATAGTCATAATCTATAAAAGAAAGCTCTGCTGTTATCATATCAGCAGAGCTTTCTTTTTATGAAAGTTCGACAATCTTCTACTCGAATTTAACAATTTCTTTATGTTTCGTTAAATTAAACATAACACTACTCCTTTATAGTAGTACTATCAGCACTTATACAGAAAGGGGACTCCAACATGTTAGCAGCTTTCCAGCAACAACAAACACGAAAATTTTCACCTATTACAAATACTTCTGCGTCTTGTTTGAACGTACAACCTAATCCACCTAAAATTTCAATCGCTCCTTCTGTTATTTCAGTCATTGGTGTTCATATGGAAAAAAATAAGTTGAAAGTAAGAACTGGACAAAGCACTGATTTATCAGCTTCCGTTTTGCCAGTGCAAGCAACGAATAAAGAACTTATTTGGACAAATATGAATGCTGATGTTATCACAATGTATCCAAAAGGTGATACGGTAACGATTACTGGAAAAAGTGCCGGAAGAGCAGTCGTAATTGTCACAACTACTGAAGGAAAGTTCCGTGACCTTTGTATTATTCATGTACAACCTTATATGACAAATCCAAAGTAAAAGAGTGGCTTTCTAGCCACTCTTTTACTTAATTTCAATGTGTGAATTTTTACTTGTAACAAGATTGATGAATTGGTCTTTATCTTTAGGAGAAATAACTTCTGTTTTATGTGCGCCGTAAACAATTTCAAGTCGATCCAATGACAATGCATGAGCAGCTATTGGATTTTTCGTATTTGAAATTTGTTTTATATCTCGTATAAATATGCTTTTTTTAACGAGACCTGATCTAATTGTAATTGTTTCTTCTCCGACGATGTATTTTGTCGAAAACCAACTCCACATAAATAATATTGCTAACGGAATTGTAAAAAATAAAAGAAAATACTCTTTTCCTGCAAATAGAGGAGCAAAACACGCCCCAATGATAACGAAAAAAATCGGATATAACCATATATCTTTTTTTGATGGAAATTCCATTAAACTTCCCTTCCTCCCCTATATTTCTGTAAAACAAAAAGAGAAGTATCACAACTTCTCTTTTCTCCTCTAACATTATAATTCCTGTGTATACGCCGGCTCATTTACTACATTTTTTGCTGTTCGTTTTTGTTGCTGTAGTAAGAAAACAGATACACCAAACAATACGAGCATGCTACCGATAATTTGCATGGCATTTAGTCTTTCACCGAGTAAGAAGAACGCTAATATAGATGCTCCAACTGGTTCACCTAAAATACTCATTGAAATTGTTGTTGCATTTACGTAGTTTAATAACCAATTATTAATGACGTGTGACACTGTCGGCACAACCGCAAGTAAAAGAAAAACGGTCCAATCCCACTTCGTATAACCTGTAAAAGGCACTTGCAATACTATATTATAAATCCCCATAAAAATACCTGCGAATGCAAAAACTGTAAAGCTATAAATCCAATGTGATACTTTCTTTACTGTTGTTTGCCCGATAAATAAATAACCGACAACCGCTATTACACTTAAAAAGGATAATATATCTCCATAAATTGCTTGTTCACTTAATCCTAAATCTCCCCACCCAATACACATTACGCCTAGTATCGCTATTCCCATTGTCGCAATGGCTGAGTATGTTGTTCTTTCTTTAAATAAGAAAAAACCTCCAACTAAAGATACGATTGGTTGAAGTGCTAAAATAATCGTCGAACTAGCAACTGTCGTATGCTTTAAAGATTCAAACCACAAAAGAAAATGAAGCGCTAAAAAGAAACCAGATCCAATTAAAAATCCCCAATCTTTTATTTGAATCTTACTAAACTCTTCCCTTTTTTTCCAAACGATAGGCAGCATAATAAGTACGATAATCCATAATCGATACATACTTAATATGGAAGATGGTGCTGAGGACATCTTTACAAAAACTGCTGCGAATGAAATGGCTATAATTGAAATTGCTAATGGTAGTGCGATTGATCTTTCTTGTTTCAAATTCCGTCTCCCCTCTCACCTGTCAAAAATCCCACTTCATTATATCCGTTTTCTTTTATAACTTAAATACTAATTTTTTAGATTCTTCGTACCATTATGGTAAAATAGAAACGAAAGCACCTATTAGTGAATATTTCTTTCTTTTTCACTACAAGCGTCGCTCTTACAATCATTACAGTAAATTTTTATTTAGGGGGATCCACATGAATCAAACAATAGGGAGAATTGAAGAAATTTCATTTTATAGCGCATCACTTCAAGAAGATGTTACACTTCTCGTTTACTTACCAGTAAATTACACACCACTGCACAAACATACAGTTGTAATTGCACAAGATGGTAGAGATTATTTTCAGCTTGGTAAAGCGCACCGTGTAATTGAGCGCCTTCGTGAAACTGAAGAAATTGACCGTACAATTATTGTCGGTATTCCATATAAAAATGTACACGATCGTAAAGAAAAATATTTCCCAAATGAAGTGAAAAACGCTGCGTATATTCGTTTCCTTGCTCATGAACTTGCACCATATATCGATGAAAATTATCCAACGTACCAAATGGGAAAAGGTCGTGTGTTAATTGGTGATTCTCTTGGCGGGACAGTTTCCTTCATGACTGCACTTATGTATCCGCATACATTCGGTAAAGTCGTTATGCAATCACCATTTGTGGATGAAACAGTGATGAGCTTAGCAAAAGACTTCAAAAATCCGGAGGCGCTAGACCTTTATCACGTCATTGGGACAGAAGAAACAGCCGTAAAACGCACTGATGGACAAGTATCCGATTTCGTAGGGCCGAACCGTGAGCTCAATACGCTTCTGACAGATAGAAATTTCATCACGCATTACGAGGAGTTTGAAGGTAACCACACGTGGAAATATTGGCAAACTGATTTACCGAAAGCTTTCTCTCATATTCTATCAATGAAATAATAGAGAGCGGTATTCAGAATAATTTGATATAATAGATTAAGAGATTTATTTTCTCAAAATCTAACTAGACTTACAAAGGGAGGAATTGGAACATGAAATTAGGCATTGTAATTTTTCCATCTAAAATGATTCAAGATAAAGCGAACGGATTGCGTAAACGTTATGATCCGCACTACGCATTAGTTCCGCCACATATTACATTGAAAACACCCTTTGAGACGCAAGATGAACAATTAGAATCGATTGTAAAAGAATTACATACAATCGCAAGTAAAACGAACCCTTTCACCCTTCATGTCGGAAAAGTTGGTTCATTCGCACCTGTTAATAATGTTCTTTATTTTAAAGTAGAAAAAACACCTGAACTTACTTTCTTAAATGAGGAAATGCATAGCGAATTCTTTATACAAGAACGCGAGTACGCTTTCGTACCTCATTTAACAATCGGACAAGGCTTATCCGATGCTGAGCATGCTGATGTATTAGGTCGATTACGTATGAAAGATTTCTATTATGAACAACCAATTGATCGCTTCCATCTTCTATATCAATTAGAAAACGGAACGTGGACTGTATACGAAACATTCCACCTTGGAAAGGGGAACAACTAATTTGCACGCACAGATCGTACAAACGGACGAACAACTAAGAGATGCATTCTCTGTACGTAAACAAGTATTTGTAAATGAACAAAAAGTTTCTGCTGACGAAGAGTATGATGAGTTTGAAGAAACTTCAAAACACGTTGTTATATATGATAATGATGTTCCAGTTGGTGCTGGTCGTTTTCGCATACTGGATGGAATAGGAAAAATGGAACGCATTTGCGTACTAGCTTCCCATCGTAAAAAAGGCATTGGAAAAATTGTTATGGATGCACTTGAAGCGTATGCGAATGAAAACTCGCTATCAAAATTAAAGCTACATGCCCAAACACATGCTGAAGATTTCTATAAGAAACTTGGATATGTAACGCATTCTGATGTATTCATGGAAGCAAATATTCCTCACATCGTTATGATAAAAGAATTGTAATTTGAAAACAGGAGGTATCCCCTCCTGTTTTTTACATTGCTATTTTCTTTTTCTTCCGCTAAAGTTAAATGTTGATGCTATAGTTTTGAAGGTGAATATATGACACAAGAAAAATTTTCACAAAAATCATTAACGCACGCTGATATTCCGCGTGCAACATACCATATTCCGAAAACATCTACCCATTTAATTATGGAAGAAGATGCAGATGCGGCGTATTTTCGCGCTCTCGAACAACAAAATGTTTTTTTAAATGAAAAACAATTAGAGGCTGTGCGAACGACAGAAGGCCCTGTCCTTACATTGGCTGGTGCCGGAAGCGGGAAAACATCTGTTTTAACAACCCGCGTAGGTTATTTAGTAAATGTAAAACAAGTTCATCCACGAAATATTTTATTGCTTACATTTACACAAAAAGCAGCTGAAGAAATCCGAAACCGTGTAGCAAATTTACCAGGTATGAATCGTGCTGCAAGTAGCTACGTTGTTGCTGGTACATTCCACTCTGTCTTTTTAAAATTGCTTCGTAGTCAAGGATATAATCAGCAAATTTTAGCAAATGAAAAACATAAACAAATTATGATAAAGAAAATCTTGAAAGAATTGCGTCTAAAAGACGATTATGATGCTGAAACAATGCTCGCTATGATTTCACTTGAGAAAAACAAATTGAATCGTCCGAAAGATGTAACAGCAAAAACACCCGTTGAACAAGAATTTAAAGAAGTATACGAGCGTTTTGAAGAAGTGAAACAACGATATAATTATATTGATTTCGATGACATCTTATTAGAAACATATTATATGTTAGAAAATAACGCTCCTTTGCTTACCCAATTACAACAACGTTTCCACTATATTGAAGTAGATGAGTTCCAAGATACATCGTATGCACAATATGAAATTGTAAAATTGTTAGCCACGCCAAGAAATAATTTATTTATCGCGGGTGATGACGACCAGGCGATATATGGCTGGCGAGGAGCAAGTCACCAAATTATTTTATCTTTTCCAAAAGAATTTGATAACACTACGATTATCGCACTGAATACAAATTATCGATCCAATCCTTTTATCGTCGGACTTGGAAATGAAGTTATCAAACTAAATCAAGAACGTTTTGATAAAGAGCTATATTCTGTGCGTGAAGAAGGTGTACAACCTTTTTACGCAAGACCTGCTACGACTCTTGATGAAGCAAATCAAATTTTGCAGCTCATTCAAGAAAAAGTAGATAGCGGCGAACGCAACTATAAAGATTTTTGTTTACTGTATCGCACACATTCTGTAAGCCGTTCGTTACTTGATCAGCTTACAATTCACAAAATCCCATTTATTAAGCACGGGGCGAGTCAATCATTTTATGAACATTCTTTAATTAAGCCTGTATTAGATCATTTAAGACTGGTGATTGAACCGTTTCGACTAGAATCACTTTCAAATATATTGCCAACTATGTATATCGGGCGTGATGATTGTATTTCATTTATTGAACGTGAACAATGGAAATATGGTGAGGGGCGGTTCCCTTCTCTTCTTCATTTCTTATTATTAAATCCGAGCTTAAAACCTTTTCAAGTAAAAAAGGTAAATGAGCGTATCGATTTTATTAAATTTATAAAAGAATTAGAACCGAAAAAAGCATTAAAAGAAATTATTCATGGTAAAGGAAAGTATTTAGAGTACTTACAAAGTAACGATCGTTCTTCCTTTACGATGCATAAAGATATACAAGAAGAAATGTTAGAAGAATTAATGGAGTCAGCAACTCGTTTCACCGATATTCCAGCTTATTTACAATTTATTGATGAAGCAATTCAAGGTCAAAAAGAAATGGAAGCATTAAAAACAATGCCGGAAAAAAATGCTGTTTCGCTTATGTCTATTCATAACGCAAAAGGCCTTGAATTTCCATGCGTCTTTTTACTTGGAGCGAGCGATGGTATTCTTCCCCATACTTCTTCTTTAAAAGATGCAAATGATCGTGTTACAGAGACTTCTGAAGCTTTAGAAGAAGAACGTCGACTACTTTATGTCGCAATTACACGTGCGAAAGAAGAACTTTACATTTCCTCTCCGCAATTTTTTAGAGGAAAAAAATTAGATATATCTCGTTTTTTATATACTGCGCGAAAAGATTTACCTGAAAAGACATCCACTAAATAAGGATGTCTTTTTTTATATTGCATTATGTACATCCCTACTATATAAATTCCCTGCTTTTATCGTAAGAATTAACGTAATATCAACCATATCTCATTCATATTGTAATAGTGTATGTCAGAACTCACGATAAGGAGTGAACATAATGAGCTGCAATTGTAACGAAGACCATCATCACCATGATTGTGATTTCAACTGTGTATCGAATGTCGTTCGTTTTATACATGAATTACAAGAATGCGCAACTACAACATGTGGATCCGGTTGCGAAGTTCCATTTTTAGGTGCACATAACAATGCATCAGTAGCGAATACACGTCCTTTTATTTTATACACAAAGACTGGAGAACCTTTTGAAGCATTTGCACCATCTTCAAGCCTTACTAGTTGCCGATCTCCCATTTTCCGCGTAGAAAGTATAGATGATGATGACTGTGCTGTACTCCGTGTATTAACTGTAGTTTTAGGTGATGGTACCGCTGTACCACCTGGTGACGACCCAATCTGTACATTTTTAGCTGTACCAAATGCAAGACTAATATCAACCTCCACTTGTATTACTGTTGATTTAAGTTGCTTCTGCGCTATTCAATGCTTACGCGATGTTTCTATATAAAACTAAATACTGATTTAAGCATGGATTGGGTGGCAGAATTATCTGCCACCCAATCCATGCTTAAAGAGTATTATTATGTAAATTTCTTAAAATTGGGAACTTGTCTAGAACATAGAACCTGTCCCTTTCATTAACTGAAAGTAGAAACAGATAAAGGAGTGAAAAACATGTTCTCTTCTGATTGCGAATTTACTAAAATCGATTGCGAGGCGAAACCAGCTAGTACACTACCTGCCTTTGGTTTTGCTTTCAATGCTTCTGCACCTCAGTTCGCTTCACTATTTACACCACTACTATTACCTAGCGTAAGTCCAAATCCAAATATTACTGTTCCTGTAATCAACGATACAGTAAGTGTCGGAGATGGTATTCGAATTTTACGAGCTGGTATTTATCAAATTAGTTATACATTAACAATTAGTCTTGATAACGTACCTACTGCACCAGAAGCTGGTCGTTTCTTCTTATCATTAAACACGCCAGCTAACATTATTCCTGGATCAGGTACAGCAGTTCGTTCTAACGTTATTGGTACTGGTGAAGTAGACGTATCCAGTGGGGTTATTCTTATTAACTTAAATCCTGGTGACTTAATTCAAATTGTACCAGTTGAGTTAATTGGAACTGTAGACATCCGTGCAGCAGCATTAACAGTTGCTCAAATTAGCTAGTAAAAAGCGGTATTTCTAATACAGAAATACCGCTTTTTATATGTATAATAAAAAACACTCACAGTAGCATGAGTGTTTCATTCTTCATAGTGTTTTATTTTGTTCTTCTTTTTCCCACAATTACATCCCTTTTTCTTCACAAATCCTTGTTGTTGTAATTGTTCTTGATATGCCTGTTGTTGTGCATGGTGCTGTTGCTGTATTTGATACCATTGCTGCAGGTCATATGAATTTTGCCTTGGACTATTACTCACAGCAAACATCTCCTCTACTGTCAATTCTGTCTATTCACTATATGAACAACTCTTTATTTCCGTTCCCTCATTCTTTTAAACTCCGCTTTTTCTCGTACTATGAAAATATATTATTCTCCCATAAAATATCCTGTAATCGTTTCAATGATTGCCGCTGCTCCTGCAATAGCTAATAATGCAAGTAAAGGCTCTGCAACGATAGGAATCCAATTATATAAAACTAATAAAAAAGCACTAACCCATACACCTGTACACCAATAACAGCTTAATAATTCGCCAACCCATTTTCTTAATCCTTTACCTTTTACTTTTGTAAAAGTTGATATACTTCCATCTGGCTCTGTAATCTCTAACTCATCAATAAACGGTCTTCGCAAAAAGGCTGTAATTTTATCATAAACAATTAAACGAGTGAGCCTAAAGGCAGCTAACGCAAAAATAAAAAATAAAAGCCAGCTTGTAAACAGCATGATTCCACCTTCCCTTATCTTCTTTCGCCTATTTAAAAAAAAAGGTCTTGAGATTGTGACCAAATCTCCTCGACTCCAATATCTTATTAATGTAAATACAAACAAGAAGATAAGGAGTGACATTAATGAGTTGTAACGAAAATAAACACCATGGCTCTTCTCATTGTGTAGTTGACGTTGTAAAATTCATCAATGAATTACAAGATTGTTCTACAACAACGTGTGGATCTGGTTGTGAAATCCCATTTTTAGGTGCACACAATACTGCGTCAGTAGCAAATACACGCCCTTTTATTTTATACACAAAAACTGGAGAACCTTTTGAAGCATTCGCACCATCTGCAAGCCTTACTAGCTGCCGATCTCCAATTTTCCGTGTGGAAAGTGTAGATGATGATAGCTGTGCTGTACTACGTGTATTAACTGTAGTTTTAGGTGACAGTTCTCCGGTACCACCTGGTGACGATCCAATTTGTACGTTTTTAGCTGTACCAAATGCAAGATTAATATCGACAACTACTTGCATTACTGTTGATTTAAGTTGTTTCTGTGCGATTCAATGCTTACGCGACGTTTCTATCGTTAAGTAAACTAAAAAACTATTGGGGTGGTAGAAGCTTTCTACCACCTTTACATATTTAAAAGCCGGCCATACTAATCGATTGGATATCATCTATAGACAACTTAATATCTCTCATACTATTTTGCGGCATAATAGATACAATGCCATTACGATACGATATGATCGATCCCACATAAGAAACTGTAACTGTTTTTATTCTGCACCTTACTTTTGGAATGTAATGAGGGCGGTTTAATAAAAAATGAATTTTTTCTTCATTATTCATATCCTTAAATGATTTATTATACGGGACAGTTCTTACTGGCCCTTGCTGTTCTTGTTCTGCGTGTTCTTCTTTTTCCTCTTCTTCTATTTTTTCTTCCACTTGCTGCTCTTCTTGTTGTTCTTGTTCTATTACCGCTTCCACAGCACTGCTTACAATATTTTCATTTCTATTACTTTTCTCTTTTTGATCTTCATTTTCAAAGTTTGTCAGGATAATCCTTTTTATTTTTGGTGCAGTAAGTTCTAAACTTACTTGCGTGATATATAACAACGGTTTTCCAACTGTTGAACTTTTATTTTTATTCTTCACACTCGTCCCTCCCACTTCCATACGTAGCTGAATAAATCGTGTACTATTATAGTTATATTCATCACGTGGTAAGAACTTTCGTTAAAAATCGTTCTTTCTAAGAACAAATAAAAAGGACAATCTCAGCATTTAGAGATTGTCCTTTAAAAATTAATATTATATTTATCCTAGAATATGATACCCTGAATCAACATGAATGTTTTCTCCTGTTACGCCGCGTGCTAAATCACTGAATAAGAATACTGCTGTATCCCCAACTTCTTCTGGAGTTGTTGTACGACGAAGTGGTGCGCGCTCCTCAATTTCTCTTAAAATTGAGTTAAAGTCGCCTACGCCTTTTGCAGATAACGTACGAATTGGTCCTGCAGAAATAGCGTTAACGCGAATGCCGTGTTGGCCTAAATCGTTAGCTAAATATTTTACGCTCGCTTCTAATGAAGCTTTCGCAACACCCATAACGTTATAGTTTTTCACAACGCGCTCGCCGCCAAGGTATGTTAACGTTAAAATATTTCCGCCTTCTGTCATTACTTTCTTCGCTTCTCTTGCTACAGCTGTTAAAGAGAATGCACTAATATTTTGTGCAAGTAAAAATCCATCGCGAGAAGTATCTACAAATTCACCTTTTAAATCATCACGATTTGCAAAAGCAATACAGTGTGCAACACCGTGAATTGTACCAACCTCTTGCTTGATTGTTTCAAAGCAAGCTGTAAGTTCTTCATCATTTGTTACATCACAAGGTAATACAAGTGATTCTTGTCCTTCTAATGTGTCCGCTAATTCACGAACGTTTCTTTCTAAACGTTCTCCTGCATATGTGAATATTAATTTTGCACCTGCATTATGCAAAGAGCGAGCAATTCCCCACGCAATACTTCTTTGGTTCGCAACGCCCATAACAACAAATGTTTTCCCTTGTAATAGTTCCATGATATATCCTCCCAGAATTGCTTATACTTGTTATTAGTACCTGATACTATAATTATAGTACCATAAAACCTCTTAAAGGCAAACAAAAAAGTCATTAACTTAAATTTTGTTAATGACTTTTTGTTTCTATAAAAAACCGCTCTAATCCTTCTTCCCAAAAAGGCATTTGTGAAAAACCATTTAATCGTAGCATGTTATGTTGGAAAACAGAATATTTCGGTCTAGCTGCCGCCGATCCAAATTCTTCGGTTGAAACAGGTAATACATTCACTTTCATATTTGCATCCGAGAATATTTTTTTGGCAAATTCAAACCAAGAACATGAGCCTCTATTTGATACATGATACGTACCGTATAAAGAAGTGTGAATGAGCTTATTAATCATCACATTTAAATCCGCCACATAAGTAGGAGAACCAATTTGATCCGCTACAACAGATAATTCTACTCTTTCTTTTCCTAACCGCATCATCGTTTTCACAAAATTGTTTCCATACTTACCATATAACCACGATGTTCGAACGATAAAATATTTATTATGTAACTCTTTGACAAACTGCTCTCCCGCATACTTAGAAGCCCCGTATACATTTATTGGTGATGGATTATGAAACTCATGATAGCCATCTGGTCTGTCACCTTGAAATACATAATCGGTACTAATATAAACTAATTTCGCCCCTACTACTTGTGAAGCAACCGCTACATTTCGAGCTCCTATTGCATTTATTACATAAGCAAGGTCTTGTTCTTTCTCAGCATGATCAACCTTCGTATACGCTGCACAATGAATAATTATATGTGGCCTTATTTCTTGTACCACTTGCTGCATTCGGGATATATTTGTTATATCTAGTAACTTTTTATCAAATGGATATATGTCATATTCTTCAGCATTTAACTCTTCTTGTAGTTGCTTTCCCAATTGACCATTTGCTCCCGTTATGATAATCCGCTCTTTCATTTATATGCCCCTTATTTTTCTTTTAGTGGTTTCCACCATTCTATATGATGTTCATACCATTCCACCGTTTCTTTTAGCCCCTGTTCAAACGTATACTGCGGTTCCCACCCGAGCTCATTCTTCATCTTTTGTGCATCAATCGCATAACGACGATCATGCCCTAAACGGTCTGTAACATACGCAATATCTTCTTTCGTTTTTCCTAAGAGAGAGATAATTTGTTCCACAACATCTACATTGGTTTTTTCATTATTTCCACCTATATTATATACTTCTCCTATACGTCCCTTATGCAGAACAACGTCAATCGCACTACAATGATCCGTTACATGTAACCAATCTCTTACATTTAATCCATCGCCATATAACGGTAGTTTTTTTCCTTCCAGCGCATTCGTAACCATTAACGGAATTAACTTTTCAGGATATTGATACGGCCCATAGTTATTGGAGCAACGCGTTACTATAACTGGTAATTGATATGTTTTATAATAAGATAAAGCTATCATGTCGGCGCTCGCCTTGCTTGAAGAGTATGGACTATTTGGAGCTAACGGGGTTTCCTCGGTAAATCGCCCTGTTTTCCCTAAAGAGCCGTACACCTCATCTGTTGATACTTGCACGAGTTTAATATGTGGATATTTTTTTACTAATTCTAATAATGTGACTGTCCCAATTACATTTGTATCATAAAAAGGGATCGGATTTTCAATACTACGGTCCACATGTGATTCAGCTGCGAAATTTACAATCACATGGACGTCTCGCTCTTTTATGACATGCTCTAGCAGCTCTCCATTTTGAATTTCCCCTTTTACAAAAGAGTAATTAGGATACCCTTGAAGAGACTTCACATTATTTAAATTCCCGCTATATGTTAATGCGTCGTAATTAATAATTTTATATGTTTCATAGCTTTGTAACATGTAATGAACAAAGTTACTTCCAATAAATCCAGCCCCACCTGTTACTAATATATTCATAAACAACTCTCCTACTCAAAAGCTATCTTCACATTCCTGAAGCAACGGTAATATTCGATCTTTGTCAGACAAAATAGGATTTGTTACCGGCCATGGAATTGCTAATTCTTTATCTTCCCAAAGTACCCCTGAGTCATGATCAGCACTATAATACTCATCTACTTTATACATAACAATAGTATGCGGCACAAGTGTACAAAAGCCATGTGCAAATCCTTTTGGCACTAACAATTGCCGATGATTATCCGCGCTTAAAATATATCCTCTCCACTGTTTAAACGTTGGTGAATCTTTTCGCAAATCAACGATAACGTCATAGATTGCTCCTTGCATAGCTTGAATAAGTTTCGTTTGTGCTTTCGGATTTTTTTGAAAGTGTAATCCCCGAATCGTTCCCGCTTCTGCTGAATAAGAAACATTATCCTGCACAAACGAATACGTAACCCCTAATGTTTCTAGCACCTTCTTATTATAACTTTCAGTAAAAAAGCCACGCTCATCTCCAAATAACCTCGGTTCTAACAATTTTGCGTCGGTAAAGTTTGTTTCTACAACTTTCATATTCTCACCTATTCTCCGTTAAACTGTTTACCAAAGTTTATATCCCGCGCTAACGTATTCGCCTTTTGAAGAGAAATATGAGTTCCCGCATCAGTCCACCAACCGCTCATTTCATTATAAGTAAGTACCCCTCGTTTTAAATACCAATTATTAATATCAGTAATCTCAAGTTCTCCCCTTGCAGAAGGTTTTAATTCTTTTATATAAGAAAAAACTTTCGAATCATACAAATAAATTCCTGTAACTGCATAGGAACTTTTCGGCTCTTTCGGTTTTTCTTCAATTTCAATTATTTTTCGGTTTTGAATGTTTGCTACACCAAATCTCTCCGGATCATCTACAGATTGCAGCAGTACTTTCGCACCTTCTTTTTGATTTGCAAACTCTTCAACATAAGGACCAATGTCATCAGAAAAGATATTATCCCCTAATATAACTACCATGCGATCATTCCCAACGAAATTCTCACAAAGCCCTAATGCTTGTGCAATTCCGCCAGCCTTATCTTGCACACGATACGTAAAGGACACGCCAAACTCTTGACCGCTCCCTAAAAAACTAACAACATCCCCCATATGCTCTTTACCTGTAATAATCATAATATCTGTAATCTCGCATTGTTTTAGTTTATATACCGCATGATAAATCATTGGGTAACGTCCAACAGGAAGCAAATGTTTATTCGTTACTTTCGTTATTGGATATAATCTCGATCCAGTTCCACCTGCTAAAATAATTCCTTTCATCCTGCATCTCTCCCTTATGATGGAGATAGTATATCTTTGTAATGTTCTACAAACACTTTCCGATACTTCTCATATGTATCCGCATCAAACTCATCCCCGTTGTAATGAATACACCATAAATTTGCTTGATTAGGGATACCAATTAAATAACCCGCTTTTTGAAACTCTAAAGACTGCGACACATCATAAAAGTGGAATCCTTGAAACAAGTCTTCTCGCCATGGAATATCATATTGTGTAGCCATTAATAATCCATCAATTGCCTGAACTGACATAAATGATTGATTCCCATAAAACAGCTGATCCAAATTTAATAGTTGATAATTCTGTCTTCTGTACTCAATCACTTTCCCTACTAAATTTTTCCCTTCCCACCATATCCCGTTACTCGGTAAAAACTGCGCACCAGCTACGCCAATTAAACCAAGTTTTTCGTTATCTTTAAAAAGTGAAATGAGTGTATAAAACATCTCTCGATTAATAAGATAAGTATCTTGATGTATATAAACCTTATACTTCGCGGGATATGCAAGTGCTCGATTATATGCACTTGCCATACTTTTCGCATCCCGTATCGGAAAAATTTGTACGACATAACCAGGGGGAACAAAAAGGTTTCGTATTTGTCTCTCGCATTGTTCAAATAGCTCTTCATTATTTATACAAACAACGACTAATATTGTATGATCTTTCATTTTGTAGCCCCTCTATTCGTCTTGATTTACATCTGACATATAGTGCTCCACAAATATCTTTCTATACTTTTCATAGTTCGTCATATTCACATCAATATGATAATGAATGCACCACGCATCACGCTGTACAGGAACCCCCACTGTATAGCCAGCTTTTCTAAATTCAAATGATTGGGACACATCATAAAAGTCAAACCCATCAAACAAGTCTTCCCGCCACGGAATATCGTATTGCGTTGCCATCAATAAACCGTCAATACATTCAACGGGCATAAATGTTTTTGACTCATGGTACGGTTTTTCTTGACTGGCCATATAAAATAAATCATTCATATAACCAATTACTTTTCCAACAACTCCTCTGCCTACATTCCATGTTCCATTTGGAGGAACATATTGGGCTCCAACCATACCAATCATTCCAAGATGTTCATGTTCCTGAAACAATTGAATTAATCCGTATAAAAATCCCATATTTACAATGAAAACATCTTGATGTATATACACTTTATATTTCGCTGGATGCGAAATCGCTTTATTATATCCGCTCGTCATACTTTTTGCATTCCGAATCGGCATAAACTGTATCGTATATCCTGGAGGAACTGGCAATTGTAATATATGTCGCGCACATTGTGCATACATTTGCCGATCATTTATACACGTAACAAATAATATTGTTTTATCTGCAGCACTCATAATTGTGATTTTTCTGCTTCAATAATATATTGAAATACAACCGTCTCAGCCATGAAGCCACTTCCAAGACGATATTTTTTACAAATTCCATATAATTCCTCAATAAGCGGTTCATACATTTTATGATCAACATATACACGATCTACTTTACTAATTGAATAGCCTGCTTTTAAAAACATTCGTAGCATTTCATTAAATGTAAAGAAACGAATATGTGTTTTATCTAATAAACCATATTCTGTATACGTCCAATTTCCAGCAAGTAAGGGAGCTAATACTGAAATGTGTGAAACGTTCGGGATACTAGCCAAAATCACACCATTTTGCTTTATATATGGTTTTACTTTTTCTATTACAGCCCACGGATCAAATAAATGCTCTAATACGTCACCAAATATAATGCAATCAAATTGCTCCTCCTCATACGGCATATCCATTGTTTCTATATCTCCTAAAACAACATGATCTAGTTTTTCTTTTGCTTGTTCTGCCGCCTCTGGGAATGCCTCTATTCCTGATACACGTGTGCCATTTTCTTTTATGGCAGCTCCCAGTGCACCACTCGAGCAACCGATATCAAGAACTTCTTTCCATTCCTTTTTTATATGTTTTAATAAATTCGGATTCACTGCATTATAATAATGCCCGGACTTTTCTTCGTATAAAGAATTTTTTGGGGAATTCATTTTACACACTCCTTATGCAAATTGAATTTGAAATATAAATCTCATCTAAAGTCTATAGATGTAACCAGTACTGGTTACATTGCCGATACTTTACTATATAGCCAATCTATTAGAGTTAGAATCGTAATAAAAACGCAACCTATAACGATTTATATTGTTCATCAAAAACACTCCGAAAATATTTGCGATTGTATTCAATTGCAGCATTATTCGGAACATAAGAAGCTGCTAATTCATTGTAATAATAAGCTTTATCTTGCTCGCCTAACTTGCTATAACAAATACACATTTGTAAATAGGGAATCCATGTGTAGCTAGCTGGACTGTGAAAAGGACTCTCTGTTGCCATTGTCACTTCTGTTGCAAGTTTAAACCAAAAAATTGCTTCATTGTATTTTTGTTGATCCATATATATATATCCTATTCTTGTACAATTCTCTCCTCTAGGGACATCATACCGAAATGACTTTACACAAGATTCAACTGCCTTCTCCCACATTCCAAGCTTTGCATAGCAATCTCCTAATTTACCACATGCATAAATTTTCTCTTCATACCAACCTTCGTCTTGATTAAGAAATGTTTCATATAGCAGAACTGCATCATCATATTTTTGATTATCCATAGATTCATTCGCGTAATAAAACAAATCTCTCGGACTCAATTCCTCTCCAGCTGCTACAGCATCTTGAAAAATTTTCAAATTACGATTCGTTACTTTCTTTTCTTTCTTATGTGTAATCGCCACATTACTATTAAAAATCTCACCAAAAATAGCTAAATACTCATGCACCTTTCCAAACCATTCAAATTGTTTTTCACGCTTTACAAGCCGATATCTTTTTGTACAGTATAAAGGTTTCCCATTAGAATCCATTACAAGATGATAAGGCATTGAAACAGCATCAACATTAGGATCTAACTCTCTTTTTAATAACTTCAATGCCTCTTGAGCGTCTTCTAATAACACATCATCAGCATCTAGCCATAATATATATTCTTGCGTTGCTTTCGAAAAAGAAAAATTTCTAGCTGCCGAAAAATCATTAATCCATGGAAAGTCATATATGTTAGAGGTATATTGAGCTACAATTTCTTTCGTTCGATCAATGGAACCTGTATCAACTATAATAATTTCATCCACAATTTTTTCCACTGCGTCTAAACATCGACCTATTGTATTTTCCTCATCTCGAACAATCATACATAAACTAATTGTAATTCCTTGCTTGTTCAACATAATCACCCTCTTCCAAATCAATCATATGTTATACATACAATAAACTTTCCATTTTTTTAACTTGCACAAGCTGTTTAAGATTTCTTTTCAATAATTCAAATGTCCGTGTCATTTTCTTCCGGTTTTGCATCTACTATATAATGAACGCTTTATGGAGGTGAATTTATGTCAAATAATAATTATTCAGATGGATTAAATCCCGATGAATCTTTATCAGCTAGTGCATTTGACCCTAATCTTGTAGGACCAACATTACCACCAATACCACCGTTTACCCTTCCTACCGGGCCGACTGGACCGACTGGACCAACTGGGCCGACTGGGCCAACTGTACCAACTGGACCTTCTGGACCAACTGGACCGACTGGGCCGACTGGACCGACTGGACCGACTGGACCAACTGGGCCGACTGGGCCAACTGTACCAACTGGACCTTCTGGACCGACTGGACCAACTGGGCTAACTGGTGCTACTGGACCAACTGGTGCTACTGGCGCTACCGGTGCTACTGGACCAACTGGTGCTACTGGCGCTACCGGTGCTACTGGACCAACTGGTGCTACTGGTGCTACTGGACCGACTGGGCCAACTGGACCTTCTGGCTTAGGACTTCCAGCAGGATTGTATGCCTTTAACTCAGCTACAGTTTCTTTGGCTCTTGGGATTAATGATCCAGTACCATTTAATACCGTTGGATCTCAGTTTGGTACGGCAATTTCTCAAATGGATGCCGATACTTTCGTAATTAGTGAAACTGGCTTCTATAAAATTACTGTTATTGCTTATACAGCGGCAGTAAGTTTATTAGGAAGTCTTGGAATTCAAGTTAATGGAGTTAATGTACCAGGTGCGGGCACAAGCTTGATTTCACTTGGAGCTCCTATCGTTATCCAAGCCATTACACAAATTACTACAACACCATCACTCGTTGAAGCAATTGTTACAGGAATTGGATTATCACTAGCTCTTGGTACAAGTGCATCAATTATTATTGAAAAAATCGCTTAATTTTGTACGTAGCAGTAAAACTGATATCAGTTTTACTGCTTTTTCATTATTAAATTCAATCATTAAATCTTTCTTTTCTACATAGTCATAATGTTGTATGACATTCCGCAGGAGGCACTTATATGGAAAATAAATCAGCTGTCCAGCTTTATCTCGAGTTATTAAAGAAAACAATTTTATTTGAAATATGGTTAGAATACGAACCATACTTACCTGCTTCGTTACATATATCTAAAGAGCTATCATATGAACCAGTTACAGTTCCACTTCCTTTATTTCTTAAGCAATACGTAGAAAATCACAATTTAAAAATCGTTGATCCTAACGTTTCAAAAAATGCGCGTCAAGGTGGCAAGGATTGGCCAAGAGCAGCACACAGTATGGTTGGTCGAAAACGTATGAATCAATTACATGAGGCTATGGAAACTGTTGTAAGGGAAAATATAGAAGGTGATTTTATTGAAACTGGTGTATGGCGCGGAGGATCATGCATTTTTATGAATGGTTTTTTACAAGCAAACAACATTACGGATCGTACTGTGTGGGTTGCCGATTCGTTTGAAGGTCTGCCAGCACCTAATTTAGAACAATATCCGAAAGATTACGGTGATTATTTGCACACATTC
This sequence comes from Bacillus sp. GW823-FHT06B01, assembly GCF_058952315.1. Classification (NCBI taxonomy): domain Bacteria; kingdom Bacillati; phylum Bacillota; class Bacilli; order Caryophanales; family Bacillaceae; genus Bacillus; species Bacillus sp. GW823-FHT06B01. Next base: position 453,189 of record NZ_JBXAHR010000003.1, on the reverse strand, counting down.
GATTACTTACGAGTTTCTTTAGGAACAGTGCAAGAAAACTTTAGAAAATACGATTTATTAAATGATCAGGTGAAATTTTTAAAGGGTTGGTTTAAAGATACCTTGCCTTCAGCACCGGTAGAAAAAATTGCAATTGCTCGCCTTGATGGTGATATGTATGAATCAACGATGGATAGTCTTGTAAACTTATACGATAAAGTTTCAACAGGCGGCTATATTATTATTGATGATTACGGATTGGTAACATGCGCAGAGGCTGTAACAGATTTCAGAAATGAAAGAAACTTACAAGCTCCTATTACTAAGATTGATGATTTCGGTATTTATTGGCGAAAAGAATAGAATATAATTTTATTTTTTGAGGGGTTCTATTACACTACTTATTCATAAGAACTAATTGTGTAAAGTTCCCCTCACTATAAATGATTAACTTATATATACAATAGAAATCCCCTACTTTACCACAAGGACGGAGTGAATGTATGAACGAAAACGAGAAAAAAATCACATTAATTCCACCCCCAGAACTTGTTCAATATGTAGGTGGTGATTTTGAAGAAGTTGGAAAAGAATTTATGCAGTATTTTATTGAAATTGGCAATTTAAAATCAAATGAAACAGTGTTAGATGTAGGCTGTGGCATTGGCCGAATGGCGGTTCCATTAATGAATTATTTAAGCGATGAAGGTACTTATTATGGATTTGACTTATTCAATGCGGGAATTACATGGTGCAAAAATAACATTTCTACACGCCGTAACAATTTCCATTTTGAACATGTCGATATATATAATCAATTCTACAATCCCGATGGAAAAGAAGATGCTTCCCAATACAAGTTTCCATATGAAGATGAATCATTCGATTTTATTTTTTTAACGTCTGTATTTACCCATCTCCTTCCGAAAGAATTAGAACATTACGTATGCGAGATTGCACGAGTTCTGAAAGAAGATGGGAGATGTTTTATTACTTTCTTTTTAATTAACCCTGAATCATCCTATTACTTAAATGCAGGACTAAGTACGTTAGGTTTTTATCATCAAATTGACAATTGTTATGTTCTAAATAAAGATATCCCTAATTTCGCAGTTTCCTATCCTGAGGAAGATATTCGTGCCCTATTAAATAAACATGGGCTAGAAATACAGTCCCCCCCTCATTATGGTTCATGGTGTAGCAGAACTGAACATACAAGTTATCAAGATATTATTCTTACACAAAAAATTTCTGAAAGGTAGTTATATATGAATACTATGAAAAATCTACCTCTCGTTTCCATCCTTATTCCCACCTATAACCGACCACATTATTTTAAAATTGCTCTAGAAAGTGTATTAGCACAAACGTATTCAAATATTGAAATTATTGTAGGAGACGATAGTACAACTAATGAAACAGAAAAATTAATATACAGACATTATTTACATAAACATAAACATATAACGTACATTCGAAATGCCTCTACTTTAGGACAATTTCATAACGCCCTTACGCTCTTAAAACAGTCAAAAGGAGAGTACATAAATTTCTTAATGGACGATGATATATTTTATAATAATAAAATCGAAAAAATGATGTTTTATTTCCAACAAGATTTAAATAAAGACATTGCACTTATCACCTCCTATCGTACTTGGATTGATGATAATGGAGATATAATTGAACAACATCCCTCCATGAAAAAATTATATGATGAAGATACTCTACTAAATGGGAAAGATTTTGGAAACCGTATGCTTATGTCAGGACAAAATATTATCGGTGAGCCTACAATCGTACTCTTTAGAAAAAGCCTATTAACGGAACCTTTCGGCACTTTACATGGCAGAAAATATGGTTGTAGTGTTGATATGGCCTCTTGGCTAAGTTTACTTTCAAAAGGTGATGCGATGTATATAACTGAGCCCTTAAGTTCATTCCGTCTTCATACTGGACAGCAAGTACGTCACAAATTCCTTGAGGGCTGTGAAGATTTTTCTCAGCTCGTTTTAGCTTCGAAAAAGTATGGTTTCTTACAAGACACTAAATATTATAAAAAAGGTTTGATAAGAGCTTACGGATGGTATAAAAATGCGGTCAAATTTTACGATCTATTTCCAAACCTCATTCCAGATAAAAATACACATGCACGACTTTCTTATTGTTTAAATATCATTACAAAAGAGCTCCGTGCAATATAGTCCATCACAAGGGAGGAGCTATTCCTTCCTCGTGATGTATGACTTCCCACAAATAGTGGAATAAATGTATGCATAGTCTGCTTGTATATTATTTTTATCATGACATGATCCATATACTTACTAGGCGATAGAAAGGAATACATACATTGAAAGATCCAAATTCTCAATATCAAATAGACTACGTATTACTATTCATCTTATTTGCCATTGGGACTGTTAGTTGCTTTGCAATTGCAAGTGCACAAGCCTCTTTACCACCATTTTTGCAAAGCGTAAATTTTGTATTAAAGCAAATCCAATGGTACTTCATTGGATTTATAGCCATTGGTATGATTATGATTATTGATTTCGATCGTTATCAAAAAATTGCTTGGTATTTATATAGCTTTGCATTGGTACTACTTATTGGACTAGAACTTCAAGTACCAGGTGCCGTTACAATTAAAGGTGCTACCGCTTGGTACAGGCTTCCCGGCATCGGAAATTTCCAGCCGTCTGAAATCATGAAATTGTTTTTAATTATCGTCACTGGACGAATTATAGCAAATCACAATGAGAAATATTTTTTCCGGACAATACACGGCGATTTTTTATTACTCGGAAAAATATGTGCAACAAGTTTGCCACCCCTACTACTTATTGCAAAGGAACCTGATTTAGGAAACACAATGGTAATTTCAGCTATGCTCGCAGCAATGATACTAGTTTCTGGTATACGTTGGCGTTTTATTTTCGGATTAGTTTCCGGTATTTTTGCAGCTGGCGTTACATTAACGTATATTTTTTTTACTCACACAAAATTCTTTAAAGCACACATTTTACAAGAATATCAACTAAATCGCTTCTACGGCTGGTTAGCGCCATACAAATATGATGCACAAGGCTATCAATTAAGACAAGCTTTCTTAGCTACTGGATCAGGGGAAATGCAAGGAAAAGGTTGGGAAAATGGGCAAGTATACTTTCCAGAACCACATACAGATTTTATTTTCACCAATGTCGCTGAGCAATTCGGCTTTTTAGGCGCAAGTGTCATTATTTCACTTTTTTTCCTACTTATTTTCCGCATGATTCATATCGCCTTAGAAAGTAATGATCCTTTCGGTAGTTACATCTGTGCTGGTACAATCGGAATGTTTACTTTTCAAGTATTTCAAAATATCGGGATGACCATCGGATTACTACCTATTACAGGAATTACATTACCCCTTATGAGCTACGGAGGAAGTTCCTTACTCACATACATGATAGCGATTGGATTCGTTTTAAACGTTCGCTCAAGAACGAAAATCTTTATGTTTAAATGACGAGCAAAAACAGTATATTTTTATCTCTATCCTTTTTTAGATATACTAATGAAAAATATGGTGGAGGTTTAAATATGAAATTTGACATTATAGGGGATATTCATGGATGCTTTCAAGAGTTTCAAGATTTAACGACGAAACTCGGATACAACTGGAATAGTGACCTGCCGTTTCACCCTGACCAACGTAAGCTTGCATTTGTTGGTGATATTACAGATCGCGGCCCTCATTCATTACGTATGATTGAAATTGTATGGGAACTTGTCATAAATAAAAAAGTAGCTTATTACGCTCCGGGAAATCACTGTAATAAACTATACCGTTTTTTCCTTGGGCGTAATGTGACAATCGCTCATGGACTCGAAACAACTGTTGCCGAATATGAAGCACTGCCTTCTCATAAACAAAACATTATAAAAGAAAAATTTATCACCCTTTACGAGCACTCTCCTTTTTATCACGTACTCGACGAGAAAAGGTTAATTGTATGTCACGCTGGAATTCGGCAAGATTACATAGGAAGACAAGATAAAAAAGTACAAACCTTTGTATTATATGGCGATATTACAGGAGAAAAACATGCTGACGGCTCTCCTGTCCGTCGCGACTGGGCACAAGAATATAAAGGAAAAGCTTGGATTGTATATGGACATACACCCATTAAAGAACCTCGCTTCGTAAATCATACAGTCAATATTGACACTGGCGCTGTATTTGGTGGCAAACTAACCGGACTACGTTATCCTGAGATGGAGACCGTTTCCGTCCCTTCCTCCCTGTCTTTTGTCCCTGAGAAATTTCGCCCAATTTCATAACGACCCTTATTTAGATATCATTCACAAATTACGAGGATTACCGTATCATTTAGGCGGCTCTCCTATAAAAACTAGGTAAAGTAATTAAAAAAAGATGCAATAAAGTGCATCTTTTTTTAATTACACGGCATATACTGTCGCAGGAGGTGACAGAATGAAGAAAAAATCTTCTAAACAAAAAAGAAAATGCCCGCCTTTTTATCTGCCCATGTACGGAATTAACAACTGGTGCAGCATTCGAGCTGCAGCTTTAGAAGAACCGGACGGACAAGGGGCTTCCCCCAAAAACAAAGCTAAACCAAAATATGTCTCTTTAGAAAATGCTGTAATGAGCCGCATAATCGATAATAGAAAAACAAAGATGCAGCAAAAAAATAAACCTCACTCTACTCACACTGAACAGGTTGTGCCTTCTGAGCAAACAGAGAAAAATACAGAAGAAGACATCCCTGTAGCAATAAATAAAAAAGCAGAATCAGAAATTCCAGCTGCTATTATAAATCAAGTGAAAAAAATAAGAGAAGCATTAGCACCATCCAATGATATACAAACAGAAAAAACGATTATAATTCAAACTCCTACACCTGAAAATACAAAAGTAAAAAAAGGGGGACGATATGCACATGCAGAGGGGCTTCACTCTAATGCAGAGGGTACAGCTTCACATGCAGAAGGACTTCTTACACACGCAAAAGCTTCTTTCTCTCATGCGGAAGGATCAAAAACGAAAGCAACTGGACATAGTTCCCATAGTGAAGGAAGTGAAACGACAGCAGGTGGCTCTTATTCTCATGCGGAAGGTAAACATACAATCGCTTTAGGCGAAGCAGCACATGCAGAAGGAACCGCGACTATCGCTAACGGATTCTCTTCTCATGCGGAAGGTAATCATACATCAACAGCTCATTTTGCAGGTAGCCATATTATGGGGCGCTTCGGCACAGCAGAAGAATCTTATTCTTGGTTTATTGCAAACGGCACAAATGAAACCGATCATAATATCGGTGCAAAGTGGCTTGCTCATAATGGGGAAATGTATATTGATGGCGCTTCTTACAATGCAAGTGGAACTGATTTTGCACAAATGTTTGAAACAACAGACAATAATTTTATTGATGTAGGTTATTTCGTTACATTTAGTAGCGAAGAAAAAATTCGGATCGCTACTTCAAACGATTCATTCATTTTAGGAATATCTAGTGCAACCCCCGCCCTTATAGGAAATAGCGGTGCTTTAAGTTGGCAAAAACGCTATAAAACAGATAACTTTGGAAAACGCCAATATGTACGTACGGAATCGCAAGACATACAACCTCTTTTAAATACAGAATGGGATCCAACTTGCAAATATATAGCAAGAAAAGATCGTACCGAGTGGCTTCCTGTCGGATTAATTGGACAAATGTTAGTACGCGATGACGGCACTTGCGAAACGCATGGATATTGTCGTCCAAATAACGATGGCATTGCTACAAAATCCGAAAGTGGCTTTTTCGTTATAAAGCGCACGGGTGAAAATCAAATTTTAATATTATTCCGCTAAGAAAAAAGGGAACAAAATTCTTCGTTACATAAGAATTTTGTTCCCTTTTTAAGTATGCCTTAATACCTCTTCCATATCGCTTGGAATCGTTGTAGTGAAAGACATTTCCTTCTCTAAAATAGGATGATAAAACGTCAAAGATGTACTATGAAGTGCTTGACGTTTTATCACATCTCTTCTTCCTCCATATAAATCATCACCAAGTAACGGGTGGCCTATATGAGCCATATGTACACGAATTTGATGCGTTCTTCCGGTCTCAAGCTCAAGTGATACATGCGTCTTATGATTGGCGCTATCCATCACTCTAAAATGAGTAACTGCTCTTTGCCCATTTTCACAAACGGTTCGCTCAATAATGCTATCCGATTTTCGTCCAATCGGTGCATCAATCGTTCCTTCTCGTTCTATCATCTCACCGTGAACAATTGCTTCATATGTTCTTTTCACAGCTTTTTGTTGATGCTGTTTCGATAAAAGATGATGCACGAAACGATTTTTTGCAATAAGCATAAGCCCTGAAGTATCACGATCTAATCTTGTTACGATATGCACCGTACTTGCAAGATGCTGCTTATCATAATGAGATAAGAGCGCATTCGCAACACTACCTGCCGGATGTTCTCTAGACGGAATCGTTGACATGTTCGCCTCTTTGTTTATGACAAGAACCGCATCATCTTCATATACAATACATAAAGGGATATCTTCTTTAATCATCCCTTCACTTCTTTCTTCCACTGGAAAAAAGACACGTAATTCTTCACCAGCTTGCAACTGATGACGAACACTGGCATGTTGATTATTTACTTCAATAGCTCCGCCGCGAAATTTTATATCCGTTAAGGCGGCTTTAGAAATCCCTTTTGTTTTTAAAAATTCTCTAACTAAAGTTCCCTCTTCAGCCGATTCTATATCCCATTTCAATGTAAATCTGTTCAAATATATAAACCCTTTCTATTTATCTGCAACAAACGAGTCACGAACTCGTTTCCAGAACGGGAACGGACGGAAACGAACAAATCGTACTTTCTCATTTGCAACGCGATACTGGATTGATTTCACATCTTGATGAACCATCGTTAAATGGTCCACCGTAATTTGTAAGTTCATTCCTGCAGCCGGCTTCAACACACATGTATGATGCTTCGGCAATACGAGTGGCGAGCCTACAGTACGAAACACACGGTTATTAATAGATGCCATTTCTGCAATTTGAATCGCTTCAATAGAAGGGTGAATAATAGCTCCGCCAAGCGCCTTATTATACGCCGTACTTCCCGAAGGAGTAGAAATACAAAGGCCATCCCCGCGGAACGTTTCAAAGTACTCTCCGCGTATTTCCACTTCTGTTACTAATGTACCTTCCGCACTTTTAACAGTTGCTTCATTCATCGCCAAATACTGTGACTCTTTACTCCCATTCACATAGCGAATAATCACTTCTAAAAGCGGATATTCCACCACTTGGAATGGTGTTTTAGCAATTGCAATTACTAATTTCTCTACTTCTGTCGGTAACCAATCTGCATAGAAACCTAAATGCCCTGTATGTACACCAACAAATGCTGTTTCATCCAATCGATTATAATAACGATGAAATGCATATAAAAGCGTTCCATCTCCCCCAACAGAAATTACAATATCGGGTTCCTTTTCATCCATTATAAATCCAAAATCTAGCAAGTATTCTTTCATCGTGCTTGCCAGTGTATCTGATGATTGATCTCCCTTTGACATAATTGTAAATTTCATCGCCCAACACCCTTTAGTTTATGATTCGGAATCTTTCGTTTCTTGTTTTCTTGAAAAAGCTTTCTGCGCTTCTTGAATCTCAAGACGAATAGAAGACATTTCTTCATCTAATAAAAACGCCGCTTCCGCTGCGCGTTGCAAGCGTATTTTAATATCTTCAGGAAAACGTCCACTATATTTATAATTTAAAGAATGCTCAATTGTTGCCCAAAAATTCATTGCTAACGTGCGTATTTGGATTTCTACCAATACTTTTTTTTCTCCTTGAATCGTTTGAACGGGGTAACTAATGACAACGTGATAAGAGCGATAGCCGCTATCTTTCTTTTGCGTGACATAATCACGTTCTTCCACGATTTCAAAGTCATTCCGTTTTCGAAGATATTCTACAACAGGCTTAATCTCATCAACAAATTGACACATCATTCGAAGGCCCGCGATGTCTTGCATATCTTCTCTCAGCCGATCTAGCGGTACATTTCTCTTCTCCGCTTTATCAATAATACTAGCAACCGACTTTACCCTTCCTGTTACAAACTCAATTGGAGAATGCTCTGTTAACATTGCAAATTGAGTACGCATTCCTTTTAGTTTCACTTTCAGCTCTGCCACCGCTTGATGGTAAGGTGCTAAAAATTCTTCCCAATTTCGATTCATTTCAACCACCACCAAAATCAATCCATTTGCTTATAGAAATACTTTTTCTACAGCAGTTACTAGTTCTTCTCCGTAATTTGCATTACCTTCAATATTTTCAACTAAATATTCTACTTCTTCTTTTAAATTTTCTAATTCCATTTCAACGTCATTCACACGAACGAACATTACTATATCGTTATTCATCGCTTCATGCATTGCTTCCCAGCATGTGTGCGGAATACTTACATAAATGAAAGATGATTCGTTTTCTAAAATATATAAAAATGATAAATTGTCTGAGTCTACAAGTACGTGATTACGCGCACTTAACTCCTTTACCTCTATTTCATTATTTTCCGCACAAAAAATAAGCGCATTCTCTCTCTTTTCTACGCTCTTAACTTGAATTTTATTTTGCATGCTCTAACTCCTCCATCTCAACTTCCTGTCTTACTTAACAGTATTATTGTATCATAACATGGACGCAAACAAATAAAACATTGAACCAAATTTATGAAAAAGCGATAATGTGTAAAGAATTATTTTTTAAAAGGAGCGCGCATACAATGACACAAGAAATTGAAATTGAATTTAAAAATATTGTTACAGAAGAAGAATTCGATACATTATGTAAATCATTCTCTATTGAGGTATTTACGAAACAGGTGAATCACTACTTTGAAACACCGGGCTTCTCGTTAAAAGAAGCTGGCTCTGCACTTCGTATTCGTCATAAAGGAGAAACTTATACATTAACATTGAAACAACCTGCAGAAATCGGCTTGTTAGAAACGCATCAAGTCGTAACAGAAGACGAAGCAAGAATGATGATGGAAACAAACGTAATCATTCCAGGGGCTGTAATGGATCAACTACACAAATTACAAATTCCTGTTTCCACTTTAACTTATATGGGTAGTTTAACAACTGAAAGAGCCGAAACACTATTTGAAGGCGGAACGCTTGTCTTTGATCATAGTTTCTATTACAATCACGATGATTATGAAATTGAATTTGAAGTGCAAGATGAAGAAACAGGAAAAGCTGCATTTATTCATTTATTAAAACAGCACGACATACCAATCCGTCATACAAATAATAAAGTAAAACGCTTTTTCCTTGCCAAACAAAACAAAGCACGCTAAAGTGAAAATTCCACTAGTGAATACGTTCTACTAGTGGATATATCTCACTTTTTAAAAGGAAAAGATTCTTTTACATTTGAAAAATAAGCAAAGAACGTTATGAAGGCTGTTTATTTGCCCTCTAGAACATTCCATTGCTACAATAGATATACATTTCATGGAAAAAGGAGTTTATAAAGGATGAGCAAGCAACCGATGACACCATTTGAAGCAATTGGCGGTGAACAATGCATTGCAATATTAGTAGACACGTTTTATTCCTATGTCAGTAAACACCCTGACCTATCTCCCATCTTCCCGGATGATTTAACAGAAACCGCTAGGAAGCAGAAACAATTTTTAACGCAATATTTAGGTGGTCCTAATTTGTACACTGAAGAACATGGTCATCCTATGTTAAGAGCACGCCATCTTCCGTTTGAGATTACGCCAAAACGAGCAGAGGCTTGGCTATCATGTATGGAGCAAGCAATGGATGACACAGGAGTGCACGGTCATATAAGAGAGTTCGTTTTTGAACGTTTAGCGTTAACTGCTCAGCATATGGTTAATACTCCAAACGAAACAGGTGAAGTGTAATGGATAAGCAGGAAGCAACGCATATAAATATGCCATCTCCTTCCGCATGCGAGCATAAGTCTGTAGAAGCATATTTATTTATTGATCCACTTTGCAAAGATTGCTGGGAAATTGAGCCCTTTATTATTAAACTATGGCTTGAATACGGGAAATACTTCTCTATTCGTCATATCGTAACAGGAAAAGTGGATGGAACGAACGCTTCCTCACACAAATGGAATAAACCTGCTAATATTCGATTTGTGTGGGAAAAGACAACAAGTTTACAAGGTTTTTCATGTGATGGAAAGGTACATATGCAAGAAGCATCGTCAACACCATATTTAGTTTCGATGGCAATTAAGGCAGCGGAGTTACAGGGCCGAAAAGCAGGTTCGAAGTTTTTGCGAAAACTCCAAGAATACATTTTCCTTGAAAATGTATCAAACCCTGACTGCGAATTATTACTTGCATGTGCAAGAGATAGCGATATTGATGTAGAAGAATTTAAAAAAGACCTACATTCCGCTAGCGCAAAAAAAGCTTTCCAATGTGACTTAAAATTTACAAATGAGATGCATATTACAGAAATACCTTCTCTCGTATTCTTTCATGCGAATTCAGATGAAGAAGGTATTAAAATCGCTGGAACTTATTCCTACGACGTATACGTACAATTATTGAAAGAACTTGTAAAATGTGAAATCGAGCCAGAACCATTACCACCTTTAGAAGTGTTACTAGAAGCAACGCAATTTATATCTTCAAAAGAAGTAGCATTTATATATGACTGCTCGCAGCAAGAGATCGAGCGTGAACTGAAAAAATTACAACTGAAACGAAAAGTACAAATGATTGACGTAAAATGTGAACGTTATTGGAAATGGATAGCAAAAGAAAAAGACCTGGTGTAAAACACCAGGTCTTCTTCTTTACGGCTTATAAAAATATTAAAGGGGATGGGAGAAATTTTCACGTTCAAACAAAGGGGTATATGTTTGTATGTGAATTCGTTCACGCTTATTATATTACAAGATTCGACGTCAGATGACAACCCCTTTTGTCGAATTTCACACTTTTGTCACATTCTAAACGTTTTCATTTCTGAATAAGCTATAAAAAAGCTATTTTGGAGGTGTTCCGTATGAAAAAAACGTATATTTTACTTATCTTACTAGCTGTCATCGTTTCTTTTTTCTTGTACATCCTCTCTCTACTACAAGCTTTTCCTAAAATTATTGCCTTCCCTCTTTTATTTGGAGTCATTGTCATCGCTCTCTCTTATTTCAACCATAAAAAACGATTTAAAGGGTTTTAACTACAAAAATCACCTGTAAAACTGCCTTCTAATTTAGAAAAAAGAAAGAAATTCACCTTATTTTTTCGACAAGTATCGACAAAAATATTTAAAACAAAAAAAGACGAGGTAAATTCCTCGTCTTTACAATTACTTCTCTTCAAATAATAATGCTTCTAATTCATTTAATTTCTCTTCAAATACTTGCAATGCTTCTTTTACCGGTTCTGGAGATGCCATATCTACTCCAGCTTTTTTCAGCACTTCAATTGGATAATCTGAGCTTCCTGCTTTTAAGAACTCATTAATGTAACGTTCTACTGCTGGTTGCCCCTCTTCTAAAATTTGTTTAGATAAAGCCGTTGCTGCACTAAATCCTGTTGCGTATTGGTATACGTAATAGTTGTAGTAGAAGTGCGGAATACGAGACCACTCTAAACCAATTTCTTCATCGATTACTAAAGCATCACCGAAATATTTCTTATTTAAATCATAGTAGATCTCCGTTAACATGTCTGGCGTAACCGCATGTCCTTCTTGTACTTTCTTATGAATAATATGCTCAAACTCTGCGAACATCGTTTGACGGAATACAGTACCACGGAATCCTTCTAAATAATGATTTAATAAGTATAGACGCTCTTTCTTATCTTCTGTCGTTTTTAATAAATAATCGTTTAGAAGTGCTTCATTACAAGTTGATGCTACTTCCGCAACGAAGATTGAATAATCACCGTATACGTGCGGCTGCGTCTTTCTTGTATAGTAACTATGCACGGAATGACCGAACTCATGAGCAAGTGTATATAAATTATTTACATTATCATGCCAGTTCATTAAAATATACGGATTTGTTCCATATGCACCAGATGAATATGCTCCGCTTCGCTTTCCTTTATTCTCATACACATCTACCCAGCGATTTTCATATGCTTCTTTTAAAATGTCAACATACTCATCACCAAGTACGTTTAAAGACTTTAATAACATGTCTTGTGCTTCTTCATACTTCACGTTCATTTTCACTTCTGGTACAAGTGGTGTATATAAATCATACATATGAAGCTCATCAAGTCCTAGTGCACGCTTACGAATATCAATGTAACGATGTAGCAAGTGTAAATTATCATTTACAGATTCAACAAGTTGATCATACACCGCTTCAGGAATATTATTATTACTTAATGCCGCTTGACGTGCAGAATCGTATTTACGAACACGCGCATTGAAATTATTACGTTTCACAGCTCCGCTTAACGTGCTTGCAAATGTGTTCTTATATTTCCCGTACGTTTCATATACAGCTTTGAATGCATCTTCGCGCACACGACGATCATCACTTTCTAAAAACTGAATGTAACGACCATGTGTAATTTCCACTTCTTCTCCATCCTCACCTTTAATAGATGGGAATTTCAAATCCGCATTATTCAACATACCAAATGTATTACTTGACGCACTCATTACTTCAGATGCTTCTGCTAATAGAGCCTCTTCCGCTTCAGATAATACGTGCGGGCGTTGACGCGTAATTTCTTCTAATGCATGTTCATATACACTTAAGTCTCTATTTTCTGTCAAGAATGTTTGCAGTGTATCTTCTGAAATCGATAAAATTTCAGGCACAATATATGCTGTGCTACTAGATACTTGTGAATATAAATTTGTTGCGCGGTCATTTAATGCTTGATACACAGAGTTTGTTGTATCTTGATCGTAACGCATATGTGCATATGTATATAGCTTACCTAATCGCATTGAAATTTCGTCTTCATATTGCAATGCTTCAAGTAAATTGTTCGCAGAGTCACCAAGTTTCCCTTTAAATTCAGTTAACTTCGGTAATAGCTCTTTAATGGCTTGGAATTCTTTTTCCCATTCTGCATCTGTTTGGAAAATATCTTCTAGTCGCCACGTACTTGATTCTTCAATCTCTTTGCGATCTGGTAACGTTTTTGCTGTGTTTTGTTCAGACATCCTTTAAGCCCTCCTTTAAATATCTCTACTTACATACAATTCGATTTTTCTTATGTAATTCCTTCACGATCAGTCTTTATTATATCCCCTTTTCCTTCTCTCATGTTGTACTTTGCCTCAAATAAAGATAAGGCATACGTTAAGTAAATTTCATCATATTTTATAACTTCCTCCTCTGTTTTTAACATAACTACTTCTCTTTTTTTCCGGTACTTATAAGTCCCTACTTTCTGCAATACACCTGCATAACATAAAAATGTCATATATTCAGCAACTGCTACTTTCCATATATGCCGTGAAAAGTACGGGAGCATGCGCCTTTTCGTATACGTTTTCACATAACTACATACATATTGAAGGGAAATACATTCCCCTACCGTAAGCTCACCTATACATTTTATATATAGAAAAGCTTGCCATGTAAATGGATTTGTTTGAAAAGCAAATGAGGACGGGAGTGGCACACCAATTTCAGAAGGAAAATTTGCTGGGGTACATTTACATTGATATAAAAGGCGTAATAGTGACTTATGATTGTAATTCCAAATCGGCAGAGCATTTTGCCGAAAATAGCTCTTTCGCTTTTTCCATTCCTCACCTAATGTTTCTTTTCGGAAAGAGACGGGAGAAAAGAGCATTTCAAAAGTAGTCGTTTCAGTTGGTAAATAGATAATATGTGAGAAAGAGACGCTTGTAGAAAATGAAGTGAGAAACGCGCATTTCATAAATGATTTTTGTTTCGAACAGAAGAAAATAAGAAATGGCTGAGGATAAGATTGTAAGGAGAAAGCCATAAGTGAGGAGAATTTCATCCAATATGCTGATTGCCTTTTCAATTGATTTCCACCAATGATCCAAATAACCTGTATACCAGCTCGCCAATACGAATAGGTTCGTTTGTACAGCTGCTCTATAGAGAGATTGGCGCATTGGTATTCAATCGCAATTGTTCTCCCTGCTCTCTCTATGAAAATATCTGGTCGTTGCTGAATTTCTGGAAGATAGTGCTCTATATACACAGGAAAGTTTTGACGTTTGAACCACCTATATAACAATTCTTTACCGTGCATATGATACATAGATTCTGCTTCATAAAAGGCAAGACACGCGTCCATTTTCTTATGAGCAAAATGCCAACTTTTTTGTTTCCCTAATTTCATTTGCACTTCCTTCCCGCAAGCTATGCAAAAGAAGCTTTCCTTTTTACGCATACGATGTAAAAGCTCTTCATCATGATGATAGAGTAGATGGATTTTTTCTCCGTTTTCTCTTTTGGCGATAAACATCGGAATCACACCCTTTCAGCTCCTTATATTCTACAATTTATTACAAATTCCTTTTAAAAAAGAGATGTCCCAATTTCGGACATCTCTTTTTATAATAAAGGTGATAATAATCGATACGTCGATTCAACAATTCGTCTATGAAGACGCCTTTTATGAAAACGATCGACATGAATTTCACTTGATTCTTCTATATCCTCTTTATAATCTTGAACAAGTTTTCGAATGCTGTCTGTATCATATAAAAAGGCATTTACTTCAAAGTTCAAATGAAAACTTCTCATATCCATATTAGCAGTCCCAATTGAAGCTAAATCAGAATCGACAATGACAACTTTACTATGAAGAAAGCCTTTTTCGTATTCATATATCTTTACCCCTGCATCTAAAAGCTCTGGGAAGTACGATCTCGATGCGTAAAAGACGGTGCGCTTATCAGGCTTACTCGGCATTAACAAACGGACATCAATACCTGCAAGTGCAGCTACCTTTAATGCGGATAAAATATCATCATCTGGAATGAAATACGGCGTCGCAATCCAAATTGATTTCCGTGCAGATGAAATCATGGCAAAGTATAAATGTTTAATTGTTTCCCATTTATTATCTGGTCCACCTGCAACGAGCTGTACGCCTCCCCAATGATCACCCTCAACTGCTTTCGCTTGTAAATATTCAGGGGCCAGCACAGCCTCACCAGTCATATAAAACCAATCTTGAAGGAAAATAAGTTGCAAGCTTTGAACAGCTTCACCACGCAAATATAAATGCGTGTCTCGCCAAAAACCGAAATATTTATCCTTCCCTAAATATTCATCACCAATATTTAATCCACCGACAAATCCTTCATTTCCATCAATAATAACGATTTTCCGGTGGTTTCGATAATTAATCTTATCGTTTAAAATCGGAAAGCGCACAGGGAAAAACGGAATCATTTCTACTCCTGCATCATTCAATTCTTCAATATATGAATTCGATAATCTAAAACTTCCAACCGCATCATATAAAAAACGAACGACAACACCTTCTTTTGATTTCTGTATTAAAATATCTTTAATTTCTGTTCCAAGTTTATCATCACGCACAATGTAATATTCCATATG
Organism: Bacillus sp. GW823-FHT06B01; assembly: GCF_058952315.1. Classification (NCBI taxonomy): domain Bacteria; kingdom Bacillati; phylum Bacillota; class Bacilli; order Caryophanales; family Bacillaceae; genus Bacillus; species Bacillus sp. GW823-FHT06B01. The sequence goes on along the minus strand of NZ_JBXAHR010000003.1, from coordinate 437,581 downwards.
AATGTGGTGTTTCGCTCGTTTTAATCCATCTAAAATGGCCTGAAACGTTTCATCTCCATTTGTTAATGTTCTCGTTTCAGTTTGAAATGAAATATTTAAAGCGCCTAAGCGGTCCGCTAAACGAAATAACAGCTCTTGGTGCTTATGATTGCGCAAAATCCGTTCTTCGTAATCTTCATGCCCTTTATATTGTAAAAATGCTTGTTCATCGAGCAACGCCTTCTTTTGGAACATTCTCTTCCTCCGAAAGTTCTGTCCAAATAATAAATAAGCGAAGAATCCAAATACCGGAAAAATACCTAACACAATGAGCCATGTAAGTGTTTTAGACGGATGACGGTTCTCTAAGAAAATAACGCAGCCAATTAAAAATGCAGATACCGTAAATAAAATACTAATAATACCTAAAATCGAAACATCTTTTATACCAATTACATCCGAATAAAATGCTACATCAATAAACATACGTAACGAAACAAATAACGCGAACAATAGTAAAACAAAGAAAATCAACTTTAACGTATTTTTCATCTCTTACCTCCTTACTAAGAAAGCTTTCCTATTCTTCATATAAAAAGCCGATTTCATACTACAGAAATCGGCCTACGTTTTAGCAGGAAAATTATTGCGAATTGTTTCAAGCGCATGCTCTTTCACAATTTGTTTCCCATACTCACTTACACGATGAATTGTTAAAGTTGATTCTTCTCCGTATTCTAAAACAATACTTAAAATACGATCAATTTCTTCTTCATCATGTAGCACTTCATCGAATTCCACATATACATAATAGCGGTTCTCAAATGAATACAGCTCATCTTTTATATCTTCAAAGATAAGACGGTGGCTTAATGAAATGACATCTTCAAAATCATTAAATTTAATTAAAAATCCAAACGTACCATCTTCGTTAAAGTTTGTTCCTGCTTGTTCCTCTACCTCTTCCACTAATTCTTGCTGGAATAATGATTCAATGCCTTCATCTAGAGGAATGTCTATAATTTTATCTACACCTATTGGTAGTTCTAGCTTTTGTCCATCCTTTGAAAGCTCTGCTTTCGTTACAAGTACTTCAATCCCTTTATCAACTGCTTGCACTTGAATCCATAATGGTCCATCAATAAAGAAATCATCATGATCACGAGCTTCGTCCATCATCTCCCAAAAGAGCTCTTCACTTCGTTCGCGGTCATACCAAATTTCTTCACGATTAAACCCTCTATCCTCTATATCAATGTACGTAATAAAAAATTTCATCGTATGGTCATTAATTCTTTCAATATCCAAAATACAACTCTCCCTTCCTGCTTAGAATTGTTATGAAGGGATTCCCCACTCATATGACAAATCAATAGATTCTTGTACTCTCATTTTATGATAAGATTCTCCAGAATGGAAATAAAATCGATTTATTTTACAAAAATAGTTATATGCCTATCTTTATTCGACCATCTACACAAATATATCATTATAGCGATTTCTCACTCATGAAAAATTTGGACATACATTTCCACCCTCCCCCGTACACTGTAATAAAGTGAAACTTTTATTAGAGAAGGTGATTTAGTCTCTCTCTTCACCACATACATACAGTTCGCTTATTAAAACATCATAAATGGAGGCAGACGAATGGACTTAGAGTTTTTAACATCTGTACTAATGATTGTCGGTATCGATGTTGTATTAGGTGGTGACAACGCAATCGTCATCGCACTAGCTAGTCGAAATTTACCTGAATCGAAACGAAATAAAGCCATTTTGATTGGTACTCTTTTAGCAATCGTACTAAGAATTATCCTTACTATACTAGCTGTCTATTTACTCGACATTCCATTTCTACAACTTATCGGGGGCGTTTTACTTACATTAATTGCAGTAAATTTACTAACTGATAATAGCAACGATCTTTCTGCTATTCAGGGGAAAACAACTTTATTTCAAGCTGTGCGTACAATTGTATTCGCAGATCTCGTTATGGGGTTTGACAACGTTATTGCCATTGCAGGTGCAGCTCACGGAAGATTTTTACTCGTAATAATCGGCTTACTCATTTCTATCCCGATTATTATTTGGGGCAGCAAACTTATTTTAATACTTATGGAACGCTTTCCATTCCTCATTTATTGCGGAGCAGCGATTCTCGCCTATACAGCAGGAAAAATGGTTACACATGAAGACAGACTTGCAACGTTCTTTCATAATAATCCAAATTTCACCACAAGCATGCCTTTCTTATTCATTTTCACTGTTCTATGCATCGGTATTATCGTGCAACAAGTTCGATTACGAAATGTGAAACATTAAAAAAAACCTTCTACTATATAATAGGTAGAAGGTTTTCATATTATTATAATTAATTTACAAGACGCTGTGCTTCACGTAATTGAAACGTTCTTACTGTACGTGGTAAGAAACGGCGGATTTCGTCTTCATTGTAACCTACTTGAAGGCGCTTCTCATCAATCATAATTGGACGACGTAAAATCCCTGGATAGTCACGAATCATCTTATATAAATCTTGAAGTGGTAAAGACTCTAAGTTTACATTTAATTCTTGGAAAACTTTCGAACGAGTAGAAATAATCTCATCCGTTCCGCTTTCTGTCATACGTAAAATCTCTTTAATTTCCTCAATCGTTAATGGATCTGAGAAAATATTACGTTCTGTATAAGGAATATGATTTTCCTCTAGCCATAATTTCGCCTTTCTACAAGACGTACAGCTTGGAGAACTATATAATGTTACCATACAAAGCTCACTCTCCTTAAAGAGTACAAATTCTGTACTAATTACAGTTTAAATTTCTAAATTCAGCAATTTTTTACGATACCTTGTCTTATAACAAAGTGCAAAAAATCTCATTTCATGTAAGCAACAACTTTGAACAAACAACAATTACTTTTAATAAGTAACTTCTATAATCATTATACAATAGATTTTGCAAGAAATATACAGTAAATTTCCTTCTAATTGAGAAAACCCTTCCGTGTATTCAACTGCTATGTAACATGATCACACTCACTTCAGCTGTAATTTAACAATAACCTTCAACCCTCTTAATACTGGCTTGTCATAGATTTTTCATGTGATATACAGTTATTTCCCCATAATCTTCTCTATGAAAAAGAGAACGTTTTCTTACCTTTTCTTCATAAATCAATTAAGAAATGTAAGACTATACAAGTGAGAATTAAACGGAACACTTGTTCTTATTCTAACAAACATCCTCATCCATGTCTATACGATTTCTAAAATAAATCAATTATTTTTTCTGACATTTCTTTCTTTTTTATCTTTTATCTCATACAATAAACATACAGACAGGCAAAGGGGGAATTTGCAAATGATTGCTTTTTTTATTGATTTTGTCACTGTTGCTGCCCTCATCATCGGAATCACAGCATTGATTGGTGTCATTACAAATAGCATTGGTGAAAAACTCTTTGGCGGAAAAGAAAAGATGAAGTTTGTTAATAAAAGTTTGGATGTACAATCCGGCTGGAACCAAGTTGGCGGGAAAGGCATTTATAAGAAACGTACGTATTAAAAAAAAGCAGGCGGTTAGCCTGCTTTTTTCTTATTTCTCTACTGACGCCCATTTAAAGCTTAAATCACCGCCATATTTATGGTTGTACATATTTTTAATTGATTCTCTTTGTATATATGCTCTACCACGTTGATATACTGGAACAATCGCAGCGTCATCAAGTAACATTTTCTCTGCTTCTAGTAAGTTTTTCCAACGGGCATTTACATCGCTTCCATCTTTCTTCGCTTTCATGATAATTTCATCATATTTCGGATTAGAGTATTTCATTTTATTTTGCGATCCGTCCGTCACAAACATATCAAGGTATGTAACTGGATCTGGGAAGTCTGCACTCCATCCAGAGAATGACATGACAAAATCGCCTGCATCTTCTAGTTTTAGTTTTTGCGCGAATGGTTGTTGTTTAATTTTCACTGTTAAACCTGGTAAATTCTTTTCTAACTCACCTTTTAAATATTCACCTGTTTTCTTCGATAATTCAACATCTTCATTTAATAGCTCTAATTCAATTTCATTTTTACCAAGCTCTTTTTTACCAGCTTCCCAATATTTCTTCGCTTCTTTCACGTTTGGTTTTACAATATCTCCATTTACAGCACGGAAGTCTTTTTTATCCGGCCCTTTAATGAAATTATCAGGAATTAATCCTGTCGCTGGCTTAGAACCGTTATTTAATAATGTATCAACGAACGGTTTACGTTCAAAAGCAAGTGAAATTGCTTTACGAATATTTTTATTTGCTAACGCTGGATCTTTTTGATTTAAACGAAGGAAGAATACAGATGTATCTTCTACTGTTTGGAAATCTGGTTTTCCTTTATATTTATCGATGAACTCCGCTAATAACGTCGCTCGATCGACTGCGTTTGTTTCATATAAATTAATTGGTGTAGACGTATCTTTAACAATATTAAAGTTTACTTCCTCAATCTTCACTTCTTTATTGTCCCAATATGACGCGCTCTTTGTCATTTTAAAGCTACGTTCATGTTGCCAATCACTTAATGTAAATGGTCCGTTATAAAGTGTTGTATTCGCTTCCAAACCAAACTTCGTACCTTGTTCTTTTACAAACTTTTCATTCACAGGATAGAAGATTGGATATACCATTAAATCTACAAGGTATGGAATTGAATTGTCTAATTCCACTTCTAATGTATGATCATCAATCGCTTTTACGCCTAATTGATCTGGGCTCATCTCTTTTTTATTAATTTTCTCTGCATTTTTTATATCATACATAATGTACGCTGATTTCGCAGCTGTATCTGGGTTAATTGCTCTTTGCCATGCGTATACGAAATCTTTCGCCGTCACAGGCTCACCATTTGACCATTTTGCGTCTTCACGTAATGTAAATGTATATTTTTTACCGTCTTCTGACTTTTTAAATTCCTTCGCTACACCAGGAACTAGCTTATCATCTTTTCCTAAACTGTATAAGCCTTCCATCGTATTAGTCATTACTCTTGAAGAAACCGCATCAGCTGATAACGCTGGATCCATCGTTGGAATTTCTTGCGTTTCAATTAGATTAATAACTTGCTTCGCACCGCTTTTCCCGCTATCCCCTTTTGCGTTCGCTTGCGGTTCATCTTTTTGGTAGCTACATGCCCCTAACATCATGCTCATCGCTACTGTTGATACTACAAAAACTGGCATCTTTTTTTTCATACTTCCACCCTCCACAAAAATGTTAGCCCTTTCATTTTCAAACAAAAAGAAATATATATATGTTCTAACAATTCATATTATACACACAAATATATTTTTTGTATATTTATATTTCTATTTTATTAAAATTTTCTGTTAAAAAATAAACCTTTGTAAACGTTTCATATTGCTGATTATCCTTACTAAAGTGTTGAAAATGAATGTTTTTATATTTTTCTAAATTATCAGAGAAAAATAATTTTTATATCTCATAATACTTTGTGCATAATTATCCTTCTCTTTTTATCATAAAATAGCGCTCCCTTCATAATAAAGATATGTAGGTTAAAATGAGTGCAAAGGATAAGAAAGTATGTTACGATACACCTTGCTAAAAATAGATATCGGTAAAGAGGGGACGGACATGGCAGCAATTCAGGCAAAAAACGGGCCGACAGAGAAATTAAGTTTATTCTTATTAACATGGCCTATTTTTCTAGAAGTTTTTCTATTTATGTTAATGGGGATCGCTGATACTTTCATGTTAAGTGCATTATCAGACGATGCTGTATCTGGGGTTGGTGCAGCGAATCAATATCTCCATATCGCTATTTTGGTACTAGAAGTCATCGGGAACGGCGCAGCTATCGTCGTATCTCAATACCTCGGTTCCAAACGTTTTATGGAAGCATCTAAAATATCAGCTTTAGCCGTCACATTAAATTTAGTGGTCGGACTCATTATAAGCGCTGGCTTTCTTTTATTTTCAAAACATATGATGATGGCAATGAACTTACAAGGCGATGTACTCATGTATGCGCAAAACTATTTATCCATCGTCGGAGGCGCTATTTTCCTTCAAGCTATTATTAATTCATTAGCCGCAATTATCCGCGTACACGGCTTCACAAAGCAAGCGATGTTTATTTCACTTGGAATGAATATTATTCATATCGCTGGAAACTACGTACTCATTTTCGGGAAATTTGGTTTCCCAGAACTCGGTGTACAAGGGGCTGCCATTTCTTCTGCTGTCAGCCGACTTATCGCACTTATCGTTTTCTTCTGGTTACTGTACCGCGTTATGGAATACCGTGTGAAATTACAATATTACTTCACCTTATCAAAGGAATACATCGGAAAAATTTTAAAAATCGGGATTCCATCTGCATTTGAGCAGGTTATGTATCAAGCTTGCCAAATTGTCTTCTTATACTATGCAACATACTTAGGAACGGAATCATTAGCGGCTAGACAATACGCTACGAACATTTCTATGTTCACTTATTTATTCGCGATTGCGATCGGTATGGGAACAGCCATTATTATCGGACGCCTCGTTGGCGGTGGTGAAAAAGATGAAGCGTATGAACGCGTATGGAAAAGTGTAAAATGGGCAATTGGCGTCACTTTATGTATGGTCGCTCTCGTCGTTACATTCCGTACACAATTAATGGGACTATTTACAGATAATCCGCACATTATTACGCTAGGTGCGTCAGTTCTTTTACTAAGTGTGCTACTTGAAACGGGACGTACGATGAATATCGTCATTATCAATTCACTTCGCGCAGCTGGTGATGCAAAGTACCCAGTTTTGATCGGAGCATTCTCTATGGTGTTAATGAGTTTACCACTCGGTTACTTTTTCGCCTTCCATTTAGATATGGGGCTCGTTGGTATTTGGTTAGCGATTGCTATTGATGAATGGACACGTGCCATTATTATGTTCTTCCGCTGGAAAAGTAGGGCGTGGGAACGTTATGCACTCGTTAAACCTGAAGAACAAGAGGAAATTGTTTCTGTTCAAGCACAGTAACACTCGTTTAATTAAGGTGTAGTCATTCGTAAAGGAAACTTATATCTGCGATTCTTTAAATATATCGACTTACCGAGAAATGTTGACAAATCTATTATATAGTAGAAAAAAGCCAATCTTCTTAACGGAAGATTGGCTTTTTTATTATTGATAAATCTCTTTATATTTCTTATACTCTGCTTCAGAACATAATACGAAATGTCCTGGGCGAATTTCACGCATTGTTGGTGCTTCACTAGCATAATCATGCTGAGATGGATCGTATACGATACGTTTACGATTGCGCTCATAATCTGGATCTGGAAGCGGAATTGCTGATAATAGTGATTTCGTATATGGATGAATTGGATTCGCATATAACTCTTCACTTGTTGTTAGCTCAACGATTTGACCACGGTACATTACGCCGATGCGATCACTAATGTATTTTACCATTGATAAATCATGGGCAATGAATAAGTATGTTAAACCTTTTTCCTTTTGTAACTTTTTCAGTAAGTTTACAACTTGCGCCTGGATTGATACGTCAAGTGCTGAGATTGGCTCATCGGCAATGATAAATTCAGGCTCTACAGCAAGTGCGCGAGCGATACCGATACGTTGACGTTGTCCACCTGAGAATTCATGCGGGAAACGGTTTGCGTGCTCTTTATTTAAACCAACTGTAATTAATAATTCATGAACACGGTCCATACGCTCTTTTTTGCCTTTTGCTAGTCCATGAATATCAATACCTTCTGCAATAATATCCCCTACTGTCATACGAGGGTTTAATGATGCATATGGATCTTGGAAAATCATTTGCATTTTACGGTTGAATTTCTTCAGCTCTGCACGTGATTTTTTACCATGTACATTTTCACCATCGAACAACACTTCACCAGCAGTTGCATCATATAAACGAATAATCGTTCTTCCAGTTGTCGATTTACCACAACCTGATTCTCCTACAAGACCAAATGTTTCTCCGCGGTAAATATCAAATGAAATATCATTAACCGCTTTGACAACACCACCACTCACGTCGAAGTGCTGTTTTACATTTTTTACTTCAATTAATTTCTCACGTTGTTTAGTCATGTTGTTCACCTGCTTTCATTTGAAGAATGCGTTTTTCAACGACTGCCGGTGGTTTTACTTCTGGAGCTTGCTCGTGAAGTAACCAAGTTGCCGCATAGTGTGTATCACTTACTTTAAATAAAGGTGGGTCCATTTCAAAATCAATTTTCAATGCCTGTGGATTACGTGGTGCAAAAGCATCTCCCTTTGGCGGCTTTAATAAATCTGGAGGCGTTCCAGGGATTGCGTATAACTCTTCTTCTGAACCATCTAAACTTGGCATAGATGCGATTAAGCCCCAAGTGTATGGATGTTTTGGATTGTAGAAAATTTCATCAACCGTTCCAATTTCAACAACTTTACCTGCGTACATAACTGCTACGCGGTCCGCAACGTTTGCCACTACACCTAAGTCATGTGTAATGAAAATGATTGCCGCTTCTGTTTTTTGCTGAATGTCCTTCATAAGCTCTAAAATTTGCGCCTGAATTGTAACGTCTAGGGCTGTTGTCGGCTCATCGGCAATTAATAATTTCGGGTTACAAGCTAACGCCATCGCAATAACTACACGCTGTCTCATACCACCTGAGAATTGGTGAGGATATTGTTTTAAACGCGCTTCTGGATTCGGAATACCTACAAGGTCGATTAATTCTAACGCAACTTTACGTGCGTCTGCTTTACTCATCCCTTGGTGTTTAATAAGACCTTCCATAATTTGATTCCCAATTGTCATCGTTGGATTTAATGATGTCATTGGATCTTGGAAAATCATCGCGATATCTTTCCCGCGCACTTGCTGCATTTCTTTTTCTGTCAGTTTCGTTAAGTCACGACCTTCAAATACGATTTCACCGTTTTTAATACGCCCTGGAGGATTCGGAATTAATCCCATTAACGCTTTAGAAGTAACTGATTTACCAGAACCAGATTCTCCTACAATCGCTAATGTTTCTCCTTTTTTTAAATCAAAAGTAACACCGCGTACAGCTTGTACTTCACCTGCATGTGTATCAAAGGAGACTTGCAAATCTTTTACCTCTAGCAATGTTTTCATTTTTACTTCTCCCCTCTTTTACTTACGCATTTTTGGATCTAACGCGTCGCGTAATCCGTCTGCCATTAAGTTGAATGCTAAGATTAACATACTGATGACAACCGCTGGGATGAACATCATATGTGGATACGTTTGAATTGATTTATAACCGTCATTTACAAGAGAACCAAGTGATGCGAATGGTGGCTGAATACCTAAACCGATGAAGCTTAAGAATGCCTCACCAAACACTGCTGTTGGAATTGTAAACATTGTCATTACGATAATTGGTCCCATTACGTTCGGGATTAAGTGTTTTACAATTAATTGTGTATTTGTTGCACCTAATGTACGAGATGCTAATACATATTCTTGATTTTTTAATTTCAGGATTTGTCCACGAACGATACGTGACATCCCTATCCAACCTGTAATCGCCATTGCTAGTGTAATTGACCATATACCAGATCCCATAATGATTACCATTAAAATAACGATGATTAAGTATGGAATACCGTTAATAATCTCCATAACACGTTGCATAATATTATCTACTCTACCGCCATAGAACGCTGAAATACCTCCATAAGCAACCCCAATTACTAAGTCAATCGCCGCTGCTAAAAGAGCGATATATAATGATACACGCGTCCCTTCCCATGTTCTTGTCCATAAATCACGGCCAAGATCATCTGTACCAAACCAGAAATACTCTTTAATATCACGTTTTTCATATTGGTCAACACCATATTGATCCGTACCGTCAAATGGTAGCCAATGAACATTTTCAATAACAGGAATTTTCGGTGGTAATTTCGCACGACCTAAGTCTTGCTCTTTATAAGAATGCTTACTTACCATCGGTCCTAAGATTGCTAGTAATATAATAAGCGCTAATAAAACGAAACCGAACATTGCTCCTTTATGTTGGAACAAACGTCTTCTTACATCTTGCCAAAACGTTAAGCTTGGACGGGCAATGACTTCATTATCAACATTATTTTGATTGGCTTGTTGAAATAAATCTGGAGATAATTTTTGTACATCTTTCATCATTTTTTCCCTCCCGCTAAACGAATACGAGGATCAATAATTCCGTATAAAATATCGACAATGAAAATAACTAAGATGAAAATCGCACTATAGAAAATTGTAGTTCCCATAATAACTGTATAGTCATTCACTGTAATAGATTTAACGAACTGTTCCCCTAGTCCTGGTACAGCATAAATTTGCTCAATAACTAATGTCCCTGTAATTAAACCTGCAACCATTGGTCCTAAAATTGTTACTACTGGAATTAACGCGTTACGAAGTGCGTGTTTAATAATGATAACGCCTTGACTAATTCCTTTCGCTTTCGCTGTTAAAATGTAATCAGCTTGCATAACTTCAATTAACTCTGCACGAGCAAAACGTGCGATTGTTGCGATAACTGCCATCGATAAAGCGATTGTAGGCATTACGGTAAACTCTGGTCCTTTCCAGAATGCTACTGGGAACCACCCAAGTTTTACCCCTACGAAATATTGTAGTAATGCGGCGAATACGAACGATGGTACCGACATCCCGAGTACGGAAATAATTGTCGCCCCATAATCGACCCACGTATTGTTACGAAGTGCCGCAACGATTCCTAAAATTAAACCGATAAATGTTCCTAATATAATCGCTTGTAAACCAAGTTGTGCTGATGGTCCAATGCGATCCACAATCATATCTGTTACTGGACGGTTATCATATTGGAATGATACCCCTAAATCACCTTTTGCTAAGTTACCTAAGTAACGTGCATATTGAACTGGTACTGGATCATTTAAGCCATATTTTTCAAGAATGATTTCTTTTTGTGCCGGTGATAGTTTCTCCTGGTTTTTAAGCGGAGAACCCGGAAGTAATTTCATCAAAAAGAAAGTCAGTGTAGTAATTAAAAATAATGTCAAAGCCATGTACACGAAACGTTTTAATACATAACGTCCCATAGTCAAGCACCTCCCCGTTTTTCTCAAAAGCAATAAGATAGTTTAAAATATTCTTACTTTTATTTTTTTAAAATAAGAGCACATGCCCATCATAGGCATATACCCTTATTCATGATGGAAACCATTTTTAGTTTTTTAGTTCAACCCACTTATAGCTAAATTCTCCGCCATATTTATGTTCTAATAGGCCAGTAATTGAGCCACGTTGTAAATAAGCTTTTCCGGGTTGATATACTGGAGCAATCGCTGCATCTTCAAGCAGTTGTTTTTCTGCTTGTAATAATGCATCCCAGCGAGCTTGTACATCAACTTCTGTTTTCGCTTTTTTAATTAAATCATCATACGCTGCATTTGCGTAATTTACTTTGTTTTGCGCATTACCTGTCGTATACATTTCAAGGAATGACATTGGATCCATATAATCTGGACTCCATCCCGCGTATGACATTGCGTAATCTCCACTTGCTTCAAGTTTTAATTTTTGTGCAAATGGCTGCATTTTTGTTGAAACTGTTAAACCTGGTAAGTTCTTTTCAAATTGGCCTTTTAAATACTCTCCGATTTTTTTAGCATCATCAGTATCAAAGTTTAATAGCTCTAACTCTACTTTGTCTACACCAAGTTCTTTTTTACCAGTTTCCCAGTATTTTTGCGCTTCTTTAATATCCTCTTTTATAAGCTTTCCGTTTTCTTCACGGAAGTCTTTTCCATTCGGACCTTTTGCTAAGCCTTTCGGAACAAAACCATATATCCCCTCTGAACCATCGTTTAAAATAACTTTCCCGATATTTTCACGCTCAAAGGACATTGCAATTGCTTTTCGGATATTTTTATTTGCTAAAAATTTATTCTTTTCATTTAAGCGAATAAATTGTGTAGATGGTCTCTTAATCGTTTTAAAGTCAGCATCTGATTTGTATTTGTCTACAAACTCTGATGTTAAGACTACACGATCAATTGCTTTCGTTTCATATAAATTTATAGCAGTTGAACGATCCTTAACAATATTGAAGTTTATTTCCTCAAGTTTTACTTCTTTATTTTCCCAATACGTTGGATTTTTCTTAAGTTGGAAACTTTGTTCATGCTTCCATTCATTTAATACGAATGGACCATTATAAAGTGTCGTATTGGATTCTAATCCAAATTTTGCTCCTTGTTCTGTTACAAACTTCTCATTCAAAGGATACAATGTTGGATAGACTGTTAAACTTACAAAATAAGGAACAGGGTTATCTAATTCCACTTCAAGTGTATGATCATCAATTGCCTTTACACCAAGTTCTTCAACTGGTAATTCTTTTTTGTTAACTTTCTCCGCATTTTTAACATCAAATAGTATGTAAGCAAACTTGGCACCCGTGTTTGAATCTACAGCTCTTCGCCAAGAATAAACGAAGTCTTTCGCTGTTACAGGTTCACCATTAGACCATTTCGCATCTTCACGTAACTTAAATACATACTTTTTGCCATCTTCTGATTTCTCATAAGATTTAGCGACACCTGGAACAAGCTTATCGTCTTTCCCCAGACGATATAATCCTTCCATTGTGTTATTCATGATGTTAGAAGATGCTGCATCTGTTGATAACGTCGTATCCATAGTTGGGATTTCAGCTGTCTCGGTTAGATTTAACACTTGCTTGTTTGAGGATTTTTCTTTTGCGCCTGCTTTATTATCCTCTTTTTGGTAACTACAAGCTCCTAACATACTGACAGTCAACGTCGATGCAAGTAATAACGGTATCTTTTTCTTCATGTTGTGTTGCCTCCCCTAATTGCACTTCCTGTACCCTCACTTGTAAAAAAGTAGAATTGAAAGAATAATCTCCAAGTTTCTACAATTTTCATTATACATATAATATAACAATTGTGAATATAGTTTTTTGTTTTTTTGTTAAAATTTTTAATAAAATGTTTATTTTTTTATTTTTTTGTAAAGGGATACGTTAACATTGCTACCATCATCTTGAAATCAGACCTTTAATTGCGTATAATTTTCAAAAAATTAATTCTAGTACATATTATAGCTTTTATAGTATAATAATTCTAGTAATATTTTGACGGAGGGGAACATTTTGAATAAAGTTTTTTTTCATACTTGTATACTAATTTTCATAGCGATAATCGCTTCTAGTATTGGCGCATTCCTCGTTTCATCGCAATTTTTGTTGAATTTTGTCAATATATCGTTTTATGTCGCACTATTTTTTATTCTTATAGGCGGTTTTTTATTCATATTTCAAAATGGATTTTTTAACGTAACAATTTACGCCTTCCAAAGAGTATTTGGTACGAATAAAAAAATTGAGTCTTTAATTGAAGAAGTAGAGGAACCTGTCGATAAGAAAGAACGTATTTATAAAACATATTCATTCAAATGGACGTATCCAATTTGCATTACCGGTATCGTTCTTGGGTTGTTCTCGACCCTCATTAGTTTTACTATTTTGATGTAGTTTGCAAACACTATCCCATATGATATAATAATCAGCAAAACATTTTGTTATAAAACTTTAGTTCTTTCATATTAAAAGAGCTTAAGTAACAATAAATAAATTTACATGTATGCGATGATAAAGAAGAGTACATATTGAGGCAATTTCAGAGAGCTTGTGGCTGGTGTGAACAAGTAATTGCGCAGTATGGAATGGGCTTTTGAGCACCAAACCGAACCGAAAGTAGTAGGCTTTGGCGTTATATCCAAACGTTATTATGGATTAGAGAGATTTCACAGTAGTGAAATAATTAGGGTGGTACCGCGGTCCATTCGTCCCTATAGTTTTTGGGATGAATGGGCTTTTTTGTTTGCCTTCCCTTCCCCATCACGCATTCAAATTTAGGAGGAATTACTTATGTCAGTTATCTTTTCTGGTATTCAGCCGAGTGGAACGATTACACTTGGAAACTATTTAGGAGCTATGAAGCAATTTACAGAGCTTCAAAATGAACACGACTGTTATTTCTGTATTGTAAACCAACATGCGATTACAGTACCTCAAGATCCCGTACAACTTCGTAAAAACATTCGCAGTCTTGCTGCACTTTATGTAGCATGCGGCATCGATCCTGAAAAAGCTACTTTATTTGTACAATCAGAAGTACCAGCACACGCTCAACTAGGATGGATTATGCAATCAGTTGCTTACGTTGGAGAATTAGAGCGTATGACGCAATATAAAGATAAATCTTCTGGTAGAGATTCAGTTCCAGCTGGATTACTAACGTATCCACCATTAATGGCGGCTGATATTTTACTTTACAACACTGAAATCGTACCTGTTGGTGATGATCAAAAACAACATATGGAATTAACACGCGACCTAGCAGAGCGTTTCAACAAACGCTTCCGTGAAGTGTTCACTGTTCCTGAAATTCGTATCCCAAAAGTAGGAGCTCGCGTTATGTCATTAACAGAACCTACGAAAAAAATGAGTAAATCTGATCCGAATCCAAAAGCAATGATCAGTATGCTTGATGAACCAAAAACAATTGAAAAGAAAATTAAAAGTGCTGTAACTGATTCTGAAGGTATCGTGAAATTTGATAAAGAAAACAAACCTGGAATCTCTAACTTATTAACAATCTACTCTTCATTCTCTGGAAAAACAGTTGAAGAAATAGAAGCAATGTACGAAGGAAAAGGATACGGAGACTTCAAAGGCGACCTAGCAGCAGTAGTCGTAGAAGCAATTCGTCCAATCCAAGACAAATATAACGAACTAATCAACTCACCAGAACTAGACGAAATTCTAGACAAAGGTGCAGAAAAAGCAAACCGCGTTGCATTCAAACAACTACGCAAAGTAGAAAACGCAATGGGACTAAGTAGAAAACGTAGGTAACATATAAAGCGGAGGCAGCTCGTTCAGCTCTGACTGGCTAAGGTTCTTTCGCATAGAAGACGCTTTTCATCTTCTTATGCGGAAGGTTCTTAGACACGAAGAGCTTGCTGCCGGAGCTGGATTTCTATATAAAGCGGAAGCGGCTCGTTCAAAATGTGAGGGGGATGGAGCTCCTGACGTAGAGGCGGGTTTTGCCTCGCAGGAAGGCGCGAAGCCACCGAACATTCTTGCCGCTGGAGCTAAGTTACAACAAATTAAAAAAACCGCCAATTGGCGGTTTTTTAATTTACCTTTTGCTCGTTTTCCATTTCCCATAACTTTTCAAAAAATGGCTGTCCTTTTACGAGACGCTCGCATAATTGTTCGTGCTTCTCAGACCAGCCTGTTTTCGCCTCGTCATACAGTTTAGCCCAAATATCTTCAAATTCCATATGTTGAACCATTCCATATGCTGATGGATCCCACTCTGTGAACCAATAGCGAATTTCTGCTGTGTTTTTCGTTGTATGTAATTGATCTAACGCCATAAATAATAATTGTTTCAGCTGTCTTTCTTTACGAGTTAAGCCATTCATAATGAAAGGTGATGGTGATAAAATATGATGTTCTTTTTCCATTTCTTCTACTTGGAACTCATACTTTTCTGCTTGTACGTTTTCTACCATCTCATATACCATCTGCTCTTGGCGCGGTATAAGTCTACTCTTTCGAATTGGTACATTGTAACCAATTGTGTCAATCGCAATAATTCCTTTTCCATCTGTAACAACAAAGCAATACTCTTGCTGCAAACGTTCATGATTTTTACGAATATATGCCTTATGATGTACGTCTTCCAACAATTTTTGTGGAAGCTCTAACAATTCGTCCTCGATGTAATGATATAATGTGGCATCTACTTTTAATAATGGCACTTGATCTAATAGCTCAATCGTATCATCTTTCCGCCATTCGTAAAAATGACAAACGTTATACCCATTCTCTTCACCTTCAAACCAATTTACCCATACATCATGTAGATATAACATTCATTACCCCTCACTTCACTACTGTTTGTATCAATCATTATGTTCAATTTTTCTTAACTTTATTCCACCTAAGGAAATATATTCTAATTATTATTTTTTCTTCTATTAATACTAAAAAAAACAGGAAATAGAGCTCCTGTTTTTTATATATGAAATGTATTTGCTTTATTCAATATTTCTTTTGCATCTATAGATAATAAAGAAAGTGTATCTTCTCCTTCCAATGTTACACAATCTTTGACAATATGAAATCCAAGCGCATAACCAAGCATCTTCGGATAAGAGTGAAATCCATTTAATAAGATGTCGTGCTCCCTTGTTCCTCGTTTTATACTTATTCTTTCATGTACAACATTTTTCCAATAATAAATAGCCTCTTCTTTTGAAAGATACGTCGTCCACGGTGCATTGTTTTTTTCTGAATATCTTTCCGTTACCGCTTGCTCAGCTAGCCCTTCCATAATCATCGTATCAAGTAATGTATATTCTGTTTCTTTCGTCTCAATTTGATGTAACCTGCATATGTGATGATATTCATGCGCCAATAACACCTTTAATTCTTCCACCGAATTCCGTCCACATACGAATAAGAAAATAACATGACGCATAGATAATCCAGCCCTACCGTTATACTCTTCTTGTACAGTTCGATTATATGAATCTGATAATAAAATAAAGACAGGGACATCCGGACCTTTTAACCAATTTTTTAGTTTCTCATACTCCGTACGTAACTCTTTCCAAACTTCCTTTTTCTCTAACTCTTTAACTTCTTGTTCTCCCCGTATAACTGGGCGGTACATACCTTTAGAAATTAAAAAGCGATACAATCTTTCTTTTGGCAGCGGGATATACTTCGTAAACTTTTCACACAGCTTTTCTGGACGTCCATAATATAGATGTAACCACTCAGCAGTTTCAACAATCCCCATCTTTATCCCTCCTTTTTCTTATGTATATGCAAAAGGAGAAAAAGGCGTAAAAATAAATAAGGAGTTTTTTCGCAATATAGTGCGAAAAAACTCCTTATCTCATCTATTATTTATACGATTTAAATACTAATACTGCGTTATGACCACCGAATCCTAGTGAGTTACTTAATACTGCATTTACTTCTTGTTGTCTCGCTTTATTCGGTACGTAATCTAAGTCACATTCTGGATCTGGTGTTTCATAGTTAATTGTTGGAGGGATTACTCCGTCTGTAATTGATTTAATTGAGAAGATCGCTTCAACAGCACCAGCTGCTCCTAATAAGTGACCTGTCATTGATTTCGTTGAGCTAATTGCTACTTTGTACGCATGCTCACCGAACGTTTCTTTAATTGCCATCGTTTCATACTTTTCATTCGCATCCGTACTTGTACCGTGCGCATTAATGTAATCAATATCTTCTGGCTGTAGACCTGCATCTGCTAAAGCTTGACGCATTGCACGCACGCCTCCTTCACCGCCAGGAGCCGGCATTGTAATATGGAATGCATCACCAGTTGCACCGTAACCAGCGATTTCCGCATAAATGTGAGCACCACGAGCTAATGCGTGCTCTAATTCTTCAAGAATTAAAATACCTGAACCTTCACCCATTACGAAACCGCTACGGTTTTTATCAAATGGACGGCAAGCTGTTGCTGGATCTTCATTAAATGTTAATGCTTTCGCTGAACTAAATCCTGCAAATGCCATACTTGTTAACGGCGCTTCTGCTCCGCCTGTTATCATTGCATCAGCATCACCGCGTTGAATTGCTTTAAATGCATCACCAATTGAGTTTGCACCAGATGCACAAGCCGTTACAGAACAAGTGTTAATTCCTTTTGCTCCTGTTGCGATCGATACTTGACCTGCTGCCATATCTGGAATCATCATTGGTACGAAGAATGGACTCACGCGGCGCGGACCTTTCTCAGTAAAAATCTTAAATTGTTCTTCGTATGTTTCCATACCGCCAATACCAGAACCAATCCATACACCAATTCGAGGTCCGTTTTCTTCTGTAATTTCAAGCTTTGCATCTGCAACTGCCATTTTCGCTGCTGCTACTGCATATTGTGTAAAGCGATCCATACGGCGCGCTTCTTTTTTATCAATATATTTCTCGACTTCAAAGTCGTTAATTTCTGCTGCTACTTTTGCTGGAAACAGTTCCGGATCAATTCTTGTAAGTCGTCCGATTCCAGATACACCCTTTTTAATGTTTTCCCACGCTGTTTCAACATCTGTTCCGATCGGTGTAACAGCTCCTAGTCCTGTAATTACGACCCTCTTTTTCTCCATACAAAATACACTCCTTTTTTTCTCTCAGTCCTTATTTACCCCAACGAAGAGCAACTGCTCCCCATGTTAATCCGCCGCCGAAACCAACAAGTATAATTAAATCACCATCTTGAATACGTCCATTTTGCAATTCCTCTACCATTGCAATTGGAATTGAAGAAGCTGATGTATTACCAAACTTTTCAATTGTCATACTCATTTTTTCTTGTGGTAAATTTAATCTCTCTCTTGCAGATTCCATAATACGAATATTCGCTTGATGTGGTACTAAAAAATCCACATCCTCTTTCGTAAGTCCCGCTTTTTCTAACACGCGAAGACAGGAATCACCAAGTTGGCGAACAGCAAATTTAAAGACTTCTCTGCCGTTCATCATAACATACTCGTCTTGATAAAGATGCTTACCGCCGCTTCCGTCTGCTCCTAATTCGAAAGATAGAACGCCTCTTCCTTCTGAAACAGCCCCCATTACGATAGCACCGGCTCCGTCTCCAAATAGTACTGCTGTATTTCGATCATTCCAGTCTACAATTTTAGATAGTTTATCACTACCAACTACTAATACATTTTTATAAGTTCCCGTTTGAATAAATTGCTGCGCTGTAATCATTCCGTACATAAAACCAGCACACGCTGCACTTAAATCCATTGCGGCTGCGTGTTTTGCGCCAATGGCTTCTTGAATGACACAAGCTACTGCTGGGAATGCGCGATCTGGTGTTACTGTTGCCACTAAAATCAGGTCGATATCCTCTCCGCTAATCCCGGCATCTTCAAGTGCTTTTTTAGAAGCCTCTACCGCCATATATGAAGTATCTATTGTATCATCGGCAATGCGTCTTTCTGCAATTCCCGTTCTCGTACGAATCCATTCATCCGATGTATCTACGATTTTCTCTAAATCGTGATTTGTGACTACTTTTTCTGGCACATATCTTCCGATCCCTAAAATGCCCACGTTCACATCGCAGCCCTCCGTTTTATATCAATTATTATGACTTGGTACTAATTTTAAAACATAAATGTATTTTTGTCTAGAATATATTTCAGTTAGAACATAAATCCAGCATTATTCACTTTATTGTTTATTAAAAGAAACAGAAACATACCTTTCCTGTTTCTTTTGAAATATAAAAAGGCCCGAACCGCTTCTATCCACGGTTCGAGCCTCTCTTCCCTTCCAAAAAAGAAGGTTTTATTCTTTATCTGCTTTCCCAAGCTCATATGCTTCGTTCATAACTTTCATCAATAACTCTAATACTGGTTGTGCTTTCTCCATATCAAGCGCAATTCCATTCGAATCTAAGATGGCCTTTGCTTCTGGTAAATGCTTCATTGCGATTTGTAAAAATTGCATGCTTTTCTCATTCATATTATGTTCTTCCTCTCCATTAAAACTTTCACATACATAGTGTAACACGCTCGCTATCCTTCGTATAACTCTTTATATTTTTTCATATGTGCCAATTGTTTATTTAAACCGTATTCTAACGGGGTATTTCTTTTTATCGAAATAACCTCGACAGCATCATTTCGTTCTTCCTCATTCTTTTTATTCACTTTATCCGCTGCACGTAAAAGGTTCATACCTTTTTTCCATAATGACTTTTTACCACTAAGTAAATTGTATATGCCGAGATGCTCCGCGTTCATTCCATTGTCCCATAAGTATTCACATACATCTTCCACGTACAATAGATCACTTCCATTTTCCTCGCTCGCATAACGGCACTCTTTCTCATCCAGTTCTGATAAAATGAGCTGATGATACATCATAAAAGATGGTTGCCATGGCCCATATAATGTAGGAACTCGAAATACACTATATGGTGCCTCTCCTTTTTTCAATCCTTCTTCCACTTTCAAAAATAAACGTTTATTTTCAGATTCATCTGCGTTTCCTACTTCAATAGAAGAAATTAGATTTAACTTCACTTTCTGCTCTGCACACAGCCTTATAATCCGCTTTAAATACTGTAATATAACTCTTTCATTCCGAAAACCACTTTGTTGATTTGGCTCATACAAGCAAAAGTAAACAGTATCGAACTTCTCTCCTTCTACTGATCTCCATCCATCTTCATCTCTTATCGAATAATACGTAAATAACGCATTTCGTCCAATCAACAATAACTTCTCTTCATTAATTTTTTTCATATTCTCGAATTCATCAAAATCAAGACCGTACACTTCTACTTCTTCTGCAATCATTTTATTCACAAGGTGATAACCTACAAACGTAAGTGCACCTATAATTAGCACGCGCTCCATACCACCAACCCTTTCTCCTTGAAACAAATAGCTCCTCATTTATGTATATGGGAGCTTCACAATTCTTCTTCATATTTTTTAAAGAAATCAGTCGTTTGCCTAACCATTTTATATTTCACATCTTGCAGATGGAATAAGACAGAAGTATCGCATTGATTGAATTGCCTCATTTTCTCATATTTACGTAACAACTGTTTTCTTCCTCTTTTTTCTTGTGTTGATACGAAAACTTTAACAGGTACACAAGACGGAAGAAGCGTAAATGATTTCTTATTTATTTTGGATTCTAATTCTTCTTCTTTGGAATCATACGCCAAACTTAATTCCTTCACTAATCTTTTGTAAAAAAACTTATGCTCTTTTTCAAACTCCACATATTCTGGTAAATCTAAACACGGATTTAACATAATGACAGAGCGTATACATTCAGGGTATTTGTTCATCATTTCAAGTGCTACAAGTGCACCCATACCATCTGCCATAATGTGCATTTTCGCATTTAATGTCTCTTTTCTCAAAACAACGTCATATAAACGTTTTGCTAGACGAACAGATTGGTCGTTTCCCCAATGTCTTCCGTATAAATTAGAAGAAAAGACCGTGTAGCCTTCCTCAATAAGGCCATGTAAAAAATAAGATCTACCTGCATGCTGTGTCCATAAACTTGTACCATTCTCAATAAAGTAGTTATAATCACCGAGAAGCATAACAGAAAATCCATTTGGCTTCTCCGGTAAATAAATGACACATGGTTCTTTTTCTAAATAAAAAAAACGTTCCGTAATACTCATTTTTCCCCCGCCTTATTTTCTAAACGTATAAAAGTACTCTTCTATAATGTATGAGCGGAATGCAAATTTGCGTTGAAAAATCTACAAATATTTTTCTATATTCTTTTTTCAATTGTGTTACAATAAGGACAGATTGAACGAATAGAGGTGTAAAATATGCGTTTCATTTGGGCATTAATTTGGTCGTTCGCGCTTGTACATATGATGAGCTACGTAATCGGCTCTATGACTGGCGGTACATACGATTTTAACCAAGCGTCTATTTTCTCGGTTGTTCTTGCGGTGTTAGTACTAGCAATTTCAGCTACAATTCCAAACGAGCCAGTAGAACAACACTAAAAAAAGAGTCCGGATTTTATCCGAACTCTTTTTTATTTTACTTTACATGAACGACTAATTCGTTATTTTCTACATCAACAACTACGTGACTGTTATCAGTAATTGTTCCTGCAATTAATTCTCTCGCTAATTTCGTCTCAACTTGACGCTGTACATATCGTTTTAATGGACGAGCTCCGTACATCGGATCAAAGCCAGCTTCTACAACAAATTCTCTCGCTGCGTCTGTTAATTCTACTGTAATATGACGGTCAGCTAAACGACCTTGTAATTCTTTTACAATTTTATCAACAATACCTTTAATTTCATTCGTTGTAAGAGGTTTGAATAAAATAATTTCATCGACACGGTTTAAAAACTCTGGTCGGAAATGTCCTCTTAATTGCCCCATTACAAGTTCTCTTGATTCCTCTTTAATTGAGCCATCTGCTTCTAATCCATCTAACAAATGAGCAGATCCAATATTTGAAGTCATAATAATAACCGTGTTTTTAAAGTCTACTGTACGCCCTTGCGAATCTGTAATGCGTCCATCATCTAACATTTGTAATAAAATGTTGAATACTTCTGGATGTGCTTTTTCGATTTCGTCTAACAAAATAACTGAATACGGTTTACGTCTTACCGCTTCTGTTAATTGACCGCCCTCTTCATATCCAACATATCCAGGAGGCGCACCAATTAAGCGTGACACAGCATGTTTCTCCATATACTCAGACATGTCGATACGAATCATTTGCTCTTCACTATCGAATAAAGACTGCGCTAACGTTTTTGCAAGTTCTGTTTTACCAACACCTGTCGGTCCTAAGAAGATGAAGGAACCAATTGGACGGTTCGGGTCCTTAATACCAGCGCGTGCACGAAGAACTGCGTCTGATACTAAGCTTACCGCTTCCTCTTGTCCGATGACACGCTCTGATAAAATTTGCTCTAAGCGTAGTAATTTCTCGCGTTCACCTTCAACGAGTTTTGCGACAGGAATACCAGTCCAGCGTGAAACAATATCAGCAATCTCTTCTTCACTTACTTCCTCACGTAACAAACGATTTTCCTGTTTATTATGTGCGCCCATTTCTTCTGCTTCTTTTAACTCTTTTTCAATTGCAGGAATTTTCCCGTGACGAAGTTCCGCTGCTTTATTTAAATCATAATTACCTTCTGCTTCTTCTAATTCACGGCGCAGACGCTCTAAATGTTCACGTAAGTCACGCACTTTATGAATATCTTCTTTTTCTTTTTCCCATTTCGCTCTCATACCACTTGCAACTTCTTTTAAATCCGATAATTCACGTTGCAACGTTTTCAGGCGTTCTTGGCTACCAAAGTCCTTCTCTTTTCCAAGAGCCGCTTCTTCAATTTCCAGCTGCATAATGCGGCGCGTTACTTCATCTAATTCTGTTGGCATAGAATCAATCTCTGTTCGAATTGTTGCACACGCTTCGTCAACAAGATCGATCGCTTTATCTGGTAAGAAACGATCCGAAATATATCGATCTGATAAAACGGATGCTGCTACAATCGCGCGGTCATGAATATTTACACCATGATAAATTTCAAAACGCTCTTTTAAACCACGTAAAATGGAAATTGTATCTTCAACAGTTGGTTCTTCTGCTAATACTTGTTGGAAACGTCTTTCTAGCGCCGGATCTTTCTCAATATATTTACGATACTCATCTAACGTTGTTGCCCCGATACAATGCAGTTCACCACGCGCAAGCATCGGTTTTAACATATTTCCTGCGTCCATCGCACCTTCTGTCTTACCAGCGCCGACGATTGTGTGAAGTTCATCAATGAATAATAAAATGCGACCTTCACTCTTTTTAATTTCATTTAATACAGCTTGCAGACGCTCTTCAAACTCACCACGGAATTTCGCTCCAGCTACAAGCGCACTCATATCTAATGCGAAGATTGTTCTATCTTTTAATCCTTCTGGTACATCCTTCTTCACAATACGCTGTGCTAATCCTTCAACGATTGCTGTTTTACCAACACCGGGTTCACCAATTAAAACCGGGTTGTTTTTCGTTTTACGTGAAAGAATGCGGATTACACGTCGAATTTCACTATCGCGACCGATAACAGGATCAATTTTCCCTGCTCTCACTTCCGCCACTAAATCACGACCATATTTTTCTAACGCTTCATAAGTTGCTTCTGGATTTTGACTAGTCACTCTTTGATTCCCCCGAACTGTCATTAAAGACTGTAATAAGTTATCTTTCGTAATGTGAAATCTTGTAAGTAATTGATTTATATCGCCTTTTTCTTCTGAAAAAGCAAGCAATACATGTTCAACTGAAATGTAGTCATCTTGCAATTTCTCTGCTTCTTTTCCTGCTCTTACAAGTAGTTGTTGCAGAGCACCTGTTATATATAATTTTCCTACTTCTGCACCGCTTCCCGTTACAGAAGGTTTTTTCTTAATTAAACTTTCGGCGCCTTGCTTTAACGCTTCTATATCGACATTCATTTTTTGAAAAATACGCACTGCTAATCCATCTTGCTCTTCTAATAATGTAAACAAGAGATGAACAGTATCTACTTCTTGATGATGATGAGATACCGCTAAAGATTGGGCACTCATAATCGCCTCTTGTGTTTTTGTTGTCATTTGATTTAAGTCCATCTTTACAGCCCTCCAAATGTTTGACTTTCTTTGACCTTTGATTTGATTATACGCCAACTGACTTTTTTATACAATAATTTTGCTTATGTATTCTCAAACTTATTATTGGAAAAAGAAAAAGGGAACATTCATTATACAACTGAAAAAATATACGCAATGCGTAACGACAAAAAAGCCGCAATAATAATTGCGGCTCCTGTTACGGTTTTCTTTTATATGTCCACTGACGGTTATGATTCGCGTTATCTGGAAACTTTTCACCCGCAGTTAATTTCACCATTTGCGGATCTTTTACCATACTTCCTGTTTCACCAATTTCTACGTAAATACCATCGTTTGGCGCTTTTTGTCCAGAACGAAACCTGCGATTTTGTCCCATTTCCATTCTCCTTCCATGACGTCTTTGCCTCATTAGTATATCCATTTTAAAAGAAAGCTTTTCTGTCATGTTTAGGAAACAAGTACTACATTTCGTTCTTGTACATATACATGAATGACACAAGCTTAGGAAGGGATTTCTTTCCTATTTGTAGAAAAAAAGAAACCAACCTACTATAGGCCAGCTTCAAAGGAGAGTCAAACATATACGAGAAGATTACATGTTCATTATAAGCCTCATCATACGAGCAATGTAACCCTTTTCACAATTTGTACATAATGAAAGAAACATTGTTTGAACTTTCTAAAAAGATATTGACTTTTCTTAATTTCCAGCGAGAAATAGTAGACACCGCAGCACTTTGCGACGTAAGATGGATATATAGTGAACTTTCCATCTTTGGTGTTCTCACCCAGTTTAACCTCTTATTTCTGCATATTAAAAACGGAAATACAGATAGAAACAAAAAAATTATTATAAGAGGTGAAATTATGAATAAACAGCATTTAATCGCATTAGACTTAGACGGCACTTTATTGACAGACAACAAAATAATTTCCACTCGCACAAAACATACAATTGCAAAAGCAAAGGAACAAGGACATATTGTCGTTATTTCAACAGGACGTCCATTCCGTGCTAGTTTTGATTACTATAAAGAACTCGGTCTTAATACACCAATCGTAAACTTTAACGGCGCTTACGTACATCATCCTCTTGATTCAAAATGGGGAACACATCACTCTCCTCTTGAGCTAGCAACAGCGCAAGAAATTGTCCGAGCTTGCTTTGATTTTGGCGTGAAAAATATATACGCTGAAGTAATGGACGATGTGTATGTTCGTGAAATTGATGAAGATAAAAAACATATTTTCGAATTCGGTTCTCCAAATATTTTTACAGGAGACTTATTAAATACTCTAAACGATCATCCAACCTGCTTATTAATTGACGCACATGACGAGCATTCCAGTGCAATTCGTCAACATTTAACTGATATGCATGCTGAAGTAATCGACCATAGAAAGTGGGGCGCACCTTGGCCGATTATTGAAATCGTAAAAAGCGGGTTAAATAAAGCTGTCGGATTACAAAAAATTTCTAGTCATTACAACATTCCACAAGAGCGAATTATCGCTTTCGGTGATGAAGATAACGACTTTGAAATGATTGAATTTGCTGGTCATGGCATCGCAATGGGTAATGCAATTCCTGAATTAAAATCACTCGCAAATCATACGACATTAACGAATGAAGAAGATGGTATTGCGCTATATTTAGAAGAGGTTCTTGGGTTGTAATCTAAAAATTCCCTGCTTATAGTTTTTCGCCAAACGCTCATACTATAATTAGACGCCGGATTATCGCGTCGATTGTTTTCAGCTAAATAAAGGGGGTTTTTCGAATGGGTAAAAAGAACAAATCAAAACGTTTTATCCAACAAGGAGCCGATGCTGTTATGAAGCATGATGCAAGATTCCCGTACCGTGGTACATTAGCTGAGGCAGAAAAGGCGAGAAGTAACTCTTCTTTTGGAGGGGTTTAAATGGGGAACTTACTATTCCAACAAGCTAGAGATGCCGTTGCAAATGCCGTCACTTGTTCAAGCGGTACTGAGCAACAAGATCTCGTATATAGAGCAAAAAACGCTTTGCACTCTGCTTATGCAAACTCTTCAACAGCTGAAAAAGTTCAGCTACGTGAAATGCAGGAGCAATTGCAAAATATTACGAATTTACATTAAAAAAGAGGACCAGCTTTGGTCCTCTTTAATCTTTTCGAAACAAGCCAAACACCCCAACCGTCTGTAATACGTTTGTAAATGCACCTGGGTCCACTTGCCTAATAACCCTTTCTAATTCATATAACTCATAACGCGTAATAACAATCATTAACATTTCCTTATTTTCATTTGTATAAGCGCCTGTTGCTGGTATAGTTGTAATCCCCCTCACTAAGCGAGACTGAATCGCCTTTCGTACATCTGCCCCATTCTTCGTAACGATTAGTGCTGTAATCTTCACATGACGCGTATGAATCGCATCGATAATTCGTGTTGACACATACAAAGTCACCAAAGTATATAATGCTTTTTCCCATCCATACACATAGCCAGCCGCAATAATGATCAGTGCATTAAAGAAGAAAAAATACGTACCGACAGGCTTATCTTTAATCTTTGATAAAATCATGGCGATAATATCTAAACCACCTGTAGAAGCCCCCCACTTCAACGCAATCCCTACCCCAATCGCTGAAATAATCCCACCAAAAATCGCATTTAATATAATATCGTTCGAAACCGCTCTAACCGGGATGATTTCTAGAAACAAAGTCATAAATATGACGCAAAGAAAACTAAAAAAAGTAAAGGCCTTTCCAACCTTTTTCCACGCTAAAATAACGACGGGAATATTAAACAAACTAAACAATACCCCCGTTGATATGTGAATAGATAAAAAGTCCCCTAATATTTGTGATAACAATTGAGACAATCCAGCAAAGCCACTCGCGTACACTTTCGCTGGCGTTAAAAATAAATTCATTCCAATCGCGTTTAACAAACCTGCGACAATTACAACGATTAACTTCTTTATAAGTTCGGTATAATTCAACTTGAAATCCATTTCTAATCCACCTTTATTATTCATGAATGCACTGCTATACATAGTCTTTACGAAAAAGGAAATGATAAACGTACAACGGTTAGAAATGGAGTTGATACATATGCCACATACGAGTGATAACGACAAAAAAGCACGCGATAATAATGCAAAGCGTACACAAAAAAATGAGCAAGAACAAAAAAATATTCAGCAAGGTAAGCGTGCCTATTCTAAAAAGACTGATCACCTTTGATCCCATCGTACATCAACAATATTGTTGATGTACTTTTTTACATTTTACAGGGAAAAAACATTAAAAATTCACTTCATGTTCACTTCTATATTCTACAATAGCGATAACATATTCGGATGAGGTGTTGGCATGAGAGGGAAACACATTTTTATTATTACTGCACTAATAAGTATATTAATGCTAGCTGCTTGTGGACAAAAAAACAGCTCAGCTACAGTCGCTACAGCAACAGACTCAACCATTACGAAGAGCGACTTCGAAAAACAGTTGAAAGATCGTTACGGAAAAGACATGCTATACGAAATGATGGCACAAGACGTTATCACGAAAAAATATAAAGTATCTGACGATGATGTAGATAAAGAAGTACAAAAAGCGAAAAATCAATATGGAGATCAATTCACAGCAGTACTCGAAAACAATCGTTTAAAAGATGAAGCTGATTTCAAAAATCAAATTAAGTTCAAACTTGCTATGAATGAAGCAATTAAGAAAAGTGTTACAGAAAAAGACGTGAAAGACCACTATAAACCAGAAATTAAAGCGAGTCATATTTTAGTAAGTGACGAAAATGAAGCGAAAGAAATAAAGAAAAAATTAGATGCTGGCGCTTCATTTGAAGAATTAGCAAAACAAGAATCGCAAGATCTACTATCAAAAGATAAAGGTGGAGACCTCGGATACTTCAATTCAGGCAGAATGGCGCCTGAATTTGAAACAGCTGCCTATAAACTAAAAGTCGGACAAATTAGCAATCCCGTTAAATCACCAAACGGTTATCATATTATTAAATTAACTGATAAAAAAGATTTACAACCTTACGATGAAGTGAAAGACTCCATCCGTAAAAACTTAGAAGCAGAACGTATTGCCGACCCTACATTCAGTCATAAGTTAATACAAAAGGAATTAAAAAAGGCAAATATTAAAATAAACGATAGTGAATTGGAAGATACGTTTACTCTTGCGCATGAGCAAGGGAATTAAAAAAGCACGATCTTATTTAATTAAATAAGATCGTGCTTTTTTATCTTTCATCAATATTTTCAACTTTGTCTTCACGCTTTTATAATGCCAATTGATGTGATCTAATTCTATCTCCACTTCAATTAGCCCATCTATTAAGTCTTCTTTAGATTGCTGAGAGTTTATAATATTTTCAAGTGATTTTTCAAAAATTTTACTACTCTCATATATATCATTTAAATCGACCGCTAATATTTCACGTTCTTTTTCAGGAGATAATACGGAAAGTCTTTTTATTAATTGTTCTAGTACATTATCTTGCATTATCATACCTCCCTTCTCCTCATGGATTGGTTCTATTACCGTCATAGAAGAATAAGTAATTTAAAATAAAAAAGTGTATCTCAAAATCAAACTATTTGTTTAGGTTTTGAAATACACCGAATAGACTTTACTTTTCTTTTTCAAAAATACTAGCTAATATTCCACTAATCATCAAAGAAATCATTAGTAATACATTCATTGTATTACTAATGAACGACCTATATGGAGTAAAGGTTGCTATGAATAGATATATTTGACTCACTACTAACACCGTGACCACTTTATATTGTTCTTTTTTAACATAATCGCTAATACAACTGCAATTAAGCCAACATTATATACACCAATAAATATCTGTGTTATCTCAATTTTACTAATCTATCTCTTCCTTTTTAAAAATCCAATTTTTTAGCGGACTTGAAATAGTCTTGAAATTTATCATCTATGTCCTCATCTTTACTTAAAAGAAGTGTTACATACGAATCCCAACAAACAATCTCAAGAACAGCATCAGGATACTGTATTACAGGATGCCCATTCCAAAAGCTCTTATTTCCATTTGCATAAGGCTCAACGGATAATTGATTAACATTAATATTTATTGATTTGTCAATCGCAGTAAAGACTCCCCAAATAAATTGTATTTCATAAACATCAATAAATTCAGTTAATTCTTCTCCTGTTATAAAAATTATATCCTGATTTACAATAGGATGAGATTCTATCTTTCTACTTTCAGAGTTAACTACATACTCTAAATCTGTTATTAACCAATTAAACTCTACTTGTCTACCTTGAAATGCTTCGAATATTACCTTTAAATCTGTATGATATTTCATTTCTTTTACATCTTCTAGAATAAAATTCAATTTTCTCCTCCTTAATAGTGTCTAGACATTCCTAGCACCACTATATAAATCGAGTTTAACTTTCCTACATCCAAATTTAGTGATTAATCAAGTTATTATAATTCACAAAAACGCTTAATTCCCCTTACATGATTTAACAGTTACTTCTTCTTAGGAGGCCTCTTTCCTTTATTCACTGCTTGAGGCTTTCCCCGTTCAACCTTAGTTTTTCCTTTCCATTTCCATATATGTCTATGGACGGGCCATGGATGCGTTTTGGGATTACCATGGTTACCATAATCTATGTCTTTTTTTCACTCGTCCTGTACCATCAAAATGACGAATAGTTTTGTCACCTTTTTTCGTAACTATAACCTTGGTCCCATTTTTAGGCCCATATTTAGTAGATGTTTTTGAGGATTTTTTGTTTCCAAACCTTTGTTTTATCTGTTTTCCAAGATACCAAGCGCCATAAGCTCCACCAACTGCTAATGTAGCTATCAATGCCGCTTGTCCAAAACCTGGAACAAGATATATCCCCGCCGCAATAGCCGCATGCCCATCAGGATCAACCTTCATTACCGGATTATTATCCCCATACGTATACCCATTCATTGTAACCGGGTCATCTTCATCACCCGGATCTGGATCCACCGATAAGAACACACCATGCTCCGGATTATAATAACGGGCAATCAAATAATACATGCCAATCTCTTTATCATACATGTATCCTGCATATCCGAATGGATTGTCCGCTGCGATTCCTTTTGCTTCACTCTTTAGGACGTTCCCCCATGCATCGTATTCATAGCTTGCGACTATTTGCCCATCTTTGTCGGTCATTGCTATTACGTCACCGCGCGGGTTGTAGTGGTAGTATACCGATTGTCCTTGCGATTCCATAGCAAAGCGCGTGCCACTTGTAGCATATACATATTGACAAAGTATAGTTCCATTTCCATATAATGTATTGATGGTGTCACTATTTCTTGTGCCTTGTATATATTTTTATAGAAATGAATTTTTTAGTTTATTCAACTTTTACGTAGAATATATCTTTCAGGGGAACCGCTCACCTGCTCAGATTGAAAATATAATAATTTATTCGGTATACATGAAATTAAGCAAGGTAAACCACGCCACATAACTTTTTCTATTGCACATTCTAATTTCATAAAACTCCCATCAATTTCACTAATAAGGGACATTACGTAACAAAAATCATTTGCTCCATATTTTTTTAATTGAGTTGATATTCCCTCAGCGTATACCATATTTTTTGGAATAGCTTCAAAATACATAGAATTTAAGATAGTATCATAATTATGCGCCAGACGGCCTAATGCCGTCATTCTTTTTTTGGGTGAAGTTAGTTCAAAAATAATTCTATCCTGGATTTTTTTAGGGAAAAGCTCCTAACTATTAGTTGTTCATATTCTTTACCCATGTATCTTTTATCCTCCTCTATTCTTAAAGAATGAAGATGTTATGTTAAATAAAAAAGTGTACCCCAAAATTAAACTAACTGTTTAAATTTTGAGATACACTGAGTCAACTTTACTTTTCTTTTTCAAAAAAGCCAGCTACGATAAAAAGCACACATAAAGAAAATACAACTAAACATTTAACCTTCCAACTAAAAAAATCAAAATAAGAAGTAAAAGCTATCAAAATCATATAAACTAATAATATTAACACTACACTCAATCTCTTATATTCTTTTGCCCTCCAAGTAATAATTACAGCATATATAATCCAGCCAAAAGCAAAAACACCATAAATAATTTCACTACTAGACATATACCGCTCCTATCTCTTACTTTTCTTAGAGTTTCTTTTAGGATTATAATTTTTATATGCTGTTTTATACCCTTTATAATATCCATCTAAAAATACTCCTGCATCTGGAAGAAATCCATATACCCCCAAAGCCTTACTCCCCCTCATAATTAGTGCTTTAGTCGCTGTTTTTTTCGCATTATTCACAACTACATGTTTTCCGACTCGATTGCCAACTTTTACGCTACCTGCTTTTTGTTTGGATTGTTTTATAGATCCAGACCAACCTGCATATCCAGCTATTCCAAAAGGCATAACCTTCCCCGCTATGTTACCAGCTCCAGAAAAATTGAAACCATAGCTCTCAACCCAACTTTTTATTCCCGCTCTTACTCCCCTATCATTGGCATAAGCCGTTCTCTTATCATAAACCCACAATTGTGTCGTTCCCCAAGGACGATATGCCCAATGCCCATCCGGATCCACCATCATTACCGGATTATTGTCCGCATACGTATATCCATTCATTGTAACCGGATCATCCTCATCACCCGGATCCGGATCCACCGATAAGAACACACCATGCTCTGGGTTATAGTATCTCGCGATCAGATAATACATCCCAATTTCTTTATCATACATGTATCCCGCATATCCAAATGGGTTGTCCGCTGCGATTCCTTTTGCTTCACTCTTTAAGACGTTCCCCCATGCATCGTATTCATAGCTTGCGACTATTTGTCCGTCCTTGTCGGTCATTGCTATTACGTCACCGCGCGGGTTGTAGTGGTAGTATACCGATTGATCTTGGATTTTCATTGCTAGGCGGACGCCGTCTTTGTTGTAAACGTATTGACGGAGGACTTTTCCGTTCCCGTCTGTTTCGTATAGCGGGTTAATGCTGTCACCATCGTAGAAGTAACGGGTTACTTGTCCGTTTACGTTCTTTTCACCTTTTCTCGTTAAGGCAACAAGTTGATCTATCTCGTCCTATATAAGTAAGGACATAAAGTTATGTCCCTACTTACTATCATCGTACTTCCAATCAACTACACAATTTCTATTAATAAAAGAAATCACCTAGTTTTATAAAACACAAATGAGCAACAAACAGCCAGCGCAAAAAAGAATAAAATCAAAATTTTAATACCCCAACTTAAAAAGTTAAAATATGGAGTGAAGATTATAACTATTATATATACGAGCCATATTACTGTAATAGTAAACGGAATGTATTCTCTTGATTTTAAGAACATTATTGACAAATATAAAATCCAACCTATCCCTATACTCCATGTAATAATTGCTCCACCTTCAATAAAAAACATCTCCTATCTTCTTTTTTTCTTCTTAGGCCTATAATTTATATAGGCTTTTTTATACTCTTTTTGATATTCATACAAGAAGATGCCTGCGTCCGCAGCAAACCCATATACTCCTACAGCTTTACTACCTCTTACTATAGCAGCCTTTATTGCTTGTTTACCTGCACCTTTCAACACACTTTGCATCCCTTTTCGATTTCCAACTTTTACTTGAGATGCCTTTACCTTTGATTTTGTTTTAGATTGTTTCCACCCTTTAGATGCTCCCGTTATAAATGGTCCCAATTTACTAACAAAATTCCCTCCACCCATAAGATTAAAACTATAGCTCTCTGCCCAACCTTTTATTCCTGCTCGTACTGCTCTATCATTGGCATAAGCCGTTCTCTTATCATAAACCCACAATTGTGTCGTTCCCCAAGGACGATATACCCAATGCCCATCTGGATCCACCATCATCACCATACGTATACCCATTCATGGTAATCGAATCATCCTCATCACCCGGATCCGGATCCACCGATAAGAACACACCATGCTCTGGGTTATAGTATCTCGCTATCAGATAATACATCCCAATTTCTTTATCATACATGTATCCCGCATATCCAAATGGGTTGTCCGCTGCGATTCCTTTCGCTTCGCTCTTTAAGACGTTACCCCATGCATCATATTCATACATTGCTACAACTTCTTTATTTTAATTTGTCATCGCCGTGATACATATAAAGAAAGAAGAGCCTTTATTCACTCTTCCTTCTACAAATTCATTTCTCTATTTATTCCTCATCCCCTTCTACATCACATGGTAACTTTTCATGTACTTCATTCATACACACATTTAACAAATGAATCTTTCTGACCACTAACTTTTCTGGTGGTATATTAATAGCCTCTAAAAGCAAATTGAATATACATGTAAGTACCAACACCATAAATAACAAAAGCAACTATAGTAATTATCCATTTTTCAGCACTTTTTTGTACATACTTCGAGCATGCCCAAATAAGAAATAAAATAATTAATTGAATTGCAGCCACTTTTGAGACAGCAATTATAGTAGTTTCCGTAACAAATACTATCCATATTCCTATTAAAATACGTGTGACTTGAATAATAAACAAGATCCTACTATTAGTAATACTTTCTTTAATACTAATTACATTACTTTCTTGAAATAAAACAATCAATATTAAAACACATTCTAAAGCCAAGATAGCAGCAAATTCTAAAATTTCTATAAGCACATTTAACCCCTCTTTATTAACGTCTTCCTACTGCATTCGAAATCCTCATAAGTTTCGCTTTCGTTGAATTTTTAAATGCTTTTTCCCTTTGTTTTTTCGCTCTTTTCATTCCATCTAGCCGAACCCCTGGATTCCTTTGGATATGTTTTCTAGGATTCTGCATGAATCGTTTTGCATTGCTTACACCTTGTTTCATTGCAGGTGTGAGACTTCTTTTTTGAAAAACTGCTCTTCCCAAACCTTTAAGAGGACTCATAAAGCCCAAAATCCTTCCTGCTCCACCAGAAATCACCCCTTTAACCGCTCCATATCCCGCTGCTTTAAGTCCTCCTTTCCATGTGTATCCCTTATTTCTATTTTTATATAGGTACATTCCAACTTCCCAACCAGCACCTATAGCAGCACTACCAACCCACCAAGCAACATGTCCATCAGGATCGACCATCATTACCGGATTATTATCCGCATACGTATATCCATTCTGTGTTACTGGATCATCCTCATCACCTGGATCTGGATCCACCGATAAGAACACACCATGATCTGGATTGTAGTAACGAGCGATCAAGTAATACATACCAATTTCTTTATCATACATGTATCCCGCATATCCGAATGGATTGTCCGCTGCGATTCCTTTTGCTTCACTCTTTAGGACGTTCCCCCATGCATCATATTCATAGCTTGCGACTATTTGTCCGTCCTTGTCGGTCATTGCTATTACGTCACCGCGCGGGTTGTAGTGGTAGTATACCGATTGACCTTGTATTTTCATTGCTAGGCGGACGCCGTCTTTATTGTAAACGTATTGACGGAGGACTTTTCCGTTCCCGTCTGTTTCGTATAGCGGGTTAATGCTGTCACCATCGTAGAAGTAACGGGTTACTTGTCCGTTTACGTTCTTTTCAATACGACGGTTTTCGTTGTCGTATTTATATGTTGCGAACGGTTTGGCTTCCCCTTTTTTCGTTACAGCAACAAGTTGGTCTGCTTCGTTCCATGTGTATGTGTATTTCCCATCAGATGTACGGTTACCATTTGCGTCATACGTTAACGATTCGTTTCCGAATTTTAGAAGTTGATTTCCTTCGTTAAATGTTGCGATTACTGATTTTGTTTCTTTTCCATTTTCTGTTACTTTCACACTCGTACGATTGCCAAATCCATCATACGTGTAGTCTCTAACTGTTCCATTTGGTGTAGATTCTTTTAATAATTGATTAATTGGATCATATACATAATTTGTTTCCGTTATTTTCCCATCAGGACTTTCATGTTTAATCTTCGTACGGTTTCCTGTTTTATCATACTCATATTTCTCTAATAGTAGCATTTGCTTTGGTGTTGCAATAGCTAAATCCGATAGTTTCCCTGTTTGATCATAATTATACGTTGCACTAGCATCATTCGGTGCGATATACGTACGTACGTGGCCGTTCTCATCATAATGGAAATTATAATGTGCCCACATTTCATCCCAAACAGATGTGTTTTGATCTAAAGCATTATATTCATATTTTATTTTACTGTTATACCCACCGTGTGTAATTGACTGTTCTTTTAACTTTTCTGTTTTGCTATTTGCTTTATCATGATATGCCCAATCAATTTTCCCACCTCGGCTATCCGTTATACTCGTGATCCGATCTGCTGTATCATATGTTTTGCTTTTTTCAACCCCATTTACGTGATCTTTCACTTTCGTTTCTTGCCCATTAGCATCGCGTTCGAATGTAAAGGCATCTTTTCCATTTCGCTTTTCACCCATAATGCGATCCGCTGTATCATAACCCCATTCAATCAGTGAGCCATTTGGCATTTTCGTTTTTGTCTTATTTGCATTTGCATCATATTCATATTCAATGCGACGATTTAACGCATCGATATACGTTGTAATTTTATTATCTACATCATACTCATATTTGTGTGTTTGTGTTTTCCCACCAAACATTATAGATTTTTCAGTTGTATTGCCATTATGATCATAATTATAACCAACAGAAGTTCCATTTTTTAATGTCACTTTTTTAAGTTGATTATCTTTATTGTAATCGAAAGATTTTGTATTCCCTCTCTCATCGGTTTCTGACTTTTTATTTCCGACTCCATCATAAGAAAAAGCTATTTTATTTCCTTCTTCATCATACGAAGCTGTTACATTTCCATCGTTGTCATATTCATTTTTGACAAGCACATTCCCTTCTAATAACCGAATATCATCAAACCATACTTTTCCTTTGTTTTCATTTCTAAATAACAAATAAGTATCGATATGTTTAATCGGCTTTGTCGCTGGAATGAATACCGCACTACGATTCCAATCATTCGTTCCATTCGGAAACATAGCTGTAAAATTGGCAGTACTACCATCTTGATACGTTACATCTGCTCGTACTGCATAATCTTTCGATAATTTTTCTCCTGCACTATTCTCTACTTTCTCGGATTTTGACATAGCAGTTAAAGTTAAGTTTTGTTCTTGTTTTTGATTTAGTACAACACGACTTTGGTAACTAATGTCCTTCTGATTATATTGTAAGTTTTCTAATACAATAGAAGAACCACCATGAAATCCTTCTGTTGCTATATCTTTTCGATTACAATTTTCCGGACAATTTCTAGTCCAATTCGGAACAGATCCAGTTTCCGAATACTCTTCAAAACTACTATTTACAATTGGATTAAAACTAGATGATACATCTCCTTTTTCAAGCTGCAACTTATCAAACCAAGCTGCTCCACTTACAGATTCTCTTTCATGTTCAATGACTAAATGTATTTTTGCTTTACTTGCCTTATCTGTCGTTTTAAACGTCAATTGACGATTCGACCATCCATTTTCTGATTTTAAATTATTTGAGCGATGGTCGAACCAATCCGTTCCACCAGTCGGATTTCCGTTTTCATCTAAGAACATGACATTAAAATAGGCATCTGCATTTTTCAGTGTAGTTTTCACCATACCCGTTAATGTATAGTTCGTATTAGGTTCTACTTCTACCTCCTGTGCTATTGCTGTATACCCCCAAGAACTAGCCCCAGTTATTTGCGCAGTTAGCTTCAATGAACCTGAGCCACCAAGCCCACCCGGTGCTCCTTCCACATCCTTTGTCATAGAGCCCTTACTATCTTTATTCACCATTGTCCAATTTTGTAATGTGTCCATTTCAAAGCTTGGATTTTTTAGAAGGTTTCCTCCTACACCAATATTTTTACTCGTTTGAATGACATTCCCAAATTTATCATACTGTTTTACTTCAGCTGTTTCGGAGACATGATTTGTTTCTGAAACAGCTGCATTTGCTTGTTGATACGCTATAGTAGTTTTCCGATCTTCTACATCTGTCGCTTTAATAACATCATTATTTTTATTATATTCAAACTTTTCAGTCCCTGTTGGATCTGTTACAGAAGTCACATTACCATTGTTATCATACGTGACTGTTTCCACTTGATTTTTAGG
The DNA here is from genome assembly GCF_058952315.1 of Bacillus sp. GW823-FHT06B01. Classification (NCBI taxonomy): domain Bacteria; kingdom Bacillati; phylum Bacillota; class Bacilli; order Caryophanales; family Bacillaceae; genus Bacillus; species Bacillus sp. GW823-FHT06B01. Next base: position 400,098 of record NZ_JBXAHR010000003.1, on the reverse strand, counting down.
CGTTGTCGTTTTCTCCAAGTGATTCGCTTTATATTCATATGTTGTCGTTAACTTTAATTGCTCTGCATCTACAACTATTTTTGCTGGATTACCAGCTTGATTATAGCTATGCACCGTTTTACGAGCTTTAGCATCCGTCAACGTTACCTCTTTAGCTACATCGTTATAAGATAATACCGATTCCTTTCCTAGCGGGTCTGTTACCTTTACTAATTTATTATTTTCATACGTATATGTCGTTTTATATGGTTTTGTTTCCGTATGTTTCGGATCAAACGTATAACGTAGTTTTCCATTCTCATAGCCATAACGATACTTCTTTCCTTCTGGTGTCGTAGATCCTACTAACTGATCATTTTCGTATTCGAACGTTACAGTTCTATTTTCTGGCCCTATAAATTGAGAAACGAATTTCCCTGTATACGTAATAGTAATAGTACGTCCTGATGCATCTGTAATCTTAATCGGCCTTTGATTTGTATCATATTCATACTTCACAACATTTCCAAAGCTATCTTTCTCTTGTTGTACTTTTCCTTGCTTTGAAAATGTTATAACAGATTGATCTTTATCTTTTAATTCAAATCCATCAGCTATTTTCTTTACTTCTAAATGAATACCATTAGGTGCTTGATATTGATTATCACCTGTTTTAGTAAATAGTAATGTGGATTTGTCTCTCGTTGTATATAAAATATTTCCAGAAGATTCTTCTTTAATCACTTCTTCTAATGAACTATGCCAGCCTTTTCCGAATAAACCAGTTCCGGTATCTTGACTATTATACGTTCGATCAATAGATACACTCGGGCCTTTTCCAGACAGATTAAAATCCGTCTCATCCATAACAAAGTTTCCATTAATAGCAGTAACCTTTCCGCCAATTACATTCACTGCCGCCCAATAATCTTTCGTGCCAAGCCAAGAAACTTCATTCGAAAAAGTTGGTGTAAACTCTTGTGAAATTTCACTTTCTGCATGACCCGCTTTACTATACGCTGTTACCCGGAACCAATAGTTTTTGGAACCACCATATATACCACCAGAATTGCGGTAGACTGGAGATGGATCTAGCGAAAGCTCATTTCCTTTTTGGTCATGATGAAATTGATATTTCCCACTAGAAATTTCCGCTTCTGTCGGCCAAATATTTTGTCCTTGCGTTGTCCAAGTTGTTGTATTACCAACATCAAACGCTTCATAGTCTTTCCCGTTATAAATCCATACTTTATAACCACTTGCCTCTGGTACAGGATCCCACTTTACTGATACATATCCTGTATTACTACCCGGCCCATTTGTATAAGCTGATCCAGATGGCCTCTTTACTTGCTCTAGCGGAACATAGGAAACTGTTTCATCAGACAGCGGACTATCACCGTATGGATATTCCGCTACAATTCGAATCCAGTACCCACGAGCTGAACTATAATCCCCATATGGGCTACCTGCCAAATAAGCATTTTTGTACATTGGGCCAGGGCTTACGGAAAAATCCGTCCCCTTTCCATCTTTATGAAACTCAAATTTCCCTGCATTTATTTCATCTTGTGTAGGGAAGATTTTCTTATCTTTCGTACTCCAACTTGTTACATTTCCGACAGGAATATATTCATAGTCATATCCATTAAAAATGGCAACTTTATATCCTTTTGCACCTTGAACTGCGTCCCATTGTATATTGAAATGCCCTGATTCACTTCCAGTTCCATTCGAATACGCTTGTACCCTCGGTTTATTCAATTTTTCATATGAATAATTAACCGCTAAATATGGCGCATTCGAACCATTTTGAGCTGCGACAAATTTCTTCCAATGCGTCTGTCCATTTCCGTTAGCATGTAATTTGAATCCATAATTCGGTCTCGTTCCATCTACCCACGCTTTTACTGTATTTGTTACATTAAATTGCGCCCACTTCCCCCGACCTACATTTGTTTGAGCAATATTATTTGATCCTGGCTTATTACTCCAATTAATATTAGAAACATTCCAATTTCCCGTTACTTCATCAAGCCATACACCATTTGGGCTATCCCCGTAATAATGCCATATAGCATACGTATGAAATGTTGCACTTTGAATTGTTGCGCCTTTTAAATTAGAAATATCAGGTTTAATAAAAGCATCATTTGTGCCTGTTCCTGCATTAAAATAACCGACTTTTAACGTATATGCCTTTTGTCCTTCATCCCATAAACTACCGCCTGAATAATTAATATTAGGATCAGCATTTGATGCATATGCATTTTCAAATCCCCTTACCGTAACCGAGGGATCTATAAAAACAGGATACTTACGTTCGGCTGATTCTAACCATTTTGGATCTGCAGTAACTGTTAAATTGTATTTCTTCCCCCCAGCAGGAGTTATCTCATATTTCACATCTTGAGATGTAACAGCTTCTCCGGATTCCTGATTAATATTTGAGTCAGCCATATAAGGCTTTGGTAGTACAAATACATTCTCCTTTTTTTCATTTTGAAAAATAATAGAACCATCTTCTTTTAAACTCGGCTGTAAATCTGTCTGTAATTCGAATGAAAAAATGTGATGCCCTGTATATTGATGAAGAACGAAGTCTTCCTTTACATTTTCATTAAATGTTGTACTTTTTAAATCAATACTTGGAAAAATCCCTTTATACCATACTGTATTCTCTTCATGCGACGCTGTAACAGCTGTCGGTTTTAATTCACCCTTCTCACCACGTGCGCCTGTCAATTCATACTGAATCGTATGTCCATCCACTTCGAATTGAACATACTTTCCATCCTTTACTACTTTCTCAAACTTCGGCTTTAATGCTGTATTTTCTGTTACGATTTTTTTATCTGGTGATTCTACTAAATTAGTAGAAACCTCTTCTAATTTCCCATTCTTTTCTGCATGAATTGGTTCCGTATATATTTTTTTAGTAAACGTACCATCTTGATTATCAAAAACCTTTTCTGTCTCCGTCCGTTCTTCTACAACTTCAGTCGGCTTAGCTTTTGCATTCGCATTTTTTTGTTTTATCTGATCTGGATGTGGAGCTGGTAATTCCTTCTCGTCTTTCTGTTCTACTTGTGGACTCGGTTCTGAATTTGGCGACGGTGTAAACGGCGGTACCGTTTCCGCCAGTCCATTCATCGGTATAGAAGTAACAATTAATGCAACTACCATAAGCTGTATGAAGTACCTATACCACTTTTTCTTAACTTGCTTCTTTTCCATACATTCACCCCTAATTCGCATCGGTTTTATTCTTACAATTAACAATTTAAAGAATTTTCCGAGGGGCTTCAACATAAAAACGACAATATTGTGACATTTTTTCTAAAAATGTATATTTTCCGACAATTTACCATTTTATATTCCTTTTTCCTTATAAATACAGTAAAATATTTGTAGATTAAACGTTTTATTACACCTTATTTACTTTTTATCTACTTTATAATAAAAAAGAACTATCTCTTCTCTTAAAAATTTAGAGAAAAAATAGTTCTTTTTTCATTCACTTTATTTCTTAAAGTAAGTCCAACCTTCTTCTTGGTAAACCTTTTCTTCTTTCATCAACTTACCAAGTGCGCGCTTAAATGCAGCTTTACTCATGTTAAAGCGTTCTTTAATATCTTCTGGATGGCTCTTATCCCAAAACGGCATTGCTCCGCCTCGTTCTTCCATATATGCATAAATTACAGTAGCATCATCTTCCATTCCTTCTTCTTTACGAGGAAGAAGTGAAATGTTAATTGTACCGTCATCTTTCACATCAATAATACGGCCCGTTACACGTTCACCGATGCGGACTTGTTCTTTTCTTTCAGTATGGTGTAAGAAAGCACGGAAATGCTCATCAGTTAGTATGAATGAACCAACTTGAAGTGAACGATACACACGTCCATTTACGTTTTTATTACGCATAGATGGCGTCGCATCTACGATAATTTCTTGCATATCACTGTCTCTTGCGGGAAGAGCGATAAGGCGATCACGATTCGTTAATTTTAACGTACAATATAATTCGTCTCCAACCTCTGGCCATACTGGCATATAAATCGGGAACTCATCAGCTGGGATTAGTATATCTTTTGATACACCAATATTAACAAACACACCTAAACTAGGAATAACTTCTACAACCTTTACCCAGTTCCAATCAAAAGTTGTAATAAGCGGCTCCTTCATTGTTGCTGAAATACGATTTTGGTGATCAAGGTATAAGAATACATCAATCGTATCGCCTTCTGCAATTTCTCCAACTAATTCGTTTTTATGTAAGAAGATTTCTTCTTCTTCATTCCCAACCATATAGCCGATTTCCGTTTCGCGTAAAACAGTTACCTGTTCAATCGATCCTAATTGTAAATACATATTTTTTAATTCCCTTCTATATATATAAAATTAACTTTTTTATATTTTTTATCATTCCAAACAAAAGTTAATTATAACACGATTTTTCCTTTATTTGTCCAACTGCCCAAAATTCAATATAATAAAATGAGGTTACATAAATATAAGTATGAAAACACTTAAGTCTAGGCTCGTTTTCAGCTATACTTTAGTATGTACAGTACATAAAAAGATTAGAAATTTATTTGGAGGTGCTAACTATGGCAAAAGATAGTTCTTTTGACATCGTTTCGAAAGTAGAATTACCTGAAGTAACAAACGCAATTAACATCGCATTAAAGGAAATCCAAAACCGATATGACTTTAAAGGAAGTAAAAGTGATATTAAATTAGAAAAAGAAGTACTTGTTTTAACTTCTGACGATGAGTTCAAATTAGACCAAGTAAAAGACGTTCTAATTTCTAAACTTGTAAAACGTAACGTTCCAATTAAAAACTTGGATTACGGAAAAGTTGAAGCTGCGACTGGTAACACTGTTCGCCAACGCGCAACACTTCAACAAGGTATCGATAAAGATAACGCGAAAAAAATTAACAACATCATTAAAGAAATGAAATTAAAAGTAAAAACACAAGTACAAGATGACCAAGTACGTGTTACAGCGAAAAGCCGTGATGACTTACAAGCAGTTATCGCAGCCGTTCGCAGCGCTGATTTACCGATTGACGTACAATTTATTAACTACCGCTAAAAAGAAAAACATCCTCTGTGCAGAGGGTGTTTTTCTTTTTAGCTTGTAGAGAAAATATTACAAAGTCTAAGCTTACGAGCAATCAGATTTTTAGAATGGGTATTTAATTATTATGCATAAACGAAGAAGGTCCTTTTAATAATCGGCGCAAAAACCTCTCTCCCCACTCAAATGTAACAAATTATGAGTATAAGAATATTTTCCACCCTTTCATGTAATGTAAAATTAGTAAGGAATTTATTTTATGAACAAATGTTAATTAAAAAAGAGTTAGAAGTGGTTATTTGAAGAAATTAATACTATGTTTTTTATTAACTACATTCTGTCTATATATTGCAGGGTGTTCTAATAATATAACTACACCCGGGGATACACCTAAAACTTCAACACCTGCGAAGTGTAAATACATCAACAAAGCTTGGTATAAGAAACCTATAAAATGTAATAATTGATGATATAAGTTATAAAAAAGACACCATAAGGTGCCTTTTTTATAGAAATTAATAAGATATTCATCAGAAATTATGAGTCATTTTTTATTTTGTTTTTCAAAATATTTTTCTTTAACTATTTTGATCAGATTTTCTTTTTCTGTTAGTTCAAAGATAAATAATGCTTTTTTCATGTTATCAGCTACATCTTCTTCATTATATTGTTTCAGCTTTAGTAAATTCCAAGATTTCCCATAATATAATTCACCTAATAAATATAACGTGTTTAGATTAATAGCTAATTTGATACCCATATCATTGTATTTTATTGCCTCTTCATGTTGATTTGCATGACCTAAAATTTTGGCTAAATTAAAAATGATTTTTAATTTAATCTCTTTATCTCTAGGAAAATCTAACTTATTAAAATTAGTTAAACATCTTCTTAATATATTAATACTCTTTTCATACTCTTTATTTTCCCCATAAAATATAGCCATTGACTGCATAATATCTATTTCTCTTTCTGATAAAAAATCACCATTCGTTACAGTTAGTTTTAATGCACTATTTAAAAGATTTAAAGCAGTTTTTATTGATGTATTTACATGAAATATAGCAATTGCTTCATGCCATATTAGAAATTGTTTATCTTCTTTTAACTGGAAATTACTTTCGTTTTTCTCTTGTTTCACTATTTCGTAAAGTTCATTATATTGTTTTTGCTTTATACAGTCTCTCATTACATATTTTACATTTTCTACATACTTTAGTTTTTTGTTTTGAGTTAGTGCGAAAATATTATTTGGATCAATACCAAGTCTTTCAGATAACTGATATAACAATATACTAGATGGATAAATTATACCTTTTTCTATTTTGCTAATTTGACTTTGTGAACATATTCCATGACACAATTCAGATTGTGATATATTCTTTTTCATTCTAAGTTCTTTAATAGTAATACCCAAATCGTAAAATTCCATTTTTCCTCCTCAAATATAACCCTCAATGAGTATCAGAATATTTTTTCACCCTTTAATGTAATGTAAAATTAGTATAGTTGCAATTATTGTTTGTTCTAACGATCTGTTCACTTCTTTGCTCAGCTGCATTTCGAGGAGAGAGTCTTACTTCACAAAAAAACAGACTAGGGAGAAAGTTTTCTCCTTAGCCTGTCCCACCGAGATTTCGCATTTATTAAGAGCAACACCATATTGCTTTATCAAATGATTTTTTAGGTATGTATACTTTATCATTTTCGATTTTGTATTTTATATCGTTTCTCTTCAGAACTGCCGTATCAACAGAATGAATACTATCGCCCCACCGAACAAATTCCCCATCATCACGCTTTTCCCAAAAATAAAAACTTACGAATACGATAAAAACACATAAGCATAGAACGAACCACTTCTTTTTCCGCAAATACCTCACCACCTTAAACTGAAGAACTACTAAAAAAAACGCTACTCATTTCCGTCTCTTTTTAACCGCAATTAAAAAAGCAATAAACAATACGTTCACACCGACGATTAAAGAGATAAATAGCCAATTCACACCTGTTTCCCCGTTAACTTTATATACATTTGATTCTTCACGCTTTAAAACAAGATAAAACTTTCCGTTTTCTTCTCTTATAATTTCATCTTCTAACAATCCTCGTAACTCTTGTTTTTCGCCAATTGCACTTACAGGTAAAGCAACTTTTTGTGTTTCTTTCGTATTATTAATCGCTACTAATGTTACTTCATCTTTATACTTTCGTTTCAGTACACTCATTCCATCTTTATCGTATAAAAGCTCAAACGTTCCATGGCGTAAAGATGGTCTCGCTTGTCTAAGCTCACCGAGTTTCGTTATGTGCTGCACAAATTTTTCATCTGATTTGAAATCCATTAATCGTCTATTATCCGGGGTATCCCCTCCATCTAATGCAATTTCAGTCCCGTAATAAAAATTCGGAATACCTGGTGATGTTAATAAATAGGTAAGGGCTAGTTTCAAACGAGATGGTGGATAATTCATATTCTCTTTTGCAATACGGGCAAACCTTTTTGTATCTTGATTATCTAAAAATGTAAAGGATTCCCCTTCTTTTTTACTCACATCATATAAAGGTTTCACCGATACATCCACTTTAGAAAACGATTCTACTATTTTTTCGTTATATCCACTATCTTCCTTTGTCATAATACGAAAATCTTTCTTTATCACTTGCATATCTTTTTGCACGTCATCCCAGAAAGAACGCGACTTTTTTTCACCATGTATCACATAACTTCCATCTAAATCGACTTCTTTGATCCACCATTTCATCGCGTCGATAACTTGTTGTTCGTTTTCTCCAAGCGGAAATTGTAATATAACTTTCATCCCTTTTGCATGCGCTTCTTGTACAAGTTCTTTCACATCATTTTCTGTTCCGAAATGTTCATTTACCTTTTGAAAATTTTGCACATCTAACCCATCGTACTTTCTACTTTCAAAAAACGGTGAAAGCATAACAGTCGTAAAACCCATTTCTTTTATGTAATCCAGTCTTTTTATAATCCCTCTTATATCTCCACCCTGATATCCTTCTAAATTGCCAACTTCTAACTGTTTGTCATTTTTCGGTTCTCCATTATTGAAGCGATCAATCATAATGGAATATACGACTTCGTCTCGCCACTCTCTTTTTTCATCTGCAAACGTATGTATTGGCACAAACAAAACGACAGCTAAACAAAAACAAATAAATAGTTTCCTAGTCCGTATTTTCCTCACACGCATCCCCCATGTTTTTTAATTGTAAGAATATTATACCAATTTTCAGAACGAATCACATACGTTGATTTCATTCCCTCAAAATATTTCATGTTAGATTTTCTAACATGAAATATAAAGTTTTCTGAATTTTTAGTTGATTTTTCATTTCATTTCGAATATGATATAAAACATAACAAACCGATGTTATTTTTCCTAACATCATAGGAGGAGAGAGAATGAATACAGAAGATACGGTTTTTATGTTTGTAACGACAGTAATGGTCATGTTAATGACACCAGGATTGGCACTTTTTTATGGGGGCATGGTTCGCAGTAAAAACGTACTCAGTACGACAATGCATAGTTATAGTGCAATGGCTATCGTTTCGATTCAGTGGATTGTGATCGGCTATTCTTTATCATTCGGACCAGATTGGCACGGACTTATCGGTACACTCGATTGGTTCGGTTTAAACGGAGTTACCTACGCACCAAATCCAGACTACTCATCTACTATTCCTCACAATTTATTTATGATGTTCCAACTCATGTTCGCCATTTTAACTCCCGCTTTAATTTCAGGTGCATTCGCCGAAAGAATGCGATTTTCTGCTTTCCTTATTTTCATCCTTCTATGGACAACAATCGTTTACAATCCTGTCGCTCATTGGGTATGGGGCGTTGGCGGATGGCTAAGAGAACTCGGCGCATTAGACTTCGCTGGTGGTAACGTCGTTCATATTACATCTGGGGTCGCCGGCCTTGTATTAGCTATTTTCCTCGGAAAACGAAAAAACATAAACGGTACTTCTCCTCACCATTTACCATTTACAATGTTAGGCGCAGGCTTACTATGGTTCGGCTGGTTCGGTTTTAACGTCGGAAGTGCATTATCTTTAAACGACGTAGCTTTAACCGCATTTATTAATACAAATATAGCAGCAGCTGCATCCGCATTAACTTGGATGCTTTCAGAATGGTTCTTCCAATCAAAACCGACTGCGATGGGAGCTGCTTGCGGTGTAGTTTCCGGTTTAGTCGCTATTACACCAGCTTGCGGGTTCGTTACACCTTTCTCCGCTCTTCTTATCGGAGCAATTGGCGGCGTATTATGCTTCGGAGCAGTCTTTTTCTTAAAAACAAAATTCGGATACGACGATACACTCGATGCATTCGGATGCCACGGTATCGGCGGGACTTGGGGCGGTATTGCAACAGGACTCTTTGCAACTACTACTGTAAATGCTGATGGCGCTAACGGATTATTTTACGGAAACGCTGCTTTACTGTTTAAACAACTGGTAGCAATCGGCGCAACATATGCATTCACGATCATCATGACGTACGCCATTATTAAAGCGATTAACTTCTTCCTCCCTGTTCGGGTAGATGAACACGAAGAACATATGGGACTTGATATTTCGATGCACGGGGAGAAAGCTTATGAGTATACTGAGCGGGTGAACTAAAAAAGAGATGCAATCTATTGGTAATAGATTGCATCTCTTTTTATTGTAGTTATTGGCGTTGCATACCCCAGCTGGTATTACGGCGGATATATCAGCGATTATTCGGATATATCGACGATTTTTAAACTATATCGGCGATTATTTCAATATATCGACGTTTCGACACGATATATCGATTTACCAATAAATTTCGACATGACAAAACTGCAAAATACTCCGGCGTAACTTTACATACATACAAAAAAGACGACCGTTTAACAGTCGTCTTTTCCTACTTATTTCGGAGCATTTCCTACATATTGCGTAATATCAACATTTAAAGCTTGCGCTAAACGCATTCCGTAATCGTGATCTGCACGGAAGAAGTTACAAATAGCTAGTAATTTCGTGCGCTCATTTACGTCTTTTAAGTCATTTGTTAAGTTTGCAATTAAATTGTCTTGCTCTTCTTTAGAGAATGAACGGTAACGCTCACCTGCTTGTTTAAAATCATTTGGTTTGTCAATTTTTTCACGAGATACGTAGCCTTCTACTTTCATAGTTGAATCGCGGTAAGTTGGGTCTTCAACTGGATTTTCCGCATGACGGCTCGGTTCGTAGTTAATTGTAGATGGGTTTTGATTGATTTGCATCGCACCATCGCGTTGTTGGTTGTGAACAGCTGCGTACGGGCAGTTTACAGGAATTTGTAAGTAGTTTGCACCAAGACGGTAACGCTGTGTATCTGGATAAGAGAATAAACGACCTTGTAATAATTTATCTTCAGATGGTTCAATACCATTTACAGTTGCACTTGGAGAGAACGCCACTTGCTCTACTTCCGCAAAGAAATTTTTCGGATTACGATTTAACGTCATCGTCCCCACTTCAATTAATGGGAAGCGATCTTCCGGCCATACTTTCGTCGGATCTAATGGATCGAAATCTAAAGAATCCGTTTCATCTAGTTGCATCACTTGTACGTGTAAATCCCACTTCGGATAATTTCCTTTTTCGATTGCATCAAACAAGTCACGAGTTGCATGGTTGAAGTCTTTTCCTTGTACTTCTTGCACTTCTTTTGCACTTAAGTTACGTACACTTTGCTGTGGTTTCCAGTGATATTTAATGTAGACGATTTTACCTTCTGCATTAATCCATTTAAATGAGTGAACACCGAAACCTTCCATTTCACGATAACTTGCCGGTGTACCGTAATCAGAAAATACCCACGTCATCATATGTGTAGATTCCGGGCTTAACGTCATGAAATCCCAATAACGATCTGGCGTTTGAACATTTGTATCAGGTGCTGGTTTTAAAGAATGCACCATATCAGGGAATTTAATTGCATCACGAATGAAGAAGACGGGTAAATGGTTACCTACGATATCGTAATTTCCTTCTTCTGTATAAAATTTAACAGCGAACCCACGTGGGTCACGAGCTGTTTCCGGAGAACCTTGACCATGAATAACCGTTGAGAAACGAACAAATACAGGCGTTTCAGTTCCTTCATTTTGTAAAAATGCTGCCTTCGTATATTGCTTCATGCTGTTTTTCGTTACGAATACGCCGTGAGCACCTGCACCACGCGCATGCACAACACGCTCTGGAATACGTTCACGATCAAAGTGAGCTAGTTTTTCTACTAAATGATAGTCTTCTAATAATACCGGTCCACGGCGACCAGCTGTACGAGAATTTTGGTTATCTCCAACCGGAGCACCTTGGTTTGTTGTTAAGCGATTATTTGGATTCATCTAGGGGATCCTCCTCTTTCTTAATAATCATTATTTGTTTAAAATTATTATAAACTAATTATTATTTAAAATTAGATTCTTGTCAACTATTTCCTTCATTTTTTTGGAAACAATTTCAGCTAAGCAATCAATAAATACAGATTGTGAATTTGGCATATTCGGTCTAAAGTATGCCACGTTTAATTCATCAGTTACAACTTTACATTCGTAATCATTGTCATATAAAACTTCTAAATGCTCTGCTACAAACCCAACCGGACAGTATACGAAAGATTCATAGCCATGCTTTTCAAATAAATCTCTCGTTAAATCTTGCACATCCGGACCAATCCATGGATCAGACGTATTTCCAGCACTTTGCCAACCCGTTGTATAGTTTTGAATATTGGCAGCCTCTGCAATTAAATCTGCTGTATGCTGCAATTGCTCCACATAAGGGTCTCCGGCTGCAATAATTTTCTCTGGTAAACTATGTGCTGAAAAAATCACGACAGCTTTCTCTTTATCTTCAATCTTTGTAAATGTTTCTTTTAGTTGCTCTGTCCAATACGAAATAAATTTCGGTTCATCGTACCATTGTTCAATCGGTTCAATAATAGGCCCACCAATTTCTTCCGAAAGACGAATAGCACGGTCATTATATGCTTTAATGCTAAATGTAGAATAATGCGGTGCTAATACGATACTAATCGCCTGCTCAATTCCATCTTTCTTCATCTCTTCTACTGCATCTTCTATAAATGGAGCTATATGTTTTAATCCTAAGTAACAAGTAAATTCATACTCTGTAAATATTTTATTCATTGAATCTGTTAATTTATGCGCTTGCTCTTTCGTAATTTTTGCAAGTGGTGAAATTCCGCCAATCGCTTTATAGCGTCTGATTAAGTCTTGGAGTGCTTCTTCTGAAGGTTTATGCCCGTGGCGAATATGTGTATAGTACGCTTCTACATCATCTAATGATTCTGGCGTTCCATACGCCATTACGAGTAAACCTATCTTTTTCTTTGTCATCTATATCACACCTCAATTTTATAAATGAGAATCTTTTTCAAGAACGTTTGTTTCCAATTATAACAACTAATAATAAGTATGTCAAAATAATTATTCTAAATAAGTATTATTTATAATATGATTTTAAATTTTATTTGATAATTTATTTAATAAAAAAGCGACTTACTTTTATGTAAGCCGCTTTTCTTCTATTCTTTAATATTTACCCCATACTCTTTAAACCAAACATGGATTTGCGCTAAATGAGCTAAAAGCTGCGGACCAGTCATTAATTGACCGAACCAAGGGGATTGAAATGCACTGCCGCCTGACTCAATTAATCCGCTAAGCTGTTCTTTATCAAATAGTTCGTGTAAAATTGAGCCTTTATCCGTTAATAAATCTTGTAGCCATACTGTTACTGCTTTTGTATAGTGCGGATTATGTGTTTTCGGATAGGGGCTCTTCTTTCTATATAAGATGTCATTTGGAAGTAATCCTTCTAACGCTTTACGCAATAGACCTTTTTCGCGGTTTTTATACATTTTCATTTCCCAAGGAATATTCCACGCATATTCGACAAGTCGGTGATCCGCAAATGGAACGCGTACTTCTAAGCTTGCGCCCATACTCATACGGTCTTTTCTGTCTAATAATGTTGTCATAAACCATACCATGTTTAAATAAAATAATTGTCTTCTTTTTGCTTCTAGCGGGCTTTCTCCCTCTAAAACAGGAACTTCTTGAATGGATTCTTCATAACGCTGCTGTACATATTGTTGTAAATTTAATTTATTTCTCCATTCTTTCTTTAGCAGTTGTTCACGTGCTTCTGTAGAGCGCATCCAAGGAAATGCACTCGATTGCAAATCATCTTCTCTATAAAACCACGGATAACCACCAAATATTTCGTCTGCACATTCCCCAGATAAACCGACGACAAAATCTTGTTTAATTTCACGGCAAAACCATAATAATGACGAATCGATATCTGCCATACCAGGCAAATCACGAACGATTACTGCTTCTGTTAAATACTGTGCTAATTGTTCATTTGAAATGACGCAGCGATGATGGATTGTTTGAAACGTCTCAGTCATCAAATGAATAAATGGTGCATCTGAATTCGGCTGGAACGCATTCGCTTTAAAGTATTTATCATTATCTTCGTAATCAACAGAATATGTGTGTAATTGCCCTTTTCCTGACCTTGCGTATTCTTTCGCAGCAATCGCTGTAATGGCGCTCGAATCTACACCACCTGATAGAAAAGTACATAGTGGTACATCAGAAACGAGCTGCCTTGTAATCGCATCTTGTAATAAAAAGCGTGTTTTCTCTACTGTTTCTTCAAAGGAGTCTTCATGTTTTTTGCTTTCTACATTCCAATATCTCCATATACATAAACCATTCTTTGAAAATGTCATCGCATGACCTGGACGTAATTCTTTTATACCAGCATAAATACCATGACCAGGTGTTCTAGACGGCCCAAGACCGAATATTTCGGATAACCCTTCTAACGTTACTTCCGCCTTCACATCTGGATGCGCTAATATCGCTTTTAACTCTGAACCAAATAGTAATCGCCCACTATCATATTTATAAAATAGCGGTTTTACACCTAGTCGATCTCGCGCAATAAATACTTGTTCTTTCTGTTCATCCCATACAGCAAACGCATATATACCGTTTAAATGATCGACACATTCTTCTTTCCATTCAATATACGACGCTAATAGCACCTCCGTATCAGAATGACCTTTGAACGTATATCCTCTTCTTAATAATTCCTTTCGAATATCTTCTGTATTATACAATTCACCGTTATAGCAAATTGCATAATTCGTTTCATCTTTTAAACAAGTCATCGGTTGTTTACCACCCTCAGGATCAACAACGATTAACCGTTTATGCCCAAATGCGACATTGCCTTTAATCCAAACTTTATTATCATCCGGGCCACGCTTTGCTAACGTCTCAGCCATCTTCGTAACGACGTCCCGTTCTCCTTCTAATGAGCGTTTATAATCCACCCATCCTGTAATCCCGCACATACGAATCATCCTTCCATCTTATTTCTTTTCCTAAACAAGCAGTAATCCACACCTTAGAGGTGCGGATCAAAAAAATGACAAACTTGACGATAATCTACTATCCACATACGGAATAGCAGTTTCACTCAGTAAAACGTGTTTTATTGTATGCCCACCTATGTCTAGGTGTGTCTAGTTATAAAGAATGCACGAACTGTCTATAACAGAAATAACTACTTTTTATAAAGGAGAAATCGTGTATGATACAACGTAACCATATTTTATATAACCAGCCTCGCGCTCATACAGTCGGTAATGTAGAATATATAAACAATGAATGGGTATTTTTTGATGATGAAAATGATGAAGCATTTTTATTAGAAGATATTGCCGAAGATGGCTTTGAGATTTTATATAACAACAACTGGCTACCAGCTCGTTTCTATGAACAAGACGTATTACAAATCGCCAACGAACAGCACCATTTACAAAACGGAGAAATGATACGAATTCGAAAAAAATTACTTCTTAGCTATACGGAATGGCTTGAGGAATTACCTGACTCTGTCTTTACATTATTAACCGAATCATTGCAATCCCTTCATTACTCTTTATATGATTGCATGTATTGTCATAATTATTTATCTTTCTTACCGAAAGAGGAAGCATGCGGAGGAGTAAATATTCTTTTGTTTGATAACGAAGATATGATTTGTACATTGCAGCACCATTTTGTTCGTCACGCTACGTCAAATAAAAACATGTTTCGTTTTACGAAAGTAAACGGAGAAGAGTTGCATATCGATGCAACATAAAGTAAAAAAAACCACCTTATCTCCCAAGTCTTTGAGATTATAAGGTGGTTTTATTTTTATTTGAATACGTACCAGCCAAGTGGTAATTTTAGTCCTAAGTATAATACTGCTACTAGCGCAACAATAAATAAGCCCCAAACCGCCCCTGTTGGTTTGTTTTTGCTCATTTTTACAAGAACCATTTCCATTCCACCGATAACTAAAATACCGGCTAACATTTTCATGCCGTACCACATGTGCATGCTACCTGTTGCTGTCTTCACAATACTCATGTACAACATGAATCCTGTCACAATAATGAAGATATACATTAGGCGAAGCCCCATATGTACACCTTTACCTTTTCTTCCTGCTGAATAAAGTGAATACGCAACGAAGAATAAAATTAAACCTAACGCCCATGCTGTAATATGCATATGTACCATCGTATCCCCTACCTCCTCTTTTCACACTTTTTCACTCTATATGATAACATGTTCATTTATTTTCAGGAAATGTTTCGCTTTTTTACATTTAAATGATATAATATTTAGAGTATTTACAAACTTCTTGTAATAACAAAAGGGGGAACAATCATGATTCAAACTAAGGATATTATCGAACTTACAGACACATACGGAGCAAATAACTATCACCCACTTCCGATCGTTATCTCTAAAGCAGAAGGCGTTTGGGTAGAAGATCCTGAAGGAAATCGCTATATGGACTTATTAAGTGCATATTCTGCAGTAAACCAAGGTCATCGTCACCCAAAAATTATTAACGCTTTAATTGACCAAGCTAATCGTGTTACGTTAACTTCTCGTGCTTTCCATAGCGATCAATTAGGTCCTTGGTACGAAAAAGTTGCGAAACTAACTAATAAAGAAATGGTACTTCCAATGAATACAGGTGCAGAAGCTGTTGAAACTGCAATTAAAACAGCTCGCCGCTGGGCTTATGATGTGAAGAAAGTAGAAGCAAACCGTGCTGAAATCATCGTTTGTGAAGATAACTTCCACGGCCGTACAATGGGTGCTGTTTCTATGTCTTCAAACGAAGAGTACAAGCGTGGATTCGGTCCAATGCTTCCTGGCATCGTTGTAATTCCTTACGGTGATTTAGAAGCGTTAAAAGCTGCTATTACACCAAACACAGCTGCATTCATTTTAGAGCCTATCCAAGGTGAGGCAGGAATTAACATCCCACCAGCTGGTTTCTTAAAAGAAGCTCTTGAAGTATGTAAAAAAGAAAACGTTTTATTTGTAGCAGATGAAATCCAAACAGGTTTAGGCCGTACTGGTAAAGTATTTGCTTGTGATTGGGACAATGTAACTCCTGACATGTACATACTTGGTAAAGCACTTGGCGGCGGCGTATTCCCAATCTCTTGCGTAGCAGCAAACCGTGACATTTTAGGCGTATTCGAGCCAGGTTCTCACGGTTCTACATTCGGTGGTAACCCACTTGCATGTGCTGTTTCTATCGCGGCTCTTGAAGTGTTAGAAGAAGAAAAATTAACAGAGCGTTCTCTTCAATTAGGCGAAAAATTAGTTGGGCAATTAAAAGAAATTGATAACCCAATGATTACTGACATTCGTGGTAAAGGCTTATTCATCGGTATCGAATTAAACGAGCCAGCTCGTCCTTACTGCGAACAATTAAAAGCAGCTGGTCTATTATGTAAAGAAACACACGAAAATGTAATTCGTATCGCACCACCGCTAGTAATCTCTGAAGAAGATTTAGAGTGGGCGTTCCAAAAAATTAAAGCGGTATTATCATAATAATAAAGAGGTTGTCCTACATGTTGGGACAACCTCTTTATTTTTTTAGTAGTTTACTGTAAAATCAGATTGAATATTCAGTTTATTTTACAGGGGGTAATTGTATGCTTTTGAAATACGGCAAACATATTAACTATTTAGCTACTATTCTCATTTCCATTACATTCATCGGATTCCTATTATCTATAACGTTACTCAGGTACTACTCAACACCTCATACATTCATGCTACTTAAAATCTCATTTTGGGCTGCTGTTTTCCTTACAGCTATCGGTTTTGGCCGCGAAAGAAGTTCTCTTGCCGTTATGCTAATCGGGATTTGTACGTTAATACTCATCGGATTATATATTTTTGCTATTTTAGATTTTTTCAATAACCCATGGCCATAAAAAAGAGCTATCTATTAATAAGATAGCCCTTTTCTTCATTTCACTACATTTCGCAAAGTACCAATTCCTTTTACTGTAATGACCACTTCATCACCCGCATGCAAAAACTTCGGTGGTGTGAAACCTTTTCCGACACCAGCCGGCGTTCCTGTTGCGATAATATCGCCTGGCTCTAACGTCATTCCTTTACTTATCGTTGAAATGATTTCTTCTATTGAAAAAATCATTTTATTTGTATTTGAAGTTTGTCTTACTTCCCCATTTACTATTGTTTCAATGTGTAACGCATTTGGCGTTTCAACCATTGATTTATGAATTAGATACGGTCCCATCGGACAAAATGTATCGAAACTTTTTCCAAGAAAAAATTGTTTATGTTTCCTTTGAATGTCGCGAGCAGTTATATCATTTATAATGGTGTAACCAAAAACATGCTCAAGCGCTTTTTCTTTTTTTATTTGTTTCCCTCGCTTACCAATGATGATAGCTAGTTCTCCTTCATAGTCTAGTTCATTCGTTGCGTGGGGATGACTATTAATTTTTTCATTCATTCCAATAACTGTCGTTGGCGCTTTCGTAAAGATCATTATATTTTCTGGAATTGACTCTACTCCGCCCATTTCTATCGCATGCTCACGATAGTTCTTTCCAACGCAAAGAATATTCTTCCTTGGCCTTGGAATTGGTGCTAATATTTTCACCTCAGTTAACGGATAATACGCCGCCCCTTCATTTTCCTTTGCCCAATTTACAATATCACATATTTTTTCAAAGCATTCGGTTCCTCTTTCAATACACTCTAACATTGTAATCGGAATCGTAACCTTTTCCCCTTTTTGTCTTTGCGCTTCTCTTACATGCAATACCTTTTCTTCCTCTTCATCCACAATACCTACAAATACCTTTTCATCTTTTTTCGCCGTTACCAAACGCAATATTTCCACTCTCCATCCTAAAACTCATGACCTTTAATTGTATTCGCATCCGTTAGAAAAAAACCTTCTCATGCACGCTAATTTTTACAATATTCTTCTCATATTCTATTCGTTACTCCTTTATATTTGGCATAAAATGTAGAAATTTTACTTTTTTTAGCGAAGGTGTTTCTTTTTTATTGGTTTTTTGTATAATATGTACTACATATATACTAAAAATTTCATTTAGAGATGGAGCCGATTTCAATGTTTGAGCAAGCGATTGAAAAAAAACGTGAAAAAATGATTTATTTTGCTGAACGCTACGGAATGACTTCTCAAAAAACAGTGGATTGTAGCCAAGAACTGGACAGGCTCTTAAATGTAATTTGGCATGTACATACGGATTTTCACCCTAATCAAACACTCAATACACACACGCAATAACGTGTGTGTTTCTTTTATAAAAAAAAACACATTTTATTGAAAACGCCCATACAATAGTAGAAAAGAAAATTTTAAAAACGAAAGGTGTTTTGTATGCCAGCTATGGTCGGACATATTCGTATCGTCAATATTGGATCAAGTGGTATTTTTCATATTGGAGATGTATTTGCGATTAGGCCTATTAGTTATTCACGCGCTTTTGCTGGGGCCGGCTCTTTTAATGTCGGAGATAACGTTTCTGTCTACAATTATCAAAGCGCAACGACTGTCAATGATTCAGATGTAATTGATCAAGCGATAATTGGCTCAACTTAGAGGAGGCGATTGCATTGAATTTTTATGTAAACCAAAGCATCATCATTAATAGCATTAGAATTGATAGCATTACAACCTCTTCTGTATTCCAAATTGGTACTGCAGGAAGTATTAAAGCTCTATCGAAATTCTCAAATAGCGGTGGATTTACAGAGCCTCTTCGCCCATTGCAGGCGAAAGGACAAATTATTTCTATCAAACCATCAACTAGTTCTTCTTAAGACATCCTTGTCATAAATATATAGCAGGAATATTTTTCCCCTCCCTACTGAAAAGGAGGTTTCACAAAATGAATCAAGATATATATACTTACTTACACCAACTTCAACAAGCTCTTCAAGCACAACAAGCAACCATCCTTAACCTAGAAGATCAAGTTCGCCAACTCCAAGAAGAGCTTAACGAATTAAAAAATCGCCCCTCCTCTTCTGTAGGAAAAGTGGAATACAAATTCGATCAATTAAAAGTAGAAAATTTAAATGGCACTTTAAATATCGGTTTAAATCCGTTTTCAGCAAAAGGACAGCAAATTGAAGATTTCCAAGTGGATACAGAAACATTAAAAGTAAATCCTGAAACAGATACAAACCCAGATTTTTACCAAGGCATCCTTCAAGAAATGCATCGTTACTTAGATGAAGAAGCCTATAATCGAATTCTCCATTTTGAACAAGAAGAGAGAACGCCGCTCGATGAAATGTATCGACAAATGATGGTTGATGACATAAAAAAACAGATGGAGCATAGACTTCCTTATTATTTATCACAAACGCAATCCTATGAAGGGATTTCAACAGATCCAGATTATTTACGGGATATCATTATTCAAGCAATGAAGCATGATATCGACAAAGCTTTCCTCTCTTTTATTCAACACATACCGGGCAATTTCCGAAAGGAGTAAGTATGTATGAATCTTAACGTTGTAAATCGCGAATTAAAAGTAGGCCAAATTAAAATGAACGGTGTATCGTCGTCCGCACTCTTTTTAATTGGGGATGCAAATTTCCTCATACTATCTTCTATTCTTGATACACCATTTGAAACTGTTACAGAGGGTCCATTTGTACCATTAGTCACAGATGTCCCTCCTACTCCAGGTTAAGGAGACTGAGAAACTATGTTACATCATGTGTCTGTTGTCCAAAATGTTTCTATTATTTCTTTAGGGATTAGTGCCGTATTTCAAGTTGGAGATGCCAATCAAATGGAATTAAAAAGTAGAGCTCTTGCCGTCCATAGGGAAATTCCTTGTTATATAAAAGACGAAGGCCGCTTAGACGCATTTGAAATCTTTACAGATGAACACATCACAATCCCAAAACGAACGACAGATGTAAAATTAAACATTGTAAATGAATGCCCTTTTATTGAAGTAAACAATGTTGAATTGCGAACACTTTTAAATTCTGGTTGCTTTCAAATTGGAAATGTTGATTATGTTTTTAATAACTCTCGTATTATGCAAATCCGCCAATATATTACGGATGAACCTTCCGCACAATAATTCATATAGTAATTAAAAAGCTTAGTAAAGTAGGTGGATAGTATGCCTTCTGTTGTTGGAAATCTCGTCGTTCAAAACAGTAATGGTTCGTTCAATTTAGGGGATTTTTATAACGTGTCTCCGAAAGAAAATACGAAAGCTTATAATGGTTCCGGAGCTTCCAATGTTGGATTTGTCGTGAATACGTTTAACGGTGTTAGCGCAACAAATACGTTTGATTCTGATGTGGCTGATCAAGATCAAATTGGAACAGCGTAAAAAAAAGTAGGAGAATATCTCCTACTTTTTTCTTTTACCTCATTCAATATTATCAAAAACTCCACTGTTTACTGTTTCATTTTATTTAAATGATAACCCCTTCTCCTCCAAAGCATTTCTAAGCTTCGGCAAGGATGCTGGACCCATACCATGTAGTTTTAAAATCTCTTTTTCACTATACTTTGAGAGTTCTTCTATCGTGTGAATTCCATGGTGCTCTAACGCATTTCGTGCTGGTGATGAAAGAAGTGAAAGAAATCCTGTTTTTGGTTTCTTTTCTTTCTCACAGGTTGGGCAAGTTGGACAATCGCTACTTTTATAATATTCATGTCCCTGTTCACAAGTTCTTAACGTTTTTTCCATTGCCATTTTCAAGTCCCTCTATTCCTCAACTTTGACAACATGATTGCCATCAAAGAAATATAAGCATTTCTCTTTCACAGGATGTTGCAAGCTTTTTTCAAGCGCCTTTGCATATAACGAAAGCTGTACTTTATATCGATCTTCTAAAATTGGTTTCGCTTGATCGAATCCGCCTGGGAACTTCCCTTCAATCGTATCCGTTTTGAAGTCGATTAAAGTGATACCATCTTCCTCTTCAATCATGCAGTCGATAACCCCTTGGACAAGAATTGTTTCGTCACTCTTACCTTGCCAATCTTGATACGCCTCTTCTGCTGCAAGCATCATCGTAAATGGCACTTCACGCTCAACGCTTTTCGCCGCTAATACCCTTTTACCTAAGTCACTGTCAAAGAATGAAATGACTTTTTCAATCGCTATTTCCTCTGCTTGCTCGAATGTTAATAGCTCTTTATTAACCATGCCACTAATTTGCTCCCGAATCACTTCTTCTGTAATCGGCTTCTTCAAATCAACATGCTGCATAACAGCGTGAACTGCCGTACCTCTTTCAGCATACGTTAATCCTTTTTTCTCCATAAAACGAGGACGTGTTTTAATTGGCGCACGTAGTTTTTTAATAAAGGCATTATCGCTACCTTCTTCTGATTGGTAGTTTCTTTTTATTTCTGTAACAGACTGTTTCGCACGGTGAGATGTTGCTTCCTCATATCCGTACTTCCACATTAATCTGTCGTACACTTCTTCTTTCCGTTCACTTTGCAAGGGAACAGCTTTTTTCTCACGAAGTGCTTCTAACAATTCTTGTTTCTCTTCTTGAACCGGTTCCGGTGCAAGTAACGTTTTGCCGTCAACAACTTCTACTTTCCAGCTCGTGTCATATCCATAGATTTCACCCGGAATGCTTCCTTGTCCTAATTCAAGAAGCATTTCACTATCACGATGTCTATATAATGAAGGTGCAATCCAGTCTAAATAACAAGACGCTCCGGCACGTATATGGTCTGGTAATAACCATTCACTATGCTCCCTTGCATCGAGCCATTTTTCCATTTCTTTATTGGCATCTTTAACCGTTCCAATTAAAATTAACTTCTCTTTCGCACGCGTTAACGCTACGTATAACACGCGCATTTCTTCCGCGATTAATTCCATTTTCATTTTACGCTTAATTGCTAGTTGCGATAATGTCGTATATTTAATTCGTTTACGAGGATCGATAAATTGTGAACCGAAACCGAAGTCTTTATGCAGTAAGAAACGTTTCATTAAATCTTGTGTATTAAAACGACGACCTAGTCCCGCTACAAATACGACTGGGAACTCAAGTCCTTTACTTTTATGAATCGTCATAATACGAACAACATCTTCTTGTTCACCTAAAGCTCTCGCAGTTCCCATATCATCACCGCGTTCTAAAATACGCTCAATAAAGCGTAAGAAGCGGAATAATCCTCTAAACGATGTTGCTTCATATTGTCTTGCACGGTCATAAAGTACACGCAGGTTTGCTTGCCTTTGCTTTCCGGCTGGTAAACCGCCAACAAAGTCATAATAACCTGTCTCACCGTACACTTTCCAAATTAAATCAGAAAGTGACTGTTGACGCGCGAATTCACGCCATCCTTGCAGTAAGTTATAGAACCACTCTAATTTATCATGTAGTTCTTGCTCTTCTTCAAGTGGTGCCCCTTTTAAGAATGTGCTCATTACTTCATAAAACGAACCTTTCTTCCCGTGAGCACGAAGCGTCGCAAGTTCCCCATCATTTAACCCAACGATTGGTGAACGAAGTACGGCGGCAAGCGGAATATCTTGCATCGGATTATCGATCACGCGGAAGACGTTCATCATAATATTTACTTCTGTCGCTTCAAAGTAACCAGTCGCAAGATCAGCGTATACTGGAATTCCTTGCAGCTTTAACTCTTCCATAATTTGCGGCGCCCATGGCATAGAGCGAAGTAAAATAACGAAGTCGCGGTATTGTACAGGGCGCATACTATCCATTTTACGATCATACACTTCATAGCCTGAATCAACCATCGCTTTAATACGCTGCGCCATAAGGCGAGCTTCAAGTTGCGCTTTTTCTACTTCCGCACCTTCTTCTCCGTCTTGCACTTCTTCTTCCGTTTGCTGAATACATAGTAGTTCAGCTGCTACATCTTCACCTTCTGGATAGCTAGCACCTAACTTTAATTCAGCGTCAGCATCATAGTCGATTTCTCCGACTTCTTCGCCCATAATTTGTTTGAAAATAAAGTTCGTACCTGCTAACACTTCATGACGGCTACGGAAGTTTTTCGCTAAATCGATTTTCATTCCGCCGTCTAATCCTTCTTGCGTAAAGCGTTTATACTTTCCTAGGAACAGGCCTGGTTCTGCTAGTCGGAAACGATAGATCGACTGCTTCACGTCACCTACCATGAACAAGTTCCCTTCACTCTCAGAATCTTTCGTTACGAATTTAATAATGGATTCCTGCACAAAGTTCGTATCTTGATATTCATCGACTAGTACTTCAGCAAATTTATTACGATATTGAAGCGCTACTGCTGATAGCTTCATTTCACCATTTTCACTTTGTTCACTTAAAATTTGTAAGCAGAAATGCTCTAAATCTGTGAAATCGACCATTCCTTTATCCCGCTTCATCGCTTGGAAACGCTCTGTAAATACTTTTACAAGCTGTACGAGTTTTTCTAATACAGGATGCATATCTTGAAAATCTCGTAAGAAACTTTCAGGTCTACGGCTAAATAACTCTTCTTGTAATTTCTTCACTTCATCTTTCGCTTTATTACGAAGAGAGTCTACTTGTTTTACAACATCCTCGTTGTAATCACTTTTCTTAATACGCTTTAACGTTTGCCACGATACATTTTGCATCGCTTCATACACACTTGTCCATGATTCACGAGCAGCTGATGATAACGTTCCAAGTAAAACTACATCAGCTTGCAGTGTTTCAACGCGGGGCGTCGGACCGTCAGGAAGCATTGCAAGTTCAGTCGCTTTACGAATATGTGTCTCTGCTGTTTCAAGCTGGAATTTCACATCTTCTAATAAGTAAGAAGCGTACACTAGATCTTCAATTGTCTTTCCTTCCACGTCGTATGCTTCTACTAATTTATCGAGCCATTTTTCCGGATTTGGATGCGCTCTTGATTCTGTATGAAGCGCTAAAATCATACGCTGTAAGTCATCATCACTACGGTCACTCGTATAACGATCAACGAGTTCAAAGAAAATACCATTATCTTCAATTCCGTACTCTTCTTCTAATATGTCATCTAATACTTCTTCTTTTAACAGTTCATTTTCCGTTTGATTCGCAATGCGGAAACGAGGATCCACATCAAGCATGTAATAGTATCCTCTAATTACTTGTAAACAAAATGAATGGATTGTCGAAATAGCAGCTTTATTTAATAAGCTAAGCTGCTTTCTTACGTGCTGCGATCCTGGCTCATCAATTAATACCTTTTCTAACGCTTCCCCAATTCTGTTTTTCATCTCTTGCGCCGCTGCATTCGTAAATGTTACAACGAGCAGGCGGTCGACATCGACTGGGTTTTCTTCATTTATAATCTTTTTAATAATACGTTCAACTAATACTGCTGTTTTCCCTGATCCAGCTGCTGCCGCGACTAATATATCACGTCCGTTCGCTACAACCGCTTTCCACTGGTCATCCGTCCACTGACTACCTTCTGGTTTTTTAGGCCAATTTTCAATCATTCTCCGCCAACCTCCTCTCTAATTTTCTCCATCGCTTCGTTATCTTTCATATCTTTTAGCGTACGGAACTGGTTATCTTCGAGTGATTCATCGAACTGACAAACAGATTTGAAGTTACAGAACGTACACGCCGCTTTATTCCCCTTCTTATAAGGAGCAATATCAATAACGCCTTCTGTAATGTCTTTTCCGATATTTTCAAACGTATGGTGTACGTATTTTTGAAGTACGTTAAACTCTTGTTCACTTGCAATACTCGAACGCGCACTAAAACTGCCATCTTTTTTCAAACCAGCAGAAATAATATCAGAGCTGCCTGTTGAAAGTTTGTTATCCATTAAACGAACAACATCAGCATCTCCTAGTACAAGTCCTTTCATTTTAAATTTCTTTAAAATTTCTTTCTCAATTTCTGCTTCAGATGCGTCACCCTTCATCTCAACAATCGGGTTATGAATATGGAAGTACAGTACACCAGCCGGTGATGCAGTACCTCCCTTTTTCATCCACGTATGTGCATTCGAAGTAACAACATCTAAATACGTTAACATTTGAAGTGCTAATCCGTAATACACTTCCGTTAAGTCTAACGCTTTTGAACTTGATTTATAGTCAATAATACGTAGGAATGTACCGTTTTCGTCTTCTGCCTTATCAACACGGTCAATACGACCAACTACTTCCATCTTCACACCATTTGGTAATGAGAATTCCATCGGCGGAAGCGATCCTGTACCGCCCATACCGAATGGCACTTCTAAATCAACTGGTACGAAACCGCTTGACTTCGCATGTTCACGAAGAATGATCGATGTACGGAAAATGATTTGTTGTAGTTTTTGTTTTAAATAGAAATGACGATTTGAACTTAATAAAATTTGTCTTTGTAATAACGGTGCAATCTCTTCTATTACTACAGCCGAAAGATGCTCACACTCTTTTATTGATAAATCCGCCCAAGTACGGTTTTCACGTAATAGCCTGTCTGCAATTCTCTTCAGCGCTGCATGGAATAGTTCCCCGATATCTGGCGCATCCAATTTGAAAATGTCACGCTCTCTTAACGATAAACCGTGCTGCGCGAAATGAGCATATGCGCAACGGTTAAATAGTTCCATACGAGATACGCTTCCTTTTATTTTATCTCCATATAAATCTCTACTTACAACTGTACTTAGCTTTTGCGCACGATTTCGGTAGAATAAACTTGATAATACGCGGCTACTTTTTTGTTTCCATTCATCTGAAGTTACGTAGAAGTTATATACATCCCACCAAAAATCTAAATTCCCTTCAAATCCATATCGCTTCCACGTTTGAAGTTGCTGCATAACATATGACAACGTTACTTCTGGCGTTGCTACGTATGAAATTTGTTCTAAACGTGATAAA
Source organism: Bacillus sp. GW823-FHT06B01 (assembly GCF_058952315.1). NCBI lineage: Bacteria > Bacillati > Bacillota > Bacilli > Caryophanales > Bacillaceae > Bacillus > Bacillus sp. GW823-FHT06B01. Next base: position 373,679 of record NZ_JBXAHR010000003.1, on the reverse strand, counting down.
TCATTTACGTCATTTGTAATAAATGTATCTTTCACATCAGGGAACATTCTTTTTATTTTCTTAATAAAGCTAGACGCAAGTAACGTCTTCCCTTCCTCATCTGCAAGCGGGCATGAAATATATAATTTCTCAGTTGCTCTCGTTACCATTTGGTACATAACGAACTGTTCTTCTAATAAGGTTTGTCTCGTCGTTGGTGCTAATTCGATACCTGCAACGCTAAGAACTTCTCTTTCCTCATCAGAAAGCATCCCTTCATCCATCGGTGCTGCTGGAATTACACCTTCATTCACGCCAATGACAAATGTTGCTTTCACATTTGATAATCTAGAACGATCAATATTCGCAATTAACACTTGGTCTAATGACGGCGGAATGTTTGCGAATTGAAGCGCCTCAAGCCCTGTCGACATAACGTCTGTGAACATAGAAAGTGACATTTTCTCTTCGCCAAGCATTTCAACGAACGTATCAAGAAGACTCATTACTTCTTCCCATACTTGCTCATGATCTGTCGCAAATAAGAAATCTCCGCTCTCTTCTGCACGAACACGTAATGCTTCTAGTTTTTTCGGAACATCAAGCTCTTCTAAAAATAAGTAAACAGCTTCGCACATTTGCATCACTGTTCCCGCACGTTTCAGCCTTTTTTGCATACGAGTAACAGGCGTTCTTACAACGTCGCGCAGTCGATTTATTTTCTCTTCCATTTCACGTTCACTGTCTGTAATCATCCCGTCTGTATCGTCAAGAGAACGATAGCGGCGATACATCCATGGATCTTCAGAAGTCCATCTCTTCCCTTGTACACCGTACGCTAAACAGTAGTTTTCAAACTCATCCATCTCTTCGCGCATCGTTTCTTTTCTTACGTCTAATGGATATAAAAGCTCAGTTTTCACGCAGCGAAACACTGCATCATAACGCCAATTCCCACTAATAATCTCTAGTGCAGAACGAATACATTCTACTAGCGGATGATGTGACATCGGGCGTTTTTCATCGATGAAGTGCGGGATATTATAATCTGTAAATAACGTTCGCATCACATCGTAATAACTTTCCCCATTACGAAGAAGAACCGCAATATCTCGGTAACGATAGTCTTCGTCCGCCACAAGTCTACGAATTTCACGAGCAACACCTTCTACTTCAGCTCGTAAATTCGCGGCTGTACTAATCGTTACACTTGCTTCCCCGTGAAACTTTTCATTTGGTCGTGCTTCATAATGCGTTTCTAAATGCGCTAATGCTTGCGAATGAAAACGTGGTTGTTCCATAAGCGGAATCGTTTTTTCAATTTCTATCTTCTCTTCACGTGCTACTTGTATTATTTTTTCATACGTTAACGTCGTTTCATAAAATAAATCTAGTTCATTTACTGGCTGCGCTAACGTTTTTTCATCTATCGTTAACGTGATCGTAACTCTCGCTCCGCAAATCATAAGCTGTCTTACAATTTCTAGTTCTTGCGGTGAAAATGAATGAAATCCATCTATATAAATTTCAGCCCCATTTACATATTCAGACTGTGGAAGCTTTTCGACTAGCAATTGTAGGTAGTCTTCTGAATCCAAATATTTCCCGATTAAAGCACGTTCAAAATCATCATATAATAGTTGTAAATCATACACTTTATTCGCTAATAGCTTTTGTTCTGCACTGCTACTATGCGCATCTAATTGTTGCCACATTTCATATACGTTCGATGGCGTCACGTTGTAACGTTTAAACTCCGCAATCATACTACCAAGATGTTCAAAGAAACCGTTTTGCTCCGCTGCTTTTTGGAACACCGATAATCCATCTTTACGAGACTCTACAATTTTACGAAGTAACATATGTACGCCTGCTTCATCAATGTGAAGACGACTCGCTCCGCCAACTTCTTGCAGCACCTTCCACGCTAACCGTGAAAAACTAAAAACTTGTGCCCGAATAGAACCTCTAACATCCTCACTATCAATTAACGCCTGCTGTGTTTGGAATGTCATCTGTTCTGGCACAAGATATAATATTGTTTCCCCTCTTGGGCGCTGCTTTAACTCTTCTTGCACTTCGTGTAAACAAAGTGTACTTTTTCCACTTCCCGCTCTACCAATCACAAATCGAAGTGACATGTAACCCCACCTTTCACTTACATAACGAACGTTAGTTTGCTACTATAATTGTATTATAGGACACGAAAAAAGACAAACAGAGTAGTTTGCCTTTTTCTATACTTCTATCTATTATATCAACCTTTTGAAAAATTCGTTTGCACCTCTTGAATTGGCCAATATCGTAAATCAACTTTACCGACAACTGTATCAGCTTTTACAAATCCAAAGTGTCTACTATCCCAGCTTCCGAGTCGGTTATCGCCTACTACAAAAATATATCCAGGTGGTACCGACTTTTCTTTCGTTAACTCTTCTAGTTTAAAATCACCTGTTAGTTGTCGTCCATTTGTCTCTTTCTTATACGTCTCTAAATAAGGTTCATCCACGAATTGTCCGTTTATATACAGTTTATCATGCTTATATTCAATTTGATCCCCAGGTAGACCGATAATTCGTTTTACGTAGTCCTCTTTTTTATTCGCATGAAACACAACAACATCAAACCTGTTCAAGTCCCCTACTTGATAACTCACCTTATTTACAACGAGCATATTGCCATCTTGCAATGTCGGCATCATTGACTTCCCCTCTACAACGTACGTTGAAAAGAAAAACGTTCGAAAAAATACAGCTAATAATACACCAATTAAAATTGTTCGTATCCACTCTATGCCTTCTTTTTTCAAAGTTTTCTTCATCAGCTTCTCCCCTTATCCTTTAATAATGAAGCTTTCCTTTACAAAGAAGACTATTCTTAATGTAGTTCTAACTTTACTTCGATTTTCTTACCGACATACCATAAAATAAAAATACCAATTGCTACAATGACTGATTTCACCGGATTATGAATAAATGACATTAAATCATGACCGATATACGTTAAAATAAAAATCATCACAAGCTTTCCGAACGCGAGCGCAAGTCCAAACTGCTTTACACTAATGCGAGATAAACCAGCGACAACATTTATAAGCGCAGACGGTGTAAACGGAAAACAAAATATGACGAAAATTGGCGCAAACCCTTTCCTTTCAATCCACCCCATTGCCTTTCGTACTCTCTCATGCTTATTTACAAAAGAAAAGAAACGACTTCGGCCAAAATGGCGGATAATGAAAAAGACAAGTAAGGCGCCCATTACTGATCCAAGCCAAGAATAAAGAAAACCGAGCCAAAATCCAAATGCAACAGCATTCGCCAGTACAAATACGATGAGTGGCAATGCCGGAATCAACGCTTCTATCATCGGTAAACCAATACCAAGAAGTGGTCCGAACGCTTTATAGCTTTCAACAATATGATCCATATTTTCTGGTGAAAAATACTCTTTGATTGTCTGAAAATCCATTCTACACTTTACCCCTTTACTCTAAGTACTACCTCTACTGTATCATCGCTTATATGAAAGAGGAAATGGTAGATACGACATATGGAGATGTAATTATTAAGTTTCCATATCTTCCATTAGAATTCCTTCATTATTATGCTATGATAATCTATCAATATTCGACAATATTTAGAAAGAAATACTATATAGTGGCACTCAATATTTTTCAAAAACAACTTTGTTGCGCATAATGAGGTTTTTATATCAACAATACACCTACCTTTTAATTAATTAAAATAATATGAAAAACAAACCTTACACTTTAATTTTGTATTCTCTCCAATTATTAAAGAACTAGTAGTTTTATAATTTAGTAAGCAAAAATAATAAAAAGGACTACTTCAAAATTATAATTTTGAAGTAGTCCTTTTTGAATTTCAATTTAATTTTAATAAATAACGTTTAATTATTCTTTTTATCCTTAAGAAAAAGAATTACAGAAATAATTACTAGAACAATAACTATGGCATCTAAAACATATGATACCGTTGTACTTAAACTCATTAATTTCATATTTATAAGCCCTGCATACAAACCTACAAATATCATTAATAAATCGTATATCTTTTTTAATTTTAAATAACGAATTACAAAAAACACTGAAAAACTAAAGAAGAAAATCGTACTGATGATAGTCATATTTCACTCCTATATCATTATTCAAAACAAGCAGAATAAATACTTCCTAAAGCAAAGAAATCTAGCAACGCTTGTTTAGCTTCTGGTCCCGCTGCACTTGCTGCTTTTTTCATATTTAATACCCACTTTCTATTTTTTAATTCTATAATTTGAAATCGATATAATCTCTTTTAATATTATATTATAAAAATATATATATTCTCCCGAAAAATATATGCGTCTTTCCGAAATGTATTTTTCGGAAAGACGCATATATTAAAAGACTCAATACTATTTTTTAAACTACTTCTAAAATCCTTTTTTACACATCTTCTTCTCTAACAACATACACTCTCTCATAAGCCGGTCTTAATGTCGATTCATCCCTTTGATCAATCTCTTTAAAACAAGGGTTTCCTTGTTTTTTTCTACGATCTTCATATTCAGTACGCAATTTCGCTGTACGATTTTGTTGATTTTCAAAACTACTTTTTGATATTTCTAATTTCACAGCAAAGCCATTTATAAATCTAACAATAACATTTCCATCTTTTAACTCTTTATTACTTTCAATATAAAACTGAGACAACCAAGAGCATTCTTTTCTAGAGTAAGAATAAGTAGGAAAAAAATAAAGTTGATCTGCCGGACTAATCGCAATCGGTGCTTTATGTGTAATATGAGTTAACTCTTTCGTTCCTTCTTTTCTGCCTAAGAAACTAGAGCCATGCTTGCGGCAACTTCTTTCTATAATATCTAGAGGCTTTTGAAATACGAAAAAGGAATCTTCCCTCTCAACAACTCGTGTAACAATTTTCTTTTCACTTAGAATAACAGGAAGTAAGGCCATTGTATTTTTATTTACCACATAGTTTTCAACATAACGTTCTACTTTACTTTCCATATTCTACTGTCTCCTTTTTTTCCATTTATATTAGCAGCTGCATATATAATTTTAGCATCTACGAAAAGGAATAGGTTTACAGATTCCGCTTTTTTACAATACTTTATCATTTATCAAACATCTTCCAAATTATAAAATAATTATATAGTGATTCCATAATTTAAAACCTATACAAATGCATATATACTACCTATAAATATTTACAACTGCTTCTTCATTTTTCATCATCACGACAATTAACTTTGCTATAATTAAAAGGAAAATCCAATAAATGGAGGTCCACTATGGAAGAAAAAGAAATGCAACCAACGATTCAAATGAAAAACAGTAGCATTGTGATCGTGAAAAACTCAGCTAGCATTATATTCGGCTTATTTTTCATTCTACTATTTTTTGCAAAGCCTTTTCGTAAATCGAAATGCCCTGAATGTAAGAAACGCGCGAAGAAAAAGGTTGAAAAAGAAGAGTAAAAGGCCTTCCATTTCGGAAAGCCTTTTATTCTTCTTCATCTTCAAAAAAAACGACTATTTTTTCTTCATCTAAAACGAGCGAATGAGATTTCTTCAATCGTATTGTGTAGGTCTACTTTATTCCCACTACGAACATCGAGTATTACTTCATTTGTATACTTTTCCATCGTATATTACAACAAAAAAAGGGATGGCAGCAGCCATCCCTTTTTTCCATAATAAACTATAAAATTATAGTTTGATTACGTTTTTAGCTTGAGGTCCACGGTTACCATCTTCGATTTCGAAGCTAACTTTTTGACCTTCTTCTAGAGATTTGAAACCTTCAGTTTCGATTGCAGAGAAATGTACGAATACATCGTTTTCGCCTGGAACTTCGATGAAACCGAATCCTTTTTCGTTGTTAAACCATTTTACTTGTCCTGTTACTGCCATAATTATTTCCTCCTAAAGAAAACACAATTTATTTTAGTCTTCCTGTATAAAAAAAGAATCCACACATTATCAAACACGAAACATAAACTAGTTCTCACATACTTTTTCTCGTTCGTTTTTCGGCACTTGATAATATATGGATTGCTTAATTTAACTATTCAACTGACTTCATCATAGCATACTTAAAATGAAATGTACAATCTTTTTTGAAAATAACTGACAAATTAAATTGATTGTACATTCGTAAATAATTGATTTTAGTATGTGCGGATTTCACTATGAAGTGAACACAAACATCATTTGAATACGATTACATCCCTTGTTCTGAAGTGTTACAATATAATCGTACAGTCGTTATATTGGAGGGGATTATATGTCAAACTACACCAACGAAGAAAAGCTTACAGGGGGAAATGTATCAAATGTGTATCGTTCTGAAAATACTGTTCGGCGAGAATTAAAGCCAGGTAGTGCAAAAATTCATACATTATTACAACACTTAGAAAACAAAGGGTTTCATCATGCTCCAAAGTTTTTAGATGTAGATGAAAAAGATAGAGAGATTTTATCCTTTATTGAAGGAGACGCTGGGAATTATCCGTTAAAAGAATATATGCGATCTAATGATGTTTTAAAGGAAATAGCAAAGATGCTCCGCCTTTATCATGATGCGGTAAGTGACTTTCCCTTATCAGATGAATGGCAACCGATGGATCTTACTCCAAATAACATTGAGGTTATTTGCCATAACGATTTTGCTATATATAACATTATTTTTCATGACGAGAAACCAGTAGGTATTATTGATTTCGATGTTGCTGCTCCTGGTCCGAGAATTTGGGATATCGCTTATACGCTTTATACTTGTGTACCTTTAAGTAGAGTGTATTATACAGAATCGGGTGAGGCAGTTCATTATGAATCGGCACAACATGCTAGCCGTATGAAAGAAAGAGTGAAATTGTTTGTCCAGTCCTACGGTAAAAGTATGGACGAAGATTACTTAGGAATAGTGTTACTACGATTAGAAGCATTATGTACATATATGAAAAGAAAAGCACAAGAAGGTGACTTGAATTTCCAAAGAATGATTGATGAAGGACATTTAGAGCATTATGAGAAAGATATGCAGTTTATTCGCGATCATAGAGCTGAGTGGATTTGATAATATCGTCTTTTTTGTCGGTAAGTCGATATATTTGAAAAACCGTTGATGTATTTCCATTTACTCTCGAATCGTTCCGAAAATAACAAGGGCACCCTTCAAAAAGGTGCCCCTTCCTTTTATTTCGTAAACTGTGCTTCTTCTGTAGATCCTTTTAGCGCTGTCGTTGATGAAGTACCGCCTGTAATAACTTGAGCTACTTCATCAAAGTAACCTGTTCCTACTTCGCGTTGATGACGAGTTGCAGAGTAGCCGTGTTTTTCTGCTGCGAATTCTGCTTGTTGTAGTTCAGAGTATGCTGCCATGCCGCGCTCTTTATAGCCACGTGCTAATTCAAACATGCCGTAGTTTAATGAGTGGAATCCCGCTAGTGTTACGAACTGGAACTTATAACCGTAAGATGCGATTTCTTTTTGGAAGCTTGCAATTGTTTTTTCATCTAATTTTTGTTTCCAGTTAAATGAAGGTGAACAGTTATATGCAAGCAATTTCCCTGGATGCTCTTTATGAATTGCATCCGCAAATCGTTTTGCATCTTCTAAATTTGGTTCAGATGTTTCGCACCAAACGAGATCTGCATAAGGAGCGTATGCTAAACCACGTGCAATTGCTTGATCAAGACCTGCTTTCGTACGGTAAAATCCTTCTGGAGTTCTTTCACCTGTAATAAACGCTTGATCAACCGGATCGATATCGCTCGTAATTAAATCTGCTGCATCCGCATCTGTTCTTGCAACGATAATTGTCGGTACTCCCATTACGTCTGCAGCAAGGCGTGCAGAAATTAAATTACGCACCGCTGTTTGCGTTGGTAGTAATACTTTTCCGCCTAAATGACCGCATTTCTTCTCTGAAGATAATTGATCTTCAAAGTGCACGCCAGATGCACCTGCTTCAATCATACCTTTCATCAGCTCAAATACATTTAATTGTCCGCCAAATCCAGCTTCTGCATCTGCTACAATCGGTACGAAATAATCTGTATCACCGCTTCCTTCCATATGCTGAATTTGATCCGCACGTTGAAGTGTTTGATTAATTCGTTTTACTACAGCAGGTACGCTGTTCGCTGGATATAAACTTTGGTCTGGATACATATGGCCAGAAAGGTTCGCATCTGCTGCTACTTGCCATCCACTTAAATAAATTGCTTTTAACCCAGCTTTTACTTGTTGCATCGCTTGGTTTCCTGTTAATGCGCCAAGTGCATTAATGTAATCTTCCGTATGAAGCGATGCCCAAAGCTTTTCAGCACCGCGGCGCGCTAACGTATGTTCAATATCAATTGACCCGCGCAGGCGAATTACATCTTGTGCCGAATATGGGCGTGTAATCCCTTTCCAGCGCGTATCTAATTCCCAACTCTCTTGTAATTTCTCAATTCTTTCGTTTTTCATTTGTTCCATCCCCTTTTCGTTTTTATAAAATTTCATAACCCGGTAATGTTAAAAATGGTACGAATTCATCATTCCGAACGAGATTTGTAAACAACGTTGTCGCCTCTTGGAATCTCCCTTTCTTAAAGGCTTCTTTACCAATCTCTCTTTCTATTTTTGCTAGCTCTTCTTCTTTTAACTCTTCCATCAATTCAAGCGTAATATTACGACCGTCATGTAGCTTTCCACCTTCATGACGAATCCATTGCCATACTTGTGCCCTAGAAATTTCCGCTGTTGCCGCATCTTCCATTAAGTTATAAATTGGTGCTGCTCCCCGTCCGCTTAACCAAGATGCGATATATTGAATACCTACGCTAATATTCAGGCGAAGTCCCTCTTCTGTAATCGTTCCCACTGGTACTTCTAATAAATCCTTTTCTGTAACATGTATTTCTTCACGTTTTCTAAAAATTTGATTCGGGGTTTTCATAATGTGATTAAATACTTCCATCGCAACTGGTACGAGTCCCGGGTGGGCAACCCAAGTCCCGTCATGACCGTCTAAAGCTTCGCGCTCTTTATCTGCACGTACTTTTTCAAAAGCTGCTTCATTCGCTTCTGGATTGTTTTTAATCGGAATTTGTGCTGCCATTCCTCCAATGGCTGGCGCATTACGGCGGTGACACGTTTGAATGACTTTCAAAGAATACGCGCGCATAAATGGCGCCGTCATCGTGACTTGCGCTCTATCTGGAAGTAAAAATTTATTATGTTTACGAAAGCTCTTTAGAAAGCTGAAAATATAATCCCATCTTCCGCAATTTAACCCAGCAGAATGATCTTTAAGCTCATACAAAATTTCATCCATTTCAAACGAAGCGTGAATCGTTTCCAGTAACACCGTCGCTTTAATCGTTCCGTTTGGAATACCGATATATTTTTGAGCAAATACGAAAACATCATTCCATAACCTTGCTTCTAAATGGCTTTCCATTTTCGGTAAGTAAAAGTATGGACCGCTTCCTTTTGCTAAAAGAGCTTTCGCATTATGGAAAAAATAAAGTCCGAAATCTACTAAGCTACCAGACATATTCTTCCCATCAACTTGCATATGTTTTTCTTCTAAATGCCATCCTCTTGGACGCACAATTAATACTGCTGTTTTACTATTTAAACGATATTCTTTTCCGTTTTCATTTTTATATGAAATCGTTCCCTGCACTGCATCTCGTAAATTTATTTGACCTTCAATTGCATTCTCCCAAGTTGGTGAATTCGAGTCTTCAAAATCTGCCATAAAAAGATGCGCTCCTGAATTTAAAGCGTTAATAACCATCTTTCTATCTACTGGTCCAGTAATCTCTACGCGGCGATCCTCTAAATCTTTTGGCAATTTGGCAATTGTCCAATCCGCTTCACGTATGCGCTTTGTTTCTTCTAAAAACTTCGGAAACTCTCCTGCATCAATTCTCTTTTGTTTCTCCGCACGCTTTTGTAAAAGTTCTATGCGGCGCTCATTGAAATTTTCATGTAGTTCCTTTAAAAAACTAAGCGCCTCAGGTGTCAATATTTCGTTGTACGCCGGTAACATTTCTCCGGGCAATGTAACCCGTGAAGTTTGCGTCGACATATTAGCATCCCCTTCTTAAACTGTTTTATAACAGATTTGATTTTATGTTTTATATTATATAACAAATCTTCAGAAAAGGAAGTTTTTTTTGAAAATTCATTTCGTTTTTTTTTCAAAATACCTTTCTTTCGCGCTTTATCCCATACAAAAAAGGCCACTGTTATACAACAATGACCTTTTTGTATTATTTTTCAAATATTACTTTACTGGTTAAACCTTATTGCTGTCCTTGTTCCATATCATGCAAAATTGCTTTGTATAAAAACTGTGCGTATTGCTCTCTTTTTACTTTCATGGATAGGCCGAATTTATTATCTCCGATTCCCGCTGTAATACCATTTGTTTGTATTGCACTAATTGCATTCTTTGCCCATGAATTTGCTGAAACATCATTAAGCGTATGAGATCCCTTCGCCTGTAAATCAAAAGCATTCGTAAGCACTTGCGCCATTTCCGAACGAGTTAACGTTGCTTTCGGTCTAAAGTTTCCATGCTCGTCTCCCATAAAAATTTCTAGTTCCGTTAAAGCTAATATCTCTTCAATAAAGTTTGTTGAGTTTTCATCGATATCCCCATATGGGTTTTCATATTCCCCTTGTTCTTCTATATCAAATACACGATAAATTAAAGCTGCCACTTGCTCACGTGTTGTAAGGTCTCCAACACCATACTTTCCATTTCCGTATCCAACTATAATTTTATTATAAGCTAAATCTAAAATAGCATCATATGCCCAAAATCCGTATGGAACATCCTCAAATACGATCGTTTCCGGATATTCTTCCGCTTTTACAGGGGCCACATTCGTCCCTGCAAATATACCGCCTACCATTGTCGCAATCATCATTACACCCAATATTTTTTCTTCATTGTCCTCTCCCTATTTCCATTTTATGTTAAATAGAAAAATAATAGATAATACGAAGTTATCCATACTACATATGAAGTATTTTCAAATAAAATGAACTTCATTATTTCAGGAGTATTAATTTGTTGGTGAATGTAAGATAAAATGCAAATCTTCTAGAAGAACCATTTCGACTACCTCTCTGCTCTATACCTCCTTCTTTCTTATTTCAAAAAGGAAGCTTTCACATCTAAGGTACTATATATTAAAAATTCTACAATCTCTTTGTGAACTCCTTTACATTTTTAAATTTCACTTTATTGACACAAAAAGACGCAAATAGTATATATGCGTCTTTTCAATATCATTTTATTCAAATTACAAAGTAGCACTTTCCTTCATCGATAAATCCTTCTCTGTTCCCTTGCGAAAAGTAAATGCCATTCCTACAAATATAAGAACAATCCCTACTACTTGCATACTAGTCGGTCTAAACCCGGTAAAGACTGTATCTAATAATATTGCAACCGCAGGATCTAAAAACACTAATACAGAAATTAATCTCGTCGATAAACCTCTTAAACTGTCAAAAAATAAGTAATATACAAATCCCGTATGTATAAGTCCTGTTGCTGTAATCATCATCCAGTTCATCTCTGTTAACCCTTGAAACTTGCCAAAATCTACGAATGGTAGCAATAAAAATATACCTAAAAACGTTTGTAAAAATGTCATCGCATATGCGCTCGTATGCTGAATTCCTTTTCCTAATAAAGTGGTAAAAGCATAAAATAACGCTGCAAGAAGTGCCCATACCATTCCAGATGACATTAATTTCTCTAACGACATACTACCGTCTACTCCAGCTACTAAAACGGTACCGATAAAACAAATGACAATGGACATAACCGCAAATACTGTAAGTCTCTCTTTAAATACAATACTACCAATCATTAATACGATAATGGGGGCAAGATGGTACACTGAAATCGCAATTGTAATCGACATAACTTCAAACGCTTTAAATAAAAATACCCAGTTAAAAACGAGAAATACGCCGCATGCTAATATTTGCATTACTTCTTTTTTATTCCATTTCTCACTTTTATACTGTCCTGTTACGAGCCAACACAATGCTAAAAATATAGTTGCACAAATGCAACGAACGAATACTAATTCAAAAGACGGTAAACCTGTTTGAGTAGAAAAAAATCCAATTGATCCGAAAATAGACATCGAAAGGATCATTTTTATAGCCGGCATTGATTTTTTATTGAACACCCTTTCTCTCCTCCTATAAACTATCTTTTACAAATGAAAAATCTCCAAAACATTACGTATTATTATATATTACAATCGGAAAATTGTAAAAAAATAGAATATATTAAGTGACAGCTGCACAAAATTCCCATAAAAAAATCATCCTTTGTTATATAGGATGATTTTTTTATTTATTGAGTGGAATTTTTCTATATTAAAACTTAAATATACTACTACTTTTGAAGAGTAAATTGGGCAACTATTTGTTTTAATCCTCCTGCTGCATTATGCATCTGTTCAATTGAAACCGAGATCTCTTGAACAGATTTTTCTTGCTGTTGAATAGACTCTTTTACCCTATCAGTGCGGTCAGATGATCTTTGGGATATTTGAGCCATGTCTTCTGCAGAAGCCGAAATCTCCTCACTACTCGCTGCAATTTCATCTGTAGACATAGATACCGTTTGAATTTGCTCAGATACTTGCTGTACTTTTTCTGTAATTTTTCCAAATACTTTTTCTGTATGCATTACTACTTGTGTACCTGCCTGTACCTCCTTATCTACTTTCCCCATCATATGTACCGTATGGTTCGTTGTTCCCATAACTTGAGTAATAAGCTTCTCAATTTGTTTTGCAGAATCACTAGATTGTTCTGCTAATTTTCTTACTTCATCTGCCACAATTGCAAATCCTCTACCACTTTCCCCAGCACGAGCAGCCTCAATTGCGGCGTTTAATGCTAATAAGTTAATTTGAGAGGTAATACCTTGCATAACATCAATGATTTTAACAATTTCTTCTGATTGTTCTTTCATAGTCTCTACTTGTTTCACACCGTTATGTACTGAATTTTGGATTGTATCCATCTGTTGAATCATTTGTTTCATTAATTTGTTACCACTCTCTGCATCTAATGCTGATTGAGCAGACAATTCATTTACAGAGGATGATGTATTCACTATACTCTGCATTCCTTGTGTCAACTCTTCCATCGCACCCGCAGTTTGCTCCATTGCCTGCATTTGGCCCTCTGCGCCATTTGCAACTTCTTCAATATCTATCGTGATTTTCTTCGCTGCACCACTAGATACTTCCGATGCAGATACTACTCCGTCTGCATGTTGGAATAAAAGCTGAATATTATTCTCTACTTCTTGCATATTTGTTCTTAGCCCTGCAATCATTTCGTTAAAATCACTTACTAATACACCTAATTCATCCTTAGCATTATACTCACCATGTACAGTTAAATCTCCTTCTTTTGCTCTTTCCATCATACGACTAACCGTTTGTAAAGGAGCAACTATAAGCTTGCTAATAATATAGCTTACTATACATATAATGACTGTAGTAACTACTACAAGAATGATAAAAGTAATAACGGACCGATCTATCATTTTTTGAGAATCTTTAAATACTTGGTCAGCTAAATTTGAAACATACGCTTCTAGATCTACAGCATAACTAGCTAACTCTACTCCCTTCAGTTTTAATTCCTTATGAAATTCGTTTACCATTTGAGATTCATTTGTTACCTTCGCTTTATCAAACAACTTCTTATATGTCTCCATATAACTTGGCAAAGATTCCTTCATCTTCTGAAACAGCTCATCCTCTTGCTTACTTAAATTGAAGCCATCATCATATTCTTTTAATAAAGAATCATATTTTTCAAGATCCTTTTCAATATTACCAATAATCCCCTCTTTATTTGTCCCCTCATTTGGTGACGCTGTAATTAATTCTAGTAAGTTATACTCTAGTGAATTTTGTGTACGAAGCATTCCTTCTAATAAAACTACAGAATGTTGATAATCATCTACTACAACCTCTGTATCGTGCTTAATCTTGTTAATAGAATTAATTGCTACACAGCTCATAATTACCATACCTAAAACTGCTAATGAAATAAGCGATAATAATTTATATTTCACTTTTAAATTTTGTAAAAAATACATTTTTCCACCTTTATTCCTTTATATATAGATTTTTAGAATTTTATAGCTTATTATTTACAAAATCACAATAAAAAGCAATGATAAATATTCCCAATATCAAACTTATATCTCTATAAAGAAAGAAGTAGCATAATCGCTACTTCTTTTTGCTTTGTTTCTCATATTGTTCAAACGTATGAATTCTTTCGAAAATTGGTGGATGTGTGTATAGGAAAAACTTCACTAACGCAGGTGGATTCACTTGGCTTAAACTCGTTTTTGATAAATATTGAAACGTTTTTACACCAGATTTCCCGTCCTTTGTCATGTCTAAAGCATATTGATCTGCCGCTCGTTCTTCTATACGAGAAACATAGTTTGTTGCTGGTTGTGATGCAAAAGATAATAAAGAGGAAATTAAGAAAAACAAAGGTAAAATTGAAAAACATGCTACTTTTGAAATTTGCAGCGTATCTCCCCATTTTCGAATACACATATTTATAATACGGCTAATTAAATACATCCCTATAAACGATAGCAACACATAACTCGCAACGCCCCAATATATATGTTTCATAACATAATGCCCTATTTCATGGGCCATTATAAATAAAATCTCTTTATCTTTTAATTGCTTAAGTGTTGTATCCCACATTACAATACGAGCGTTAGGGCCAATTCCTGTTACATATGCATTTAATGCATTCGTTTTTTCCGACATATTTACTTCATATACATGTTTAGCTGGAATATCAGCTTTTTCTGCTATCGCTAAAATTTTCGTTTCTAATTCTTTATTTTTCAGTGTCGAGAAGTCATTATAAAGCGGATCAATAACGACCGGCTGTATAAATGTTAAAAAGATTGTAAATGGAACAGAGAGTGCCCATCCCGCTAGCCACCATCTCTTCGGGAATTTACGGATAAGCCATAACAGAACAGTAACTACGATTAACATAGTCGCATAACTTTCCCAAAAACCGATAACATGATCTTTTATCCAGCTTTGTGTACTTTGCGTTGAAATGCCGTAATCAACGGACACTTTTCGGCTAATCCATTGCATCGGCAGGGCAAGAACTGTTGTGAGTAGTGATAAATAAAAGAAATAAATCGCAACTTGCAGGACACTTATTTTCGTCGTTTCCTTCGACCATTTCTCAAACTTTTTTGAAACACCGAGCACAAGTACAAATAATAAAATAATCCATTCAAGAGGCGTCGCTAAAAAATATAGTAAATTTTTCACGCGCGAATAATCTTGGCTTAGCGTAAGCTCTCTTGCATTCATAAACGTTTCTGGATCTGCACTCGTTCCTTTATACATGTCCGGAATAAGTTCATGATTCCATCCAAATAAATACCAATATATAAATAACGCAAACCCAACGTACAAAAAAAGTGACCACCCAATAACCTTCCTCACGCTATTCCCTCCTCTATGCTGCCTGTCTATTATTATTGTAAGTTCATACATGCTAAATTAGAACAAGCTTATTACGCGAATTGCTCGCGAGCCTTTTATTTACATAAAAAAACTCTTCTACAAATAGAAGAGTTTTACCTACTTTTAGACACTTTCTTCGGTTCATACTCTGGGATAAGAAATATACTTACAACCCAACATATGAAACCAGCGCCTTTTATATAGCGTATATATTCATAGTCTTGAAAAAATAACGTCGTTACAATAAGCGTAAAAAATCCAATTAAAACTAGTACGTATCCTATTTGCTTCTTAGATAACATAACGTTCCTCCTTAAGGAAGTACATCCACTAATAAACTAAAATCTTGTAAAGAAAAAGAACTATATTTCATAATACCTTGCACAGCTAATAGTAAAATAAGACCGGTCACACACATATAATTAATGCTTTCTTCACTCTTTTTTTCAGCAACTACTCCGCCACTTATACATAATATTCCTAGCAAATGGAGTGCTAAATACATAAAGAAATAAGCTTCCTCCCAGCGAAGAATAACATTGACTGTCGTGATCAGCACAATACTAAGCAAAATCAAATAAAGAAACTTATTTGACGATATTGTTTCATTCATATAATTTTATACATCCCTTTCAAATTTAGAATGAATGATGTTTCAAAGCTATAAAGTAAATGATTGTTTTCATACTATAAAACAAAAGGAAAGCCACTATTACTTTCTCGAATACTTTATGAACCCACATATACTTCTCTTCATTTTTTCTGAAGATGCGCTTCATCATTTCTTCTACAATTAGACCAAATATTAGTAAAACCCCTAACACAATAAGAAGAGAAATAATATTTTCTTTTACATGAGTACTAGAAAATAAGTAATACTCCGGAAACACAATCGTATCTACTACAGGTTGAAACCAATGACAAACGCTTTTATCACACATATCTGTAATAGACGTAGCATCTATAATGTCTTTCAATATTTTTTCAATCGTCTTCTTCATCTCATTTACTCCCCACTACATCTGAAAAGCTCTTTTCCTGCTCTACATATATAGCTGGCATTTCTTTATTCCAATATTTGCGGTTAACAAATAAAAAGATAAGTACTAAGTTTAATCCTGTTATAAAAATAATAAGTCCTGGAAAGAACGTCGTATAATTTGAGAAATCTGCAAAACTCATTATCTCTTCTTTATTTATTAGAAAAGAAAGGCCAATTACAAATGCATTGTTTAACATGTGAATAGCAATTGGCATGAGTAAGCTATTCGTACGAATATATACGATTGATAGTACAACGCTAAATACAACTGCGCCTAGGAAATCAACATGTAACAACGCAAACAACATCGCTACTACAATAATCGCTATACTCGTTCCCCATTTTGCTGCAAAGCGTTGCAGTAAAAATCCACGAAAAACAAATTCACCAATAATTGGCGCAATGAATACGACCATAATAAATTGATATACATATCCCCCTGTACTATCTATAATCGGTTCACGTAACGCGTTCATAATAAATGCCGGTGTAATCCATGCAAAACTATACATGTACAAAATAAGATATCCATAACTAAACACGCATAACATAATCGTAATGTATAAAACTTGAACCAGGTTAAATGTTTCATTTCTATTAATAAATAATGAAAATGAAACACGGTGTTTTCTATATTCAAAAAAGATCCACATAATCGGCAGAATATAGAATATAAGAATATTTATAAAAGTAGAATTTTGCATATGAAATGTATTTTCTATCAATTCATTACTGGCTCTTGCAACTAAAGTTAATAGTGCAAATACAATTAAAAAATATCTAGCTCGCATCGTTTGAAACGGATTCACACTCATCTCCTCCCCTATGTTACTTTTATCATATCATTTGATTCTTAATTTTTTGAGAAAGAAAACCTTAAAATTTCCTTAAAAATTCCATAAGTTACAGAAAGATGATATGATATTCGAGGAAATTAGGAGGGGTTTTTTATGTATGAAGCAAATATTTTGCTCGTTGATGATGAAACAGCAATTTTACAATTACTAACTACCATTCTTGAAAAAGAAGGTTTTTCTCATATTACAACTGCAACATCAGCTGAAATGGCTTTATCTCTTACTCAGCAAAACGATTACGATTTAATTATTTTAGATGTCATGCTTCCTGGACAATCTGGATTTGATATTTGTCCGGTCATTCGCCAAAAAACAGATTGTCCTATCTTCTTCCTCACAGCTAAAACATCTGATTTAGATAAAATATCAGGATTTTCACACGGTGCAGATGATTATATTACGAAGCCATTTAATCCACTTGAAGTAGTAGCTCGTATGAAAGCACAACTCCGAAGACATATGAAACAAGCAGTACCACACGAACAAAAAGCACAATCCAGTTCCTTTGGTAGATTTGAAATTGATCGATATTCCGCAGAGCTTACAGTAAATGGACATGTTGTCGAATGTTCCGCCCAGCTATTTCAGCTATTACTCTTCTTTTGCGAGAATCCGAATTACGTATTTTCGAAAGAAGAAATATACGAGAAAGTTTGGGGAGCACCTGCCTATAATGGCGATGATAATACCGTTATGGTCCACATTCGAAAACTACGTGAAAAAATTGAACAAGACCCAAGTAAACCAGAATATATAAAAACCGTTCGCGGGCTTGGCTATAAGTTCATTACAAAGTAGGGTGACGATATGAACTTTAATAAACGACTTATTATCCAGTTTATCATGCAACACGTATTTGTTTTAGTTACATTACTGATTGCTGTAGTAGCGGCTTTCACGTATTTAATTTTTCTTGTTACGAGTACTTCATACGAACCGAACATTCCAGATGCTGAAAATTTTATGATTGCAAGATACATTTCTTCAGAAGATGGCGATATTTCGTTAAAAGCTGAAGTAAAAGACTTAATTAAAGAGAAAAATGATTGGATTCAAGTTGTGGAGGAAAACGGCAAAGTTCTCTATCACTTTAATACGCCTAGTGACGTGCCAACATCTTATACGAAATCATCATTATTCTCGTATATACAGAATCATATAGAAAGTCCTTATACATTTACATATTGGGAAATTGAATTAGAAGAAAAGAACGTACTTGTTATTTACGGCGGTATGTTAAAAAGCAATGTATTACTGAAAACGATCCAGAAAGAGCATCCTTCTGTATCTACAGATTCATTCGCATTAACAGAAGAAGAAAAACAGTTACTTTCTAAAGAAAAGGCTACTCTTCAAATCTTTAATAGTGGCGGCGAAGAAGTATTCTCCTATCCAGATGGAAAGAAAAAACCGTTTTCTGTCATACAAGCTGCTCTTAGCGAAAAGGAACCGTGGAATCATAAAGAAAACACGTCTAGCTTTTACGACACAAATAGCAATCATCTTCTCGTTGTAACTGCCAAAAATGAGTACTACTACCCAGATGATGAAATAGACGATGTATTTGCTAAAAAGTTTCTAATCGGATGCGGATTAATCCTTCTTATCGTATTTGTTTATTTAGTCATTCTTTCTATTTGGTACGGTAATAAATTTGGAAAACCGTTATTACATGCGATGCGCTGGCTTAAAAACATAGCTGGCGGAAAGTATGAAGAGCCTGTTAGTAAAAAAGGGAAACCTGTCAGGTTCCGGCGATCTGGTAAAGAAAAATGGTCATTTCGCTTATTTAGTGATGTAACAAATTCACTAGAGCACCTTTCTATTACACTCAAAAAAAATGATGGGATGAGGCAAATATTGCAGCAAACACGTGAGGAATGGATTACTGGGCTTACACATGATTTAAAAACACCACTTAGCTCTATATATGGATACGCATTATTACTAGAATCAAAGCAGTACAACTGGACTGATCGTGACATTCAACAATTCGGCAGCGTTATGAAAGAGAAATCGCAATATATGACGACATTAATTGATGACTTAAGCTTAACGTATCAATTAAAAAATAACAGTCTTCCTGCGCAGCACGTAAACATTGAAATGAATCAATTCGTCCAAAAAGTATTATTACAATTCATTAATAATCCAACACTTCAAAATCAAAATATTGAATTCGTACCAAGCTCAAATAAAATTCAATATTTCATTGAAGAAAAATGGTTCCAGCGTATTATCGAAAACTTACTCGTAAACGCTGTAAAACATAATAATGAAACGACAAACGTCATCGTAAAACTTTCACAAAACGCTACTTCATTTACACTATCTATTTCAGATAATGGAAAAGGAATGGATGATAAAACGAAAGAGCTTCTATTTGAGCGATATTACAGAGGAACAAATACAGAAGAAAGTAACATCGGAACTGGACTTGGCCTCGCTATTACGAAACAGCTCGTTCATGCTCATAACGGAACAATTTCTATTGACAGCGAACTCAGAAAAGGAACGACGATTACACTTGTGTTCCCGTTTCATTCGTAGAAAAGGCGCTATGTGGCGTCTTTTTTCTTTTCTGGGAGAGTTCAGCGGTAAATGAAATTATATCGGCGATTTTCTGAATATATCAGCGCAACTCAAAATATATCGGCGATTTTCTAGATATATCGACTTACCGACAAAAAACGACAAATATAGCAACCTATATTAAAAAAGCGAACCACTCAGTGGCTCGCTTTTCTTTCTATTACTTCTTCTTCACCGGTATCCAAAGTTCTACTTGAGCGAACTCACTCTTATCTTCGTGGCAACGTTCATCGTATAGTTCAAACTCATTAACGCCACAATGTTCATATCCTGAATGCGGGAACCATTCTGAGAACACTGCATTCCACGTTTGATGAATAGACGATACCATTTCTTCATGAGGAACTTTCGGCGTTGTAAATACAGCATATGTCGCTGCTGGGAAAGTACGCTTCGCAACTTCATTTGGTACATTTTCAAAGCCTGTAACTTCCATGCCGATAATATAAGTGAAGTCGCCTGTTTCTAAATTAAAATCAGTACATAATCCAAGCTCTACCCATTGGTTCGTATCTTTACGATTCGGAATCGTTGTTCCAAGATCTTTCTGTAAATATTCTTGCCAAAATGCTGGGATGTCTTGATGGTTTTTCCCTTCTTTACTTGTCGTCTTCAGTTCATAGCCCGCCATTAAAAATTCTGGTTTATTTACAATACGATATTCCATTTGTATGCCTCCTAAATACGGATTTAATTTTCTTTGTTTTACATTTACGCTGTAATACATCGGCGTTTCAATTTCTTGTTTTCGATATTCACTCGGTGTCATTTGAAATAATTTTTTAAAGGCTCTCGTGAACGTTTCGTGAGATTGAAAGCCATGCTCAAATGCGATATCAATAACTTTTTCATCCGTATGAGAAAGTTGATAAGCTGCCCGGGCTAACCTCCTCTTTCGAACATACTCCATTACTGTATCACCTACTAACGCCTGAAATACACGATGAAAATGCGACTCAGAAAAACCTGCAATGCGTGCTAAATTACGCAGCGTCTGTTTTTCCATTACATCTTCCTCAATATAATCAATTGACCTTTGAATTTGTGTTTCATAGCTTTCCATCTCTGCTCACCCGCCTTATATGTATTATGATAAAAGAGAATCCTATCCAATTCTTGACGTTTTTTACTATATTTTTAAAAACAAATGTAACTGTTTTATATGTATTTCGTTGTTATGTATGAAGGGAGGGAAATGTAGTGAAACGCAAACAATCATTAGAAGACATTTACTCCGAGCATATGCACGACTTATCCCACTTTAATGGGCAGTAAGACCCCCACCTCAAAATGCAGCGAAAGCAAAGAATTTAGGTGGGGGATCAACTGCCCATAAAAGTCCGATTGGTTCAACTAATAATCAGTGGGGGATGAAGAAAACCCCCACTGATTAAAGTTTCACTTTATTTCGCTATCTTCTCTCCCTTACCGGAGATTCCCACTATGCGGAAGATCTCATGCAAGAAACTTTTTACCGAATGCTCGTCCATATTGACTATTATAAAGGAGAAGAAATTAGACCGTGGTTATTTACGATTGCCTACAACGCCTTTATCGATTGGTATCGAAAAGAAAAAAGATATAAAACAACGACAATTGCAGAATTCCATTTACCAAACGTACCAAGTACAGAGCACTCTTATTTCGTAAAACATGAGATTGCTAGTTGGTTAGACAGTTTATCTTCGCTTCCCCTTGAAAGACGAAATGTCCTACTACTACGAGATTACTACGGATTCTCGTATAAGGAAATAGCAGAGATGACTGGTCTCACACTTGCGAAAGTGAAAATTGAATTACACAGGGGACGAAAAGAAACGAAAAGCATAAAGGAGTGATCAGGATGGGTTGTACAGAGTTTAAAAAACTGTGGGAAAAGTACGAAAACGGAACGCTCACGCATGATGAACAAGAGCAGTTAGAAAGTCATATTGAGACTTGTGAAGAGTGTGAAGCGCATTTGGATGAATTGCTTGCGAAAAGTGAGCCGATAAAGAAAAGGTTACCACCACAAAATTTGAAAGTCCCGTTTTGGAGAATAAAGTGGAAACATCGCTTACAGACGCTTGGTTTCATCCTATCCATTTGTATCGTTATATATATAATCGGTGGAATATTATCTGCCTTTTATTTTCAATCTAATAACGATAAAAGGTTAGAAGAAATACGAAGTGTTCCCTCTCTTGCACTTGAAGCAACTATCCCAAATAGCCGCGTTATGGGGGGCGGAACGAATGTAGAAGCCTTTTTCCGTACGAACAGCCACTTTAATGTAGTAAAAACGGTCGGTAAAAAAGAAATACCACTCGGTACATTAGAAACGAGTAGCTTCTTATCATCTGTAAATGTCCTAAATAACTCTTGGATGAATACATTCTATCAGCCAAAGCTCTTCTTTGTTCACCCAAAAACAGAACAGGGTGATTATTTAAAGGAATCTTCAAAAAAGGTATGGGATACACTTGCAAAAGTACATGAAGGGACCGTTGCAGAAATCGCAATTTCTTTTGACAAAGCTTACACTTTAAAGGAGCTAGAACCACTTTTATATAACGTATTTGAAGCACAAGAACTCCCTCCAACTCCTTTATGGTACGCTTTAGATACGGGACAAGAAAAAACAAATGTAGAAGACCACATCCTACATGGCGGAGAAGCTATAGGATTTCCAGAACATATAAGATTCCTAGATAGTGACACAGAGAATCAGAAAACGCCCGAAGATACAGTTATTGAAATGATACGTATTCTTTCTACACATACAGAAACGGTAAGTAAAATAGCTATAATTCCTGAGAAAGAACTAAAATTAGATAAGCGCTATCAGTATGTAAAAGATAACGGCGTTAAAGTATACGGCATGGTCATTACTGGCCCGTCGAAAGAGTTATTAAAATTACAAAACTCACCGAATGTGCGTTATGCGACTCTTGGAGATATTGAGGTTTGGAATTGGTTTGATTATTAATGAGGAAAAGGAGAGCAAAGATATGCTCTCCTTTTTAATCCGAAATCACTTTCACATACATCCCTCTCACCGCTTTTTCATAAGTGACCTCACTCATCTGTCTTATGTTTTCTGATACGACAGACGATAAAACAACTTCACCTTCACGAAGTAACGGCGGATCAATGAGTCGGACTTTATTTTTCTGATACAAATCATAATCGTTTCTATCTTCTTTTACGTTTACATTCGAATGAATTTTTCTTAATAAAGCATGTACTTCTGAATCATTACACTGCTGCAATTTCGAAATAAGCTCATCATCTTCAAGAAGAAAGTCATCTGCATGAATAATCCTTTTATGAAGAGCTAACTTTAGCGTTTTCGCTAACATGTCGTTTCCGTAAATATTCATTGGCTTCATAAAGAAATCAATTACTTCTTTGTAATACGTTTCTGTAAACCATTCTGCCATTTCGACACTTTGAAGAACCATTTTCCCATCTACAGCAATGACATCCTCTAAAAAACTGTGAACTTCTTCTAAAGAAACATACCCATATGTATACATATCTCGTAACGTATAATCCACTCGGTCTGCACATAATTCTGGTGCTGACCTTTCCAGTAACGTCCATTTCGAATCATCTAACAACATGTCTTCATAGTTATAACCATACTTTGAAAGAATCGCTGGAATTTCTGAGTTTTTCACAACAGAACTAAATATCTCTTCATGATAACTTTCATTTCTATTATCAAAAACGTAATCAATCACGTGGGAAAACGAAGTATGTGATACGTCATGCAGTAAACCTGCAATTTGTTCTTCCACTGAACCACCAAGTTTCTTAATTAACAACATAACGCCAACAGAATGATCAAAGCGCGTTACATTCCATTTCTCATTTATTAAGTAGCTTGCGCCATTTTGATGAATACCTTTCAGCCTTTGTACAGGCCTACTTAAAATTAATTCTTCTACTACTTTATCCACTTTAAATTCACCGTATAGTACATCTGATATAAACACTTATAATCCCCCTTTATTTCAGCAGCGTCTTTTAATCGTACCTTTTTTATAAAATCGATATCAATATAAATTATAAATATATTGATATCAAAGTATAAATGTCATTTATACATGTCTGTTATTTCTTTTAATTCATTTGTTTTTATTGAGCGCTCCTTATGTGGAGCCTTTTTTCATTGAAAAATTTGTGGACTTTCATTCCAAATCGTGAACAGGACGCTAGAAATAGAAACGGACATATTCCGGTGAGGAAAAGGAGAACATTGCCAGTTTTATTCCTTTTTGATTTAATACATATATAGCCATTAAGGGAAAGAGGGGAAACATGAAAAAGATTTTCTTCACCATTCTATTCATCATGATTGTATTCATTAGTTTAGGATATTGGAAATTCTTTACTTTATCTGGGCTTTCAGGCGGTGAAAAGATTCAATCCATACACTCACCAGATAAAACATATACTTTGCATATATACAGGCATAATGGCGGCGCAACGACTAGCTTTGCTATAAGAGGAGAGCTTGTAGCAAATAATAAAAAATTTATGAACAAGAAAAATATATACTGGAATTATCGTGAAGAAGATGCAACTGTACAATGGTTAGACGATCATACAGTAATGATTAATAATCATAAATTACATGTAGAGACGGACACGTATGATTTTAGAAAAAATGAAAGAGAAAAGGACTGACATTTATCAGTCAGCCCTTTTCTCTTTATCCCACTATTCAAACGTAACTTCCACCTGCACAATCTCAGATCTACTTCCCAGTCTTAATGGTGGTCCCCAGAATCCGAAACCAGAAGAAACAATCGCGTGGAATGCACCTTTTTGTGCGTATCCCCAGTCTAATTCGTACATTCTTCTCGTTACAATATGATTCGGCGCCATTTGTCCACGGTGCGTGTGGCCGGATAGTAGTAAATCGACGCCAGCCTCCGCTGCTTGTTTCAACTCGAATGGTTGATGATCCATTGCGATAACTGGCATAGATTTATTTACCGTACTCATTAGATTTTCAAAGCTTTGACGATCTCGCTCTGTTTTATCTCTTCTTCCGACGAGGTAAAATTGATCTTCAATTGTAATCACTTCATCTAACAGAATACGAATATCAATCTTATCCATCTCTTGTAAAAATTCAGGAACTGCTCGTCCGTAATATTCGTGGTTTCCTAACACACCATATACGCCTAATGGAGCTTTCATTTGTTTCATAATTGGTCCCATATTTTTTTGAATGAACACACCTGGATGGTCATCGATAATATCACCTGGCAGTAAAATAATATCAGGCTCCATCTCATTTACATGACGGACAAGTCTTTTTAAATGCGAAACGCCAGATAATTTACCGAAATGCATATCTGAAGCCATCGCAATGCGTAAACTTTTACGTCCCTCTACTTTTTTCGGGATGTGCACCTCATATTTTCTTACTACTGGGCTATATGCGTTGAATACTCCATACGCAAAAATAAAGATGAACGCAAGTAACACGGCCGTTCCTGTCCAAATAATTGCCGTCTCTTTCTCCACCCCAAACTGTAGAAGGAAAACTGTAATATCAGCAAGTGGCAATAACATAAGCGCGTATTGTATGACCGCAAACCAAATTGAACCGACTGTTCGTAGAAATGGCAAAAACTTAAACACTTGCACAAGAATATACGCATATGAAATAAAACCGACTACGAAAGCGTAATATCCCCAAGATTCCCAGCCGAACACCGCATGAAGCCAAACCCAACCGTTCCAGCCGATGTAAAACATGAGTAGTGTGTATACAAGTAACATAGTAAATATATTGAAATAACGAAGATTTTTCACAGTCAGCCTCCTTCTTGATTTCTTCTATTATATCTTGTTATGCACGTTTAACGTAAATATTAAGCACAGCAATCTTCACAATAAAAACCTCTAACTGCTAGATGCAAACCTAACAATTAGAGGTGCAATTCAAAACAAAATTATTTTTACAGATTTTCTTTATAGAAACTTGTTAATTTTTCAACTGCAATTTTTACTGGTTCTGGTTGGTCATATAAATCGTAATGACTCGCACCTTCCACAACAAGTAAATCTTTTTTCTCTGAAGCTGCTTTCTTATACAGCTCATGACCATCTTTATAAGAACCGAATGCGCCTTGCTTACTGCCGACAATAATTTGCAGCGGCTGTGTTAATAATGTATCTGCTAAATGGAACGCATCAAAACCAATTACCGATCCCATACTCGTAAAGTTTAACTTATTTGGCGAATTCACACTTTGACCTCGCGGCGTTGTGTAATACTCAACTGCTTCTACAATATCTATATCCGTCATACCTGCTGCCTTTAATTCCTCCTCATTTTTAGGAATCCAGTTTGTAATCATTGCCTCTGCTCCGCGCGCTTCAGAAGTACGTTGTTTACCAATCGCCTCTAACACCCCGATTGGATCCGCTTCACGGTTTAATCGGCCAATATTTGCACCAACAACTGTGCCAACTGCTTTAATGCGGCGCTCTGTCATTGCGGCATTTACCGCATAACCACCGCCTGCACAAACCCCTAACACACCGATGCGTTCTTCATCTACATAAGGAAGAGTAGTTACATAATCTACCGCTGAGCGAATATCTTCAACTCGCACAGCTGGTTCTTCCATATATCTCGGTGCCCCTTCACTTTCACCTTGATACGATGCATCAAACGCAAGCGTTACATAACCTTGTTCTGCTAACTTCTCCGCATACAATCCTGCTGTTTGATCTTTACAACTACTACCTGGATGCACACAAACAATCGCTGCATTTTGTTTCTTTTCCTCAGCACCTACAGGAATATTTAAAATACCTGCAACTTGTAATCCTCTTGCATAAAAATGAACATTTCTTTTCGTAACTGCCATATATAAAACCACCCTTACTTTATTTTTTATTTTACACTTGTGAGAGTTAATACTCACGTGTATATTTATAATAAAGCGAGCAACCACTTGTTTCAATGACCACATTTACGCATTTGGGTGATAATACACACATAACGAAATATGTGTATCAATAACGGAGGAACATCATATGGAGAAAATCGATAGAAGAATTATAAAATCACAAAACGCCATTCAATCCGCATTTATCGAAATGTTAATTGAAGATGGCTTTGATGAAATTACAGTAAAAAACATTACAGAAAAAGCAAACATCGGAAGAAAAACTTTCTACCTACACTACCTAGATAAATACAATTTATTAGACAAAATTGTGGACGACCATTTAAATCAATTAAGAGAAATATGCGATATAAAACAAACAAAAGGCTATATAGAAGGAACTGTCATATGGTTTGAATACTTCAAAGAACACAAACCATTTTTCGCAGCATTATTTAGAAGCAACAGCACATTATCATTTCAGAAAAAGTTCCTAACGTTCATCATGGGGGAACTAGAGAAAAAACTAAACACGAATACGTCAGTAAATAAAAACATCGATAAACATATCGTTTTAAAATTTTTAGGAACAGCTGTCATGGGCATTTTGGAATCTTACGTGTTGGATGAGATTGATAATGATGTTGAGTATGTTGCAACGCAGGTTGGGGAATTGATGAAGAGAAATATATAAAGGTTATGAAAAAGTGCACCCAGATTGTTGGGTGCACTTTTTATATTTATCACCTCACATATTAATTGCATCAATATAATACAGCCTATCGTCCGTCTGAAAGTACATAACAGATTCGCGGCTATAATAAGTACCAAATTGAATCGGTGCTCCAAGTTCATTACGAAGATTTATATGATGCACATGATTATTATTTAAATCATAAACAACCAACTTTTTATCTTGCGTAATGAATACTACTTTATCTTGAGCAACTGCAAAACTTTCCGACCGTATTTCCTTAATTACAGTTATTTCATTCCAAGACATATGAATTTTTTTATCTTTCATTTGAACTAAAGGAAATTCTGAATAATAATAGAGCCAAACGTCTCCATCTATAACGTTCATTGCATAACAATCATCTATAGGCGGAATATCGTACTTATCAACAAATAAATCATAATCATTAAATACTATGTTCCCTTGAGAATCAAAAGCAACTATACCATTTACTCCAATTGGGCACTCTCCGAAAACCCCTTCATCACAATAACTAACCCATATATCTTCATTCACATCAACCTGACAATCTTGAATCCCTTCTCCGGCATAAAACTTACAATATTCACTTCCGTCTGCATTATAAATAACTGCGTTATCACCTTCATAATTAAATATAAGCAACCATCTCTCTCCGATTCGTTGCATAGAACAGATTCAACATCAATATCCACATTTAAATTGAAACTCTTTATATGTAAATTATTTTTATCCAAATAAATTATACAAGGCTGATCCGTATCATTTTGTACGAGTAACATTACATTTTGTTTATAATCCAAACTCATTTTTTTAAACTGATACGCTTCAACAATGTACTTAAAACTTTTTAGCTCTTTACAGACGATATCTTTCATATAGATGAAAATCCTCTCATTGATTCTAAATATAAAAATTGTAAAAAATGCACCCGAAAGTTCGAGTGCATTTTCATTCTCAACGTAAAAACTTCTATAGCTTTTATTTTAATCCATAATCCGTTCTTCCGCATAACAAACAAATACTTGCTTTTCCGAACGTAAAGATACTATATAATACTCATCTTCAAAATGCCCTACTATATACCCCATTTCCCCCGCTAGTTCAATTGTTTCTTTATTAAAATATACTCTTGTCCGATCAAATTTCATATGCTTTATGATACGCTCTAACTCATTTTCGTTTATTTCTTTTTCAGAGAAAAGAAACATGAGGCTCCCCTCCATACATACTGGGGAAATCACATCGAAAATATCAGTTGCAGGATCATAATGATTAATTAAAATTGTGCTCTTCACGGTCGATTTTTTCCAGTTTAGCTCTTTTAATTCTTTTTCCCAAATGTAATTTTGCACCTTTGTTAATGCTTCTTGAACCCCATCACAATTCACTAAAAGATATAAATGAAATTTCGACATCATTGTTTCCATAAATCGTTCCATACCTGTATCAACATCAACTACATATCTATTTATTGTCGATAACAAATTCAAGATGTTATCATTTTCAAAATTATCATGTTCATCTAACACTAGAAAATATCCGTTATTTTCCGTTGCAGGTTTGTGTATTTCAATGTACGTATCCATGTTTTCTCCTTAAAAACAAATTTTTACATTACCATGAAATATATAAAGAGAGAAGAGCTTATACTCACCCTTCTCTCTAACAACTTTATCTTTCATTACTCTGTCTCTATATTTCTAAATTGTTACTAACAATTGTTAATAATGCACCATCATATTGAATAAAAGCACACGCCGATGATGGGACTAATGTGATTTTAGGAACAAAACACTTCCCCATTACATACTCTATAACCCTATTTTGAGTTATTTTTTCAAATTCAATATGAACCTTTTCTCCAAAACAAATTATAGCTAACGTGTTTTCTATACTTACACTATAAAATAAATTGATAATATAAAGTATTTCTTTCGTTCGTATAGATTCAAAAACAAAGAAAATATTATTCTTTCCAAGATCTAAAATCTTATAGAAAATATTTTTAGAATCTACTTCCTCTTTAAAATGTAATACTTCTGATTTCCCTACATGTATAATGAATTGATGAATCCTCTGTTGAAAAATCAAATTCAAATTATCAATATTAAAATCATCGTTACTATTTAAATCCGTTTCATATATGTCAGTAAAATTATCCACCCGATATATATTACTATCTTCAATACACTGAACTCTTTTGAATTCAAAGTTCATCTTATCATTCCCCTACATGTATAAATTCGCCATACAAATTTATTTCGCGATTTTCATAATAAAGATCAATACTCTTAGCTGGAGAAAATACATATTACTTTATAGTACGGACAAAAATTGCTATCCTCATTTATACTCAATTACAAAGTTTCTATTAGCAAGTATCTTTTCTACAAATTCCTGTTTCTCTTCTAATTTATATTCCATGCAGAAATCTACCAAATGAGAAGTAGACCAAGTCACATTTCGAACTGGATTTCTCCTAGTATTTTCATTTATTTCTCCCATTATTTCCATTTCAAAAATAACCTTAAGAGTATAATCGTCAAATACCATTCCATTAAGCATCAAAGCTGTTAAAATGTTAGCATTATCGATATCCTCTTTAGTAGGCACTGTTTTCAAATGCAAATCAAATATAAAACATAAAGGAAACACGTCTTCCATCAATTCAACAATTTGTCCAAAGAAATATGTTTCATTTGGTAAAGGGATAGAAGATACATCCCCAACTTTCCATTTTTGTTTTTTAGGTCGTTTCCAAGATCCTATGAACTGCTCATACTCTCTTTGATTCGTAAATGTAAATTCTTCGTCTATAAGTTCATTCACTAAAATCGCAACTTGTAACAACGTCTTCCCATTAGTTGAATATATTTCTACACAATCGCTCTCTGAATCAAAACGGACTTTACCTTTTATTCCCGCTTCTTTAACTTGATTTCGTATAAAAACCATTGCATCATAATTTGTCTCTAAATCTAAAATCCGGTATAAACATACGAATTTTCCCGACCTGTAACGTATAATTTAATTTATTAAATAATACTGATTCCATTTATTCTCTCCTATAACACTCTAACTGTTTTTCATTTAAACCATTTTCTTCCAATAATAAAACCCTCTTATTGATTCTACACATAAAGGTTGTAAAAAAAATGCACCCCAAAATTCAATTTATATATAAAGAAAGAAGAGCCGGTACCAGCTCTCCTTCCTCCTCGACTGCTTCTACATCGATACGAAGTACCCAGCTCATGAAGATAATAGTTATTATATACATTTCTTTCAATCCAAAAGGATTTCCTTTCAAATTTCACTAACGCTTTTATAATTCATCTTCTACATAAAATTCCGCATTTTGAAAACTGCTTTTAAATCTCTCTATGCTATAGTTATCATCACTTGCAAACATTAAAATTGACGTATCAAAAAAACCAAACTCCATTACTGATCCTGGCAACGTTAAATTGTACTCATCTTTCCAATACTCTCTGTTTTCTGTGATAATTGGAGTTTCTGGAATATTTCCGAGGCATTTTTCATTTCCTTTCTCCACAGCAATCACTACTCCAAATATAAGTAACACTTCATACTCTTTCAAAAAGCTATAAAGATCTTCACCTGAAATATAAAATTTTTCTTGCTCAAATATGGTATCCATCACTTCAGATTCACCTTTAAATACATGCGGCACCATATCTGCAAATATCCAATCATACTTGCTCATATCCTCAAATATAAATGAAAGCATTTCGTTTATATATCCTATCTCTTCTGCTAAATACAATCTCATAGTATCACCATTTCTTTTTTAATGGATACCACGCACTATGTGGTTTTTTCTTTTTCCAATTCCAATAATGTTTATGAGGAACTACAGGGTGTGCTTTAGGATTATCATGATCAGTATAATCTATATCTTTCCATGCTTTCCCTTTATGATCATAATACCGCTTTTGATATAGTTTTCCGCGTTTAATATGATACGTTATACTATTTTTCCTTGCTCCTTGTGTCGGTAAATTTCTTTGATCAAATACTACCTTTCTCTTCGGTGTCCCAATTTTCCCTTTATATTTCACCGTTTGCTTTACAGCACGCTTAGCCAATTGTTTACCAACGAAACGCCCTACATGTGGAGCTACAATTCTTGCTCCATGTATAGCTAATGGAACAAACCATGCTAAATGCCCATCCGGATCCACCATCATCACCGGATTATTATCACCATACGTATACCCGTTCATCGTAATCGGATCATCCTCATCACCCGGATCAGGATCCACCGATAAGAACACACCATGCTCAGGATTATAGTAACGCGCAATCAGATAATACATGCCAATCTCTTTATCATACATGTATCCTGCATATCCAAACGGATTGTCTGCTGCGATACCTTTCGTATCACTCTTTAATACGTTACCCCATGCATCATATTCATACGTTGCTACAACTTCTCTATTTTGATCTGTCATCGCGACTACATCACCACGTGGGTTGTAGTGATAGTATAGCGTTTGACCTTGTGCTTTCATTGCCAAACGGGCGCCATCCATAGAGTATACATATTGGCGCAGTACAGTTCCACTTCCATCTGTTTCATACAATGGGTTAATACTATCTCCATCATAGAAATAACGTGTTACTTTTCCATTTATACTCTTTTCAATACGACGATTATCATCATCATACTTATACGTTGCGAATGCATTGCTTTCACCTTGTTTTGTGATAGCTACAAGTTGGTCATTTTCATTCCATGTATACTTGTACTTTCCGTCTGATGTACGATTGCCATTCGCATCATACGTTAACGATTCGTTTCCGAATTTGACAAGTTGATTTCCTTCATTGAATGTTGCCGCTATAGATTTTGTTTCTTTTCCATTCTCTACAACTTTCACACTTGTACGGTTTCCAAATCCATCATATGTGTATGATTTAGTTGTTCCGTTTGGTAGTGTCTCGTTTAAAATTGAATTCATTGGATTAAGATCCAAAAAGAAAGAAGAGCCAATATTGGCCCTTCCTCCTACAAATTTATTATGCACCTGAACTATTAAGGAAGTAAATCTCCAAATACATCAATCAATTTCTCTAAATCCCTACCAAAATCATTAATATTATCCTGTTCATCAAAGCCTTTTTCAATTAATTCATCTGCTAATATATCTCTCAACTCATGTATAGTTTCAATTTCTAATATACTAAAGTCCCTACAATTTACAATCCACAATAGCTCAGGCTGCTTTTCCTTTAATATCCTTTGCAATACGCCTTGCACATCACTATTAAATTTACTCACGCTTATTTTTTTCCTTTCCGTGTATATTTCGTTCCTCTAGCAAAAGTCGTTACGACTTTTCCCTTCTTATTTAAAACGACTACAGCTTGTTTACTAGTATATTTAATAGTTCCACGATCTTTTTGTATAGCCCTCTTACCTGACTTAACTGTATGTAAGATCGCCTTTGGTGACACCCCTAATCCGTTATTACGACTAATCGCTTGGTTTAGCCCATGTTTTGTATATCCAGTAATTTTACCTGCTACTGCTTTCGTATTCTTGTACTTTAATGGTTGCTTTATTGCACGTTTAGCCAATTGTTTACCAACAAAACGACCTACATGCGGAGCAGCGATTCTCGCCCCGTGTACAGCGACTGGAATAAACCACGCTAAATGACCATCTGGATCAATCATCATCACTGGATTATTATCACCATACGTATACCCATTCTGCGTAACCGGATCATCTTCATCACCCGGATCAGGATCCACCGATAAAAACACACCATGCTCTGGTTGATAGTATCTTGCAATCAGATAATACATGCCAATCTCTTTATCATACATGTATCCCGCATATCCAAATGGATTATCTGCTGCGATACCTTTTGCGTCACTCTTTAATACATTACCCCATGCATCGTATTCATACGTTGCTACAACTTCTCTATTTTGATCTGTCATCGCAACTATATCACCACGAGGGTTGTAGTAGTAGTATAACGTTTGTCCTTTTGATTCCACTACCCAAAATCCATTTATACATAAAGAAAGAAGAGCAGATAATAGCTCTTCTTTCTACAAATATTTCTTTATCCAGTCTAATTTAGCATACTATCATAAATAAACTTATTCTTAGACAAATGTCCCCCAACCATCTGTATATCCACCAAACTCTTCACTTAGGGTACTCAATTCCTTTTGCATCTCTACGATATCCTCATAAATTAAGAACATTTCTTTAGAACAAGTACATGTCCAATCTTCAAATTCTTCATTAAAATCTAATTCACAATTTAAGCCCAATGCTTGTAATCTAACAAGTATTTTTTCTCCATTGTCTTGATCAGGAGTTGCAATAAAGAAATCTACTATGTGTTTTTTATTAAAATCTACACCCTGTTTATATAACATATTTAATACTTGTCCATCTTCATCTTTTGGGAATTTCATTATAATCCCTCCTATATACAATTAAAATCCTTATTTTTATGCGAATAATGTCTCTTATCTGTAAAGCTAACAAATTCGATCTTTTCACAGGCACTAAGGTCACCATCTACAATATTGCTTCCTACAAAAGAAAAATGCTTTAATCTATCCAAAGATTCTATAAAACTTATTGTAGGCATATCCCCACAACTTAAAAGTTTTAGGGTCTCTAAAGACTTTAAATATTGAATAACGGAAAAATCTTCGATATTTTTACAGGATTCAATTTCTAAATCATATAATTTTCTACTTCCGTATTTTAAATATTCTATCGTTTTTAATGTACGTAAATAATTTAATTTTAACGAATTTAGACTCTCGAAATTTTCCACGCCACTAATTGAATCTATTTTAGATTGTGTAATTCTTAATTCCTCTAATTTCCGCAAATTTTTCAATTCATTTAAATCTCTATTTTTAGGGCTGTATTTCCATAAAGAAAGTGATTTTAAATTAACAAGTTCTTGTAAGCCTGTCACCTTTTTATTGCAATACATAGACAAGCTTTCTAAATTTGTTAATTTATTTAACTCTAAT
This sequence comes from Bacillus sp. GW823-FHT06B01, assembly GCF_058952315.1. Taxonomy (NCBI): domain Bacteria; kingdom Bacillati; phylum Bacillota; class Bacilli; order Caryophanales; family Bacillaceae; genus Bacillus; species Bacillus sp. GW823-FHT06B01. The sequence goes on along the minus strand of NZ_JBXAHR010000003.1, from coordinate 338,946 downwards.
TTGTAATTAGACTCAGCTACTGATAAATCCTTAAGATTTTTCAGATCATATATACTCGAAATATCTTTTAAATAGATACTATCTAACGATAGGTGAATGATACTTTTACAATCCTTCAAAAAATTTAAATCTTCCATTTCATAATACATATCATTTATTTGTACTCCAAAAACATTAAATGTATTTATATATTCTATACACTCCTTTAAATTTTTTTGAGATACCAGCACTGTTTCACCATATATGTCTTCCCTTACATAAAAACCATTAATATATTTCATGTATTATTCCTCAATATCATTTTTATTTAATATATTTTTCAAATAAATTAGTAAAATTCATAAAAGCGAGCTGAAACAACCCGCTTTTATAGTTATACAAATTCAAAATTCGACTTTCAAACCCTATCTTCTTCTACTACTTTGTTGGTAATACTTTTTCTTACCAGGACTATTTATTTTATTATATAACATTTTATTATGTGGGAAACCATTTTTCCTCATTATATGATACTCTCTTATAAATGCACTGTTACTATTTTTTGCTGGTTTCCATGCAATAGAAACCGGTTTGGTACCATATGCTTTTTGTTTGTCTTTTGCTGACTGTTGAGCCCTCGCTCTAGTTCCCTTTCCAATATACCTATATCCCTTTTCGAAATCAATAACATACGTCCCTGGTTTTTTCTTTATGTTATTAAGTCTTTTTACATTTTCTTTATCTATACGCATTGCTTTTCTTGCTGCTTTAAATACTTTAAGCTTTGGACCACCTATTGCACCTTTAGCGGCAGCCATAGCAATTCCCTTTGCGCCTTTTCCTGCTTTATATGCACCATATCCATCGTAAATTGCAAAACCAGCATTAATTATTAACGTTGGTGAATGACCATCTGGATCCGTCATCATCGCAGGATTATTATCCGCGTACGTATAACCATTTTGCGTGACTGGATCGTCGTCATCACCTGGGTCAGGATCTATCGATACGAACACACCATGATCTGGATTATAATAACGTGCCATCAGATAATACATGCCAATCTCTTTATCATACATATATCCCGCATATCCAAATGGATTGTCTGCTGCGATACCTTTCGTATCACTCTTTAATACGTTACCCCACGAATCATATTCATACGTTGCTACAACTTCTTTATCCTGATTCGTCATCGCAACTACGTCACCACGAGGATTATAGTGATAGTATAACGTTTGACCTTGTGATTTCATTGCCAAACGTGAACCATCTAGCGAATATACATATTGACGAAGAACATTGCCATTTCCATCTGTCTCATATAACGGACTAATACTATCTCCATTATAAAAGTAGCGTGTTACTTGACCATTTACACTCTTTTCAATACGACGATTATCGTCATCATATTTATAAGTCGCAAATGCATTGCTCTCACCTTGTTTTGTGATAGCTACAATCTGATCATCTTCGTTCCATGTATACTTATACTTCCCATCAGATGTACGATTTCCATTCGCATCATACGTTAACGATTCGTTTCCGAATTTTACAAGCTGATTTCCTTCATTAAATGTTGCCGCTATAGATTTTGTTTCTTTTCCATTCTCTACAACTTTCACACTTGTACGGTTTCCAAATCCATCATATGTGTAAGATTTACTTGTTCCGTTTGGTAGTGCTTCATTTAATAATTGGTTAATCGGGTCATAGACAAAGTTTGTTTCTGTTACTTTTCCGCCCGCACCTTCATGCTTGATCTTCGTACGGTTACCGGATTGGTCATATTCATATCGTTCAGAAAGTAAAATACTATTTGACGTACCTACTACTAAATCTTTAATTTTGTTCGCATGGTCATAGTTGAAGGTAGAACCTGAACCATTTCCAGCTGTGTACGTACGAACATTTCCTTGATCGTCATAATCAAAGCGATACGTTTGAGAACCGTCTGTCACACGAATGTTTTGATCTAACGTGTTGTAGTCATACGATACTTTATTTGTGTATCCGCCTTGCGTTACTGTTTGTTCTTTTAGTTTTTCTGTCTTACTGTTTGCTTTATCGTGATATGCCCAGTCAATTTTTCCGCCTCGGCTATCTGTTGCGCTTGTAACGCGGTCAGCCTTGTCGTATGTTTTCGTGCGTTCTACGCCGTTGACAAGATCTTTCACTTTCGTAACTTGTCCATTTTGATCACGTTCAAATGTAAATGAATCTTTTCCATTGCGTTTTTCGCCAACGACGCGATCTGCTGTATCATATACAGATTCTAAAATAGAGCCGTTTGGCATTGTTGTTTTAATCTTGTTTGCATTTTCATCGTACGTATTTTCAATACGACGGTTTAACGCATCAATATACACTGTATTTTTATTATCTACATCATATTCATATTTGTGTGTTTGCGTTTTCCCACCAAACATGACAGATTTCTCTGTTGTATTTCCATTATGATCATAACGATAATTAACAGAGGTACCATTCTTTAATGTAACCTTCGTTAATAGATTATCTTTGTTGTAATCATATAGTTTTGTATTTCCTTTTTCATCTGTCTCGCTCTTTTTATTTCCTGATGCATCGTATGTGAATGTATTCTTCTGTCCTTCTTCATCATACGCAGCAACAACATTTCCATCGTTGTCGTACTCGTTTTTAATAAGAGCGTTACCTTCTAGTACACGAATATTATCGAACCAAACTTTTCCTTTATTCTCTCTTCTAAATAGAAGGTAGACTTCCATACGCTTAATTGGTTTAGTGGCAGGAATGACAACTGCACTACGATTCCAATCATTTGTACCACTTGGGAATTTTGCCTGATAGTTCGTACCACTACCATCTTGATAATACACATCTGCCCAAATAGAATAATCTCGTGAGAGCTTATCTGATGCAGTATTTTCTACATTCTGAGATTTAGACATCCCTGTTAATGTAATTGTTTCTGCTTTTTGTTGGTTTAAATGTATATGCGCACCATAGCCTACATCTGAACCACCATATTGGCTACGTTCTAATACAATAGACGAATCTCCTGTAAAGCTTTCCTCATGGGAAGTATCTTTCGGATCACAACTTGATCCATTGCCTCGAATCCATCCTGGAATACAACCTTTCTCCGTCATATTCTCTACACTACTATTTTCAATTGGATTAAAGCTTGAAGACACTTCTCCTTTTTCAAGTTGCATCTTATCAAACCATGCAGAACCACTTGAATCTGCTCGATTATAATCAACTTGTAGATATATTCTAACTTTTTTCGTTTGGCCTGTCGTCTTAAAAGTTACTTGGCGATTCGTCCAATCTTTCTCGCCTTCTATCCTGTTATGACGCGTATCAAACCAATTATTTCCACCATCAAGAGGATTTCCATCTTCTTTTAACAACTGAACATTAAAGAATGCACCAGCATGTGTTAATGATGTTTTCATCATCCCACTTAATGTATATGTTGTATTTGGTTCTACTACAATATCTTGAATCGCACTATGATATCCCCAGCCAGTATTTTGCGCCTGTACAATCATTCGTAATGATGAAGATCCGCCCAATCCACCTGGCGCAAAGATTGTATCTTTTCTCAATGCTCCTTGGCTATTACCCTTTTCTTCAGTCCATCTCTGCGTATCATTCATCTCAAAACTTGGATTTTGAATTAGGTTTTCACCTGTCCCTAACTCTCTCGTTGTTTCAATTGGATTTCCAAACTGATCATACTGCATGAAAGATGATGTATTTGCTGCTTGGTCAGTTTCAGAGACTTCTGTATTTGCAGCTTTATAGGCAACTGTTGTTTCACGATTTTCGTTATCTGTCGCTTTTATAATTCCGTTGTCTTTATTGTATTCAAACTTCTCAGTTCCCATTTCATCAGTAACAGAAGTTACATTCCCATTACCGTCATAGGTCGCTGTTTCTGTTTGATTTTTAGGAGTTGTTGTTTTTACTAAATTGTTTGCATTATATTCATACGATGTCGTTAAATTCAGTCGTCCCACATCTTCAACTGTTTTCACTGGATTTCCAGCATCGTTATACGTATAAACAGTCTTACGTCCTTTAGGGTTCGTTAACGTAACTTCCTTCGAACCTGTATTATATGCTAATGTCGTAGCTTTACCTAATGGGTCCGTTACTTTTACTAATCTATCATTCTCATATGCATACGATGTTTTATATGGTTTAGCATCTGTATGTTGTGGATCATAAATAGATGTTAGTACCCCATTATCATATCCGTATTTATATACTTTTCCTTCTGGTGTTGTAGAAGAAACGAGTAAATCTCCATCATACTTAAATGTAATAGTCTTGTTATCTGGACCGATTACATTTGCTGCTTTTTTATTATTACCATCATATTGTACGACTAACTCTTTACCAGAAACATTCTTTACTTTTGATAAACGGGATTCACCATCATATTCATACGTCGTCGTGTTTCCATATTTATCTTTTGTATACTCAATACGCCCCTGTGCATCACCAGATTTATAGAATGTAACAGTTTGATCTTTATCTTTTATTTCATATCCGCCTGATACTTGCTTAATCTCTAAATATATACCAGTAGGAGCTTGATACTTATTGTCTCCAGTTTTAGTAAATGTAACATTTGCTCCGTTGGCAGAAATTAACAGTAAGTTTCCATTTCCGTCGGCCCAAATTCTTTCCTCTAATCCACTCGACCAACCCGTACCAAATAGACCTACCTTTTTACTTTGGCTATTATACGTTCTTTCTACTGATACGTCCGGTCCGCGCCCTGATAATGTAATATCTTTCTCACTCATGATAAAGTTACCATTTGTAGCATTGACTTGTCCGTTTAAAACGGGAATAGATGCCCAGTAATCAAACATCCCCATAAATCCAAAGTCTTGGGAGAATTTAGGTACAAATTCATGAGAAATTTCACTTTCAGCATGCCCCGCTGTACTATACGCTGTTACACGGAACCAATAGTTTTGCGCACCTGCATAGATTCCACCAGAATTCTTATACACAGGTGATGGATCAACTGCTAATTCTGCCCCTTTTTTATCATGATGAAGTAAATATTGACCTTTTGCGATTTCATCTTTCGTTGGCCAAATCTTCTCATTTTGCGTTGTCCAATTCGTTTTATTTCCGACATCGAACGCTTCATAATCTTTTCCGTTATAAATCCAAACTTTATATCCAGATGCTTCAGGAACCGGGTCCCATTTCAATGTCACATATCCTGTTGCCTTATCGGTCGCATTAATGTAAGCTGAACCATCTGGCTTTTTCACTTGCTCTAATGGAATAAATGGAACTACTTCATCTGAAAGCGGGCTATCACCAAATGGATATGTCGCAACAATACGAATCCAATAACCACGTCTCCAACTATAATCTCCATAGGGACTACCTGCTAAATGAGCATTTTTATAAATTGGCCCTGGATTAACTGGTGCTTCTCCACCACTACTTGTACCATCTGTATGGAACTCAAATTCCCCTTGTGCAATTTCTGCTGGCGTCGGGAAGATTTTTTTATCTTTTGTCGTCCAACTAGTCACATTCCCAACAGGAATATATTCATAATCATACCCATTAAAAATAGCAACTTTATAACCTGTTGCTCCTGGAACTGCATCCCATTGTAGATTGAAGTGACCTGAACCACTACCACTACCATTTGAGTAAGTTTGTACTCTTGGCTTATTCGGTTTTGCGTAAGAATATTTCACTTCTAAGTACGGTGCATTTGCTCCGTTTTCAGCTGCAATAAATTTTTTCCAATGGTTTTGTCCATTTCCGTTTGCATGTAGCTTAAAGCCGTTATTTTGTTTTGTGCCTTCCACCCATGCTTTTACTGTATTTGTTACGTTAAATTTTGCCCATTGTCCTCTTGTTACATCAGCATGCGCAATATTTGCAGAGTTCGGTTTATTATTCCAGTTCACTCCACCAACATTCCAGCTACCTGTAACTTCATCTAACCAAACACCATTTGGTTGATTCGCATAATAATGCCAAACTGTATAGGCATGGAATGTAGCACCTTCAATCTTTGCACCTTTTAAATTTGAAACATTCGGTTTAACAAATGCAAAGTTTGTTCCAGATGACCCATCATAATACCCTACTTTTAACGTGTAAGCATTTTGACCGGAATCCCAAAGTTTTCCTCCTGAATAGTTTACAGTTGGATAGGCACTTGCAGCGTACGCATTTTCAAAGTTACCTAGTTCAACAGAAGGATCCACATATACCGGATATTTTCGCTCTGGTGCTTGTAACCACTGCGGGTCTGCGGTAACAGTTAATGTATATGTTTTTTCATCTTTCTTCTCAAGATTGTAACGAACCGCATCTGACGTTACAGCCTCACCTGATTGTTGATCCACATTTGAATCATTCATATACGGTTTCGGTAATGTGAAGACTTTTTCTTTTTTCTCATTTTGGAAGTCGATTGAACCATCTTCCTGTATATTCGGTGTTAAATCTGTTTCTAATGCAAAAGTAAAAATGTGATGTCCTGTATATTCACGTAATACAAAATCTTCTTTTACGTTTTCATTAAACGTCGTACTCTTTAAATCAATATTCGGGAAAATCCCTTTATACCAGACTGTATTATTTTCATGTGTTGCAGTAGCTGGTGACGGCTTCACTTCACCTTTTTCACCATTTGCACTCATTAATTTGTACTGAATCGTATGATCTTTTACTTTAAATTGAACGTACTTTCCATCTTGTGCTGTTTTCTCGAACTCTGGTTCTAATGTTGTATTTTCTGTTACAATTTTTTCATTTGGTGCTTCTACTAATTTCGGTGAAACCTCTTCTAACTTTCCATCTTTCTCAACATGAATTGGTTCCGTATATACCTTTTTCGTATACGTACCATCATTATTATCGAAAACTTTTTCTGTTTCCGTTCTTTCTTCTACAATCTCAGTCGGATTTGCTTGTGCTTTAGCCTTATCCTTCTTTAACTGATCTGGATGTGGAGCTGGTAACTCCTTTTCCTTTTCCTTTTCCTCTTTCTTTTCTGTTTCTGGCCTTTGTTCTGAATTTGGAGATGGTGTAAACGGTGGTGCCGTTTCTGCCAATCCATTCAGTGGTATGGAGGTAACAATTAATGCAACTACGATAAGTTGGATTAAGTACCTATACCATTTCTTTGCTTCCATAAACTCACCTCGCTGAAATATTTTTAACATATATAATGTTACATATCACAATGTAAACAAACGAAAGAGTAAAGTAAATATAGTTTTAAAGTTTTGAAGATTTCGTGCACAAAATCCGACAATTTACCGACAATATTATAATTGTTATTCACAGAAAATTAATTTTATATTATAATACTTCATTTATCTTGGTATAGATTTAAATAAAGTTTATCGAGCCCCTTATTAAAAGAGGCAATACTTTCTCCACCTTTATCCCATTAATAAACCCCTCAACAAAAAAAGCACACAATCTATTCACAAAAGTGAACGTTGTGCGCCTTCATTTCTCATTCCGTTTCATTTATTTCTTCAACTTATCCGTCTTCGCAATAAATTGTGCTGCTTCTGCGCGGCTTACCGCTTTATCTGGAGCCCAGTCATTATCTGTTCCAACTGAAATGTTTTCTTGGATTAAAATATTGGCATACTTCGCACCCCAATGATTGTTTAAGTCAGCAAATTTTTTTGGTAGTTTCATATTTTCATTTGTTTACTTTTTATAAGTTTTAAAAATAACATAGTATGTATCAGCTGCTTTTATATAAATATACGCAACGCAACTACTTAATCGATAATCATTATCAATTAAGTGCAAAAATATCATCTCCTGCACAAATATGCCTTTCGTTCATTTTTAAATAGTAAATAATGAGCCGTATGAACCTTTCTCTCTAAATAATCAATAGAATACGAGCTTGATGGATCGACTAAATCACCTATCGCACCTGAAAGATGATCAATGACTTGCTGCAGTATTTCTAAGTTTTTCTTCTCACTTTCAGCGTTCATTTCATCCATAATGTCACAAATAAGATATTGTACTCGCCGCAAACGTAATTCCTTCTGCTCCACTTATATCTCCTCCTTATTAGTCATATTACGGTTTAAATATATGGTGCTCTAGCTTAACCAATTCTAAAAAATACAAAGGCAACCACCTTCATAAAGATGGTTGCCCCCCATTTTTAAACTTGCATCGCTTTCTCTTTTAACGCTCTTCTTAACAACTTACCCGTCGTATTCTTCGGTAGCTCTGTTAAAAACTCAATACTCTTTGGTACTTTATATTTTGCTAAATGTAACGTGCAATAATACATAAGTTCCTCTTCTGTTACGTTAGCTTGTTTCAAAACGACGTATGCTCGTACTGCTTCTCCTAAGTTTTCATCAGGAACGCCAATTACGACAACTTCTGCTACAGATTCGTGTGTATATAATACTTCCTCTACTTCACGAGGGTATACGTTATAACCGCCAACTAAGACGATATCTTTTTTACGATCAACGATATAGAAGTAACCTTCTTCATCCATTTTCGCTAAGTCACCTGTATACAGCCAACCATCTTTCAATGTCGCTGTTGTATCTTCTGGCGCGTTATAGTATCCTTTCATAACGTTAGGTCCGCGAACAATTAATTCACCGACTGCACCGACAGGTACTTCTTCCCCAAGTTCGTTCACAATTTTATTTTCTACATGCCAAATATTTGTACCGATTGACCCAGGTTTACGCGGACGATCTAGCGGGTTAAAACAAGTAACTGGTGATGCTTCTGATAAACCGTATCCTTCTGAAACGATTACGTCAAAACGTTTTTCAAAGTTTTGCAGAAGAGCAACTGGCATTGACGCACCACCTGAAATACAAAGACGAAGCGTCTTCACATCTTCTGCGCTTGCTTCTTCGAATAAATATAAATAATTGTACATCGTCGGTACACCAGCAAAAATCGTTGGCTCGTACGTACGACAAATACGGAATACTTCTTTCGGACTAAATTTCGGTAACATTAAAATAGTTGCTCCGTTCACAATCGGTGCATTTACCGCCACTGTTAAGCAAAATACATGGAACATTGGCAAAGCCGCAACGACGCGATCATCAGCAGTATATTGTAAATACGACGCTACATCGCTCGCATTACTATATAAGTTTTTATGTGTTAACATCGCACCTTTCGGTTTTCCAGTTGTACCTGAAGTGTATAGAATAACCGCTACATCTTCTTCATCTAATTCTGGGCCTTCAAAAGTTAAATCTCCAGCCCCTATCATTCTCGTAAACGTTTTCATTTTTTCGGTTTCTGTATAGTTAAAATCTGATGAGGTTTCGCATATGATGATGTTTTCAAGTGAAGGAAGTCTTGTTGTAAGAGATTGTATAACAGGTAGAAGGACGTCGAGTACGATGATTGTTTTTACATCTCCATTTTGTAAAATATAATGCATTTCGTCTGCTGTATAAATTGGATTAACTGGAATGACAGTTGCTCCAGCTTTCATTGTTCCGTATAAACCGACCAAAAAATGTGGTGAGTTTCCAACAACTAATGCGACATTGTCCCCTTTTCCAATGCCCATTTCTGCTAAATTGCCAGAAAACCTTGTGACCATTTTGTTTAATTGGTCATACGAGACCGACTGATCCATAAATATATAAGCCGGTTTATCCCCCTTCTTTTTCGCCGTTTCAGCCAAAGATTGAACGAGATTCACACAAACCCCACCTTTATAAAATTTAGAATATTTAAAAATTCTAAATTAATTATATTAAAAGAAAATTAAAGTAGCAAGTGATATTCCATTAACTGCATATAAACAGATCACCTCCTCTTAGTTTACTTTGGAAGGATAAGGGGATTTTGTATGCAAGTAATTTATGAAACTAGGCCAAAAATCATTTCAGGATAATATGCACTCATCTTTTCTCTAAGTTTAGTAAGTTCCTCTTTATTTAACGTCGTGTGCTCTCCAAACAAGTTAATCGCGTCCGCTCCATCTTCATGAAAATACAACGTAACATATAATGTCGGTAACCCTGTATTGTCTTCATCTATTGAAAAAACGACATCTGGTGTCTTATTAACAGTGCTGAATGTTTCATTTCTTTTCCACTTCTTATTTTGAAACATGTCTTGTATTTCCTGTATCTTTCGTCTGTTATCTGTATGCGTAAAATATATAACATTATCTTTCGCTGGCTTTCCAATCGATAAAAGTGTGCGACTTGAGGACGTTTCATCGTTACAAGCTGTCATTCCGATGACGAAGCTGAGTAATAATACAACGTACATTACCCTTCTCATTTCAATTCGCCTCCTTTTGAATATATATATTCCTTTATAAGGAGCAAATGTCCTGTGATTTTATGGTGAATGAAATTATATAAACGATTTTCCGAATATATCGACCACAACTCGAAATATATCAGCGATTTTCCATATATATCGACTGCAACTCAAAATATATCAGCGATTTTCCATATATATCGACCGCAACTCGAAATATATCAGCGATTTTTGAAATATATCGACTTACCGACAAAACGCGATAATCTACGCAAAAAAAAAGAGGCTGTCCGTTACGGCAGCCTCCCTTATTTTTAGAAGAACAAATGTAAGAAATCTTCTGTTGTAATATTACCAAAGTAGCGTTTAATATCTACGCCTTCTAAAGCTACAGTGAATGCATCTTTATCAAATTGTACACCTGTTAGACGCTCTTCAATGTCATGCACATCTAATGAACCGAAGAAGTCACCGTAAATTTTACATTCTGTTACTGTTCCTTTTTTCACTTCAAGACGAACGTCAACTTGTCCAACTGGGAAACGGTGTGAATGTTGTAAGTTGAACTTCGGAGATTTTCCGTAGTTCCAATCCCAATTTTGGTAACGTTCTTCAGAAAGTTTATGGATCTCTTTCCAATCATTTTCTGTTAATTCGTACGTCGGAATTTCTGTTTCCCCTTCAAAAATTGTTCCTAGAAGAAGTTGTCTAAACTCTTCTGTCGTCATTTCTTCGTTTAGGAACTCTGTAATATTCGCAACGCGGCTACGGATTGATTTAATGCCTTTTGATTGAATTTTATCCATTTTTACTTTTAACGCTGATACGACGTGATCGATTTCAGAGTCAAATAGTAACGTACCGTGACTAAACATACGACCTTTCGTTGAGAACTGCGCGTTACCTGAAATTTTTCTACCTTCAGCTAAAATGTCGTTACGACCACTTAGTTCTGCATTTACGCCTAATTTACCAAGCGCTTTCGTTACAGGCTCTGTGAATTTTTTGAAGTTGCTGAAACTGTCTCCATCATCTTTCGTAATAAAGCTGAAGTTTAAGTTTCCTAAATCGTGATATACTGCACCTCCGCCTGATAGACGGCGAACGACATGAATTCCTTGTTCTTTTACGTAATCTGCATTAATTTCTTCTACTGTGTTTTGGTTTTTACCAATGATAATGGAAGGTTCGTTAATGTAGAACAGTAAATATGTTTCGTTAATATCTAAATTCTTCACACAATATTCTTCAATTGCTAAGTTTATTCTAGGATCTGTAATTCCTTTATTATCAATAAATAACATTATATCACCTCATGAGTTCCATACGTAGCCACTATGCGCTAGCATAATATGGCCACTGAAAATTTGTTTTGCTTCTGTTACTAAATCAGATGTGTTGCCTGTATGCGATAAGTGCGTTAATAAAAGTTCTTTTACATTTGCATCTTTTGCAATACTTGCCACTTCTGTACTATTCATATGCCCTGCTTTTGCAGCCTCTTGATGTGCATACATATTACACTCACAAATGAAAAGATCAGCATCTTTTGTGAATGGAATGAATTCAGGAATATAACTGGAATCTGCGCTATATACTACAGCGTCACTACCAGCTGTAATACGCATCGCAAAGCATGTAACAGGATGAACAGTTTTTAAGAATGAAATCGAGAACGGTCCAACTTGAAGTGTTTCTTCTGGGTTGTACGCGATTCCTTTCGTATGTGGTTCATGCGTTAAAGACTGGAATCCATTCTCGTCAAACGTATGACCGTATATTGGTAATTCCGGTAGTTGTCCCTTTGTCGCACTCGTAATTAATCTCGCATATTGCAATACCCCAATGTCTGCAACATGATCGTGATGATAATGCGAAAGTACAACTGCATCTATATCAGATGGTGTTATATATTTTTGAAGCTGTGCTAGTACACCACTACCACAGTCGACAAGTAAACGAAAACCATCGTGTTCAAACAAATACCCCGACGTTGCTTCTCCCGCTTCTGGAAAGCCGCCCCAAAAGCCGACAACAGTCATTTTCATATGTATCCATCCTTTCTAAAACCGAGTAGGAATGCATGTTTCACTTACATCCTACATTGTTAACTATAATCCATTTCCTAAACTTTTTCATTAATTTTCATTTTGTTATAAAACAGTTGTTGACTTTTGTTTTTTGTACTAATACAATGATAGTAAGAAATGGAAATGGAGGGATTGACATGATCGATCAACCAATGGAGTTTTTCAGAAATTTACCAACAAAAACTTGTGCACATTGCGGGAAAGAAATTGATGAGCAGCACGAAGCATACCATAACAAATGTGATGACTGCGTTCACGAAGAATAGTAGTTTATGAACATAAAAAACCTAGCAGACATAGTCTACTAGGCTAATAACATCGTATTCTTCTTCATCGTTGAACCTTTCACCAAGAGCTCCAGTTCAAACTCATATAATTCTTTTTGTCGATAATTTTTCGTATGGATTTTATCCATCATGAGGTCGACAACTTTTCGGGCCATCTCATCGATTGGCTGTTCAATTGTCGTAATACCTGGCTCTGTAATCTGTGATAATATTTGATTATCAAAACCGATAACAGCGAGATCATCTGGAATGCTCCAGTCATGGCGTTTTGCCTCTGAAATGATTCCAGCTGCAACCTCGTCGCCTCCTGCCAAAATCGCGGTAGGATTTTTTTTGTCCTTTAATACTTCATGAAATATTCTCTTTCCATCATCCCAAGAGAAAGCGTTTTCAAGAAAATCGATCGCTTCTACTTGGCGGCTCTTCTCCGTTATGGCACGTAAAAAGCCCATTTTTCGCTGTTGGCTAACCACTTTAGTTTCGTTTCCACGGCAAAAAATAAGATTACGATATCCTTGTTCTAACACATGCTTAGCAGCTATGTATGCTCCTTGTGCATGATCAAACTTCACTGTCGGAACATTTGCTTCCTCAATATATTCATTACATAACACGATTGGACCGTGCTGTAAGTATGGCTCTACATCTTCCCACGGATTTTCTAGTGAACATAGAATAATCCCATCTACTTGTTTCGTAGATAATAATTGTAAATACTCCATCTCTTTTTCCGGTAAATATCTTGTTTGACAAATAATCAGTTTATATTTATGTTCAGAAGCAGCAATCTCGATTGCTTCAATAAATCGACTGAAGAAAGGATTTGTAATCCTTGGAACTAGCACCGCAATTGTTTCCGTCTTTTGTTTACGAAGCCTTCTCGCCGCAGAATTAGGAACGAAACCTAAATGCTTCATTGCTAATTGAACCCTTTTTTTCTTCTCATCTGAAACATATGGATGATTATTGATTACCCTAGAAACCGTTGTCCTTGATAACCCCGCTAATTTCGCCACGTCCTCTATAGTCGACACGAAATTCTCCCCCTTTGCATGAAAACGTTTTCTTAAACTGATTATATAGTATATTATTGGAAACTGCAATATCGGTTGTTATGATTTTACTATATTAATATTATACATAGGGAAAAGTATGTTAATGGGAGGGAAATTTATATTAGTTTTAGAAGTTTACAGGAGGCATATTTATTAAAGATAAAAGGAGATATTTCATGAATCGGACGGATCGTTTATTAGCTATATTAATTGAGTTACAAAGAAGACAAACTGTTACAGCACAAAGCTTAGCAGAAAAATTTGAGACAAGTATAAGAACGATTTATCGAGACATGGATGCACTTAGTGAATCTGGCGTCCCACTTTTCGCCATGCCCGGCCACGGCTACTCATTAATGGATGGTTATTTCCTACCACCCATTCAACTTACGCCTGAAGAGGCTGTTACTCTTTTATTAGGCGGTGATTATATCGAGAAAACTTTCACTTCTTCTTTTTCTGTACATGCACGATCAGCAAAAGAGAAACTTGAGGTTATCCTACCTACTGATCAACAAAAGAAAGCCCAGGAATTACGAGGAACTTTTCGTTTCCTTTCTCCTATATTTTCACATCAGCAATCTGAACAAGAGAAGCTGGAAAATCAAATTTTCTTATTGCAAGAAGCTATTCAAAAAGAACAGGCTATCTCTTTTTCTTATCTGAAACCGAGAGAAACTACAAAAATAAAACGGACCGTTCATCCTTACGGATTAGTCAATATTTCAGGGATTTGGTACATCGTTGCCCATTGTTTACTTCGAAAACAAATACGTAATTTCCGTTTAGATCGAATGGATGGACTACAACAAGAACAAGAATTCTTTACAAAACCCGAAGACTTTTCTTTGCAAAAATATCAGCCTGAAAGCAACCGTACTGTGATGATTCATTTATTATTCCCAGCCCATATTGCACATAAAATTATTGAATCACGATACTTCTTTATAGATTCATACGAGCATAGAGAAAATGGTTTTCACGTCTTTTTGAAATCAAGAAACATAGACGAAGTATTTCAATGGGTATTAAGTTGGGGAAGCCAAGTACAAGTACTTGAGCCAAAAATTCTTTCTGAGAAAATCCGTGACGAAGCAAAGAAAATGTTACAACTTTAATTATTGCATTTCACTACTGACATAATGTTGTCAGCATTACTTCTTTATAGTAGGGAGTAACAAATACATTTTCATAAAAAGGAGTTAGTGATATGAAAAAATTTGAAGAGTTAGCAACGTACTACATAGAGGAATTAGAAAAGTACTCTATAGAACAATTTAGGATGAAGCCTTCTCATGAGGAATGGTCTCTCGATCAAATGTATAATCACTTAATTTCAGCTACACGCATGCAGTTAAATGCAATCGTGAAATGCAGAACTGAAGCGCCTTCTGCAACTAACCCAAAAACGGATATGGGCGAAAAGGTATATATGATGGGAGCTTTCCCAGACATAAAAATCAAATTACCAGATCTTCCTGGATATACGCCTGAAAACCCAGCTAATAAAGAAAACGTACAGAAACAGCTTCTAGAATTAATTACAATTGTAAAAAACATAGAGCCAACACTTTCTTCTATCCCAAGTAATTGTAAAGTCGAACATCCCGGGCTTGGTTACTTACATGCAGCAGAATGGTTCCAGCTTATTTCTATGCATTTTGCACATCATCTGCGCCAGAAAGAGCGATTAGAACTTAAGGTTTGTTGTATGTAAGCACTTCTACTAAAAAGAGACTGCCAATATTGGCAGTCTTATCACTAAAATATGCAACGTCTATATGATGACTCATAAAGTCTCACTTACTATCAATAGAAAACTCCTTTATTTTATTCAAGATAAAGCCCCATCAATACGTCATCTCCATATGTTCCATCTTCATATTTAATTTGTTTTCTTTGTCTTCCTTCTTCTACAAATCCCATACGTTTGTACACCTTAATCGCTCTATCATTAACAGAAACTACGCCTAAACAAATTTTCTCTAAACCTTTCTGCTCTTTAGCCCAACTAATAAGAAATTCAATTAGTTTCGTACCAATGCCTTGATTACAGTACGCCTCCCTAATCCCCATTCCCATTGTACCTGCATGTCGTAAGCGTTCTAGTTCATATCGATTGAAAATTAAAAAGCCAACCACTTTTTTATCTACTTCATAAACTATGTAAAGATTACCTTTTTCATTACTTTTCCGTATCTTTTCTCTTTCTGCATTCATATCATTTGATAATTTCTTTGGAGATACTATGAAAAACTTTGTAGTAGTTTCCGATAATATAATTACTTTTCTAATATCTATAATTGATTCTGCATCAACCTCTTTTGCTAACCGTATCATTGAATCACCTCGTACTTTTTCTTTTTAAAAATAATATTACAACTATAAAACGCTCAATATGCAATATTACATATTGAGAATCTTTTTACTCTTGATACAATATTCGTATATCAAAATAAAAGGAATGTACACAATGAATCCAATCTTAACAGCTGCAAAACAACTATTACATAAAGACGAAGTTATTATATCTACTTTAAATTGTTCACTTACTGGCTATATGATTACGCATAAAGTTCCGCATCCAGGCATGCTACTGGCTACTGATAGAAGGCTTCTCTTTTATGGAAGGTCTAAAAATACATTCATTGCCGAATTCGAGTATAAAAAAATTGTATCTATAGAAACGAAGAAAAGAATCTTTGATAAAAAAATAATATTTTACTATGAAGATGAATATATAACGTTGGGATACATTACAAGTTTAAATATTGAAGAGTTCTTAGACTTACTAAAAAAAAATGCACAACTAGCTTAAACTCGTAATCAGTGGGGATTTCCCCGCTGATTCATTATTTTAACTCCTCCCACTTCGCCCAAACCTCTCTCCCATTTATATGGTACATATTATCCTCTCGATCCATAAATCCGTGCACAATAAACTCACGTCTAATCGTACAGAAATCATCGTGATATTGTTTTATAAATGTATTAATTTCTTTTTCCGTATATTGATTTTCAGCGTTTAACTTTCTAATTAAATGCTCTAACAATACTAGTTTTTTCTTCTTTTGACCTGGAATCGATTTTAGGCGGTCCTCTTTATCGAAAAAGTTACGAATCGTCGTATCCCTGAATTTCATTTCACTTTCAGTCATTTTGTTGTCCTCCATTGATTTTTATACAATAAAACTTTATTGTTTGTCCTTACTATTCTTCTTCATTCTTTCACTTACAACATCCATAAGGTAATACCCGCTAATTAGCACATAGTAAACTAAAAGTATTCCTAGTGCATCTTTCATATTTATATATTTTTCTTTGTGAAACAAGATAGGTGAAAGGGCGTAAACAAGAAAGATGATTAGCGGATTTACGATAGAATAGTAAGTAAGATTTCCTTTCATCATATCAACTCCTCTGTAATATACTTCTGTTCAAATCGTTGCAATTCCTGTCCTTTTATTTAGCCCTACATTAAAATAAAAAAGCACCGAAAAGGTGCTTTTTTCTATGCTTCAACCGATTGGTTTTCCGCAATATTTCTAAATTGTCGTTTGTGCATCCAAGTTAAGGATGCGATTGTTCCAAGTGATAGTACCACGATGAAAATCATGAGTATTCCTACGTTTTGCCACATGAAGTTAAAGTCTCCACTTGATACGACTGCTTTCAATCCTGATACAGAGTATGTCATCGGTAACCAAGCATTGAATGGTTGTAAAAACTTCGGAATCAATTCTAGCGGGAATGTTCCGGCACTTGTTGTAAGCTGAATAATTAATGTAATGATGGCGATGAAACGTCCTGCATCACCAAATGCTGTTACTAAACATTGAATTAATGCGATAAACGCTAAGCTTGTAACGATGCTAAAGAGTATGAAATACGGAATACTTTGTACTTCTACACCTAATCCGAATAGTAATATAACATCCGCTACTACCGCTTGAATAATACCGACTGATAGTAATACGCCGAACTTACTAATAAACCAACTAAATCCTGATTTCGGAACGCCAACTGTATCACGTAATGGATATACGATAGATAATAGTAATGCCCCAACAAATAAACCGAGTGATAAGAAATACGGTGTAAATCCAGTTCCGTAGTTTGGAACTTCCGCCATTTTCTCCGTCTTCACTTTTACAGGACTTGCAAACATATCATACGTTTTATCCGTCCCTTTCACTTCACCAGTTTTCTCTGCCCCTTCGCCAAGTTTCTTAGCAAGTTCACCGGAACCGTCGTTTACCTTTACGAGGCCATCCGTTACTTTCCCTGATCCGTCTGCTAGTTTATTTACGCCGTCGATTAGCTGGGCTGAGCTAGTTGACATTTTATTTAGACCACCATTTAGAGTACCTAAGCCAGTTGTTACTTGACCGGAGCCATCTGCTAATTGATTTACTCCACCTGTCATTTGGTTTGCTCCTACAGATAATGTACCTAAACCGCCTGTTACTTGGCTTGAGCCATCTGCTAATTGATTTACTCCACCCGCCATTTGGTTTGCTCCTGCGGATAATGTACCTAAACCGCCTGTCACTTGGCTTGAGCCATCTGCTAATTGATTTACCCCACCTGCCATTTGATTTGCTCCTGCAGATAATGTGTCTAAGCCGCCTGTTACTTTACCCGAGCCATCTGCTAATTGATTTATCACATCAATTAATTGACCGGATTCGTTTTTAAATTTATTTGCGCCTTCTTTAGCAGTATTTAACTTCGCACCAAACCCTTGAAATTTTTCAACAAACCCTTTTTGTGCACTGGATAATTGATCAATACCAACAGTTAAAGATTTTAATTCTGCTGGATTTGGTAGTTTGCTTTGCCCATAACCTGTTTTTTGATCTATTTCACCTTTTAATTGTTTTACTTCTTCATTTAATTTATTTGTTCCACCCGCTACTCCAGCAGCTTTTTGCTGAACTGTCGCTGTATTTTTTACAGCACTTGTTATGAATGGTTGTAACTGCTCTTGATATTCTTTCGGTAAACTTTCAATTTGCTTTTGTAAATTCGCTACATCTTGCGCTGCATTTTTTGCATCTCCTGCTGTTGATTGCGTAAATTCATTTAACTGATTTACATTCGCCTCAGCTCCATCTATTTTCTCATTTACTGTATTCAATATAGAAGGGCCTTTCGACTGCATTTCCTCTAAGCCTGCAGCAGACTTTTGTACGTTACTATTTAAATCTTGCAATCCCTTTTGAATTTCTTGAGACCATTTTTCTAATTGACTTTGCCCTTCAGCAAGTTTTCCCATACCATTTGATAGATCAGTTGTTCCTGTTTTTAATTCACCGGATTTACTTACTAATTGGTTCAAACCACCGGTCACTTTCTCAGATCCATCATGTAATTCACCAATTCCTTTTTGCATTTCACCCGTTTTGCTATTTAACGTATTTAAACCGTCTGTTACTTTTCCAGAGCCATCTACTAATTTTCCGATACCTGTTTGCATCTCACCTGTTTTACTATTTAACGTATTTAAACCGTTCGTTACTTTTCCGGAACCGTCTAATAATTTCCCGATACCTATCTGCATTTCACCTGTTTTGCTATTTAGCGTATTTAAACCATTTGTTACTTTGCCTGACCCATCTACTAATTTATTAGATCCATCTGCTAATTTCTGAACTCCATCCTTCATCTCTCCAGACTTCCCTTGAAGTGTATGAAGGCCATCTGTCACTTTACTTGAACCATCATGCAGCTCACTTGATCCGTCGTGTAGTTTGTTTGCTCCTTCCTCCCCATCTGCTAATCCTTTTGAGACGTCTTGAATGGAATCAAACATTTTCTCTGCATATGTTTTCGTTAACGTACTTGATACTTCACCTTTAATTTTTTCAATGGCTGTTCCGCCAATTTGTGAAGATAAGAAATTTAAGCTTTCGTTCGGAATGTATTCTAAGTTTAATGGTTTTGGATCATCTTTTAATAACGTTGTAGCGTTACTTGAGAAGTTATCTGGAATGCGTACTAACATGTAATACTTTCTGCCTTCCATTCCTTTTTTCGCTTCTTTTTCACTTACAAATTCCCATTTAAAACTCTTATTGTCTTTTAAATTATCAACGAGCCCTTTTCCGACCTCAATTGGTTTCCCATCAAATACTGCACCTTTATCTAAATTGACTACCGCAACTGGTAAATCATCTAACTGTTTATACGGATCCCAAAAGGCCCATAAAAACATACCCGCATATAAAATCGGTACGAATAAAACAGCGATAATTGGAATTAATATTTTTTTACTTTTTATAATTTGTGTGAACTCTTTACGAAGTAACTGATTTCCTTTCATCATTTCTCCCCCTTTTTAAAATGACCAAAATGTTCAATTGGTCATTTTTACCCAAACAAAAAGGCTATACTGATTCATACATATGCCTTATCCCCGAATTTATACTATGCAACTTTTTCTTCATATGAAGTGAATATTTCTATTATCCCTCCCTAAAATAAATATATGACCATTTTGTTCAAGTGGTCACTTTTTTATAATAATAAAAGGATTATCTTAGTTTGACAATCCTTTTAATAAATAAAGTTCAAATAATTCTGCAATTTTTTCTTTTTCTAGCGGTTCATGATTTTTTTCCCAATCAAAAATAAGCGATACGTATAAGCGAAGCATAATAAATGCTGTAATTTCTGGATCACATTTGCTAATCTCACCTTTTTCAATCGCAATCCTTAAATACGATTGAATGACAGAAACGATTTCCACATCTACTTGTTGCATCACTTCTTGTACTTCTTTCGTTCCCATATCACGCTCTTCTTGAATTAACTTAATCATGAGCTGATGTTCTTTTCTGAATTCTAATATGCTATATAATGCTCTATGTACATTTTCAAAAAATGAAACATCTGAACGAATTGCATTTTCTGCAACTTGCTTCATTTCTGTAATTAAATTAGAAATAATTTCGCCAAATAGCTCTTCTTTATTTTTGAAAAAAGTATAAATCGTTCCTTTTCCTACATTCGCTAACTTCGCTACTTGATCCATCGTTGTTGCTTTATAACCGAACGCTGAAAAAGACTTTGTTGCAGCTTCAATAATAGAACGTTTTCGATCTATCGCCACATCGTCACCTCCAAAAATGACCAATTGGATAATATAGTCAATCAGTACATCTTTGATATTACCACACGCTTACATTGTATACAAGTTCTCTTTTTTATTATTTCCAGCATAAAAAATTCCAGTCAAGTTATATATTACTGTCCATAGTGTATCAGAAGAAAAGAGAAAAGGAAAAGGTGTTCTTAAGATATACAATTAAACCTTACTTAACAACAACAAATTTCCCTTTTTTCAAATAATCAAATAAAAAAACAAGAAAATGTTTACATTTAATAGTAATATAGAAAATAGACAAGTTTATCAAAATAGTGGAGGCTTTTTCAGTCATGATGCGTGCGCTTCGTTTAAATATAAAGCAAGCTTTTTGTAGTCGTATTTCTTTAATTATTATGTTTAGTGGATTCGTTCTTATTTGTATTTATCACTATTACTATGTAATTCGTTATTTAGGAGACGCAGCGAGTGGACCTATTTCAACAGATATAAAATGGATCGGATTTCGCGACAATGAAATGGATGTTTATTTATTATTAATGCCAGTTATTGCGAGTTTCCCCTTTAGTACAAGTTACAATTCGGATAAGTCAGATGGTTTTAAACCGTTTGTGAGTAAGGAGATTTCATTATTTCCTTATTCAATAATGAAATATATCGTTACGTTTTTTTGCGGAGGATTTCTTTATACATTTCCATTCATCTTATCGTTATTATTTTGCAAATTAACCATTCCAGACGGAACACCTACGATTGGTTCAGGCATCATAAATGCTGATGGAATGTTCGCAAACCTATATTTCGATGCACCTCTCACTTACATTACTGTATATATCGGAATTAATTTCTTATTTGCAGGTTTAATGGCCCTTTTAGGACTTGCTGCATCTGTATGGTCACAAAAGGACTATATGGCAATTCTCTTTCCATTCGCAGTTGCCTCCATTCCGTACGTCCTGCTAAATACAATACTTCCTTCAATAGGCGGAGCACCTATTCATTTATATGATCCGAAACAACCATTGCAAGGCATGTCACCGTACATTTTAACGATGCAATGTGCTTTCTTCCTTCTCGTTAGCTTATTCATGTATATACAAGGAGTAAAGCGGGATAGAAAAAAATATAGAAGAAGACTGCAAAAAAGAGATCGGTGTAGAAAAGCGTTTCAAGCAATTTCAGACTAAATGATTGAATGAATAAGAGCGTAATTCCCTAAGTTAGTTTAGGGAATTACGCTCTTATTCTCATTTACATTTATCAATCTTATAATCATCTCCCCTTTACGGCGTACCTGCCAATCCCCATAAAATAACGACCGCCGCAAAATAAATCGCTTTAATACCTACAACTGAACATAATAAAATAATTGCATATGTACTTAATTCTCTTCTTGCACCTATTAAAGTAAAAATGACTGCCAAACTAAACGTTACATAGGACGATGCTGTATGTATTAAGTTATATGTAATATCCAAATTTTGAGTAAGTCCTGTTACCTCCGCTACAAATTGGAGCATGACGATTGTACTAAAAAAAATCGCAAGCTGATTTATTAATTTTCCATTTAACCACGCTTGCATCTTTAACCTCCTCATTGTAAAAAGCTGAATTTTCAATTAATTTTAACATGATTTTTACAGAAAAAGAACGCTCAGTATATCTCTAAGCGTTCTTTCATGACTATTTAAGAAGCTTTCTTCAAGTCAATTTGAGCAAGTACTGGGTCGTGGTCACTTACACGTCCATGTTCTTTCATAATGTTTGAGTTTAAGTGTACTGGGTCTACAATTGTGTGTGGTGCGATGTTGTTTGTTACTAAAATATGATCTAACACTTGTGCATTTCCTTCATGAATGTACGTGTAGCGGTTCTCTTTCGGCACTGTGTTTAACATATTTTTTAAGTTTGTTCCTTCTAGTGCTTTTAGTGGTTTAGCGAACTCAAAATCGTTCATATCCCCTAACACAACAACTGGTGCATTCGTGTTCTTTTTCTGAATTCCTTGTACGAATTGATTTACTTCTTGCGCTAACTGAATTCGTTTTTCTTCACTCTTTAATACGAGCGGCTGCACTTTTCCAAATGGCGTTGCATCTCCTATTTTTGAGTTTAAGTGATTTGCAACGACAACAACGTTTTGTCCTTGGAATGTAAATTCTGCTGCAAGCGGTTTACGTGTACTTTCAAATAATGAACTTTCGTCTCCAATACGAACGACATTTTTATCAAGTAACTTCGGTACTGCTGCTAATTTCACGCGTGATGGGTTGTAGAAGAAACCGACGCGAATATTCGCTCCTGGTGCTCCCCCGTCTAGATTATTGTTCGGAGCAATTTCTACATACTCATACTTCGGTCCACGAATTTCTAAAACCGCATCAATGATACGTTTTGCGCTTAACGAAGCATCTGTTGTACCGTCATTAATCGTTCCGTTATTATCTTGCATTTCCTCTACACCGATAATATCTGGCATTTTTAAGTTGTATTTAATAGAATACGCTAACGCTTTTACCTTTTCGTCTGTTGTTTCTTTTTTATTCGCCGAGAAGTTTTCAATGTTATATGTAGCAACTGTTAACTTATCAAGACGAGGCTGAATATTCGCCCCTACTTGCTTAAATCCACCGTCCACTACAGATGGTAATTCCGTTATTGGTGCAATGCGGAACGCACCGTAATCATATCCGACTACCCCTGTTATATCTCCAGTGAAAGTATCTCCTACTTTCGCTACATAATCGCGAGGTACTTTTACAGAAAGACGCTCTGGGTTTAATTGATTTTCATCTAATACAGGTGTGCCATATTTCGTTACGACTTTATTTCCGCCATTTTCTACTGTTACATATAAATTTCCGTTTTTCTGAGGTGCAATAATTTTTGGCGTTGGCATCGTAACACGCATACCTTCTATACTTTCATAAAAATCGATTGCATCTTCATTTGGATCAAATACACCGAATGCATCATTATCGATAATTTGATCAGGGATTTTCACACCGTTTTCTCCAAGTACAATCGGTGCTGGTAATGGTTGATCGTTTGCGATTACAGCAACGCGGCTCGCCTTAATTTCGGTCGTCGTTAAGTCTGTGTCAAACCTTTCTGCATATCCAGGTCCAACATATTCTTCTACTACTCCATCAACTTGAATAAGATTTCCTACTGCTACATTCGCATCCTTTTTGTACACATACATACCTTCTGAAGTAGCTGGATCATTATCTGGCTGATTATCTTCTATATAAAAACCATTTTTATCAAGCGCTGTTACAACGCCTTCCACATTGTAGACTTTCTTCCCGTTATAAGGAGAAATATGTGATTTGCCTTGAATATCATGAATACGAACCTGTTCATTGTTTACGATAGTAAATGAAAATGTGGAAATCGCTGAAGAAGTAAGCCCTTCTTTCTCTGCAATTGCTTTAATCACACTATTTTCATTCACTACAATTCGTCCGTTATAACGAACACTCTTATTTGTAGGGTTAGAGCCATCTAACGTATAGTAGATTGTTGCTCCTTCTGTATTCGTTGTTAATGTTACCGCTGTGCCCTTCGCAACTTCTCCGCTACCAGGCGAAGATACTACATCGCTAACACGGTTTTGTCCTTCCCCTTGAAACTTATGAGCCGTTACCGATTTTAAACCTGGGCTACTAAAATATAATTCAAGCGTCCCTGTTAAACTAACTTTCTTCCCGATATTTTCAGGATGATCTTTCACGTTTACTGCCGCTCTCACATCACCCTTTGGCAACTGAACAGGCATGATTTTGTCTGGATTCGTCTCATTTGGCGAATCTGCAATTGCTACGTTTGTATCATCAAACTTAGCCGGATCTTTCGTGTATTTAGAAGGACTTTGCGTATATCCAACGATGTATCCTTCCACTGTCCCCTTCGTTTTCCCTTGCTGTTTAAATACTTGAATTGCTTTTTCTACTGACATAGAAGTATTTTCTTCTGCTTGTACTAAAGTTCCAGTAAATGAAAGCAATAGTATGAATGATAAAAAGACACTTAACAATTTCTTCACAGCCATTTTCCTCTCCCTATTTCATATTTTCTCAGCATTTCTATCATATCAAATGATTCGTTATATAGAATGGTATTTCGACAAGTTTTACAAAAAATTTATTTAATTTACAAGCTTTCAAACTATAATACAAAATAATAATTTTACACCTTCTACGAATGCGCTCTATAATGTTAGAGAGAGAAAACAGAAAATATCGAAATTTCATTGGCATGTAAAATGGATTCATTTGAATAGGAGTGATTGGATGGAAGTGCAAACAGAAACATACCGCGCAGCTATGAATGGAACATTAGAACGTCATTTTTCAGATATGATTGCCGTTATACCAACTAGAATTACGATTGAACAGTTAAAACAGCGGCTAGAGACTATCTCTACTAAAGTGGATGAATTAAAAATTATTTACAGTGATGAGACAAGCCTTATTGTTGAGTTACATATGGATGAAACAATCATACCGTATGAACTGCATATTGATGAAACGAGCGATCCAGAAGAATATAAAATGTACAATAGACAAGATTCTACAATCGTAGATCGTAATTTTGAAGATGCTGCTTATGGCACTGAAATTTTCGCTCGTACGCTATTTGTAGGCGATGTGCTGGACTGCTTTTTCCAGCAGTTACAGTTTTTATGGAACCTCGCTCCAGATTTGTTATTTGTAATCGATTCAAGTGCAGCAATGAAAGTAATATCTAGAAGCTATATTGAATATCACGTTGAAAATGAATTATTACCTGACATTCCTGACTTGTATGTTATTCATTCTGTTTATGAAGACGATAAAGAAGGTGAGCCTACGCAATATTGGTTTCATACACATGGCCTTTTAAGAGCAGGCGTAACAGAAATAGAATTAATTATTCCAAATCGCATTTCATCCTACTACGGCATTGGTGATCTCTTTCAAACATTTGCTAATAATGCCGTTGAGAATGGACAAGTCCCTATGAATGAGCCTATCGTGATCGCGCATAGTCAGCAAGGTTCTATACATACAGTAGCTGTTCCATGGGAGAAAGGATTATCTTATATTGGGCATAAAACGAGTATGGATCAATTATCTTCAATCGAGGATGAAGAAGTAAAGCTACAGCCAATTGATGCACAAGACACATTCTTAGGCGGCATGGATGACCGAGATGAATACCATCAATCTCCATCCGTTCTCTTATTCCAATTTAATACTTCAGAAGAATGTATCGAAAGCTTTTTCAAAGAACATGAGGAAGCTACAGGGCTTATGTTCTATAAAACAAATAGTGAAACCGATCGTATGGCTTATAATGCAAAGAATACTTTCGGGTATTTCAGCAATATTTTTCACATTGAACAATCAAATGAAGATTTTCGTTTCCTCGCTAAGTTTGGTGTCTCCTACGAAGAGGGAAAAAGTGAACATATGTGGTTTGAAATGCAAAACATTACGGAAGACTTCATTCAAGGAATACTCATTAACGAACCATATTTTATAGAAGATATGAGTGAAGGAAATAGTTATCATTTAGATTTTGATAACTTAACAGAATGGGTTATTTATGCAGGAGATGCCGTTATAAAGCCAAATAACTTATATATGTTTATTGGTGAATAAGTAACAAAACGCCTTCAATGTGATTGAAGGCGTTTCTTATATTTTATTGTGCGAGTAATTCCGTCTCCATTACTTTTTCCAAATGAGATAGTACACGCTTTGCGGCTTTCTCACCTTGATCAATACAGTCCGGAAGACCAGAACCAGCGTAAGAACTACCTGCCAAGTATATACCTGGCAACTCTTTTTCCATAAATGTTGTGAGTTTCTTCATTCGCTCGTTATGGCCTACTGTATATTGGGGCATCGCTTCTTTCCAGCGACTTACGACTGTAAACTCAGGATCCTCTGTAATATCCATCGTCTTTCGTAAGTCTTCTAGTACAAGCTGAACGAGTTCCTCTTCTGTTTGTTCTACAACCGCTTCATCACCAGCACGACCGACGTAACAACGAAGAAGCGTTTTTCCTTCTGGTGTTGTATGTGGCCATTTTTTATGTGTCCACGTACATGCTGTAATTGTGTAGTCGCTATTTCGAGATACGACAAACCCTGTGCCGTCAATATCGCGCTGAATGGCTGATTGCGGGAAAGCCATTGCCACATTTGCAACTGATGTAGACGGAATATTGCGGAAGAAACGAAACTGCTTGTACTGTGCAAACATAGATGGCAATACTTTATGTGAGCTTGCCACTACGACCGCGTCCGCTTCTATTTCTTTTCCGTTACTAAGAGTAATCGTGTAAACATCACCAAGTTTTGCAACTTTTTCAATGCGAGTTCCCTTTATTATCGTACCTTCATGTATCTTCGCTTCGAGAGATTCTACTATAGATTCTAAACCTGTTTTCACTGTTTGGAAGATTCCCTTTTTCGGTTCAGATTTCTCTTTTTTCAGAGCAAGCGTACGCATACCGAGTGAAATACTGCGATGTTTCTGCTCAATTTGATACATTTGCGGGAATGTTGACATTAAGCTCATTTCATCGATATCCCCTGCATAAATACCCGATAGTAATGGTTCTATTAAATTTTCAACCACTTCGTTGCCGAGGCGATGTCTGAAAAAATGCCCGAGTGATTGGTCAGATACTGGCTTTGACCTGGGCATTAACAGATCAAAGCCAGCTCTTAGTTTACCAATTGGGGAGAACAGCCTGGAAAATAGAAACGGCGTAATTTGCGTTGGAATTCCCATCATCGATCCGCTCGGCATTTTATGTAACCGATTGTTTACGAGGATAAATGATTGACCGGCCTTATTATTTACAAGTTCATCACCAAGACCTAATTCTCGCGCCAGTCTAGAGGCACTTTCTTTTCGTGCTAAGAAAGAATCCGGTCCGCGTTCAATTGTAAATCCATCTTTTCGAACGGTTTGAATTTTCCCACCAAGTTTACCAGATGCTTCTATAAGTAATGTATCGATCGGCAAGTTCTTGTCATGAATATCTTTTTGTAAGTTATACATTGTTGTTAATCCTGTGATACCACCGCCGATGATTACAACTTTTTTCCTCAAGCATGCTCCCCCTTTCTTTTTACAATACAGATTCTTTTTTCTTTAATACAACATCTGTTAAAGAGTCAATAAATGCGTCCGATGCATTTGGCATTTCTGGACGATAATATTTTGCGCCAATTTCATCTGTTACAACTTTACACTCAAAGTCATTGTCATATAAAACTTCTAAATGTTCCGCAACAAATCCAACTGGTGCATATACGAATGAAGTATAACCGTGCTTTTCATTTAGTTCTCTCGTTAAATCTTGTACATCTGGACCAATCCAAGGATCTGGTGTGTTTCCTGCACTTTGCCAGCCTACTGCATAGTTTGCTACTTCCGCTCCGCGCGCGATATAATCCGCCGTTTCATTTAATTGATCTGGATATGGATCGCCAAGCGCGATAATTTTTTCTGGTAAGCTATGTGCAGATACGATTAATACTGCTTTTTCACGCTCTGCTTCTGACATACCGTTATATATACCTTTCACTGCATCAACCCAGTACTGGATGAATTTCGGTTCTTTATACCAGCTATCAATGCCGTGAATTGTTAAGTTTCCAAGTTTCTCAGCTTCTTCTTGTGCTCGTCCTACATACGATTTCACGCTAAATGTAGAATAGTGTGGCGCAAGAACAAGTGCGATCGCATCTTGTATACCGTCGTTATGCATATCTTTCACTGCATCTTCAATGAACGGTTCGATATGTTTTAAGCCAAGATACATATGGTACTCTACTTCATCTTGTACTTCATTTAAACGCTGTTCTAACTTTTTAGCTTGCTCTAATGTAATAGTAGCTAAAGGAGAAATACCACCAATTGCACGGTAACGCTCTGTTAGATCCTCTAGCATTTCAGGACTTGGCTTTCTTCCTCTACGAATATGTGTATAGTAACGTTCAATATCTTCTTCTTTATATGGCGTTCCGTATGCCATTACAAGCAAACCAATTTTCTTTTTCATACAGCAATGCTCCTTTACTTCGCTAACTGCCCTTTAGAGTATTCATGAATAAATGTAGTTAAACGTTTTAATGTATCTGGATTTACTTCTGGGAATACACCGTGTCCTAAGTTAAAGATATAACCAGGCTGTTTCATCCCTTGATCTAAAATACCTTTTACATGTTCTTCAATAACAGACCATGGTGCAAGTAAGAATGAAGGGTCCATATTACCTTGTACCGCCTTATGAACGCCGCGTGCACGTGCTTCTTCGATCGGTAAGCGCCAATCTAAACCTACTACATCAAGCGGTAAGTCGTGCCATTCATTTACTAAATGCGCAGCTCCTACGCCGTGCATAATCATCGGTACACCCATCGTACGAACTTCTGCAAAAATACGCTCCATTGCTGGTTTAATAAATATGCGGTAATCTGCTACATTTACTGTTCCAACCCAAGAATCGAAAATTTGAACCGCTTTTGCTCCTGCGTTAATTTGCGCTTTTAAATATGTAATAACCATATCTGCTAGCTTATCCATTAAAGCGAACCAAGCTTTCGGCTCTGCATACATGAACGCTTTCGTATTATGATAATTACGAGATGGACCGCCTTCAATCATATAGCTCGCTAATGTAAATGGAGCTCCTGAAAAACCGATTAACGGTACGTCTAACATTTCTGTCGTTAATAAACGAATCGTATCTAATATGTACGGTACGTCATCTTCTGGATTGATTTCCCCTAGTTTTTCTACGTCTTGTAAAGAACGAATTGGATTATCAATAACTGGGCCAATACCTGATTTAATTTCTACATCCACACCAATTGCAGGTAGTGGTGACATAATATCTTTATACAGAATTGCTGCGTCTACGTTATATTGATCAACTGGTAACTTTGTAACGTAAGCACATAACTCTGGATTGTGTGTAATTTCAAATAAAGAATACTTTTCTTTTATCTTTCTATATTCCGGCTGCGAACGACCTGCTTGACGCATATACCATGCTGGTACATAATCAGTACGTTCCCCCCTACATGCTTTTAAAAATGTCTCATTTATAGTTCTTACCAAGACCCTTGCTCCCTTCCTTGCCAATGCTTTTGCTCTAAATACGTTCTATTCCGATATTTATCTTTTTTTACTATACAGCTTGTAAAAACAAAATGCATAACATTATGTACGTTGTTCATGAAATTGACACAAACATTCGTAAAACCGCTTACTATTTTCACAACATTCTTATTATAGCACAGAGAAAAACTATGGTTTAGCTACTTTTGACTTTTCTCCTTCACGTTTCGTTTGTGTGTTATATGGTACAACGTAAAAACTCGGTTTTGAAAAGATGTTAACGAACTTTTCCTCATATTCTCCGGCACCATTTACAGTGCCTACATGCGTATGAACTCCGTTTTCCACTCTATAAATACGATACATAATTCTTTCATCTGGAAGTGGTGTCCAGCTTAATTTTGCTTTAAATAAACCGAAAGGGCTAAACGCTAATTTCATTTTCACATCTTCAATCTTGCGCAAACGAATCGGAGCACCGATTGTTTCCACACCTTCTGGTTTCATAAACTGCTCTTTCTGTTCTACATTTGCCTTCGTTAAAATTTTCTTAAACAATTTCGTTGCTGACGCACTTTCTCCTTGCAACTGATGCTCTTTATCCGTACGGTCATAACCAATCCAAACAGCACCTACTAAATTTGGTGTATAGCCGACGAACCACATATCTCTAGCTCCATTTTCGTCATTTGGCAAGGAAGTTGTACCTGTTTTCCCAGCTAACGCCCCGCTATATACACCGGCTTTCGCTGTCCCTTCCTTTACAACTCCTTCTAACATTTTCGTCATATACCACGCCGTTTGTTTCGAGAATATTTTCGTTTCTACTTTTGGCGATTCTCCAATAACTGCACCGTGTCTATTTAACACTTTATCAATAACGTGCGGCTCAATAATAGCACCATTTGCTAAAAACGCACGATACATTTTTACAAGATCAAATGGTGAAACACCATTTTTCAATCCGCCAAGCGCTGTACTTAACCCTGCGTCTGCAATATGAACATTTCCTTTCTCTAAATATTGCTTTCCTTCTTCTACCCCTAACTCATTTAATAAAGAAACTGCCGGCACATTTGCTGACTCTAAAATCGCATCGTACATCGTCATTTCTTTCGAATATGAATGGTTATAATTTCGAGGTTCATAGCCTTCAAATGAATTTCTTTCATTCGTCAATAAAGAATACGGATTATACTTTTTCGTTTCGAGTGCTGGTGCATAGACGATAAGTGGTTTTAGCACAGAACCTGGCTGTCTTTTTGCGAAAATACGATTAAAGCCTCTCGGGACGTACTTTCTTCCGCCAATCGCCGCTTTAATTCCGCCCGTACGATTATCCATTAATAAAAAAGCACCTTGCGTCCCCTCTTCTTTCCCAGGGAAATTCCTTGCATCTTGAAACTGGTTATACGCTACCTTTTGAATCTTTTCATCCATCGGTACGACAAACGTATATCCTCCGCGCAGTACTTCTTGATGAGACAATCCGTATAAACGAGCTGCTTCATCTATAACCATATCAATATACGGCATATATGCGAGTTCATTCTCATCTAAGTTTTTATAAAGAGCAATGGTCTTTCCTTGATAACGTACGCTATCTTCGGCAGTCAAATAGCCTTGTTTATGCATAAGTGACAATACGAGATCACGGCGCTCCTTACTCTTCTCTGGAGAGAAATAAGGTGAATATCCATTTGGTGACTTCGGAAGACCTGCAAGCATCGCTCCTTCTTCTACTGTTAAATCTTCTACATTTTTATTAAAATACAACTTTGCTGCTGCTTGAATACCGTAAGCCCCATGCCCAAA
Source organism: Bacillus sp. GW823-FHT06B01 (assembly GCF_058952315.1). Taxonomy (NCBI): domain Bacteria; kingdom Bacillati; phylum Bacillota; class Bacilli; order Caryophanales; family Bacillaceae; genus Bacillus; species Bacillus sp. GW823-FHT06B01. The sequence goes on along the minus strand of NZ_JBXAHR010000003.1, from coordinate 307,190 downwards.
ATAAATATGATTCATATACATTTCAAGAATTTGTTGCTTCGTATATTTTTGCTCTAATTGAAGGGAAATTGCGACTTCCTTCAATTTACGCGTAACTGTTTTTTCACGAGTTAAAAAAACGTTTTTAGCGAGTTGCTGCGTAATCGTACTACCGCCTTCGACCTTCTCTCCAGCTAATGTATCTTTATAAAGAGCACGGAATATAGACGGATAATCAATTCCTTGATGCTCATAAAAACGAGAATCTTCCACCGCAATAAACGCCTGCTGGACATGCTTTGGAATTTGCTCGACTGGTACGAGATCTCTATTTTCTACATATAATTTCGTAATCTCTTTCCCTTTCTGGTCAACGATACGTGATGAAGAGTGGAAAACGAGCTGCTTTTCATCCATCATATAGCCACCAGCTAACACAATAAGTTTATAAAGTACAATCGCTAATACTAGCGTTGCGAATCCACCTAATAAAGTCCACTTTACTTTCTTCATACATCGGCCTTCTTTCCAAATGATGGTACATTTATTATTTGAAAAAGAAGTATCTTTATGTATATAATCTTCGAAGTTTTTTAAGAGAGTTGATATAATAGAAACAAACCATTAAGGGGGCATTAAAATGAAGGCTATTATTTCATACGAAACACCTCTAGAACAAGCACATTTCACTGCAAAAAATAATGAAAAAAATATGTTTTATAAAGAAAATACAGAAGAATCAGTAGAATCAGCGCTTCAATATGACGTACTAGACGCTGTTGGAGAATTTAAAGGACAACCTGGCTATATCGTTTGTAACAACATTTCTGTAACAGACGAAGGTCGCCCAGTATTTGAAAACCGTTTTAAAAACCGCGCAGGCCTTATTGAAAACGAACGCGGTTTCCAAGCAATCCGCGTTCTACGCCCATTAAGTAACGATACATATGTCATCTTAACGATGTGGGAAACGGAGCAAAACTTTAAAGATTGGACAGAATCACGTTCATTCGAAAATGCTCATAAAAAACGCCCTGCACAAGCGGAAGGACAAGCTCAGGCTCAGGTGCATCCACATGCAGAGCAGCAGAAAAGTATTTTCTCTCGTCCGTCATTTGTGACTACTTTTGATGTGTTAGTTTAAGGATTTTTGTACTGTGGTTTCTCCAAGGCTGCGGTACATGAAATTATATTAGCGATTTTTCGAATATATCGGCGCAACTCGAAATATATCAGTGATTTTTCAGATATATCAGCGATTTTTGAAATATATCGACTTATCGACAAATCACGACATAAAAAAGGAAACACCGTTACGCACCGGTGTTTCCTTTTTCTTTATACCAATTATATATACGAAGCGAATCTTTTTTTCTCATATGCTTTACTTCATAACCGCGCCCGGCTACCGCTACAAGAGTTGTACATAATTCATCTTTTCTTTGAAAATACGATTGATCATAACCTACTGCTTGAACATGTCTTCTTCGCATTATTCCTGTATATTTCGAAAAATTACGATATACAACCGTTAGTTGATTTTCTCTTAATTCATAACCACCACTTTTATATCTAGCATACGCAAGTAACGAAAACACGATAAATAACGGTAAAATAACAAACAACGCAATATATTGTTTAAAATATATACTCACGCTGGCAATTAGAACTGTGAGTATGATACTTATTAACCAGCCCATAATGAAATAACGACGCAACGCTGTTTTTGGTAAGTGAACGATCTCCGCTTCGATTTCATAAGGTAACTCTAAATATGTGAGAAGGGGCTGTACATCTTTTTTCTTCATAAATGGATGCAACATTACTTCGTTACTTGCTGCTCCAATACTTTGAATTGCTTCCACTTCAACAGCACAATAGCCAAACGGCTGGCGAAGCATACCTTCTTTTACAGTAATTGCTTGAATGCGGTGCAATTTTAAGACAAACTCTTTCTTTTCAAATAATCCTTGAACGATACGAATCTCTTCCCCTTTTCGCTCAATTTTAAAGTTTGCATATTTCAACACATATCCAGCCGTGGAAATAATCCATGAAATTACCATTAAAATTAATGCAATTACAATTAGTTTATAAACACCGTTTCCCATCACATACGCTTCTACTTTACTTGTGAATCCTTCAGGAAGAACAAAATCAAACTTTGTGTAAAGAAGTACTAGTCCAGAGAACACTAGTCCGAACCGACCAGATGTAATCGCTGCGGCTAAAACCTCTTTCGCTGTTAACTGATAAACCGTCTTGCTTTCTTCCTCTTCTATTTCTTCTTTTACAGTAGTTTCTTTCTTATGTAATAAAGAGATTAAATGTTTTGCCTCGTCTTCTTTAATACCAGCCAACACCACTTCTGGTTCATTACCACCACCCGCTACTTCTATATTTAACTTCATAAGTCCGAGCATTTGATAAATGATGTTAGAAGACGTACTAACATTTTGTACACGCTCTTTATTTAAATAGCTTTCCTTCTTTACAAAAACACCGTGCTTTATATGTAAAATATTATTCTCAATCCAGTACACTTTAAAATACCATTTAATTGCAGAAAAAATAGCCATGATGAATAAAACAACCAAAAGGAAAAGATAAAATAAATACCAAGGTTCCACTTGTTCATCAGGTTTAAATAAAACAAGAATAATAAGTGGCAACAAACTCGCAACCCTAATACCTAACAATATCGTGATCGGATGTTGCCTCTTATACATCCTCATCACTCACTTTCGCAAGTTCTCCAATTTGTCTTTTCAGCTGCTCTGCTTCTTCCTTCGTTAAACCTGGAATACTATGAGAAGTTGCTGCTGTGGAAATATGTAATTCTGCTAAATTATACTTTCTCATAATCGGGCCTTGTTCAATCGTTACGTGCTGCACACGAATCATCGGAATAAGTACGCGTTTTACAACGAACATTCCCTTTTGTATCTCAATCTCTTCTTCATTTAATCTGTAACTATAATAACGTTGACGTAAATTTGGAAACACGAAATAATCAAGCGGGATAAATGTAATAGCGCCTGTTACCAATAAGCCAAACAACCAGCCCCACCAGTTAAAATTGATCATAAAAAAGAAATACGCAATTACGACTGCTAGTATAACTGCCGCCCCAATTAAAGCGTGGATTCGCCACACTTTCAGCATATTAGAATGAATCTCCCTTTCTAACGGCTGCATCTCATCACTCCAATTATATGAATGTATTAATTATATATTAGTTGGTATATACATATTTGTAAAATTATAGTTTTCTACATCGTATCAATCATTTCCTTAAAATTCCCTTCATTAATCGAATACACTTGAAACTGAATGTAATCTATTTCATTTGTATTCGGACAGGCATATGGCAAAATGTTAAATTTAGAAGCAGATCTTCCTAACATATCTACAATCATTAGAGAAGCGTCAATATATTCGAAATCCACACGGAATACTACCGCTTCCCCTGTAAATTCATAATCTTTAATCGCATCATAAGACTTATTCGCACTAATTAACATCACCTTGAATAGTTGGTTTAAATTTTCTGGTTTAAAATTAATCATATACGCAGCTGCTACTAAAAATATAGACAAATGTATATTCTTAGAGTATTCCTGCTTCTACGTGCCCTGCCTCGCTAATCACTTGCTACTACAGTTTGCTATGACACTCCACAGGCGTAAATTCCGATGTAGCCCACCGTACATATATACAATCTATTTACGTTAGTATTGTATATTTTTTTGCTTGTAAAAGGTTGATCGCTGCGTTCAAATCTCTATCCATTACATTGCCACATTCACATGTATATACTCGGTCAGATAGTTTTAAATCCGCTTTCTTTTGACTGCAACATGAGCATAGCTTTGACGATGGATAAAACCGGTCTACTTGACGTAATTCAATTCCATATTCCTCACATTTCGTCAAAAGCCACGTTTTAAAAGCAAAAAAAGACTGCTTGGCAATTGTTTTAGATAAATGTTTATTCTTCATCATACCTTTCACATTCAAATCTTCCACTGTAATAAACGTTGGCTTGGTTTTCACCACATTCGTTACAATAGACTTTACATACTCTATTCGAATATTCGCTAATCGAGCATGCAACTTTTGCACTCTAAGAACATTTTTATCTATATTCACTCTTTTATTAGTAACAGATTTTTCACCTCTCTTTTTTAGATTTTCAAATTTACGTGCTAAAGAGCGTTGTTCACGTTTTAACCGTTTTTCTATCTTTTTTACTTTTATTGTTTTGTTGATGTTTTCATGAACGATACCATCGCTACGTGTAGCAAAATCCTTCACTCCTAAATCAATCCCTAGACCTATTTTATTGAGTACTAACTTTGTTGCCATTTCTTCCAATTCGCAAAGTACAGATACAAAATATCTTCCTGCTCTTTGATATACTGTGCCACTCTTTACAGTTGCATTTTTAGGGATATACCCATATTCTTTTAACCTTGTCCAACCAATTGTGGGGATTTTTACTCTATGTCTTTCTACTGTCCAATCTGTTTTGTTGTTTTTCGGAAAGTAGCACTTCACATCTTGCTTCCTCTTTTTTTTATATCGTGGAAACTGAGATAAACCTTTAAAAAATCGCTTAAAAGCTTTATCTCCATTCATAATCGCTTGTTTTACCGCTTTGCTCGACACTTCTTTAATCCACTGATCACACTCTTTTGTATGAATGTTGTTTAGCCATTTGGAAAAGTCATAGCCACTAAGAAATTTCCCCTCCGACTCATATGCCTCTTTATTTTTAGAAATATACAGGTTATATACATATAGACACACCCCAATAGTTTGACGGATTTTACTAACTTGTTCAGTTGTCGGTTTGATTTCTATTAAATATGCTCTTTTCATAAGTCTCCATCCTCCGACATTTTCTTTTTGTATTTTCTCAACCCACATATTCTACAGCTAAATACATGAATGATAGATATTAAATCCTGAACAAGTTCTTCTTGAGGAGATAGTTTTTCATTGTTAACAATCATAATTTCCACTCCCATTTTACGAAGAAACTCTTCAAACCAATCATATCCAAAACGTACAAATCTATCTTTGTGTGCAATGATGATCGTCGAAATATTTCTTTCCATACAACTGTCAATCAGGTTTATTCCACTGTTTTCTTTTGTAGTTTAATCCGCTACCAATACCTTTGATAACTTTATCTACAATTATCCCTCGTGCATTTGCGAAACTCAACCTGATTTTCTAAATCATCTTTCTGACCTGGATTTGAATAACTACTTCGCCTACTTTATTTTCTTCTTGAATACTCATATATTCCTTATACTGTTCTTCTGTATAGTATCTTCTTCCTTTTTGGTTTCGCTAAGCAGGTAAAACACCTTGATTGTCCCACCTTTGCAATGTCTTAACAGAGACATTAAGCATTTCTGAAAATCCTTTTGGTTTATATTGTTTCATAATTACTTTTCACTATATATGCCTACTTTTGTCTATGTTTTTGTTTACTATTTCTTTCTCCTTTTTTTCAATAAAACACTATGAAAACAGTGTAATCTTATACTTTCATAGCTTTACACATCAATTATATAAAAAATAAAGCTAGTTTTTTATATATTTTTTGATATAATTACATACGGGAAACGGGAAGAATTTTGTCTTCCCTTGTGTTTTTATTTGCATCTAGTACTTTTGCTAGATGCTTTTTTTATGCTAAAAAAGGTACCCTCATATACTTTGAGGATACCTTTTCCATCAATTTAGTGCATTTCAACGATTGTACCATCTTCGAATACTTTAAATACACCAGTAAATCCTGGTCCACCTGCACCTTCTATTTTATATGTCGTACGCACTCTTATTTGATAATATTTCTTTCCATTCTCTACTTGCGTATTTTCTAGCGTGTAATCATAGTCTTCTTTATATTCATTTTTAATATATGCTTTCGCTTTCTCAAAAGTAAATGCATCTTGAGTCTTTCCTGTCTCTACTTTTTGATTCTTTTCTGCCTCAGTTTTGCCGTTCTTTTCTGTTACTGCCTTTTGATTTTTTTCTACCTCAGTTTTGCCGTTCTTTTCTGTTACTACCTTCTGATTTTTTTCTGCCTCAGTTTTTTGAGTCTTTTCTGTTGCTACCTTTTGATTCGTTACTACATTTGTTTTTTGTGCCTTCGCAGCTTCATTCTGTGCAGTTTTTTCTTCTTCATTCATTTTAGTAACTAACCCTACCGCTTTTTTATTATATTCTTCAAGGTTTTTGTTATCTTTTGTTTCTGCAACTAGCTTATTTAAGATCTCTTTCGCTTCTGCATAATTTTTCTTACTTATTAACTCTTCACTTTTCGTCAGTTGCTCACTATACTTCTTGTTTTGCTCTAAGATGGCTAGTAATGCTGTGCGTTCTTCCTTTGCCTGTTTTACAAGCGTAGCATTTCCATTCTTCATGTTCTCTACTTTTTCAAATGACTTGATTGATTCTTCTATCTTTGTTTCTTCTTTTAACTTCACTGCTTCAATCATTACTTTCGTTTGTTCTACAAGCATCTTTGCATCTGAATCGTCTTTTTTCTCATCTAGCGCTTTTTCAAATGATGATAATGCATTTTTATATTCTTTATTCGTTAACGCGGTCTTCCCTTCATCCATTGCTTTGTCAAAATTTCCATTACTACACCCAGCTAACATTAAAAACGTAAGTCCAATTACCATTAATAACTTTTTCATTTTTTCTCCTCCTATATATCCCTAAAACGATAACAGCATATGTATAAAAGTCTGTGTAGTAATTAGACTGAAAATAAAGATGTACTTTGTGTGTGGGAAAGGAAGTACATTTCATTTACTATCATTACTTAAAACTCCCAAATAGTTGGTAGTTGGTTTTCTTCTTCTTTTAAAGACAGAAAGGAATTTTAATAATGTGCGTAAAGCTCTCACCAGGCTCTTTACTACACACACTCTTATACACATAGAAAAACTATTTTTAGGTTGCTATTTTTTTAGCTTTACATATTTTCGTAACATAAAGAAAAACAAAAGAAAACAAACCGTAACATAAGTTACCGTTTGTAACTTTTCTGTAACACAAATGTAACATAAGGTTTTTAAATATACAATAGTTTTTTTTACATTATTTTCCCCTATCTATATTTCAAGGTGTTAATACAGTGCTAAAACGAGTTTCATCTCCCACCTGCTATTGGACTATCATCCTTTGAATACTTTAGGAAAAAGCCCTCTTTCTTAAAGTACTCAAACAAACATTACGAAGGCCTTTAACCTTTTATTTTCACATTAAATATATATAGTTTTTTTGATATAACAATATTAAGAAAATAGGACGAATTTTTTCTTCCTTTTTGTTTCTATTTGCATCGTGTTCTTTTGCTAAATGTTTTTTATGCCAAATAAAAAAGGTATCCTCCAATACTTTGAGGATACCTTTTCATTTTTATTATCTCTGCTGTTTTCTACCTAATACGAGCAATCCAAAACTCATCATGATAAGAAGTGCTCCCATATATGGTTCCACAGGCATTTTCTGTCCTGTTTTCGGTAATTCTTTTTCAGGCTTCTCTGGATTCATTGTTTCTGGTTTCTCTGGATCCGTTGTTTCTGGTTTTTCTGGATTCGTTGTTCCCGGTTTCTCTGGATTCGTTGTTCCCGGTTTCTCTGGATCCGTTGTTTCTGGTTTTTCTGGATCCGTTGTTTCTGGTTTCTCTGGATCCGTTGTTTCTGGTTTCTCTTGGCCTGGTGGTGCTAAAGAAGTCAATTTGTTTAATACTTGTAATTGAACTGGACTTATCATTCCTTTTGTAATTTCAAATGGAATTGGATTAGTTAATTTTTCATAACCCTTTGGTGCTTCTACTTCTACAAGTGTGTAGTGACCTACAGATAAGTCTGAGACTTTCGCTTTTCCTTCTTTATCTGTTGTTACTTTCGTTACTACTTTTCCTTTTTCGTCATGAACTTCAAACACTGCCCCTGATAATACATGCTTACTTTCAGCAGCCATTTTTGTAATTTCTACTGAACCTTTGTCTAACTGTTCATTCTCTACTTTTAATAATAAAACTTCTGTCATACCTTTTTTGATTTCGAATGATACTGGTTCTGTTAGTTTTTTGTAACCTGGTAAACTCTCCGTTTCTACTAATTTGTATTTTCCTACTGATAGATCTGAAACTTTCGCTTTTCCTTCTTTATCTGTTGTTACTTTTGTTACTACTTTGCCTTGTTCGTCTTGTACTTCGAAGACTACACCTGCTAATGCTTTTTGACTATCTTTATCTACTTTTGTTACTTCTACATTTCCCTTGTCTAACATTTCATTTTCGACTGTTAAAGCAAGAGATTTTGTCATGCCTTTTTCAATTTGGAAAGTAATCGGATCTACTAATTGCTTATATCCTTTTGGTGCTTTTACTTCTACTAGCTTGTATGTTCCAACTGATAAATTAGTAACTTGTGCGTGTCCTTTTTTATCTGTCTTTATTTTAGCGACTACTTGTCCTGCTGCATCTTGAATCTCAAATACTGCATCAGCTAAAGCATCTTTCGTTTCTTTGTCTACTTTTGTAATTTCTACATTTCCTACATCCACTAATTCATTTTCTACAGTCAATTGTAATGCTGTAACTCTACCTTTTTCAATTTCGAATGAAATTGGCTTTTCTAGTGGTTTGTATCCTGCTGGTGTTTCTACTTCTACTAACTCATACTTTCCAATAGATAAATCTGAAACGTTTGCTTTTCCTTCTTTATCCGTTGTTACTTTCGCAACTACTTTTCCTTTTGAGTCACGTACTTCAAATACAACATTTTCTAATGGTGCTTTACTGTCTTTATCTATTTTTGTGATTTCTACATTCCCCGTATCTACCATTTCATTTTCTACAGTGAACGCTAAAGATTTTGTCATACCTTTTTTAATTTCAAATGGTACAGGCTTTTCTAATTTTTTGTAGCCTGGTAAACTCTCTACTTCTACTAGCTTGTACTTTCCTACTGATAAATCTGCAACTGTTGCTTTTCCAGCTTTATCTGTCGTTACTTTCGTTACTACTTTGCCTTTGTCGTCTTGAACTTCAAAGACTACACCTGCTAACGGTGCCTTATTATCTTTATCTATTTTTGTAATTTCTACATTTCCCGTATCTACCATTTCATTTTCTATTTTTAATGATAGAACTTCGGTCATTCCTTTTTTAATTTCAAACGATACTGGCTCTGTTAATTGTTTGTAACCTGGTAAGCTTTCTTTCTCTACTAATTTGTACTTTCCTACAGATAAGTCTGCAACTGTTGCTTTACCATTTTTATCTGTTTTTACTTCCGTTACTACTTTGCCTTTTTCATCTTGTACTTCGAAAACTACGCCTTCTAATGCTTTCTGACTGTCTTTATCTACTTTTGTAATTTCTACTGAACCTTTATCTAACTGTTCATTCTCTACTTTTAGTGATAAAACTTCTGTCATACCTTTTTTGATTTCGAATGATACTGGCTCTGTTAGCTTTTTGTAGCCTGGTAAATTTTCTGCTTCTACTAGTTTGTAATTCCCTACAGATAGATCTGAAATTTTCGCTTTTCCTTCTTTATCTGTTGTTACTTTTGTTACTACTTTGCCTGCTTCATCTTGGATTTCAAAGACTACGCCTTCTAATACTTTTTGACTATCTTTATCTACTTTTGTAATTTCTACTGAACCTTTATCTACTAGTTCATTCTCTACTTTTAGTGATAAAACTTCTGTCATACCTTTTTTGATTTCGAATGATACTGGCTTCGCTAGTTTTTTATATCCTGGTAAGCTTTCTACCTCTACTAGCTTATATTTTCCTACTGATAAATCAGCAATTTTTGCTTTTCCTTCTTTATCTGTCGTTACTTTTGTTACTACTTTGCCTTTTTCATCTTGCACTTCAAATGTTACGCCTTCTAATAACGCGCCACTTTCTTTGTCCACTTTTGTAATCTCTACTGAACCTTTATCCAACAGTTCGTTCTCTACTTTCAATGATAAAACTTTCGTCATACCTTTTTTGATTTCGAATGATACTGGTTTTTCTAGCTTTTTATAACCTGGTAAACTTTCTACCTCTACTAATTTGTAACTTCCTACAGATAGATCTGAAATGTTTGCTTTTCCTTCTTTATCTGTTGTTACTTTCGTTACTACTTTACCTTTTTCATCTTGTACTTCAAAGACTACGCCTTCTAATACTTTTTGACTGTCTTTATCTACTTTTTTAATTTCTACTGAACCTTTATCTAACTGTTCATTCTCTACCTTTAGTGATAAAACTTCTGTCATACCTTTTTTGATTTCGAATGATACTGGCTCTGTTAGCTTTTTGTAGCCTGGTAAATTTTCTGCTTCTACTAGTTTGTAATTCCCTACAGATAGATCTGAAATTTCCGCTTTTCCTTCTTTATCTGTTGTTACTTTTGTTACTACTTTGCCTGCTTCATCTTGGATTTCAAAGACTACGCCTTCTAATACTTTTTGACTATCTTTATCTACTTTTGTAATTTCTACTGAACCTTTATCTACTAGTTCATTCTCTACTTTTAGTGATAAAACTTCTGTCATACCTTTTTTGATTTCAAATGATACTGGCTTCGCTAGTTTTTTATATCCTGGTAAGCTTTCTACCTCTACTAGCTTATATTTTCCTACTGATAAATCAGCAATTTTTGCTTTTCCTTCTTTATCTGTCGTTACTTTTGTTACTACTTTGCCTTTTTCATCTTGCACTTCAAATGTTACGCCTTCTAATAACGCGCCACTTTCTTTGTCCACTTTTGTAATTTCTGCTGAACCTTTATCTAACAGTTCGTTCTCTACTTTCAATGATAAAACTTTCGTCATACCTTTTTTGATTTCGAATGATACTGGCTCTGTTAATTGTTTGTAGCCTGGTAAGCTTTCTTTTTCTACTAATTTGTACTTTCCTACAGATAAGTCTGAGATTTTTGCTTTACCATTTTTATCTGTTTTTACTTCCGTTACTACTTTGCCGTTTTCATCTTGTACTTCGAAAACTACGCCTTCTAATGCTTTTTGACTATCTTTATCTACTTTTGTAACTTCTACATTACCCTTGTCTAACATTTCATTTTCGACTGTTAAAGCAAGAGATTTTGTCATGCCTTTTTCAATTTGGAAAACAATCGGATCTACTAATTGCTTATATCCTTTTGGTGCTTTTACTTCTACTAACTTGTATGTTCCAACTGATAAATTAGTAACTTGTACTTGTCCTTTTTTATCTGTCGTTATTTTAGCGACTACTTGTCCTGCTGCATCTTGAATCTCAAATACTGCATCAGCTAAAGCATCTTTATTTTCTTTGTCTACTTTTGTAATTTCTACATTTCCTGTATCCACTAATTCATTTTCGACTGTTAGCTTTAACGCTGTTACTCTACCCTTTTCAATTTCGAATAAAATTGGTTTTTCAAGTGGTTTGTATCCTGCTGGTGTTTCTACCTCCACCAACTCATACTTCCCAATAGATAAATCTGAAACGTTTGCTTTTCCTTCTTTATCCGTTGTTACTTTCGCAACTACTTTTCCTTTTGAATCACGTACTTCAAATACAACATTTTCTAATGGTGCTTTACTGTCTTTATCTATTTTTGTGATTTCTACATTCCCCGTATCTACCATTTCATTTTCTACTTTTAATGATAGAACTTCGGTCATGCCTTTTTTAATTTCAAATGATACTGGTTTTTCTAACTTTTTATAACCAGGTAAACTTTCTACCTCTACTAATTCATACTTTCCTACAGGTAAATCTGAAACACTTGCTTTTCCTTCTTTATCTGTCGTTACTTTTGTAACTTCATTACCCTTTTCATCTTGTACGATGAATGTTACTCCCGCTAACGGTGCTTTATTATCTTTATCTATCTTTGTTATCTCTATATTTCCCGTATCTACCATTTCATTTTCTATTTTTAATGATAAGACTTCGGTCATGCCTTTTGTAATTTCAAACGATACCGGCTCTATTAATTTCTTATAACCTGGTAAACTTTCTTTTTCTACTAATTTATACTTTCCTACTGATAAATCATCAATTGTTGCTTTTCCATCTTTATCTGTTGTTACTTCTTTTACTACTTTATCTTTTTCATCTCGTACTTCGAAGACTACGCCTTTTAATGCTTTCTGGCTGTCTTTATCTACTTTTGTGATTTCTACTGAACCTTTATCTAACTGTTCATTCTCTACTTTTAATGATAGGACTTTCGTCATACCTTTTGTAATTTCAAATGACACTGGCTCTGTTAGTTTTTTATAACCTAGTAAGCTTTTCGTCTCTACTAATTTGTACTTTCCTACTGAAAGATCTGAAACGGTTGCTTTTCCTTCTTTATCTGTTGTTACCTCTTTGACTACTTTATCTTTTTCATCTCGTACTTCGAAAACTACGCCTTTTAATGCTTTCTGGCTGTCTTTATCTACTTTTGTAATTTCTACTGAACCGTTTTCTAACTGTTCATTCTCTACTTTTAATGATAGGACTTTCGTCATACCTTTTGTAATTTCAAACGATACTGGCTCTGTTAGTTTCTTGTAACCTGGTAAGCTTTTCGTCTCTACTAATTTGTACTTTCCTACTGAAAGATCTGAAACGGTTGCCTTTCCTTCTTTATCCGTCGTTACTTTTCTTACTACTTCACCTTTCTCATTTTGGACTTCAAATTCGACATCCGCTAATGCTGAACCGTTTTCTTTGTCCACCTTTGTAATTTCTACATTACCTTTATCTGTCATTGCATTTTCTACTGTTATTGGGAATATGCCGTCCCCTGTTACATTTACTTCGAATTCTGTTTCTTTTAATTGGTATCCTTCAGGCGCTTTCGTTTCTTTTAAAATATATTTTCCTGGCGCTAACGGTTTAGAAATTGCCTTACCATCTTTATCTGTAATAATATGCTCAACTACTACACCATCTTTTACTATATCAAACTCTGCATTTGCTAATGGCTTTTCACCATTTTCCGAATCAATTTTCTTTAATTCAATTTGACCCTTTTGTATAGTATTTTTAATTTCAATTGTTTTTGTTTCTCCAGCTTGAAGTGTAACCTCTACTGGTTCTTTTAATTTTTGATATCCTTCTGGTGCTACTGTTTCATAAATTTTATACGTCCCAGGAGCTAAAGTTTGAGGTACTGAAAAGCCATTTTCGTCCGTTATCAGTTTTGCAACAACTTCATTTGCACTATTTCGAACTTCAAATTCGGCACCTTTTAACCCTTTGTTCGGATTCTCAGCATCTATTTTATGAATCGATACTGTACCTTCTTTTGGAGCTTCAGGCGGTGTAACAGTTACTTCTTTCGATGTTAATGTTTTATCATCAAAATGTAATTCTGCCTTATTAGGAATCTTCTTATCTACGTAAGAAGATAAGTCTGCATTAGCTTTAATTTTCGCCTTAATACTAAGGTTAATTACCTGGTCTTCATATGACTTATAGTCAAAACTCTCACCGAACGTAAATGTTACTTCACTTTTTTGTTTATCTATCTTTAGTGTTCCTTTAGAAGTAATATCTTGGCCATTTTGATCATATACTTTTGCCTCTAATACTTCTAAAACATCCTCTAAATCATCACTAATTACCATTGACGTATAATTAGACGGATTTTTCGGTATATGTGTACCAACTTGGTATTGAATAGGTTGATCCATTTGCGCTAACTGCTGATTCTCTACAAGCTTACCATTCTCATCAACTATATTTTTTTCAATACTAGGTGGATTATCGTCGCCTGAACCGGTTCCTCCCCCACCACTTACGAATACTTCTCCTACTTTTTCTTCAGTTTTAATATTTTTGCCTTCTAATTTCACTGTATTTTTATGAGGCTTTGCAGCAGGATTAGTAATCTTTGTTTTATATCTTAAAATATAACCTTTTGAACTGTCTGGAAATTCAATTGTAAATCCAGTCTTCGTTGCATTGATTTTAATTTTAGATAAATCTGCTGGCTTAATATTTGTTGGTGCATAGCCATCTTCAAATACAGCCTCTTCTAATACTAAGCTATCTGTAATTAATTCATGTCCAGGTCCTAATGTGTCTGTTAATTTAAGATCTTGCATTTCTGTTCCAGTTGCATTTACATATACAAGCCAATCAGCAATGGATGGATCTTCTTGATTATAAGAACCCCATTTCAATAAATTATCTGTATTGGGATGTGGCTTCGGTCTCTCTGTCGTATTATTTACACTTACTTCTTTATTAACGATTTGACCATCAACGTTAAATTCTAATGGAATTTCTTTGACACCATCATATGCTTCTAGCCCAAAGTAGAATTCTACGAATAAAGAACCTTTAACGTTATTCTTTCCTTCTACGTAATCACCCATAGTACACGTCAATAGACCTTTTTTCATCTCACATGTACCAACTGTTTTTCCTTCAGCATCTTTTAAAGGAAAACTCATATTCATAAGATCTTTTCTAAATTCTTTTGGCATATCAATTGTGAATTGATCTCCACTTTTTATTTTTTCTTTAGCTGACCACTTCACTTCTACTTTCATGCCATCTGAGGCTTGATATGGTTCAGACGTTGTACCATCAGTACGGGATATATTAATCTCGTCCACTGGATTTTTTATCACAGCGGCTTGAATAACTGGAGCCCACACATTTAGCACTGAAAATAATACTAGAAAAACTAATGAAACCATCGAAATATGCCTCTTAGTACTTTTCATTTGCATAATTCCCTCCTATTTTTTATATTTATATAATAAAAAAAGACCGTCCGGTTGCATCAAAAATGTGCAACCAGACGATCTTAGTAACCAATATGTATTACCGTAGACTCTAAGCTTTGCGGCCTATCCTTTCGAATAGTGTGCTAAAAATATTTTTTATTCTTTTTTTGTTTCATTTTCCTCTTAAACCAAATATTACTATACCGTCTGGACGGTTATAATTCAATACTCTATAAAATTGTTCTATTTTTCTAATAAAAAAAACAATTCACCAGTGCATTAAATAAGCAATGGTGAATTGTTTTACATTATATAGTTCGTATATTCTATTTATATGAATTAAAAATAAGAGCTTGAATCACTTTTTCTCTTAATTCGGGGCTTAGTCTTCCAACCCCTAAATATTCCGAATACCATAATCCATCTGCCGCTAATCTAATAATTGTGGCACAAACTGAATCTATCTCATCATTTTCTATTTTATTTTGCAGTTGCTGAAATGATTGTTGTAACGGTTCAAGTAATTCAGGTTTTAGCATTAATGCTGCCATCATACTACTCCCCAGCTCTTCTACTCTTCTCTCATTACTTAATCTTTCCTCTACAAAAGAACGTACCCACCTTCCTTTCTTCTCTAAGTCCTCCGCTACTTTACTGTGAATGGCTTCTTGATACTCCTCCGTCCCTTTGAGTATCATCCCCTCTATTAAAGCTTCTTTAGTTGAATAGTGATACAACAATCCACCTTTACTTATCCCCGCCTCTTTTGCTACCGCTTCTAAAGTTAACTTAGCAACCCCTTTACATTGCACAATTTGAGAAGCGGCTGCTAAAATTTTCTGCCTTGTTATACTTATACTCATTCCTTTTTAAAACCCCCATTTCTACTAAATTTATATAAATACGTATCTTATTTTTAATATCGCTGAGTAATAATAAATATTTTCTTTATACCACAAAGGCTTCATTACCTTTGAATTGTTCGTTACTTCTTCTATTAAAAATTTCCATATCATTCAATATGATAACATCAAACACTCACAATTGACTATACATCTATACAATTATATTCGTTGAAAATATATCCATAAACACAAAATGCATACAAATTGATCATCCTTATATATTCAATCTATAATTTAAAGAGGTTTATATGTTCATAAAAATAAAGTGAAATTTTATAAGGATGATTCCATTGAAAAAATTTTCTATTAGTTATTTAATATGCTTACTGGTTTTTTCTGTCATTGTGAACGTTTTACAGTATACACTAGTTCCAAATTATGCTGACTCCTGGGGACCGATTTGGGTATCTATTATTATGTTTCCAATTATTGGAATCATCCCTGTTCTTATCGGTTGTTTATTAGGTGAATTTTGTTATAGAAAAATAAAAGGAAGTCACGAATTAAAAATTGGAATCCCTTTATTTATATTGTTAGGTATTTCTTACAATCATTTACTCTTTATGTGGTTTAACAAAAGAGATTTTCTATCCTTTTATTTAGAAGCTTTTCTGGATACTGTCCTTCCTATTACTGTGTCATCCGTACTGTTTTATCTTGTCAGACGGCGTTAATTCTTTCATCATTACATAAAAAAATGTTATTACTCCTGATAAATTGAGTAATAACATTTTATTTACTAAATTTGCTTCCAACTAGCATCCTTCACATCTTCACTAGTCGGTTTTCTAACTGATCTAACAAAACATTCCTCACAAGCACCAAATGCAATGAAGTTTTTCTGTGCTTGTCTTAACGAGACTTCATTCGCCCCGCCTTCAAAGTCAGGACCGTTAAACTGAACCTCATCATTTTTTCCTATCCTATCATATAAATCAAGTGCCGTTACTGAAATAAAGAAACTTAATATAGAAAATGAATACAGAATTAAAAACTTGCTCGCTCTCATTCACCTCGCTTTTTTGTTTCACATATATTATTCATTATTTTCACATGAAAAAATAGCCCTCTATGCTAAAACATAGAGGGCAGAATTTTTATATAAAAACCTATACCTTATCCTGAAGTGCTCCCCATAAACAGAAGATCTAAACTATCTGTGCCCTATATTCTTTAGGGGGATAGGTGGTTATTAGAAAGTAGTGTCTTCTTTTTTATAATATTCTTTTGAAATCTCTTCATAAAATGCAGCTGATGTCGTGTAGAAATAAGGTACTAACCATAAGAAACCGATTCCTACAGTAAGAATACTTAAAATGAACCAACCTAAGAAACTTAAGCATAGTAAAAAGTAATCCATTTTATGCCCATTCATCATACGACGACTTTCAGTAATCGCTTGATTCGCTGTATATTCTGGATGATCATTCAAAATAAAATATGTCATAGAATAAGAAAATGATTTAATAATACCTGGAATAATAAGAAGTAATGTCCATAGAGTCAAGTATACATACATTAGTAAATATGTTAAAAACGACTTCATCAACTTACTTCCATCGCTAAACCATCTAAATATATGACCAATGCGAGCATCAGTCCCACGAATTGCATTTAAAACAAGATAATAGGCACCTATTGTTAATGGACCAATAACAAGCATTACAATAATACTTACTGTAAGTGAATCACTTGCTTCTTCCCAACCCCAAAATATCGAGAAAATACCTGTGGTTAGCATTTCAACAGCTCCAATAAGGATTCCGACTAATAAGGTTGCCCCTACCGCTAATCCCCATTTTCCTTTTAATGCATCAAGTGCTTCTCTTTTTAACTGACTTATCATATATAGCCTCCTAATACTTTTTCTATATTAGTATACCATTTATATTAAAAATCCCACAGATTTCCTTGAAATAGAAGTATACTACTTTTTCGATATATATGTGCTGTAGCTGTAATAATATATATGGAGGAAGCCCCTCATTTTCCTATAACAAAAAAAGCCTACCTTTCATAATAGGCAAGCTTTTTCAAGTTAATCTTCACTTAATTCCTTCTTATACCAACCCTGCATTCTCTCCGCATCTTCTACTCTCGTATGCTCTAATTTATAATTTGATGATGCGTTAGAGAATTTGTACGTACATAAATCCGCACGGCGCTGGAAATAGGATTGTGTCTTTTCCATTGATTGGACGTGCCTTCTTCTAACAAGCCCTGTATATTTGCCGACACTGCGATATACAAGCGTAATTTGCTCTCCGTTTACACTGTAACCATTTGTTTTAAATGTTGCGTATCCAAGTGTAAAGATGAGAATCGCGAGCGGAATGAATGCCCACATGATGTAATACTTTTCAAAGTATATACTTATTCCAGTAAGCGGGATTGCTAGCATAGCGAAAAAGATGAAACTATCAATGAGATAGCGGCGCAATGCTGCTTTTGGTAATGCAATAATGTTTGTATTCAGTTCATATGGTAGTTGTAAATGTGCGAGTAACTGTTGTACGCGATCTTTTCGAATGATAGGATGCAGTGTAACTTTTTCTTTCTCGTCACCCAGTCCTTTACTTTGAATCACTTCTACTTGTACAGCACAATAACCGAATGGCTGACGTAAAATACTTTCTTTTATCGTAATACCTTGAATGCGGTGTAATTTTAGAACGAGTTCTTTTTTCTCAAGTAATCCTTGCGAAATGCGGACTTCATCATTTCTTCGATTCACTGTGAAATCTCCATGTTTTAGCGCATAACCGATTGTAGATATAATCCATGAAAGGACAATCAAAATAGCTATCATGAAAATCCAGCCATATATATCATGTTCCATTACATACGACTTGACGCCATTCTCTATCCATTTCGGAATGTACTCATCTACTTGGTGATACACGAAAAAGATTAATGAGAATAATAGTCCAAACTGACCAGATGTAACAGACGCTAGCAAAATTTCTTTCCAAGTTAATTTATATTCAGTCGCTTGCTTTTCCTCTGTTACGATTTCTTTCTCGACTACTTCTTCTGATGTTTCTTCTGCTTTCACTTCTGGAGTTGGATCATTTAGCATTGCAATAAGCTCTGTTGCTTCTTCTACTGTAATACCAGCTAAGCTTACTTCTGCATCGTCGCCTCCGCCAGCTGTTTCGATTTGAATTTTCTTTAAGCCAAGCATTTGATACAACACGTTAGAACTTGTATTAATCGTTTGAACACGTTCTTTATTTAAATAGCTCTCCTTCTTCACAAAGAGCCCTTGCTTCACATGTAATACGTTATTTTCGACCCAATATGTTGTGTAATACCATTTTTCAAATGCTGAAAAAACGGTGAGTAAGCCGAATGCAGCGGGAATTAAATACCAAAACGGGAATTTTCCATTTAAGCTAAACATGAAAATAATGAGTGGTATAAAGTCTGTTATTTTTAATTCTAATAACATCGTGATTGGATGCTGTCTCTTATACATCCTCATCACTCACTTTCGCTAATTCTGCGATTTTCGTTTTCAACATTTCTGCTTCATACATCGTTAAGCCTGGGATACTGTGAGAAGTTGCAGCTGTTGAAATGTGTAATTCTGCTAAGCCATATTTCCTCATAATCGGCCCTTGTTTAATCGTCACGTGCTGTACACGAATCATCGGTACTAATACGCGCTTTACGACGAAAAGACCGTGCTGAATTTCAAGCTCTTCTTCATTTAATTGATAACTGTAATAACGTTGACGTAGTTTCGGGAATAAAAAGTAAGAAAATGGTACGAACACAACTGTCAGCCCAATCATTACATACAAAATCCACGCCCACCAATCAAACTTTATCATGAGGAAAAGGTAAGCTAAAATGACGAGAATACCGATTCCTTCTTCAATTACAGCACGAACTTTCCACACCTTGACCATGTCAGGGTGAATTTCATTTTTCAATGGATCCATGTAACCACTCCAAATCTAGTAATCTAATATACGAATACTCTCAATCTATATTTTACATAACTTTACATAAAATTGAAATTTAATCTTCTTTCTTCTCAGGAATAAAATATCCGAACCAAAGTAGCCAAATGAAGCCAATTAACTTCATCCAACTTCCATCTGCTTGAAAAGCTTCAATCATACCTGGTATTTTATAAATCCCAATAAATCCAAGAAAACCGAGCCACCAGTTTTTTTGCATTTTCATTTTTATTCCTCCTTCATTACGTTTTTCACATTTTGAATCCAAATTTCTTTATACTTTAACTGGAATCCCATCAGCATGTAATTACTCATATTATCGATTACGAGCGCTAACGTATGAGCATTTTCTTCCGTTGCATGTTGTGACACAACGTCAAGTTCTACACCTTTCTTCAATAAATCGTGGAAACCATTTAAGAAATCTTCTTGTATTTCAAATAAGCGTTTCTGATACTTTTCATTTCGCGCCGCAGTTACGATGAATTCATTTATAACACGTAATATTCCTTCTTGCCCTTCATACTCAGAGAGCATATGTAAACCATCGGCAATTAATTTTTCTGCAAAGTTTTCTTTCGTATATTGTTCTTTATTGAAATAACTTACGAAATGATACCCAGAAAAAATTTCTTCAAATAAAAAATCAACTAACGCTTCTTTAGAAGAAAAATGATAATAAATAGCCGGTTTTGAAATACCTACCTCTTTCGCGATCATGGAAAGGCTCATTTTCTCAATGCCGTGCTCTGCCATGAGTTTAAATGATGCCTCTACAATGTTTTGCGATGTTTGTAAATTCTTTGTCATACTGTACCTCACTTATTTTTACTTACCGGTCGGTAAGCAAATTATAAAATGAAACGAAATGATTTGCAAGTTAGTTAGAGTGACATAAGGGATTTATTGGTAAACACAGAAAAGTATAAAGTAAAAGCAACATATAACAATAAGGAGGATCTTCCTATGGGACTTGGCGGTAAAGGCGGTAGTGGTGGCACTGGTGGCGGTGAAGCTGGACAAGACGGTAAGAGCGTTAGTAGTGGGTATATAGTACTCATTGTGCTCTTTATCGTATTGATTGTAGTCGGAGTTGGCTATAACGGCATTAACTTCTAAAAAAAGCATCCTACATTACACATGTAGGATGCTTTCTTTCTAATTTCTATTAAGTATTCGCATACGATAACAATTCATCGTCACTTCTCCGAGCCTTTGCAGTAATTGATAGTTCGCATATGCGCCGACCGGGGCACCGATTATCGGTACGAGCTGAAGCATTTTTGCTAAATCGATATAGTCTCGGTACTCTGTTTGGAACTTTTCCCAGTCCATATGATTTTCTTCTTCTGTATCCCACGTTTCGATTGCTTTCCATATTTCTTTTCGGTGATCGTCACTTGAAAAGGCAAGCTGGAAAACGTGAAGGATAAAAAGGCGCTCTTCTTTATCGCTCGTATCAAATCCGTACAACGTTGCTGCATCGAATAAAAATTTAATTTTAATGCCGAGTAAGAGCGGAAAGTCAGCAAGGCCAAGGAGAATACCGCCAGCTCCCGTCCCTGCTCCTTCTGCCGCTGCTATTTTTTTGTACTCATCCATTTTTTTACGTACTTCGTCGTCTCTTCTTTGCAATGACCAATTCGTCTCTTTTAATTTCGGCTTTATAAAGTTTGATCCGGCACTAATCGTTTGCACCATCATCCGAATCGTTTCTGTTAATACTTTTTGCACTTTCGCCGGAATAAGCTGTTGTACTTTCGTCTGCACTTTCTTAGAGAAGCGTGTCATCATAGAAGAATCTTTCATGAATGTAGCTTTCCACTGCTCCAATTCTTTTATAACCTTCTCTTCGTATGTAATCATAGGTTCATTCCCTTCAATTTAAACGCTCAATACGTTTCGCCCCGTATTGATAAACGAAACCGATACTAAATACTATGCTTACGACTAGTAAAATTCCTGTCATCATGAAATCTTTCGTCGCAAGGGCGAATATAACTGTAAATACAACGCTGCCGGTAATAAGGATCGCATTTAATAAGACAAGAAAATCTTTCTTCTTCTCTTCTCCCCCTACCGGATACAAATCAAGCCAAATCTTCATGCGGTGATGTTTCCATAAAGTTAATAACTGATAACCGATTAAGTATAGGAAAATAAGGCTTACGATAAATCGTCCATATAAAAACGGAATGAAGTAAAGAATAACTCCTCCAAGAGCGAGCAAACGCACATATAAGCCGAAATAGTTACCAGATCGTAAAAACGTTCTCGTATATAAGTATAAATATGTACGCTTTTCGCCAATCATCGAAAGAATGAAATCAAGCCATTTTCTACGTGCTACTCTTTCTTTTAATGCAGGTACATCAACGAACATATTCGCGATGCGGTACAACAGCATCATCTTCTTACCTTCTTCAGAAATTAAGTACTCCCAGTTTAGCGGCTTTCCCTTCACCATTTGATGCAGTACTACAAGGTATAACACCATGAGAAGGACGATTCCGCCAACAAAAATAACGGAAGTACGCTCTACAAGGAAGTACACAAATAAACCGTTTAAAATAAAACGAATGAACCAATCAGCTCTTTGTATATTTTGATCTGTTAAAAATGATTTTTCCCATGCTACGAATAAGTTCCATGCTTTTACAATGACAAACGCGAGTACAATCCATATGTAAGCCGCTCCTGTTTGCTTCATTTGCTGGAAGTATAACGGGGCAAGCGCTGCCGCTACGATTGCGATTATGTATAACTGAATCATAAACGTAAAGAGAAATGCCTTTGTGAAGTACGGTTTTAACTTTTCTTCAACTGGCAGCAAGTAAACGAGATCTGCTTCTTTTAATAACGTTTGAATAGATCCGGCCGTTAATACGAGTCCGAGCAACACTGCCATAACGAGCGCCGCCGGAAACGAAGGTGTTAACGTTTGTAACCATTGCTGGTAATAATACGCTCCTGCGCCGATGATAAATACGAAAATAAATTTCAAATGATCATTAAATACGTATTTACTATATGTACGAACTTCTTTTAGAAAGTGACGAAATCGTTCTTTCCATAATGCTGTGCTATTCATAATCTTCTTCCTTCGTTAATGCAATATAAATATCATCTAACGTTGCACCTGGCATATTAAAATCGGATTGCAGTTCAGATAATGTTCCCTTCGCTCTTACTTCGCCTTGATGCAAAATAATAAACGAATCACAATAACGCTCTGCCGTCGCTAAAATATGTGTACTCATTAAAATACCTGCACCGCTCTTTTTCATTTGATCCATCATTTGAAGGAGTGATTGAATCGCTAACGGATCAAGCCCAACGAAAGGTTCGTCCACAATGTAAAGAGATGGTTCCACTAAAAAGGCACTCATAATCATTACTTTTTGTTTCATCCCTTTTGAGAAATGAGACGGAAACCATTTTAAACGATTTTTCATACGAAATTCTTGTAATAGTTGTCCTACACGTTCTTCATATTGTTTTTCATCGACACCGTACGCCATCGCTGTTAACTTCAAATGTTCTTCTAACGTTAGCTCATCATATAATACTGGTGTTTCTGGGATGAACGAAAAACTAGAACGGTACGCTGTCATATCGTCACGAATTGTTTTCCCATTAATTGTGACAGTTCCTTTTTTCGGTTCCATTAAACCGATAATATGTTTAATCGTCGTACTTTTACCCGCTCCATTTAAACCGATTAAGCCGACAAGTTCACCTTTATTCACAGAGAACGAAACATCTTTTAGTACAGGTCGTTTCGTATATCCTCCTGTAACATTTTCTACACGCAATAACTCGCTCATACGACACCACTTTCTTCATTTATATTCGTTCTATATTCATCTTACCAAAAATTACGCTGTACTACATAGTATCGATGCGTTCAAAAAAAATTTAAATTTGTTCGCATATATTTTTACGAAAGCGGACATCATAATTAGTGAAGAAGGAACACATTGAAAAAGCAACCACCTATTGATGAGTACAACAACATAGTGAAGTCATCATGAAATGGGGTGTCCATGTTGGACAAAGAAATTTACACATAACCAGATCATTTGTTTCATTTTAGAAACGGGGTGTCTCCGAAAGAGCATATACTGTTTTAAAAAATAAACAATTTCCTTTTATAAAGATTGCAATTCATTTCACTTGAAAATGGGGTGTCTACGGCAGAAACTTTAGCCGATTTACCGTGCATTTCTTAAATAAATGAGGTGTCTGCGAAACGTAAATTACGATAATGCTTTTTCAATCCCTCTTCAGAAAACAGGAAGCTGAGTCAGCTTCCTGTTTTTCGTGTTTGTTCTCTTATATAATTATGGTAAAATACGGCTAAGGCTACTTGAAAGGATGAGATCAATGAACCATACAGCGGACAATTGTATTTTTTGTAAAATTATTGACGGGCAAATCCCTTGCTCAAAAGTATACGAAGATGAACATGTGCTTGCATTTTTAGATATTAGTCAAGTAACAAAAGGACATACTCTTGTTATTCCAAAAGTTCACAAACAAGACATTTTTGCGTTAACGCCAGAAATCGCATCACACATTTTTTCTGTCGTTCCGAAAATCGCAAATGCGATTAAAGCAGAGTTTAATCCAGTTGGCTTTAACCTACTTAACAATAACGGTGAAAAAGCTGGACAAACTGTGTTCCACTTCCACCTTCATTTAATTCCACGCTACGGTGAAAACGATGGTTTCGGTGCTGTTTGGAAATCACATCAAAATGAATACACAATGGAAAATTTACAGAACATCGCAAGTACAATTGCAAATAGTGTGGAATAGTGACACTATAATAAGAAGTAATACATAACAAGCCACTTTCCTAAAGTGATTACATATTGCATGGCTTGTTTCTCCATTCAAGATGCTGGGGACTGTGCACTGCACACTTTTCTTTCCCTTGTCTTAAAGATATGCATATTTTTTCACATCATGAATACGAACAAAAAATAAGGAGGTTTCCTTTTATGTCAAAAGCTAAATCCTTTATTACAGGTGTCATTTGCGGCGGAGCAGTTGCTGGATTAGCCGTTCTTTTCTCTACTCCTTCTTCTGGTAAAGCTATGCGCGGTAAGCTGAAAGAAAAAGGAACTGATATTAAAAAGACTTTAGCTGATATTACAGCTGATACAAAATTATTAAAACGTCAAATCGTTGAAACTGCTTCGGAAGGTAAAGAAGTGTTTCAAGAATTAAAAGAAGATATGCAAGACACGCTTTCTAACTGGAAGCAAGATATTTCTCAAAACAAACGACATATTGAGCAAGAAATTTTGGACATTCAAAAATCCATTGAGAAACTACAAGAAGCTGTTCCGGAAAAAGCGTAAACAAATTCCTGCTTAGTTTTTTGCATATAACAAATATTTTTTATATAAATTGACCTTAACACGGCATATCACATAGATATGCCGTGTTTTTATGCATTTACAATATATGTTATCACTTAACATGTAAGGACAACACATGTATTCACGACTCATAAAACGCTTCCATAGTTATGCATGATTTGTATAGAATGTCATTTTTCCGAAAAATTTTCACAATTCTCACAAAAAGACTTTATTAATTTTTACTTTACTGGCATAATAGATAGTAATGAAAAAGAATGTTAAAGTGGGTGAGTAAATGAAAAGTGGAGAAAAAGATTACTCGGTAAAAGAAGCGATGATTTTCAGCCAACGCATTGCTCAATTATCGAAAGCGTTATGGAAATGTGTAGAGAAAGATTGGCAACAGTGGATTAAGCCTTACGATTTAAACATTAATGAGCATCATATTTTGTCAATCGCTTATCATTTAAAAGGGGCTTCTATTTCTGAGATTGCTAAGTTTGGAGTTATGCACGTATCAACGGCGTTTAACTTCTCGAAAAAGCTGGAAGAACGCGGCTATCTTGTATTCTCGAAAAAAGAAGATGATAAACGAAATACGTACATTGAGATTACAGACAAAGGGGAAGAATTACTACTTCGCTTAATGGAGGAGTATGATCCTGAAAATAACTCTGTATTTAATGGGGCTCTTGCACTTCGTAATTTCTATGGTAAGTTCCCAGAAAATATCGAACTTATCGCTATCTTGCGCAACATTTACGGACAAGACTTCATCGATATTTTTGAGAAATCATTAGAGAATATTGAGGAGAATTTTACGGAATCCGATCAGAAGTTAGTTAAGAAGTAATCTATTTATTGTTTCGCAATCATGCTTAAGAATTCATTCATAAGCGGCTTAAATAAACCTTGTTTTGCTAGCGCTTCCGCAGTTTCGTGTACTTCGAGCTGATGTGGAAGCGCTTTTTCAAATTGATCTAACAGCGCATCGAACAAAAGAAGCCCTTCTGCTTTCTCCACTACATATTGCTCGTTCAATATTTCACAAAGATTTAGTATACGTTCAATATCTTTTTTACGAGCTTTTTTCTTTATGATCAAAGAATAAAATGGACACTTTTCTTCATCAATCATTTTAAATAGTAGGTCTACGTAGTATTCAGCTTGTTCTAATCTTCTAACAACGTCCATTTTCTCCCTCTCTTTCTAACACAAAGTCTTCTATTTCTGAATTTTATAACACGAACAAAATATCGTATGATACAATATATAAAGTATATGTATTTTACCAAAAGGAGGTCTCGCCTCATGACACTTATAACAGTTGTTTTTGTCGCATTCGCACTTCTTGTTATATTTTACACGAATTTCATGACACATACACTGTGTGAACGAAAACAAATAGCTGCGAGCCGCCAACCCGGTGTCTTTCGGGTTATTAATGTATGTATAACAATTTTATTAATTTCTAGTTATATAGAAATTATATTTCATGGAAAGTGAGGAAGGAAGCCCCTTCCTCACTTTTTTCCTCTATAAGCAAATTATACCTACTATAACCAATAAAATAAACAGTACAAGTAATAAAATAAGTTGAGAATTCATCCCCATCCCCTCCTCTTTTCTGTATATGCGGCATGCGCCCAATATGGAACACCTTCAAAATCTGACACGTACTGGTTAAATTTTCTTTATCAATATGAAATCGAGTCGAAATATGATATATTAAATTTTGTACATATTGCTTATACTATGAAATAAATGACACGCATCTTAACTTTATCCTCAAGCCTCGGTAAGCCCTGTTAAGCGCGCTTTACCAATATACAAAGCAAAAGTATCAGTGAGACTTAATCGGGCTCTTATGAACTAAAATTCATTGGTGTAGGATAAATTAAAAATACATAATAGTAGGAGTGTTTATCGAATGAAGAAAGCTATGCTTGCCTTAGCCGCAACAAGTGTAATCGCATTATCAGCATGTGGAACAGGATCATCATCAGACAAAATCGTTACATCTAAAGCTGGTGACATTACAAAAGACGAGTTCTACAATCAAATGAAGACACAAGCTGGTAAACAAGTACTAAACAACATGGTTATGGAAAAAGTACTTATTAAAAACTACAAAGTTGAAGACAAAGAAGTAGACAAAAAGTTCGATGAAATGAAAAAACAATACGGTGATCAATTCGATACACTATTAAAACAACAAGGTATTAAAGAAGAAACTTTAAAAACTGGTGTGCGTGCTCAATTAGCGCAAGAAAAAGCTATCGAGAAAACAATCACTGATAAAGAATTAAAAGATAACTACAAGCCTCAAGTTAAGGCAAGCCACATTCTTGTAAAAGATGAAGCGACTGCTAAAAAGGTTAAAGAAGAACTTGGACAAGGTAAATCTTTCGAAGAGTTAGCGAAACAATACTCTGAAGATACTGGTTCAAAAGAAAAAGGTGGCGACTTAGGATTCTTCGAACATGGTAAAATGGTTAAAGAATTCGAAGATGCTGCTTATAAACTGAAAAAAGATGAAGTAAGCGAACCTGTAAAAACACAATTCGGTTACCACATCATTAAAGTTACAGACATTAAAGAGCCAGAAAAATCATTCGAGCAATCAAAAGCTGACCTGAAAAAAGAGTTAGTTGCGAAGAAAGCACAAGACGGCGAATTCATGAACGATCTTATGATGAAAGAAATCAAAAAAGCTGACGTAAAAGTTGACGATAAAGATTTAAAAGATCTTTTCGAAGAGAAAAAAACTGACGCTAAGAAAGACGAAAAGAAATAATGAATTGAAAAAAGCTTGGGCTTAGGCCCGAGCTTTTTTATTTTGCAATTTTTATCCTGCTATTTGCGAGCAACAGGATAAATGAATATGGTTTGGTAAGAATATACCTTAAAAAAAGGTGTGCGGAAATGAAAAAAATAATCTTTCCCTTCTTACTTATAATATTTTCTATTGGAACCGTTGAGAAAACCTCTGCTCATTCTACAAAATCAGTTAAAGATACATCAGAAGTCTTTGAACAGCAACAATTATCAGTAAAACAAGCAATTGAGTTGGCATCCCCCTCTGCACTTAAATGGAATAAAAAAGCTCAATTATTACAGGTAATTAATATAGACAAAGATAAACCCGAGAAGTCAATTGGGAGCAATGGTAAAAGAAAGTACTGGAACATTGATTTTGGAGTGCCAAATACTAACAAAATATTTTTAATCACAATCTACGAAGGAATAATTGTTGAAGCGCAGGATGTAACCCGAGATGGTGTTTCACCTTATTCTAGAGAAGAACTTATAAGATTAGAAGATGTTAACTACGATTCTCCTCAGTTACTTAAAAAAGCATTAAAAATAGGTGATATCCATCCCGGTAAAGATTGGGCAAAAGGTTATAATTTCATGCTAAAAAAAGACACTGAGATGAACATCCCTTTAATGTTAGTAATAGGTTGGAATAAAGAACAGACAAAAATGAAGGCTGCTGGTTTTCATGTAACAACCGGAGAATATATTCCACCAAAAAATTGATTTTTTGTTCTCCCCTTTTAACTAATAGATGCTAAAAATCGAACTGAAACAGACTATAATCTACAACAAAAAACCTTGATTCCATCACACATGGAACCAAGGTTTATCTTATTATCATTGATTAAATGAAAAAACTATGTTAAATTAGTACAGAAACACGTTTTCAAAAATATATAGAACGTATTTATCCGTATCTTAATTGTACACCAAAACACATCTTCAGTCAATCTCTATTTTTCACTTTTAAAGGAGTGCTTACCGTATGAACAAAAAACTTGATTTAGAGCAAAAACGATTGGATACCGTAATAGAAACGATTACGGAGCAAATTGATAAACTGGAAAACGAAACTGGCAGACGCCGGGCAGAAGTAATCAATATTCGTAAACACTTTTGGGATGACGTGAAAGTGAATACTGATACTTTCGATGATTACCTTGAAACAGTTATCAACTTAAGACAACAAGCTCAGTCACTAGCTGTCACACAAATTACCCATAAGCACACCTTTAATCGACTTGCCGCATTAAGACGTATGCATAAAGCACCTTATTTCGGACGAATTGATTTCAAAGAAGAAGGAGAATCTGCTGCGGATCAAATTTATATCGGCGTAGCTACACTTACTGATGCAAGCGGAGAAAACTTTCTTATATATGACTGGCGCGCACCTATTTCGAGTGTGTACTACGATTATCCACCAGGGCCAGCTGAATACAGTACACCAGGCGGCGTAATTCACGGTAATGTGGAGAAAAAATTACAATACATTATTCAAAATGGCGAGATTGATTCTATGTTCGATACGAGCCTTACAATTGGCGATGAAATTTTGCAACAAGCGCTCGGAAAAGGTACGAACAAACATATGCAAAGCATCGTCGCTACAATTCAGCGCGAGCAAAATGAAATTATCCGTCACGATGAAGGCCGACTACTTATCGTGCAAGGAGCTGCTGGTAGCGGGAAAACGTCAGCTGCATTGCAACGAATCGCCTACTTACTATATAAATATCGTGAATGGTTAAAAGCAGATCAAATTATTCTCTTCTCCCCTAACTCTATGTTCAATAGCTACGTTTCTAACGTACTACCTGAACTCGGCGAAGAAAATATGCAGCAAGTTACATTCCAAGAATATTTAAACCATAGACTCAGTAAGGCATTCGACGTTGAAGACCCTTATGAACAATTAGAATATATGTTAACTGAAACGAATAGCCCTACCTATAAAACGAGAAATGCTAGCATTCGCTTTAAAGCATCTACTCAATTTTTCGAAATGATTAGAGCGTACAGACAATCTCTTGAATCTTCAGGTATGCTATTTAGAGGAATGAAATTTAGAGGAAAGTTAATTGTTTCTGCTAAAGAAATTACAGAACAATTTTATAATACGGACTCCTCCCTCCGCTTCCATAATCGAATTGAAAAGTTAACGGATTGGCTAAATAAACAAATAGATGCAATTGAAAAAACAGAACTGAAAAAGCCTTGGGTAGAAGAAGAAATTGAATTACTTAGTAAAGATGAATACCAAAAGGCTTATAAATATTTACAGAAAAAAGGCGAGTTCGAAGACAACTCCTTTCATGATTATGAGAAAGAAACGAAAGTACTTGGACGTATGATTGTCCGTAAAAAATTGAAGCCACTTCGTAAAGGCGTTCAAACATTGCGCTTCATCAATTTCACAGGCATATATAAACAACTCTTCACAGATGCATCATGGGTTACTGGGGAAAAACCGAAAGAGTGGGATGACATTTGCTCATTAACAGTAAACATGCTTGATGAAGGAAAGCTATATTATGAGGATGCGACTCCATTTTTACTTTTAAAAGAATTAATTGAAGGCTTCCAAACGAACAGATCGATTAAACACGTACTCGTAGACGAAGCGCAAGATTACTCGCCGTTTCAGTTTGAGTTTTTAAAACGCCTCTTCCCTGCTGCAAGAATGACTGTACTCGGGGACTTTAACCAAGCGATATTTGCCCATGCGAGTGAAGCAGTGAATTTCAATACACTTACTAGCTTATACGGACCAGATGAAACGAACGGTATCAACTTAACTCGTAGCTATCGCTCAACAAAACCGATTATTGAATTTACACGTGCTCTCGTACCGGAAGGAGAGAACATTCACGCCTTTGAACGTGACGGCGAGAAACCTACAGTGACGAAAGTATCAAATGACAGCGAACTGCATGAACATATTACTGCCAAAGTTGCTGAACTACAAAAACAACAGCACAATACGATCGCAATTATATGTAAATCTGCAGCTGAAAGCGCCGCTGCCTACGAAGCACTTAGTCATATCGAGAATATTAAACTTGTGAAAAGTAACTCAGCCGAGTATGAGCAAGGCATTGTCGTGATTCCTGCTTACTTAGCAAAAGGTATCGAATTTGATGCTGTTATTATTTACAATGCTTCTAAAGATGTATACAGCGACGAGAGCGTTCGTAGATTGTTCTACACTGCTTGCACGCGTGCAATGCATGAATTGCAACTTTATAGCGTTGGCGAGGTTAGTCCTTTTATACTTGGGGCTGATGCGGAGAGTTTTGAGCTTATAATGAAAACACCTTGATAATTGAAGTGAGCCCCGAAAACGGGACACATATTAAAACACCTCCCGAATTCGCATATTAAGTATGCAAATTTAATGGAGGTGTTCTTTTTATCATTTAGACTTGTAAAATGCTTCGTATTTCTTCTAAACGTAAATTTGTAAACTTTGCAATATCTTCGATTGTCATTCCATTTTTATGCATTCCACGAATTAATTGAATCTTACCTTCTTCAATCCCCTCTTTCTTTCCTTCATTACGAGCATGAGCGAACTTTGCAGCTTCATCCATCAAAGCTTTCTCTCTTGCCTCATATGCTTGTCGGAAAGAAGAATCTTGACTCATACGCTCCCATTTATTCATCGCTTTTTGTAAAATCGGATCTTGGTTCATCGCAATGTCCTCCAATGTTTGGGTTAGTTGTTCATCCTCGTTTGCCGGAAGTAATAATAACCAACGAACAAACAAATCTTCCCAAGGATTTACTTGTTCATTCCGCCACTGTTGCATAAGTTTCGAAATCTCTACAATGTGAACTTCGATATCACTACTCAACATTTTATGTTGTTGTCGATTCCATAAAACTCCTGTTGTGTGGAATGCCTCGTATTCAGGAAACATAACGAAATTTAACAAATTGATTGTAATTGTTTTATGAAGAGAGCTGTATGGCATTCCCTTTTGAAGTTGAGATGTGTATAGCCTTCCCCAATAATATAAACTACGTTTAATCATATCATGATTATTATTGAGTTGTATTTCTACATTGACTTTTGTTCCTGTGTCTAATGTAGCTGAAATATCTAAGATAGATAACTTATCTTCTTCATGTTCCCTGTGTAAATGTGGATCTGCAAATTGTAACGAAACAATGGGTGATTCTAAAGAATCCTGTAACATCGCATTTAAAAAAGCAATTAAAATATCTTCATTTCCACTTGTGCCAAATAATGAATTTCATATACAACTTATAATAAGTATCAAGGTGTTTTTCTCATTCTAAACGACATATCTTTACGTCGATATACACTCAGCACAATCCCCATTATAAGCGCATGAAATACAGTCGGCGTTAATCCGTAGCTAATAAAAGGTAAGGATATAGCAGCATGCGGCAATAATCCTAGTATCATTCCAACATTATAAATGAACTGGAATACAAAAAGAGTCACTCCACCAACAAGTAGCAATTTACCATACCGATCATTTATTTTATAAGATATGACTACTAATCTTGCTGCAAAAAGAGAAAGAACGAAGACAAGAATGAGCGCAAGCCAATACCCATAATAGTAAGTCAAACTTGCAAACACAAAATCAGTATCCGCAGCAGGGATGAACTTTGTATCTCCAGCTGTACCAAACCAACCTGCTGACGACATTACCTCTTTTAAACGTATATACATAAACCCTGCGCCATGTGCATCACGCTCTGGATTTATATACCCTAAAAATCTCTCCAAGTAATATCTTTTTGCTGAGACCATGGAAAAGGATACCTTAATAATAAATAAACAAATGGGTACAACCGTAATAATCAATGCCTTTTTCTTTCCTAACTTACTCCACCAAAGCATAACGAATACCATCGTGATATAAATAAAAATTGTTGAAATATCTGATCCAAATAAAAATAAATACAAAGAAAATAAATATAAAGCCACAAAGTATCTAACTTTCAACCTACTATTATTGAAAAAAGAAGCCCAAGCTAGAAAAAAGAACGGCAATACCATTAAACGACCAATTGCAACGGGACCAATTTTTATTAACGGTTCTCCATTCACGTAAGCACTCGGAAAACAATTTAATATTAACAAAATAAGTGCACCAATTGTATAAAATAGCCATCCTAATCTTTCTAATTTCCGATAATCAGTCAGCATCATAACTACAACTGTTACAATACCGAGAATAACAGATATCACTTTATTCATTAGTAAATCATTCATATATCCAAAAGCTATAACCGGTAAAAACCCTAACCCCATAGCAGCCACTAATAAAATAAGTAAGAACCAATCCACCTTTGGCTTATGCAGTTTATTAAGCTCCTGCCCTAGTTTAATTGGACTTCCCATTTGTTCCACAGCTTTATTTTCAGCAACTTCCTCACTTAAACCTTTTTCTGTCCATGTGTTCTTCGCCTGTTTTAAGTGAAACTCTAGTTCAGTTGCTACAAAGCTCTTTGCTTCTTTTGATTTAATATGATTCGTAACTTCGCTTACAAAACGCTCCCCTTTTTTATTCAATTTCGCCTCACTCCTGTACTAAGCCTTTTAATATAAATTGTACCTTCGTAGCATTTTTTTCTGCCTTTCGCAGCATCTTTCTTCCTTTATCATTTAGTTGATAATATTTCGCTCCTTCATGATCCCAACTTGAGTGGATAAAACGATTCTGTTCTAGACGATGTAATACGGTATATAAAAACCCTTCATTTCCTTCGAATTTTCGAATCCCTCTCCCTCTTAGTAGCTGTGACAATTCGTATCCTGTTTTTTCATTACTGAGGAGTTGTAAAATCGCTAAAGAGATGTCCTCTTCTTTTTCGTTTGACGCATTGATTTTTTCGCGCACCTGCTTTCGATGTTGATCAGAAAAACTCAAATGTTTAAACGTTGTATTCTCCATTGATTTTCGCAGGCCTTTTAATCGATCTTCCATTTGATTATTCCTCCAATCCTTTCTTCAAAAGCTCCTTCGCTTTTTTCAGTCTCGTTTTTATTGTGTTTTCTTTCACGTCTATTACAATAGCAATTTCTTTAATTGTTAGTTCTTCATAATAAAATAGATAAATGACTTCTCGATATTTTATCGGTAAACTCATCACTGCAGAAGCGAGCTCACGGTCCTCCGCATTTTGAATGACAATTTGTTCGACACTATCATTTTGAACCCCAATATAAGCAGATTCATCCTCTGCCACGATCACCTTTTTGTTATACCAACTCTTTATATAGTCCTTACATTGATTAATCGCAATTCTCCATAACCACGTTTTCACATTCGACTTCCCTTTGTATGTATGAAGAGATTTATAACATTTCACAAATATATCTTGCGTTACATCCTCAGCAACCTCTTTATTATTCACATATGAATACACAAGTTGTAAGACTTCTTGTCCATACTTGTTCATGATTTCATCGATAAGGAGTTCCTTATCTTCTATTTCAAACGCTTCTACCGTTAATTCATCCACATCATTTCCTCCTTCCCATATATTAGACGACGCACTGTATGGAAAAGTTTTATAAATTCATAAAAAAATACGGATGGCAATAATATTTTTATAAAACACTTTCCAGCTACTTACATATAATAAACCGAATAGTCGTTATAATACATTTACTTAAAGAGCGCCTCTCTCCCAAGGCGCTCTTTAAGTTTGTGATAAGGATTTTTATAGTCAAGATTCCCCTCAGCTCTAAAGACCGCTAAATGAAAAAGAGAACCCATTTAATCGAGTCCTCCTTCTTCCTAACGCTCACTTAAAGAATCTAATATTTCATGGCCATACAAAGAGGGCTTCATAATATCAAAACCAATAAAGTCTTCATACTGCTTATCTGAAAAATAAAATACAACATTTTGAAATAACACTTTTTGCAAATAATTATCCTGAGAAACTCTAAATGAATATATGTATGCATTATCGTTTGAAGCTTTCTTTATATATATTTTACTCCTATTTGTTAATTCTTTTAATTTATGAGCATTTTCTCCAAAAAACTCAATCCCCACTATACGATCAAATTGATCTATATCTAAATTTAGTTTTGGATTTTCTTCCAATTCTTCAGTCGATTCAATCTCAATTTCTGAAGTGAATGGAATTACATACAGATATGCCATCTGGATTTCAGAATCATACGTAATTAATTTTTTCATGCTGCACCTCATATCCGTATTCATTTGTCTTGTTCCCTATTTTAAAACATAATACAATTGAAATGTAACTTAATAAGCTATAACTAGTAGGTGTGATAATCATCTCTTCCATTTTGAAAAAAAGGGGGAGGTGATAAAATGATCGCGATGTTTGTAATTAAATTAGTGTATGGTATCCTAACCGGAGCTGGCGTTGTCATCGGTAGAAGATACGTCGGTCCGTGGCTAATTTCTGTATACAAAAAAGCGAGAACCACCCTGCTTCGTGGAAAAGGTAAGGGCGGTTCTCGGCTAAAACGTTAATGTAATTGTCTTATAACCGCACCTACTACCACCACAATAGCAAGTTAGGTTACACAAGGCAGAAGTTTCTCAGGCTTCTGTCTTCTTTATTTTATGCAAAATTCATACTATATACTCTATCATCATTGTAACACATTTTATTTATTTTTAGTCAAGATAAAAACCACCTAAAGGCTCCCCTTCAGGTGGTTTCTATTTTACGCTAATGCAGCTGCTTGTTCTTGTTGATCTACAGGAATGACAGCGTCTGTTAATGCTTTTTCTAATTCTGCTGTGTATTTCATTTGCTCTTCTTTGCTCCAGCCTAGTTTCGCAGCCATGTAGTTGATTACTGCTTCTTTCCACTCGTATACCCAGTGAATGTTGAAGAATACAGCGCCTCTGCGGCGTACGAAGAAGTCAACTGGTTTTGCTGTCATTTCGTAATCCATTGCGTATACAAGTGGGATTAGAACGTCTAGCGGCATGTTGTATTCTTTCGCTTCGTCTTTATGTTTTTTCGCTAAGTCGAACAGTACGTCAACGTTAGAGCCATAGAATTTCGCGAATTCTTCTGCTTGTGCTTTCGTTAAACCAGATTTCGTACCTTCGTCTGCTTTTTTCGCAACGAATGCTGGGAATCCGTGTGAACCACTTACATGTCCACCAGAGATTGGCATATGTTTCGTGTCGCTCTTCGGATATGCACTATGACCCTCTTTTTGTAGTAAGTTCGTTACGTAGTCTACTACCATTTCAGCCATTTTACGGTATCCTGTTAATTTACCACCAGCGATTGTAATTAAACCAGATTCAGAAGTCCAAATTTCATCTTTACGAGAAATTTCAGATGCATTCTTACCTTCTTCATAAATTAACGGACGTACACCAGCCCAGCTTGACTCCACATCTTTTTCTGTAATTTTCACACTTGGGAACATGTAGTTAATCGCATTAATGATATATGTGCGATCTTCTGTTGTCATGTGCGGTACAGCTGCGTCTTTATCATAGAACGTATCTGTTGTACCTACGTATGTTTTTCCGCCGCGAGGAATCGCGAACACCATACGTTTATCTGGTGTATCGAAGTAAATAGCTTGCCCTAATGGGAAACGTTTTTGGTCAATTACTAAATGCACACCTTTTGATAACTGAAGTACTTTCCCTTTTTTCGAGTTATCTTTTTCACGAAGTGTATCTACCCAAGGGCCAGCTGCGTTTACAATTTTCTTACCGTACACTTCATATACTTCGCCATCTAGTAAATCGATTACACGTACACCGCATACTTTTCCATCTTTATATAAGAAACTGTCTACTTTTGCGTAGTTAACAGCTTTCGCACCGTGTTCAATCGCTTCTTTCATTACTTCAATTGTAAGACGCGCATCGTCTGTACGATATTCTACGTAGTAACCGCCGCCTTTTAATCCTTCTTTTTTTACAAGAGGCTCTTTGTTTAATGTTTCTTCACGGTTAAACATTTTTCTGCGCTCGCTTCGTTTTACGCCTGCTAAGAAGTCATATACACGAAGACCAATTGATGTACTGAATGATCCGAACGTACCGCCTGTATGGAACGGAAGTAACATCCACTCTGGTGTTGTTACATGGGGACCGTTCTCATATACGATCGCACGCTCTTTCCCCACCTCTGCTACCATTTTCACTTCAAGTTGTTTTAAATAACGTAGACCACCGTGTACAAGCTTCGTTGAACGACTTGATGTACCTGCTGCAAAGTCCTGCATTTCAAACACAATTGTTGATAACCCGCGTGTTGCTCCATCTAATGCAATACCAGAACCAGTAATACCTCCACCAATTACGATCACATCTAACTCTTGTTTATTTACTCCGTTTAATACGTCTTTACGTTGTTTACTTGAAAATTTCATGGTAATTCCTCCCTTTGATAACGAAAAAAGAGACCACGAACTCCGCTATAGATTTCGCCTCTATAGCGTGTTGTGGTCTCTCCAAATCTCCTACCGAATTATTAACTTGTCACCATTATAACACTGTTTATGATTATTTGAAAGCTTTTGTTGCTTCAATCGCTTTTTTCCATCCAGCATATAGCTCTTCGCTTGTTTCCGCTTCCATCGTTGGTTCAAAGCGTTTGTCCATATGCCACTGTTCTTTAATTTCATCTTGGTTTTTCCAATATCCAACCGCAAGACCAGCTAAGTATGCTGCACCTAAAGCTGTCGTTTCATTGATTACTGGACGCTCTACAGGAACATCTAAAATATCACTTTGGAACTTCATTAAGAAGTTATTTTTAACTGCTCCGCCATCAACGCGTAATGTTTTCAGTTCAATACCTGAATCTGCTTCCATTGCACATAATACATCTTTCGTTTGGTACGCTAAAGATTCTAGTGTTGCACGAATGAAATGCTCTTTCGTCGTACCGCGCGTTACACCAAACATAGCGCCGCGTACTTCACTATCCCAGTATGGTGTACCTAATCCTACGAATGCTGGTACAACGTATACACCGTCAGTTGATTCAACGCGAGAAGCATATACTTCACTCTCACTTGCATCTTTAAACATGCGCATTCCGTCACGTAACCATTGAATTGCAGAACCTGCTACGAAAATACTTCCTTCTAATGCATAGTTTACTTTACCATCTATACCCCATGCAATTGTTGTTAATAGACCATGCTCAGAAGCTACTGCTTTTTCACCTGTGTTCATTAACATGAAGCAACCAGTTCCGTAAGTGTTCTTCGCCATACCTTCACCGAAACAAGCTTGTCCAAATAATGCTGCTTGTTGGTCACCAGCTACACCTGCGATCGGTACATTTTGACCGAAGAAGTGATAATCAATTGTTTCGCCATATATTTCAGATGATGGACGTACTTCTGGAAGCATGCTCTTTGGCACTGTTAACATGTCTAGAAGCTCATCATCCCACTGTAAGTCGTGAATGTTAAACATTAATGTACGTGATGCATTTGAGTAATCCGTTACGTGCGCTTTACCGCCAGACAATTTCCATACAAGCCACGTATCAATCGTTCCGAATAATAGATCGCCGTTTTCTGCTTTTTCTCTAGCACCTTCAACATTATCTAAAATCCATTTTACTTTCGTACCAGAGAAGTATGCGTCAATTAAAAGACCTGTTTTTTCGCGAACCATTTCGCTATAACCTTTTTCTTTTAGCTCATCACAAATTTCAACTGTTTGACGAGATTGCCATACGATTGCGTTGTAAATTGGTTTTCCAGTCGTTTTATCCCATACAACCGCTGTTTCACGTTGGTTCGTAATACCGATACCAGCGATTTGTTCTGGTTTTACATCTGCTTCACTTAAGCAAGTTGCGATAACTGCTAAAATAGATCCCCAAATTTCTTGTGCGTTATGCTCTACCCAGCCTGGCTTTGGAAAATGTTGTGTAAACTCTTTTTGAGCTGAATGAACAATTTCACCTTTTTTATTGAAAAGAATTGCGCGTGAGCTAGTTGTTCCTTGGTCTAAAGAAAGAATATATTTTTTCATAATGGTTTCCCCCTATGCTACTTTTCTACTATTTGTATTGCTTTCACTTTTTTTACTTGTCATATAAGAGATTGCTAGTACAATCACAGTTGCAATAATCACATAAATAAGTGCTGCATTTTGTTTTCCTTCGAATACAACTTGATGGAATAATCCTGCAAGTGATCCACCTAGAATTGGACCAACTACTGGAATCCATGCATACTTCCAGTTCGAACCGCCTTTTCCTGCAATCGGAAGGAAGAAGTGTGCGATACGCGGACCTAAATCACGAGCTGGGTTAATCGCGTATCCTGTCGTTCCACCTAATGATAAACCAATACTTACAATTAAGAAACCTACGATAAATGGATTTAATCCATCTGCAAATTTATTTGCTCCAATTGCTAATATACCAAATACTAAAACGAATGTTCCAATCATTTCACTTAAAAGGTTTGTAAATGTGTTCGGAATTGCTGGGCCTGTTGCAAATACACCTAATTTTGTTCCTGGATCTTCTGTTTCTTTCCAGTGTGGTAAGTAATGTAAATATACAAGAACTGCCCCGATAATTGCCCCAATCATTTGTGCTGCGATATAACCTGGTACGTCACTCCATGGGAACGCTCCCTTAAATGCTAATCCTATCGTTAAAGCCGGATTCAAATGTGCCCCACTAATTGATCCAACTGCATACGCTGCCATAGCAACTGCTAAGCCCCAGCCCATTGTAATAACAATCCAACCAGAATCTTTCGCAAACGATTTCTTTAAACTTACACCAGCGCAAACGCCGCCACCAAGTAAGATTAACAACGCAGTCCCTACTAACTCTCCTAAAAATGCTGACATAGTATCCCTCCACAATCAATTTAAATGCGTTCAAATGTGATAGAGGTAAAATGAATGGCCATTCGTTTTTGTCAAAAGAAAAAGACCCACAGCTTTGCACGCTTCTATATAAATTTATATAGAAACAATGAAATGTGGATCTCTTCTTTTCTCCGTCACGTTTATTAACTTGTCTATAATGTTAACCTTTCATGAAAGCGGTGTCAACAGAATTTTTTCACATTTTCGTCACTTTTTTTGGTAATGTTTCCATAGT
Source organism: Bacillus sp. GW823-FHT06B01 (assembly GCF_058952315.1). Classification (NCBI taxonomy): domain Bacteria; kingdom Bacillati; phylum Bacillota; class Bacilli; order Caryophanales; family Bacillaceae; genus Bacillus; species Bacillus sp. GW823-FHT06B01. The sequence continues at coordinate 267,290 of NZ_JBXAHR010000003.1, read as the reverse complement.
TCTTTTTTTGATGTCGTAATTGCTGTCGCACCAGCACTTAAAGCTCTTTCAACATCTTGCACAGTACGAATGAAACCACCCGCTAAAATCGGGACACCAGTACGCTCTTTCACTTCAGCAATCACATCCGTTAGCGCACCAGGGAGCACCTCTATATAATCCGGCTTCGTCTTTTCTAGCAAATTACAGCTCTTTTCCATCGCGCTAGAATCAATTAAAAAGATGCGTTGAATTGAGACGACACCCTTTTGCTTCGCCTTCATAATCACGCTCGCCTTTGTCGACAGTAACCCGTACGGTTTATATTCTTGGCATAAAAACTCCGTCGCATGCCCATCACTTTGTAATCCATGGATTAAATCAACATGTAAAAACACCTTTTTACTATGCTGCTTCGCAAGTGACACAACACTCTTCAATTGACCAACATGAATATCTAAAATAACAATATACTCATATGAACTATGTAATAGCTTTTCCAAATCTTTAATTTGCCTCACTGCCGGCAAAATCTTCTGTTCATGAAATTCCATTCTAAATTTCCCCTTCTTTATGTCATCCTATCCTTTATAGTACACAATTTGAGTAGAAAGAACAGCTAGTGCGGGGAATTATTTCTTCTATCTATATATTTTCTTCAACTTATCAGAAGCCATGCCACCTACAACCATTAAGATGAGGGGTAAAAAATTCATTACATACGGTGCATCTGCTACAAGTGTAATGCTCGCTCCGGCAAACTTATTTAGCATCCATACAACGATTTTTGTAATAAATAAAAATACGCCCACCATAAATAAACTATCGAAAAACACCTTCCATTTTGGATATGCTAACTGTTTACTATCGTTAATTACTTTTTGCGTCAACTCTTCATCACTCCTTAGCAACTCATCAATCGTAATACCGAACAGATCACTTAAATGAATAATAATTTCAATGCTCGGATAGTTCTTTCCTGTCTCCCATTTCGAAACAGATTGTCTACTTACATGAATTTTTTCAGCCAAATCATGTTGCGACCAATTTCGTTTTTCTCGTTCTTCTTTTAAACGTTCACTAAAAATCATACTGTGTTTATCACCTCTCTCCGTCTAGTATGGTCAAATAACGGATGAAGAGTAAAGCGAGTTGTCGTTGCGTAGGTGGTGCAACTTGTGCGTTACAGGTTGTAATGGGGCTATGTAGTGTGTCGATTTCATATATTTTTCTTCTATAATAATTTCCCGAACAATAATTGCGCTCCTTAACATTGTCGTTTCGTGTCGATAAGTCGATATCCCATGTCGAATCGTCGATATATTGAAAAAATCGTTGATATATTCCAAGTTGTGTTCGATATATTTGAAAAATCGTCGATATATTTCAGGAAATAAAAAAGTGGATAACAATACGTTATCCACTCTTCTCTAATTATAATAAAACCGAATCCTTATCACTATCCTGATTCCGCTTCTCTCGCTCTTCTTCTAAACGCTTCATATACACTTCGCCTTCTTTTTCGATAAACTCATTATCCATCTCTTGCTCTTTTTTTGAAGTATATAAAACCATGTAGCCACTTAATACGATCCCGACGATTACAAGATACACCCACCATGGTAAAGTTTCCACTGTACTTCATTCCTTTCCTTAGACAAGCCTTATTAGTTTCACTGTATGAGGAAAGAAGTGGATTTATGCTTAAATTTTATTGTGGATTCTTCGCGAAGAACGCTTGTACATATTCCATAAACTCTATTGGTTCCTGGCGAAACGGTGCGTGGTATCCTTTCTCAATGATATGGAACGTACTATCCGTAAATAGCTGATGATACAGTTCACCATTTTTCCAAGAAACGCTCTTATCGTGTCGTCCCCATATAATTAAAGTCGGCACCTTAATTTTGTCTGCTTCCATCGCAATGCGGCGCTCTCTCATTTTCGTAAGCTGATCATAATGTTCTTTATCGTCGCGACTATTTTTCACCGCACTTTTATTATAATCCGTAATCTCTGTTACAGTTTGTAAGTCTGTCGATAATGGCGGCACTTCATAACTTTCTTTTTGCTGGAAAGACTCTATCCCTGTAGAATCCGCTAAAATGAGATGCGTTACTGCATCCGGATATAAATACGCTAAATTTAGAGACATCTCTCCGCCCATCGAATGACCAAGTACTGCGAATTGATCGTATCCGAGTTTCTTCATTAACTTATAATATAAATTCACTTGCGCAGGAAACGAATACTGAAAATCAACCGGCTTAGAAGAACGACCAAACCCTAAAATATCAACCGCTATAATCGTATGGTCCTTTACAAGTTCCGGATAAATATCACTAAATCCATCAGATGAACCACCAAATCCGTGCAGCATAAGTAAAGGCGGCTTCCCCTCACCAATTTGCTTAAAATAAATCGTCTGTCCATCAATTTGCGCCATACTCTCTTTCGTATTCAGCTTCATCATAACAGTATTTTTCACTTCTCCAACTTTCGCAATCGGCTTATCAACGAAGTTACATACGATTAACAAAACGAGCACAATACCGCTAATAAAATAAAATTTAAACCGTTTCAAAATTCCCGTCTCCTTTCTCTTGTTGCTATTTAAAGTTTTTACATTATTTGGTTGTTTTATGATTAATTTTAATTGTAACTACTTTAGTTACAATTATACTAAAAAAATATTACTTACTTCTATTAATGATGTTCGTTTTGTAACTATTATAGTTACACATTTAAAGTAAGTCAATTCTTTTCTCTACATAGCCTCATAACAAAGAAAGGGACTTCATGTTGAAGTCCCTTTCTTTATCATTATAGTTGGCTTACTTCGCCGTCTCCTCTATTATCTGCTGGTGCTCCTCCATCTCCTTTATTGAAGTTGGCTGGCGCTCCTCCTGTGTCTCCTATATTAACATAGTCTGGTTTTGCTGGTGCTGGAACATCACCGTGCTCCGCTTGTTGTACAAAAGAACTATTTAAACCGACAGATACAATACCAACTAACACTATACCAGTTACAGCCATACCTATTTTTTTAAACATTATTTTAATGCTCCTCTCTCTATCTTCTTCTCTTTTGCCTGTAATGCTTTGTAAAAATAATCACTTGCTTTCATGTAATTAGCATCCTCACGAAACTTTATTGCAAGTTTTTCCACATATTCCTGAGTGTAACTATATAAAGATTCTTTATCAAAATAAGTAATTCCTTTAAGGATAATCTGCTCTAATTCTTTAATAGGAACATTACCATTTACTGCTTTTAAAATACTAAAATGATGTATATACTCTTCATTTTCTAACTCCATACAAATATTTAATCCTCTATCAATTAATTCTTCAGCAATGTTTGTTTCTCCCAGTTTAAAATGTTCCCTAGCTTGTAGGAAAATCGCTTTGAAATGTGCTGGGAATTTCTCTGTTACTTCCGAAAGATGTCGAATAGCTAGTGCAGAAAGGTTTTGACTTGCGTATAGCCATCCTAAATTATGACGTACCCTTAAAAGCAATATAGCGTTATCCTGTTTTTGTAGAATATCTATCGCTGAATTTAGACACTCTTCTGCTTGTTCATATTGCTTTATTTGTATGGCAGTTAGTCCTAAAAGATTTTGAGATAAAGCAATATTCATATCTTGTCCTGCTTGTTTTGAAAAAATTTCTTTAGCTTTATTTACATATTTTATTGTATTCATTGGTTGCCTTGTATTGTAGAAAAATGCAGAAAGACGATAACAGAATTCCCCATATTCTAATTCATCAGGAATATATTTTATTAGTGTTTTGGCCTTCTCATAACATCTACTTGCATCATTGTAATTTGATATTAGAGTTGCATGCATTGCCTTAAAAAAATAATAGTAATATGACAAACGATTTTCAGACGTTTTATAAATTTCATCAATTTTATCAAAACTATTTTTAGTAATTTGTAAGCCATCCGCCAGCACTTTATATCTAAAATCTAATAAAGAGTAATATAGCCATAAATCCCCATCCTCTTTTACATTAGAAAACTCACTCTCAATATCTTCCTTCATTTCCCTAGCTTTCTCTATATTTTGCTGCAACATTACACGATACCAATCATCTAAAGAATGTTTCATTTGCTCCCTTGTTACTACATCTGCTCCCATACACTCGCATCCCCTTTTCTCCAAACTTACAAAATTAGGATATTTATACAATTATCCAAATTGTATATTACCACCCCTTTTCTATGTATTGAAAAATAATTATCAGAAAATTAAATATTTTAATTAATTATACCAAAGTTTTCCTTTTTGATAACTTGAGAAAAAATTGTCAGAAAACTTTATAAAACAAATAAAAAAGCAAGCAGTTCCAGCGATCAGCTAAAACTACTTGCTCTCCTACTTACTATCTCTATTGTTACTCTTTAATAAATTCCTTCGTGCTTCTTACTGTATCAATTGGACGAACTAATTTTTCGATTTCTTCACGTTTTGGCTCTAGGAACGGAGGTAAAGATAATTTTTCGCCAAGTGTTTCATATGGCTCATCTCCCATAAATCCTGGACCATCTGTTGCAAATTCAAATAAGATTTGTGGTGCAACTCTTGCGTATAATGACTCGAAGAAGTGACGATTTACATAGCCAGATGAAGGAATCCCAACGCTACCAATTCTCTCAATCCATTCTTCTAGTACAGCCCGATCTTCTACGCGGAATGCAGCATGGTGCACTGTACCAAAACCTTGTTGCGCTTCTGGAAGAACCGTATTATGTTCTACAATAACAGATGCACCGTTTCCACCTTCGTTTACTTCAAATAAATAGAATTCTCCTTCTTGCGCAATCTCTTTAAATAATAAAACTTTTTCTAACACTTCTTTGAAGAAACTAAAGTTTGCGATACGAATAAATACAGGTCCTAAGCCAGTAATTGCATATTCTAATGGAACTGGACCGTTTTGCCACGGTGTACCTGATTCTATCCCTTTATCTAATTCATCAGAGATTAGTTGATAGTGTTGGTCATCAAAATCAACGAAAGAAAGAGTTTTCTTACCAAATTGTTCTTTAATTCCTGTATGCTCCACTTCAAGACGGTCAAAACGGTTCACCCAATACGCTAATGCTGCATCAGTTGGAACACGGAATGAAGTTTTTGAAATCTCATTTGTACCGTGGATCCCTTTTGGAACACCTGGGAAGTCAAAGAATGTCATATCTGTTCCTGCGCTACCTTTATCATCTGCGAAGAATAAATGGTACGTTTGAATATCATCTTGGTTTACTGTTTTTTTAACTAAACGCATTCCTAAAACGTGAGTGAAAAACTCATAGTTCTTTTCTGCACTACTTGTAATTGCTGTAACGTGGTGAATTCCTTTTAATTGGTTCATTTTATATTCCTCCAGTTGTTTTTAAAGTTTTATTTTTTCTTCTATTATTTCTCTTCAATAGGTGCTAATTTCGCTTCAATTTCTGCTCGCTTTTCTTCTAAGAACGGCGGTAAATCAAGTTTTTCTCCTAAATGCTCTACATCTCCATCAACTGTAAATCCTGGTCCATCTGTCGCAATTTCAAATAGGATTCCATTTGATTCGCGGAAGTATAAGCTTTTAAAGTAGAAACGGTCGATAATTCCAGAAGAATGGAAACCTTTTTGTATCACCTGTTCTTCCCAATAAGCTAGCTCTGCATCGTTTTTTACACGAATTGCTAAATGGTGAATGCTACCGCGGCCCGGTTTTTCAGTAGGACCATCTAAATATTTCACAACGATTTCTCCAAAGGCTTCTCCTTTAATAGACTGGAAAATCGCTTCTTCATCGCTTCGGCTAACTTCTGTATAACCAAATATGTCTGTTAGTGTACTCGCCAGTTTATCAAGTCTACGCACTGTCATTTCCACTGAACCCATTCCTTGAATTTGATGTTCAGCAGGAACTTCTGATTTCTCCCACGTCTCCCAGTGCTCCACTTTTTCTCCGTTTGAAACGATTAGCACGAGGCGAAGACCTTCAGCATCCTCAAATTGCAAAGCAGGACGATTTGCATATGTTGTTATTTCGCTATGTTTCACACCAAATTTCTCAAATCTTTCTTTCCAGTAATGTAAGCTTTCCTCTGAAGGAACGAGTAATCCGATTCGCGTAATTGCATTCGTACCACGGTATGTTTTTCCTACTAAAGGCATTTCAAAAAATGATAGTTCCGTACCTGGGCTTCCTGTTCTATCTCCGTAAAATAAGTGATACATCGATGGATCATCTTGGTTTACCGTCATTTTCACACGACGTAAACCAAGTACGTTTTTATAAAAATGATTATTCTCACTTCCGTTTTTTGTAACCATTGAAATGTGATGATGCCCTTTAATTTCATACATTGATAATTCCTCCGTTTCATTTTACTAGTCAAGTGATATCTAAAAAATAATATGCTTCTTAGCTTTTCAATTTATTCTCATTATGTTTTTGTAAATTCATCTTAGTTTTTACTGAATAAGTTACTTCGTTTTTTTAATCGAAAGCAAGTGAGTGTATGTTTTTCATATGACTCAATCGCTTTCGTTACTATCACTTTACAACTCAAGTGATTAAAAAGCAAGTAATTTATCTCGAATTCGAGATATTTTTTTATTGGATAACATTTTGAACTGGAGAATGATAAAGTGAAGGCTAATAATCAGTGGGGTTTTACTGTCCATTAACGCGGGATAAAGTATTCATACGAAGAGTAGACAACTTCTCCCCTTTAAAAAGGTTTATTACATGGTGAAAAGGAATGTTATCTATAAAAGAAAGGGGTTAATTTATGAATAAAAATATATCATTACTGACCTTATCATTATTCCTATATCTATCCGCTTGTTCGACTGAGACAAACACTGGTAGTACATCTACTACTGAACAACCAAAAGTAAAAACTGCCTCAATACAACAAGAGGAAAATCGTAAACCTATTTTCTTTCAAGGCAAGGAAATAAAGAAAATTGAGCTTATATCCACTAAGGTAAAAAATACAAAAGCAGTTATAAATCTAGAGTTTGATCAAATTATTAAATCCATGGAACATACAGGAATAGATAAGGATCGAGAAAGAGTTATTCCTCTTTTGCTAGATGATGAGGCTAAAGCAAATATTGATTATCAAATGAATGTAAATTACCAAGATCATTCCAATGAAACATATTTAATTTGGCTAGAGGATAAAAAAGTTATAATTGCTCGTCAAGATAATGAAGAACAAAAAAATCTAGAACATTACATAATAAGGGATACAGATGCTCAACAAATATTAAGTTTATTTAAGAACAATGTAGAATAACAATAAGCTGCCCATATGGACAGCTTATTGTATTTTTTCTGAACTGCTGGCGGTACTCAATTAAAAAATTGATATGCTCCCATTCTAGTGGCAAGATATGTTTTATTTGTTCTTCGTTACGCCCATGCGTACTTCTTAACTATTTTATTTTATTTTTAATAAAGTGAAACTTTAATCAGTAGGGGTTTTCTTCACCCCCCACTGATTATCAGCCCTCACCAATCGGACTTTAATGACTTAACATTATGCTTATCTTAGGAGCGAGGTATTTTATCGGTGAGTGTATACAAACCATGTAATGCTTGCTGTTAATAATGCTGACGAAATCAAAGCTGTAAGAACACTATATGTTTGCCACATAAGTATTGTTGACCAATCGAAAGCACAGCACAGTATAACCAGGGCAATCGTAGCGGTCAGGAAAATAACTGTTACGGTTATTCTCTTTTTTGTCATTGGCTGCCGCTCATTCGTTCTCCTTCTGCGTAATCCTAAGAGAAATAGCAAAACAGCCAATAGGAAAAGAATAATTGTGATAGACGACAAAATGATATCCAAAAGCTGTGTGCCGCTTATTTCATATGACTGAGTTAGATTGCCTTCTAATATATCTTTAACTTTTAGTACCATGTTTGTATTGGTATTTGCACCGTTGCTCAGCAAGGAGACGGCTGTTCGTTCATTTAGCAGTATGGCTACTTCGGTTCTGAAATTTGGATTGCCCCCAGTGTGTTCTATAATCGTTTGTTCGGCGTTTACGGACCAGCCTGCCGCATAATACATACCGTTGACAGCCGAAACAGACATATCACCCCTATGTGATTTTTCGATAACCGTGTGAAATATTTCGGGTATGTCCTGCACGATACCCATCTGTATGCCCATCCAACGCGCCATATCTTTTGTATTAGAAATGATGTAGCCTGCGGGTTTATTCCCAGCATAATCCGGAGCTTTAAATGGAGTTGTCATAAAAAAGGAAGAACGGTAGCCCTGTGCCAACTGTCCAGTGGCTTGAGCATCTTCTTTATAAGCATACGTCTGGTGAAGACCTAACGGCTGAAATACCTGTTCCTTCATAAAGTCTTCATAGCTTTGTCGCGACACAATCTCAATAATCAAACCCAATACGTCATAATTAACGGTTCCATAGTTATACTGTTCACCGGGAGGGAACGCCAATTCAGCATCCACGAGCATTTCCACAGTCTTTTGCAACATATCCGGTGTATTGCCTTGTGGAATATTTTGAGTATGCCTAATATTTGTTAGACCACTGGTATGGTGAAGAAAGTTATTTAGTGTAAGACTTTGCATATCAACAGGTTTCCCTTGATACTTTAACGTAAACCAAGGTAAATATTTTTGGACAGGGTCAGTCATTGAGAGCAGCCCTTGCTCTTCCAACAGCATAATACCCATACCGGTAAAAGCTTTACTGACCGAGGCTAACTCATAGAGTGTATTTTCACTTGCAGACAACCCATTTTCACGGTCTGCATACCCTGAAGAAAAGTAGAACACTTCATCATCAGCAAGTATTGAGATTGACATTCCCGGCACACCTGATATACGACAGGCATCATCTAGCAACGCTTGTATTGCCGCAGATTGCGAATCTGACAACGCATAACTTTGTGTTGCAAATCCTGAGAATAATATAAATATCGTTAATACAAAAACAATAATCTTTTTCATAAACCCTCCTTTTTGGAAAATTATAAGAGAATAATATAAAGTGAACCTATAATCAGCCCTCACCAATCGGACGTTTACGGGCAGCCCGACCCCCACCTAACTTCTTTGCTCCAACCAAATTTTGAGGTGGGAGTTTTACTGCCCGTTAATGTCGGATAAATAACCTCCTTTTACAACTACGAAACTAAATTTTAATATATCTTTCTATTCACCTGTATAATATCAAATAATTACGAATAGTTACACTTGAACGGACAGATGGATGTAATTTGAAACAACTTTAAAGAGCCTTGCTACGTAGAATGTAGTAAGGCTCTTAGCTTTTAATAATCAAAATTCAATAACTTTATTATCATTATACAACAGCCCCACTAAGCTTATTAACACTTAATGAGGCCACTTTATTCACACTATTAATTATGGAACGTCGGTTTATAGAACGAACGATTATCAAGAGCAAAGACACGCTCTGTGTATTCACCTGGTTTTGTGCGTCCTAATGCGCGGTCCATCATGTTCATTTTTGCATCTAAGTTATCGATGTAGTGCAGAATTTCTGCTTCTTTTACTAATGGTGGTTTTGGGCTACCCCATTCTGCTTTTCCGTGGTGAGAAAGCACGATGTGTTGAAGAATTAATACTTCTTCTGCATCGATGTTCAGCTCATCTGCCGCTTTACCAATTTCGTTCACCATAATAGAAATGTGGCCTAGTAAATTTCCTTCTAACGTGTACGTCGTAGAAATTGGGCCAGATAATTCGATTACTTTACCAAGGTCGTGTAAAATAACGCCTGCATATAGTAAGTCTTTATCTAACGATGGGTATAAAGCCGCAATAGCTTTCGCTAAATCAAGCATCGATACGACGTGATAAGCTAGTCCAGATACGAACTCGTGATGGTTCTTTGTCGCTGCTGGATATTCTAAAAATTCGTTTTGATGCTTATTTAACAAATGTCTTGTTAGACGCTGAATGTTCGGGTTTCTCATTTCAAATATGTATTGCGTAATTTTTTCAACCATATCTTCTTTTTTCACTGGTGCTTTTTCTACGAAATCCGAGATATCTGTTACTTCATTTTCATTCGCAACACGGATTTGTTTCACACGTAATTGAATACGTCCTTTGTAGTTTAAAATGTCACCAGCTACTTTAACGATTGTTTCTGCTACATATTGTTTCTCAACTTCTGGCGATACGTCCCATAGCTTCGCTTCAATATCTCCACTTGGATCTTGTAAGATTACTGTTAAAAATGGTTTCCCATTGCTTGCTAAACCTTTTGTCGCTGTTTTAATTAACAAGAAAACATCGACTTGTTCACCAACTTCATATTCTGCAATTTTCTTTTTCATTCGAATTCCTCCACCATATCAATTACTTTTAGTATAGCACACTACAACTCATTTTCTTTACGCTTACGCACTAATTTTATAATCTGTTTTTCTGTAAAATACGTTAGTAAATGCGCATGACATGTAAAGAAGATGACTTGTCTATCTTTCGCAATTTCCTTTATTAGTTCAATCGTACGATTCGTCCTTACCGCATCAAAATGTACAAAACTATCATCAATAATAAATGGATAATCATGCTCAAACGTTTTCGCTAACGCAAATCGTAACGATAAATATAACTGCTCTGCTGTCGCTTGACTTAGTTCATGACTGTAAAAACGCATACCGTCATTACGCTCAACAATGAACGGTTCTGCCTCTGACGGTGAAAAGATTTTACTATATCGTCCGCCTGTTAAATAGACGAAATACTCTTCTGATTTTTGTAAAATACGAGGAAGATGTACTTCATGATAATATTGCTTCGTTTTCGTTAATACTGTCTTTGCGGCCGCATAAGCAGCCCACTTCTTCACTTGTTCACGCACTTGCGCTTTTTTCATTTCCCATTCGTGCAGTAAATCACCGTACGTACTACCTTCTTCTAAATTCGCGATTTCCATACGATGTTTCGCAATACGCTCTGTCAGTTCTTTCTCTTTCATAAGACAATTTTGCGCATCTGTCATTTCTTGCTTTAATTTTTCATCATAACCGTCAGCTTCATAATGTTCAGCTAATGATAAACTCGTTAAACGTTGTTCTAACAGATCAATTTGCGGTAATAAACGCCCGATTTGCTGCTCAGCATCTTCACGTTTTTCTGCCAGTTTACCTGCTTTTAAAAACATCTCTTCATCTGTAGAATACGCGATATGCCATAAACTATCTCGTTCTACTAACAGTTGTTTTAATTGCTCTTGCATGAACTCATATTCTTCTTGCCATTCCGTGAGCTTCTCTTTTAGCTGCTTACAAGTTTGTCGCTTTTCTTTCTCATTTTGCATACGGATTTGCGCCTCGTGCAGCTTACTATATTCCGCACTACCGATAACAGTTTCTAGTTTATGTTCAAAATGCGAAATCATTTCATACAATGAAGATTTGCGCTCACTTTTCTTCTCTAAATCACGATATAATTGCTGCATCTTTTCCATACGCTCAAACGCCGGCAATATGTGTGCATACGTATAAAATTCAGGGAACATATAGCGCACTTTATACACATTTACTTGTTCGCTAATGCGGAACGTTTCTCTCTCCCATTCCTCATACGATGAAACGACTTTATCATACGCTCGCTCTATTTGCTGTAACTTATACGACTCACGCTCAAATAATTTACGTATCTCTTCATCTTTTTCTAATCGATAACGAACTGACATTGCTTCTTCACTTTGTCTCCCACCAGCACTTTGCTGAAGAGTAAGAAGCTCTTCTTGTAATCCACTTGACGGATCTTTATATAAAACGAGGGCAAGAACAATCCCTACAAAAATAATAACACTAATAAATAAGAGTAGGCGGTTGTCTATAAATAAGCTTGTGAATAAAACGACTGTGTTAATAAGAAGTAACAGAAGACAAACTCTTTGCCACTGTTTTTTCTTTTGCACTGCCGCTCCTGCCTTCTCTTCATACTTGCGCTTCATTCTCTCTGCGCTCATACTGATAAACGCCGCATCTTGGAATGACTTTTCTTTCTCAACTAGCGTATTTCGTTCTTCATCCGCTAACATTTGTTGCTTAACCTGTTTTATGTTTCCTTCTTGTTCTTCTAATTGCTCCTGCGCTACTTTAAAACGCTCATCAAGCTGTGTTTTTTGCGTTTCTAGTTCGCGCGCCTTTTGCACCGTTTGCGTAATTAACTCTTTCGTTGCCAAACTCATATCAAACGAAAGGACTGTTTCTTTTTCAAAAGTAGCACCGATTTGTTGCTCTAGTTCTGCCAGTTCTTCTTTTATATTCGTAATTGTTCCTATCATGTCACGCATTTCTTGGCGTGCATTTTCATAAGACATATGCTGCATACGAAGTTCTTCTACATAACTTTCTTTTTGTAAAAACTCTTCATCTATTTGAATCGATTCAATTTCCGTTTGCACAGTCTCTATTTTCTTATGGAGTGAATCCACTTGTAATTGAAGCGGCTCCATCTTCGCCTTAATCGCTTCATAGCGTGCCATCCCGTTTACAGGAAACTGCCCGCTCTCGTTTTCTAACACTTTCTCATGCGCACGCTTTTCAATAACGAGAGGCTCTAGCACTGCTAATATTTCATAATCTTGCTTTCGCTTTTCTGCACTCTCTTTTTCCGCACGAACAGAAGCAAGTTTCTCTTCACTTTCTTTTAACTGCTCCACTTGCTTTTCATACGTGCCAATTTTCCCTTGCCACTCTTTCATCTTCTCTTCAAGCTTCTTCATTTCTTGCAGTGACACGTTAATTTCAGGTTTACGCCCGCTCGGCTTAAAGCGCTGATCCATTTCCTTTTCTAGCTTTTTATCTAGTTGTAATAACGCATCGCTTCCGACTGCGCTTGCTGAAAATAAATAATTTCCGATATCCGTTTCGCCGAGCTGATGAATATTTTGAAGGCCGTGCATATCAAATGAAAAGACAGATTCAAATAAACTTTCATTCATCCCGCTTAATATATCGTTTAAAATTTCTTCGCCGCCCGTTTTCCCGTCTTCAAAGTAAACGGTCACCTCGCCAGCTGCCGTCTTTGGCAACCGTTCAATTTTCAAACGGCCGTACTTCTCTGTTTGCACAGTCATCGCACCGCCATACTTGCCGCCTTCTTTCGGCTCATAACGGCGCTGTCCTCTCGTCGGAAAACCGAATAAAATACTTTTCATAAATGAGCGAATTGTCGATTTTCCCGCTTCATTTTCACCGTATAACACTGTCAGCATTGATAGATCCATTTCCACATTTTCTAATTTTCCGTACCCATAAATATGGAGTTTTTCAATTCTCATTTCTTATCCCTCTCTTGCTGGAATAATTGCTCTAAAATAATATTTTCTGCTTCCTTTTGAATCTCTTTCTTCTCTTCTTCTGTAAAAGATTCAATACTATTACGCGCTACAGGAGATGTCCAAATACTGCGCAATACGCCGTCCATATTGGTGAAAGCTTCTAACTCTTTTAGCACACTACCGACGAAATGATTTTCCTCTTTCAAACGCTCGATTTCCGCAAAAGAAACCGTCTCATTTTTCCACTTCATCGCATATACAAAGTCTTTTCGCTCTTCGCCAGCTGCTAAAATATGAAAGATCTCTTCCACACGCTTTTCATCACGTAAATAAGGAGAAAGTGGGCCTTGTCCTGTAAATACGACAGTAAGTAGCGTCCCTTCCTCTTCTCTTCGGCACTCATTCATCGCATTCGATGCGCTCGTCATAAGTTCATCAACAGTTTCAAGTCCATCAATATTCACTTCTATCTCATCCCACACAACATCCGCCGTATGGAAAAATGAACAGTGCGACCCTTGTTTCGTGAGTTCAATCAGGTATGCACCCTTCTCTCCTGTTTCCTTACGATGACGTCCTTGTATATTACCTGGATAAATAATGCACGGCTCTTCTGATAAAATTTCACGTTTATGTATATGACCAAGAGCCCAATAATCAAACTGCTTTTCTTTCAGCTCACGAATTTGAAACGGTGCATAGCGATTATGCTCTGCATCCCCTTCCACACTTCCGTGAAGCATGCCAATATGAAAAGGCGCATCACTCATTTTCGTATACTGCGCTGTCATATTATCCGTTACCGCTTGCTGCAAATAACTAAAACCGTAAATAGAAGCTAACAACTCACCATTTTTATAAAATGATTTCTCTTCTACGTAAGGCTCCGTAAACACGTGAACATTTTCCGGAAACTCAATTGCTGCCCAGCTTCCCCCTAAATGATCGTGGTTACCGTGAATAATAAAAACAGGGATATCGTACTGCGAAAGTCTCTTCATTTGCTCGCGCACAAACACTTGCGCTCTCAAACTTCTCGTCTCCGCATCATACAAATCCCCGGCTAGTAATACGAAATCAACGCGCTCTTGAATCGCTTTATCAACAATACGCTCAAACGATTCAAACGTACTTTGCTTCATTCTTTCCCAAACAGACTGCGGTACATTCATCTCCATTCCTTTAAACGGACTATCCAAATGCAAATCAGCCGCATGTATAAACTTCACTTGTTTCACAAATAACGATCCTTTCTATCTTTCAAAAGTTTCATTTTATCAATATTAAAATTGCTGAAAACTTTAATAAGTAGGCATGAATAGACTCCCCACTAGTTAAAGTTTCACCTTATTGTAACACGCAATGTCATATATTTCTTTGCATATTCTAGTGATTTATGCCAAAATAGTTATAAGATTCTGATTTTTATTATTGGAGGGAATTTTCATGGGAGTATACGTTCTAACAGTCTTTGAAAAAGATGGTTCAAAAGCATTAGACGAATCATTCGAGGCGGCAACTGAAAAAGAAGCGAAAGCAAAAGGTGAATCTATTTTACAAGAAAAAGGATTGTATGAAAAAACACATCGCTGCACATCTTCTGCAGGTAAGCTCGTTTTATTCCAGCGCTAAAAAAAGAAGCGTCCTCCGCTTCTTTTTCACTCTACTATATCTTCGTCACACCACGTAAACACCACATCTAGAATGCGATTACCGATACGTACGCGCTTATTCCATTTTCCTGTTTGGATCTGATGTTGCAATTCTGCTTTCATCTTTTCCGTCCAGTCGTGAATCGTTTCACTACCGTCGTACGGATATACGCTCGGAAACTCTTCCTGCAGTAGATGCAAGCTCTCTGCATCAAAATGAAAATGGAAGAAGTAGTTTGCTGTAAGCGATGGTTCTTGCAATCGTAAAAAATGATCATCAACTTGCTTTCTATTTCTATAGAAAGTAAAGATATTCACTTTACCGCTCGTAATTTGGTCAATTTGAATTTCGTGCTTCTCTATAATCACGTCTTGCCCACCTCGTTATATACTATCCTTAGTATATATGTCTTTTGCAACAAAGTTAACCATTTTCGCGCGAAATTCATTTCCTTCATTATATTACCTGTACCTCCATATGCAATCAGAACAACTAAAAACAAAGTTGAAGGGGAGCGATCACATGTATTTCGGAAGCAAAGGTTGGTATGTAAAAGAACTTAAAAAATTAGGTATCCGTACTTATGAAGGTAAAAAACTAGAATCGTATCGTACGCATGTGTTATCTAGTTTACTTGAAAGAATGAAGAGAGCTTCGGCTTAATTGATGTAGGAAGCGACTACGGTTGCTTCCTTTTTATATAGTGGAAAAAAAGAAATAATCCTATCTTAACGTTCTATCTTTACCGTTATACTCTCTTGATAAAAACCACCCATTATCAACTGCATCTCTATTACCAAATGCTCTTCCAGATAATCATTCGTATATATTTTAAATTCTCCATACTTATTAACCCGTCCACTTCCAACAAACGTATCGCCACTTGTTATGACAATTATTGAATGCGGTTCCGCACAGCCCGATACATAATTAGCACCACATTTTACAAAATCTATATTTATTTCCTTATGAATTTTAGTAACCGAATCTATATATTTCTTGTTACGCAAATTATCATCTTGCTCTTCAGCCCTCAAAAGCGTTTGATTTTTGCTAACTTTTTCTGAAGAGAAAGCAACATTCCCCAGCCAAATAAACCTATCAAATGTAGTAATAGGTAGAAACATCTACGCTAACTCCCCCATTCTTCTTTCCTGTTTTTATCGTCTACAATCTTTTGATGAACTTACAGTAATAATTTCTATATTAATATAAAAAAATATTCTTTTTCCATTCAATTTCGCACTGTTAATTTGTACAGAATACATAGAATACTGTTTTTCACCCCAGATGCAATGGCAACGCTACACAAAATAATCCACGATCCATTAAATGTAAATTCTCCTTCAAATGTGTTAATAATAATTATGTTGCCGATTATTAAAAGAATCCATGAAATGGAATACTGTTTTCCATTTGTAATATATAAAATTCCATCCTCATTACAAACTGTAATTCCTCCACCTTGCCAAACACCAATAGCGAAAGAAAAAATCGTAGCTGCCAATAACTCTGCTTGTAAATCTCTAGTCACTGGTTGCGGCGCCGTATAAGTAATAATCCCTATCATCATGAGAAAAGTAATAATATGTATCCAGTTTAATTTTGTTTGTTTACTTTGCAGCCAAATAAAGAAAATTACTACAGAAATTAAAAACAAAGTTGCCATTTAATTATTCTTCTTCCTTTCCCATATTAAAAACGTCTGTGTAATGCAATTAGAGCGTTCTTAAATCTCTCATACTTTCTAAAGCATAACATGAGAAAATAATAAAAAAATCGTACAAAAGGGCAAGCCTATAATGTACGATTGGGCATATATAATGTTTTAAAAATGAATTAACTTCCTTTCAATAGATACAGCTACTGCTTCTGACCTTGAATTAACACCTAATTTATTGTATATATTTGTTAAATACGCTTTTACTGTTCGCTCAGCTATTCCCATATCGAATGCAATTTCTTTATTCTTATTTCCACGCGCTATAGCTTTCAACACAAACAATTCTTTTTCTGTTAAATTATTTTCTTCAACCTTATCAGCATATACTTCTTTCCTTTTATAATTCACTATCTTTTCCATAATATTGGGTTGTAGTAAAATCTCACCTCGAATAGCCGCTTCCAATGTTCGAAACAAATTCTCACGATCCGTATCTTTTAGCAAATATCCTTTTGCTCCTAACTCAATTCCCTTTAACATTAATTCGTCTTCGTTATAAGTAGTTAATATAATAATCGGCGTATGATTTTGTTTTTTATTTAAAGCTTCAATTGTTTCTAACCCACTCATTTTAGGCATATTTAAATCCATTAAAATAACATCAGGTTTCTTTTTTTCTATGAAAGAAAGGGCTTCTTCTCCATTTGCAGCCTCACCTATAATTTGAAATGAATCACTCGTTTCTATTATTAATTTCAGACCCTCTCTTACAACGAAATGATCATCCACAATTAATACGTTATACTTCATGGCTATCTCCTTCATTATTGATAGGTACTTGAATACACACTTTCGTACCCTTCATCTTTTCACTCAATATATGTATTTCTCCATTAATCAATCGAACTCGCTCATTTAAGCCAATTAATCCATAATGCCCAGGATTCTTACCGATAGATCCAGTGTCAAAGCCCATTCCATTATCTTCAACTTCAATAGTAAGCTTTTCAAGGTTATCGATATATTCAACTTTTAAATTTACATCTGTTGCCTGCGAATGTTTTGCGATATTCGTTAAACATTCACTAATTACATATAAACAATGTTCCTTTACTAAGCTTGAAATATGCGGAGGGCTTTGAATAGTAAATCTCACTTGTATAGACGTAGCCTCAGAAAAACGTTGAACTTCTTCCTCTACTGCTTTATTAAATGAATTGGTAGTATGACGCAAATCATCAATAACCAACCTTGCATCATGTAAAGTTTGTCTCGCTCTTATCATAGTTTGTTTCATAATCTCTTGAGATCGTCCTATATTCCCTTTTTGCATATGGGCGTCTATTGCTTCCAATTGCATAATTAAGCTCGCTACACCTTGCGCTAACGTATCATGTAAATCCCTTGCCATTCGCTGCCTTTCATTAGCTAATGTCAATTCTTCTACTCTCATATATGCAGACTCTAACTCTTGAATGTAGCTCTGTATACGATTACGTGCATCATATTGCTGCTTATTAATATAAGAAAAAGGAATAATAATTGCTAGTACTAAAAGGAACATAGAGATAAGAATAGCTACTTTATTCACACCATAATTCATACTAATCGCAATACAAAATATGGCATACATGAGAGTAAAAACTGCCATTACTTTAAATATATTGTGATAAACATATAAACTTTGAGCAATTAAAATAGGGGTTAATCCAACAAAAATAGCTATTGAACCATTTGGTACAATAAATGCAGCCAAAAACACAATGAAAAGTTGTACAAAAAAGAAATACAACAATTGCCTATTTTTTAATGAACTCGCATACCAATGAAAAATAGTATGAATAACAATGACTATTGTAAAAAAGAAACTATCTATTGAGAGAATATTATTACGAAATTCTAAAAGCATTGAAGCTATATATACGAGTGTAATCCATAAAACAATAAACCTTCTTGGAATAAATACCGCTTCCAATACATTTGTATCCACATCTATATTTGAATTCATTTTTTTCATATTCGACCTCCATCATTATATTATACAAGATGCAGCTTACATTTTGATAAAGTGAAACTTTAATTAGTGGGGCTTTTTTCCATCCCCATTACAGAATATTAATATGAAATATTGCATATCGAAATGCATTGATATAATTGTAAGCGCTTACTATAATAAGCGTATAAAGATTTATTGCATCTTACCATAAAAAAAGGAGGCACTCATATGGAAATCGCAATGGCAGTTTTAAAATTTGTAGGTGGAGTAATTCCATTAGTTCAAGAACTTTTAAAAGCATTCATGTAAGGTTATCATTCAGCAATTATCTATAATAATTATCATACAAATGATCTGTATATCAAAAATAAATTGATACACAGATCATTTGTGTGAGAAAACTTTATACGAGAACTATGTAACCTAGTAGAACAATAATGATACATCTATCTCAAATTAGAAAAAGACGCTCACAAGAGCGTTTTTTTTATATTACTATGTATTCAGGAGAAATCGATTTTTTTATGTCTTATAAACCCTATTTTAGTATCCCATTTCAACTACCTAAAAAATAACATTGTCAACCAAACTTAAATTGGTTATCATAAAAACGAATATAACAGGAGATGAGCAGATGAATATGAACGAAAAGAAATCTTTTTCAAAAGTTGCTCGGCGGAAATTAGTCGATGAAGTGTTGGAACGTCTACAGGAGAAAATCTTTTCTGGCGAGTATGAAGTTGGTGATCGCCTCCCTACAGAGCCGCAATTAATGGAAGAGTTAGGAGTTGGACGATCAACATTGCGAGAGAGCATAAAGATATTAGTACATGCTGGCATATTAGAAGTTCGCCAAGGACAAGGTACTCGTATTGTTTCACTCAATACAACGCAAGATTCATTTGAAAAACGATTGCAAACAGCTAATATACATCATGTGTATGAAGCACGAAATATGTTAGATAAAGAAGTAGCGATGTTAGCAGCACAGCGCCGAACCGACGAGGATCTTTTATACTTAAAAGGACATTTGAGTAAAAGAAAAAATGCCCTTCAAGAAGGAAATTATGTAGCATACATAGATGCAGACATTCAGTTTCATCTAGCCATTGCAAAGGCGAGCAAAAACGAAGTTCTACTTGATTTGTATGAATCTTTCGTACCTGCCCTTCGCCACATTTTAAGCCAATTCATATTACATACAGCGAACTATGAAGATAACTCTGACATTCATGAAAAGTTATTCCAAGCGATTTTAAAACAAAATACTGAAGAGGCACGAACATACGCTATTCAAAATTTGGAGCTGAAATAAGCTCCTTATCTATTACACACAAACATCAGATGATATACTCAATAACATCTGATGTTTAAGAGAGGAGAAAGTGAAATTGAAACATCAAGAACGAACTTATTTGTATATACTAGCACTATTTTTTGTTTCTATTAATTTACGTATCGGAATTACATCTGTTTCACCTGTATTAGAAACAATCCGACAAGACTTAAATATAAGTAATTTTTCCGTTAGTTTTTTAACAGCTATTCCTGTTTTTTGTATGGGGACATTCGCCTTACTGACTGGGAAGGTAATAAAAAAATACGGGGCAGAAAAAGCAATTATGGCTTGTCTTATTCTAATTGGGTTTGCAACATGCATGAGGGCCTTTACCTTTTCCATTTCCACATTATTCGCGAGTTCTTTATTTATCGGTATTGGAATTGCACTTGCAGGTCCGTTACTATCAGGTTTTATTAAAGAAAAATTTCCTACGAAAATCGGCTTAATGATTGGCATATATTCAGTAGGTATGGGAACTGGCGCTTCTTTAAGTGCAGGGTTAACGATTCCTTTACAACATGTGTTAAAAGGATCTTGGAATATGGCACTCGCTTTTTGGGGTGCACTAACTATTATCGCTATTATGTTTTGGTATCCCGTTATGAAACGAAAAAAGAATACGAGTACACAAAATAAAAAGAATAATAGCTTACCTTTAAGAAATAAAAAAGCATGGTTGTTCACAATCTTTTTCGGGATACAATCAGGAACCTTTTATTCCATTACGACTTGGCTTGCGCCGGCAAATCAAAGTATGGGTGTGAGTAGCGAACAAGCGGGGACTCTTATAACTGTTTTTGCAGTGATTCAAATGATATGTAGCTTTTTAATTCCAACGTTAGCGGATATTTATAAAAACAGAGCACTTTGGTTATTAGGGAGTATATGCTTTGTACTCGCAGGTTTATCGCTTATGATTTACCCATTAACCACACCATGGGTTCCTTCTATTTTACTAGGTATCGGGCTCGGCGGCGTATTTCCACTCGCTCTCATGCTACCGCTATATGAAACAAAAACTTCAGAAGATGCGAGTGCATGGACTGCTATGATGCAATCAGGAGGATATATTATGGGCGGATTCATTCCTGTCCTAGCAGGAATCGCTCGTGATTATTTTAATAGTTATACGCAAGTTTTTATTATAATGGCACTTTTAAGCTTCATTTTATTCCTATTAACTTTAGTTATGAATAAAAGGAAAAGAAATGCAGAAGATCTTGTCTCCGCTTAAATTAAAAATGTTAATATATGGTATAATTTAATTAAAAACGAAAGGAGCTTCTAACATGTGGTTCATTTCGGCAATTTGGCCTGTTGTAATAGTTGGTGGAATTGTAGTATTTGTAATAAAAAGATTGGAACATAAATATAAGAACGGAAAATTAGGTAAGAAAAAATCAAATGAGGCTCAAATTTTATTAGACAGTTTCATACCGATAGGAATGCTTGTTGGCTGTATGATTGGTTTGATTTTCGGTATGTTTTTCCCGGAATTCTCCCTGCTTTCATTTAGTTTAGGGGCCGGAATAGGCTATTTATTTGGTTATTTCGCCTATGAAATTTATAGTAAGACAGGAGACAATTTCTCGTAATCCAAAAAGAATAATCAGGACAGTACATAGTCGTCATATACAATATGTACTGTCCTTTATTTTTGCATCAATGCTATCACCTTACCTTTCACATCCTATACACCTTTTCTTACCTCAAATAATAATTTTATTATTTGTCATATAATTAACACCTTCGTTAAACATATATAAAGATTGTTGTATTTCTTACTTTTCTCTTTGAAAACAATATATACTACATTTGAAATAAGCAAGTGTGTCTGCTTATTATCTAAATTCCCGTGCAATACCCCCTCACGAAATGCTAGGAGCAATCCTAGCATTTTTTACAATAACGTTTTGCCCACTTTGAACATATGTAATTATAATTTCTTGTCAACGTTAGTCATAAAACAAAAAAATCCCCTCAAAGCATAAGCTTCAAGGGGTGAGCCTGTATTTTTACTTACTTATATACGTACAGCTGTACCACTTACAGCAACCATTAACATTCCATCACGAACAACCTCATAATCTACGTCAATACCAACGATAGCGTTCGCACCTTTTTGTTTTGCAAGTTCTTTCATTTCATCCATTGCGATATCACGAGCTTCTTTTAGCTTGCTTTCGTAAGAACCAGCACGACCACCGACAACATCACGAACAGAAGCGAATAAATCGCGGACAATATTTGCACCCATAATAGCTTCACCATTTACAATATCGATATACTCAATAATTTCTTTACCTTGAATTCCAGACGTTGTTGTTACAATCATGACTGACACTCTCCTAATAAGTTGTAGTTTGAATAAGCTTTCTTATGTCTTTATTATGACATGGAACAAGCAACGAATCTATTGAATTACCTTACAGGAGTGTGACAATTTTGTAAGAATAAAACGGCTATTATTTAATAAAGCGCTTTTACGTTAGGATACATAAACGATTTTCTATTTTCTTTCCAATCCTTTTCCACTTCTTTAAAGGTTGGTCGCCCTAACTCTTCCTTGTTTTCATGTTTACTAAACCATTTCTTCACATACTTCTCTCCATTTTGATTTTGAACTGTACAAAGGAAACTATTACTACTATCCTTTAATATTTTTACAATCACGAAAAGACACCTCTTCCCTTTTAAACTTGATCTTTTACTATAAGCCCTTCCTCTCTTATAGTCATACGACTCCTCGGCCGCGCCAAAGTTGTAAGATCAAAAACGATATCCACTATGTTTAATATGTGACGTACATATTATTTAAAGAAATCAGAGTTATAAGCATTATGCTTATCAAATATTTTATAGATTTCTAACTTATCATCTAATGTTGCATCTACTAAAATTAATATATTTCCATCGTAAATGTATTCTTCATATTTCTTAGCATGTTCCTCAGGAATGCCTAATCCGATAAATGCTCCTATTAAACTTCCAGCTCCTCCGCCAATACCGGCTCCCCCAATAGCTGCTGCGATAGGTCCTGCCGCTACGATTGGACCCATTCCAGATACGGCAAGTACACCAAGACCTGTTAATAAACCACCGAGTCCGCCTGCTACTCCTCCTGCCACAAGCCCTGTTGCTGAAAAGATATCCGCTTTATGTGCAGTTTCATGATTCACTTTTTCACCCGATTTCTCTTCCAGATGTTCAATTTCCTTTTGATCCTTCGCAATAGCTGAAATGTTATCAGCTGAGTATCCTTTATCACTTAATTCATTAATAACACATGCCGCATCATCAATTGTTCTAAAAACACCTACTATTTTTCTATCTACATTCATAACTAGTAACCTCCTAAAGTTTTATATCATGTATCTTTATCTTTCTTCATTTCTGTATACACTAATCTTCTTATTAACATAACCATTTACGAAAAAAGCGAATAGTAAAAGCATTACAAGCGAACTACTTAACAAGTAAATTAAATCAAATGTAATATCAATTATCAGTTCATTCATGTATACCCGACTCCTTTTTATTTAAAGTAAAAGTATATTTTTATAGACTAGAAATCTTTCAATTCATCTTCATTCAATCTCTTTGTAGTATATGTATACCCTTCGTAACCCTTTCTAAACGTAAAAAACTATAATTATATTTTTTCTTATTTATATGTTTAACATTTTTTAAAACGGGTATGTTTATATTGTTATACTTACTATACGGAAAGGAATATTTCGATGAATGCAATCCAATCTACTACTATTCTTTATAATGAAACACCTACAATAACGCAGATTCATCACTTTTATGCTTTAATGACAACATTTCAAACGAATGTATTTATAAGTAAACATGGAACACTTACTTCTATTAAAAACTTAAGCACATTAGTTTCCTTTTTCCTTACTGTCAAAAAGAAAGAACTTGTATTATTTATCTTTGAAGGAATAGATGCAAACAAAGCTTTAAGAACACTCTTTCCTTCTTAAAAGTTTTATGATCCCCTATTCCCTCGATTGTTACTTTTCATATATCGTTTTATATTTCAAAATGATTTCCTCAATTCAAAAAGAGACCCCCTAATACAATAGGGGGATTTCTAGTTTGGCCTTACGAAAACTGATATAATATATATTACGTTTTTTATTCTGTACAATTGAAAATTGTTAATAACCTTGAAGGTAGGAATTTTTAATGAACTCGAAAGCAAAATTTAGTATTCGCTACAAAATTATGGCTGGTTATTTAGTTATCATTTTGTTCTTACTTATTTCTTTCATTATGCTAAACAATGAGATTTCCAGTTTACAAAAATCTCGTAATTTTATTATTGATCACGATTTTAAAGTTCTTAATTTAACGAATCAAGTGGAGAAAGAATTACTAACAATTGAAAATAAAGCGAAAGGATTTATCACTTCTAATGATGCAAATTACGTTCAATCCCTTAACGCTGCGGAAAAGGATTACGAAAAACATTATCAAGATCTTTTTGCTCTATTAGAGGATAACCCCTCTCAGCAAGAAAAGTTAAAACAGATTAATGAAAACATTACTAGTTGGATTAATAAAGAGATTCACCCACTTATTACAAATAGCAATCGTAATAACGTACAAGCAATCGATACGACTCAAATTCAGTCACTACAATCGCAGGTAACTAACTTCCGTAGTGTAGAGGAGCAACTAACGAAAAAAAGAGCTGCACAATTAGATACTGAAAATAATAAATTAGAGATTTGGTTATACAGTTTATTGTTCTTACTTTCTTGTATTTCTATTATCATTTCACTCTATATTTCGAATTCCATTACAAAAACGATTAAAAATGTAATTCAAGCTATTAAATCTATTTCTTCTAAAGAAAAAATTACGGAAAGAATTCATGTAAACACACATGATGAAATAAAAGATCTTGCTCATACAACGAACCATCTACTAGACGAAATATCGAAAAGAGAGTGGTTACAAACCGAGCTTGCAGAATTAATTTTAATGTATCAAGGTGTACCTTCTATTGAGATGTTAGGTAACAAAATTCTTAGTGGAATTATACAAAAAACGCAAACTTCTTGCGGTGCATTTTATGTACGTGAAGAAATTGAAGACACTGTCTACTATGTGAAGAAAGCTTCTTTCGCCGAGCAAGGTTCTGATATTGGAAAACACTCCATTAAAATGGGTGAAGGCTTAATTGGGCAATCAGCTTTTGAAAAGAAAAGTTTTATTCTCACGGACATACCTGAAGAGTTTCGTTACGTTACTACTGGATTATTAGAAATACGCCCTAAAAACCTACTAGTCATCCCTATCTTATTTGAAGATAAAGTGATTGCAGTAATGGAATTAGTAAGTGTAACTGACATTTCAGACTTGCATCAAGATTTAATTCAACAAACTGTTGATAATCTAGGTTTAACAATCCATAGTATTATGGGACGTATGCGAATTCAAACTCTTTTACATGAATCACAAGCAATGACAGAAGAGTTGCAAGTTCAATCAGAAGAATTGCAAACGCAAGCTGAAGAACTACAAATGCAAGCCGAAGAATTAAGAACAACGAATGAACAACTAGAGTCTAGAACGGAAGAGGCGGAGCAAAAGACAGCTGACTTACAAATTACTAAATCAGAATTAGAGGAAAAAGCAAGTGAGTTATTACGTAGCTCAAAATACAAATCAGAATTTCTAGCAAATATGTCACATGAATTACGCACACCGTTAAATAGTATTTTACTATTATCTGAAATGTTAAAAGAAAATCATGATAATCATTTATCCGACGATGAAATTGAATTAGCAACCGTTATTCATTCATCAGGGAAAGATTTACTTACTTTAATTAATGACATACTAGATTTATCTAAAGTAGAAGCTGGAAAACTGGATGTTATTTTTGAAGCAACGAATATAAGTGACATGGCAGCAAATATGCAGCAAAACTTTTTACATATAGCTGCACAAAAAAATGTCGAATTTACTATTGAAGACAGTGATGCTATTCCTGATCTGTTTTATACAGATGCAAAACGGATTGAACAAATTATTAAAAACTTATTATCCAATGCATTTAAATTCACAGAAAAAGGATCCGTTTCTTTACATTTCGATTCGATAGAAACAACCAATTTGAGTCATGAAATGCATTCTATAAGTAAAGATTGGATTACAATTTCAGTAAAAGATACTGGTATTGGTATCGCTACAGAACAGCATCAACTTATTTTCGAGGCCTTTCAACAGGCAGATGGCGCAACGATTCGAAAATATGGTGGTACAGGCTTAGGGTTATCGATTTGTAAAGAGTTTGCTAGATTGTTAGGTGGTTGGATTACGTTAGAGAGTCATGTAGGAGAAGGCAGTACTTTCACTGTATATATTCCTAATCTTCCAAATGGATTAACTGATATACAAGTATCCAATTTAGAAGTTGCAGCAACGATAGAAGATGTTATTCCTGCTGAAGTTGTGGAGGAAACTATCGTGACTCCTGAAACAAATAACGTCTTCCAAGAGAAAACCATTTTAATTGTCGATGATGATCACCGAAATATATTTGCATTACAAAATGCATTAAAAAAACAACATGCCAACATTATTACTGCACAAAACGGCATAGAGTGTTTAGACATACTAAAAAACAATACAAATATTGACCTTATTTTAATGGATATTATGATGCCGAATATGGACGGTTATGAAACGATGGAACATATTCGAATGAACTTAAGGTTACATGAAATACCTATTATCGCATTAACTGCGAAAGCAATGCCAAATGATAAGGAAAAATGTTTATCTGCTGGTGCTTCAGATTATATAAGTAAACCATTAAATTTACATCAACTCTATTCGGTAATGAGTGTATGGTTAATAAAATAAGTGAGGTTTAGTTTAAGTGGAAAATAAGTATTATAATTTTGATCCATCCGTCGATATGGATAAGCGTACGAACTTAGAAATTGAATTACTATTAGAAGCGGTATTTAAACTATCTGGCTTCGATTTCCGCCAATATGCTCGCACATCTATTTATAGAAGAATTTGTAATCGAATGCAGCTCTCTAATATACCAACCATTTCAAAATTAATTGAAAAAGTAATTCATGAGGAAGGCTTTTTAGAACAGGTATTAAATGATTTCTCCATTAACGTAACTGAAATGTTCCGTAACCCTAACTTTTTTAAAGCGCTAAGAGAGCATGTCATTCCTGAATTAAAAAAGTATCCTGAAATTAGAATTTGGCATGCTGGATGCGCAACTGGTGAAGAAGTATTATCAATGTCCATCTTACTTCACGAAGAAGGATTAAGTGAAAAAGCTGTTATTTACGCAACAGATATGAATACAAATGTGTTAGAAAAAGCAAAACAAGGCATCCTTCCGTTAAATAAAATGCAAACTTATACGAAAAACTATTTACAAGCTGGCGGTACACAAGCATTTTCTAACTACTATTCAACAGATAATCGTTTTGCTTATTTTAATCCATCTCTTTTACAAAACATTATCTTTGCGCAACATAATTTAGTAACTGATCAATCTTTTAATGAATTTCATATTATACTTTGCCGTAACGTTTTAATTTACTTTACAAGTAAACTTCAAAACCAAGTACAGCAACTATTTTATGAAAGTTTAGGCCACAATGGATTCCTATGTTTAGGAAATAAAGAAACTCTTCGTTTTTCAAATATAATGCCGCATTATATCCAGTTTAATCCGAACGAACAAATCTATCAAAAAATACAATAAAAGCGTATGAAATCCTCTGTTTGGATTTCATACGCTTTTTATTTCGCATTCGTTTGTATCATAATTAGGCACATATCATCTGATTGCTTTTTCTTCTGTTCTTCCTTATAAAACCCTTCTATCTCTTCTTCTAAATCTCCCCATTTTCTTTCTGTAAAAGCACGTAATTTCTCTTCAGACTCAAATTCATCATGTGCAATTGCTTCAAGCACACCATCTGTAAATAATAATATTTGAGCGTTCTTCTCAAAAGGTATAACTGTTTTTTCAACTTTTATTTCATCAAAAAATCCTACCGCACAACTCCCGCGATTTAGTTCCACTACATTCGCTTCATCGACTAAAACGTATCCAGAAGGATGTCCTGCATTTACATATTCAATTGTTCTCTTTTCTGTATCAACTACTAAGTATATCGCTGTAAAATAATATGGAATATTGTCATTCTCATTATGTAAAAGAGTCATATATTTATTTAAGTCTTTAATGACAAGTTCTGGATCGATTAAAGATTTAATCGTTTCACGTAATACAGACGAAATAAACATACAAACTAATGAAGCAGATATACCATGTCCCATCACATCTAATAATATAATACCGTAGCGGTTTTCATCGATTTTATACCAATAATACATATCTCCAGCTAGTTTGAATGAAGGTAAATAGCTTGCTTCAATTTTTATATGATCTTCTCTTAATGGGCTACTTAATAAGTTTCTTTGTACTTGTGTAGCTAAATCCAATTCATTACGAAGGTTTTCTTCTTGTTCTTTATGCCAATTTAATTCCGATTTCAAGCGTAATGCTACACGCATACGCGCTAACAATTCAACTTTATTTATCGGTTTCGTAATATAATCCATTGCGCCTATATCAAGCGCTTCAGCTAATTTATTCGAATCTTCTAAAGCTGTTACAAAAATAATAGGAATATCTTTACACTTCTCCTCATTTTGTAATCGCCTACAAACTTCAAGTCCATCAATTTCAGGCATCATAATATCTAATAGTATTAAATCAATTTCATTATGCCTGGAAGAATCTTTTCCAAATTGAATGTATTCGAAAAGCTCTTGTGCAGAATTAAGCGATACAAGATCCTGATATCCGGCTTGTTTTAAAATTTTTTCAATTACAAAGATGTTAACCGGATTATCATCGACAATTAAAATGGACACAAGTTATTTCCCCTTTTCTTATATAAAATGTAAATCTATGATCATTTTCTATTTTTCTAGTATTACATACTCAGTTACAAAATGAAAATTTCCTACTCAAACATATTTATACAGCAAAAGAACAAACCCCCTAGAAATGAGAGTTTGTTCTTTCACTCTATAAATTAATTTAACACCATTGCTTTGTCACTTAAAAGACGATCTAATTCTTCCATATGATTTGTTTCATCTGCGATCATATCTTCTAACTTTACAACTAACTCTGTCATATTTAATTTCGCTGCCTGTTCTTTTCTCGTTTCATAACGCTTAATTGTTTCATATTCTGACTTCCTAGCTTCTTCTAACATTTCTCTAACATCTTCTACTTGTTTCACTGGTAAAGGGATCGTAGTAGGTGTACCACCTAACGTCTTAATTTTCTCCGCTAAATATAGGGCATGTCCTTGTTCATCACTAATTTCAGACTCAAAGAAAGGTTTTAACACTTGTCTATATATACCAGAAACTGTAGCTGCATTATGGTTATACATAATAATTGCTGCGTATTCTCCTGCTAAATCTTCATTCAATCCTTCAATTAGTTCTTTCACATCGTGTGACATTTTTATATCTCCTCCTATACTTAATAACTACCCCTTTTCTCATGTTTTAAACATAATTATTTAAAATTTTTTATGTATCTAAAAACGCTGCTTGCTTCAATTTACTTATCGCTTGTCTTTTAATACGAGAAACGTGCATTTGTGAAATACCTAATCGTTCCCCTGTATCCTTTTGATTTAAATTTTCTCCAAATATATAATGAATAACACTCTTTTCCGTATCATTTAATACGTTAAAAATATCCTTTAAAACGAGACGTCTTTCTGTTTCTTCATATCCTTGCTCTACTTCACCTACAGATTCAATTCTTGCTACCGAACTTCCATCAGATGAATTTTCAACTACATCATCTAAGGAAGATACTCGATAATTATTTTTTGCATCCATAATTTCTAGCACTTCCTCTTCGGATAGTCCTAAATGATCTGCAATCTCTATAATCTTCGGTGAACGTTGTAGATGATCTGTTAGCTCCTCTATCGCAAGTTTAATCTTCCCGCCTAAATCTTTAATCCGCCTTGGAACATGAATACCCCAAGTTTTATCACGTAGATACTTCTTTATTTCCCCTACTATCGTAGGTATTGCAAACGGCTCAAAAGCATTTCCTATCGAATAATCATACCTTCTTATTGCGCCTAAGAGCCCTAACATCCCTACTTGTATAATATCCTCATGCATCGGGCCACCTTTTGAATAGCGATATGCAATGGAATGTACGAGATTTTTATAGTGATGAACTAACCTTTCCTGTGCTTCATCACATTGGTTTTGTTGGAAGTCTGCAATTAGTTTAATAACGTCTTCTTTAGCAAGATTTGTAGGTTGAGATTGGATTTCCATCATTCTCCACCTGCTCTCTTTGTATATATTTTGTCATTAAAACTGTCATGCCCTCATCATGCATAATTTGTATATCATCCATTAACGTATTGATTAAATATAAACCTAAACCATTTTCCGGCAAATGTTCTACTGGTTTACTAATATCATACGGACCAACTTTCCTTTTTAAGGTGCTAAAATCAAAGCTAACCCCATTATCAGCAACCATAATTTCTAATCGATCTTCATATAGCCCAAAGACAATTGCAATTTCTCCAACGTCTTCTTTGTATGCATGTTGTACAATGTTTGTACAAGCTTCACTAATAGCAATTTTCATGTCTTCTATATCGTCATAAGCAAAGCCCATTCGATTCGCAACACCAGCCATTGTTAAACGAATAATAGCCACATATTCTGCTTTTGCAGGAATTTTCATTTCTATCTTTTCAAATCTCTCCATCATCCCTAGTCACCTTCTTTCTACTTTTTCAAAATCGGAATTCAAATTTAATATTTCTGTTAGCCCTGTAATATCAAACAATCTTTTTAGTCGTTTAGATACGCCAATAAACTCTAGCTTTCCATCATTTTTCTTAATTGCTTTTAAAAGAGCTATAAACACGCCTAAACCTGTACTATCCATATAATCTACCTTATTAAAATCTACTATAATATAAACCTCTTTTTCGCTTGCAATAGGCATCATCTTATTTTTCAAATCTGATGCCGTATATGCATCAATTTCACCATTAAGTTGTACTGTATAACCTAAATCATTTTGCAAAATATTTATTGCCAAATTCATCATTTCCGCCCCCTTATCTCAAACTCTTACTATTTAATTACCCATAAAAATTAATTTTAAACATATTTTTTTATTTTAATTATAAAGTGAAACTTTAATCAGTGGGGGTTTTCTTCATCCCCCACTGATTATTAGTTGAACCAATCGGACTTTTATGGGCAGTTGATTCCCCACCTAAATTCTTTGCTTTCGCTGAATTTTGAGGTGGGGGTCTTACTGCCCATTAAAGCGGGATAAATAAATTTTCTACACCTTTCTCAGCTTAACACTAAAAAAAATACTACCAAATGTTTAAACTTTATAAATTTGTGTATGTATAATGTATAAAAATTATTTTTAGGGGGATGTATCTATGGAAGAGCACAACTTAAAAAATGGAGATTTCGTTCAATTTTCTTATCGACACGATCATGCTACAAAATTAATTGGTTCCATTATTAACATACTAACGAATACAATTGTAGTGGATATAGGTAATGATGAGGACTTATCTCATATAGAACCAAGGCAGGTCGTAAGAATAAATAATTGTGAAAAAGTAACGATGGTTTAATACATAATAGAAAGTGTAACGTTAATGAGTGGGGGTTCTTCATCCTCCACTCATTTCTATGCAGATTACATGAAAAAAGCATCCAAATTAGTTTAATTGGATGCTTTTTTATGTATATTTATCAGTTCATTTACTTTATAGCTATATATAATAAACTTAAGATTACTATTTATTATCATACTTACGCTTTCCGCAGCATTCTAGAAAAGAATGTAACGATTAAAATAAAGACGATTGCACCTAATAAAGCTGGAAGAATAAAGATGCCTCCCCATTCAGGACCCCAATGACCAAATAACGCACTACCTACCCAAGATCCGATTAATCCGGCAATAACGTTACCAACTATACCTAAAGGGAAGTCCTTTCCTGTAATCATTCCAGCTAACGCACCAATAAGTCCACCTACAATACACGTAATAATAAGTCCCATAATTAAACCTCCTATATTATTTTTATAATGGATTTATCAAGCTTTGGTATGTAACCAAAGCTTGATAAACATGTATTATTCTTTATGATCCAATCCATCATTTATCTTTTGTTTCACTTTTCCGACTTTTTCTTTTATCGTTCCCTTCGTTTTTTCCCACTTCCCTTCATTTTTCAACTCTCTATCTTCTGTAATTTCACCAATTCCTTCTTTTACTTCGCCCTTTTTCTTTTCAACCTTACCAGTAATTTGTTCTTTTAGCCCGTTCTCACTCATATTTACAATCTCCTTTTCGTAATAGATTTATAGGATACAAATTTAAATAGAATACATGCATCTTCTTTCTTGTAACCATTCACCGACTCTTTCTAAATCCTTAACGAATAACAAGATTTTTCCTTCATCCAGTTTTTCTTCATAAAAGTTAGCTTCTTCCTCATTAAGTCCTAACTCTTGCATCTTATTTCTTAACTGATCTCCCGTTTTTTGAAAGACGTTAATAATACTTGTCCCAAGTCCTTCCTCTTTTATTCCAATTGTATTCACGTCTGCATTGTCTGCGATTCTATCTGTCCTATCTTTCTCATGTGTTAATACGTAAATATCTTTTTGGTTTATCCCTTTCTTCACTAGATCATTCGCCGCATTCATGACCTCTTTCTCCGTAATAAATTCATATACAAAAGGTTTACTATACTTCGTTTCCATCTTTAACTTCCTCCTCTAAAATGAATTATTTGTTATATTATATGTAGTACACCCATTTTCGAAATGTTAAACATAAAATATGAAAAAAGTTATGTGAATTTTGATTTTAATAGAGAATGAACAACATAATTTACCACTTTAAAACATTTTCCCTTACAATAACTACCTTAATTAACAGAAAATTGTTATAATTAAAAGTAAGGAGGGATACTATGAAAAAAATCATATCTATATGCGCTCTAACCGCTCTATCTTTCACTTTAATAGGCTGTGCAAGTACCTCAGCTACAGACAAATCTCCACAAACTAAACAAGAACAGAAACAAAATGCCTTTCAATTAAACTCCGCAAATATTACAGATATCGAAATACTTCAGACAACCAACAATACTACTTCTAAATCTCAAACAGACAACGAAGAAATGATAAATTCTATCGTTTCAGCAGTTCAAAAAGGAACGCCTAAGCAAATCACACTAGATCAAAAAAAGAGACAATCTGCGCATTCTACTATTACCGTTACATATAAAGATGACGCAAAAGAAGAGTTTCTTGTGTGGGTTGATAATAAAGAGCAAGTTACGATTGCTAAAGATGAGAAGAAAGATAAGGTGCAAGGCGTGGTAGTGAACATAAAAGATGTGAAAATGATGAAGGATTTCTTTAAGAAGACATCTTAGAGGATATCTTTTCTTTATATATTAAAAAGGCCCACCTATTTCCGTAGGCGGGCCTTATCTTTATTACACAATAAAAAAGTATACTCTCTTTTCTCTTGAATTTTTATGTAATTATACATATTTACAACAATGAATATAGTAAATTCTAAATTGTAGGCATGCTCTATAAAGCATCCTTTTCCTTTACTCGTTTTAAAAAGGTACCCTTTACAAACTCAAAAAATCCCCTCAAAGCATCAGCTTTAAGGGGACCCATCCTATCATCTTCTCGCCTCATACAACCGATTTGCTTTATACGAGCAAATGAAAAACATACATGTCGCAGCGGGGATAAACGTCCAAAACAGTCCTCTCATTAATGCAAATGGCGTTTCAAATAAGAATGACCATAGAAATGATACACCTTGCTTATCCCATAGTCCTGGCGTCAAATATAGTTCTTTCGGATTTACAAGTGCTCCTAAATGAATCGTGTCATTAAACATAAATAGGAATAATATCGGCAAATAACAGATCGCTAATTCTAAAAATGTTTTAGATAGGCGTTTGTACTTCCCTGCTCGTGACATTTGATCTGAAAAAATGTCATCTTCACTTTCTTCATTTACCTTTTTAAAATAGTACGTACCTGACCACCGATTACCAGCTATATGCTCCCATCCACTGTCTTCAAATAATGTACAGTAATTCATAAAATCACTTTTTCTACTAAATACTCTATGGTCTATTCTAATCGTCGCATCTTCCGGCTCTGTATATCTAAATGTATAACCAAATGTAGTGCTTTCTAGTTGATAGCCTTTCCAAGCCATCTCTTCTAACCATTTTTCCTCTTTCTCAAAGTCTAAAAAGAATTTCAATCTCCACATCATCGTTTCCCCCTAACTATACGTGTAATAAACTTTTTGTAACCTCAATAATGTGCTGCATTCTCATAAAGTCTAAGCGCAATACTTCTTTCCCACGTTCCGTAATGACATACACTTTTCTTCGTTTATCTTCACTTTTTACCGATTCTATTAACCCTTGTTTTAATAAATTTTCAACCGCACCATACAATGTACCCGCTGCGATCTTTACTTGTTGATTACTTAATTCCTCCACCTTTTGCATAATTAAATATCCATGAGCTGGCTCTAATAACGCTAAAAGAACGTAATACGTTGTTTCCGTTAATGGTAAATTTTTATCTCTATTCATAAAGACCTCCAATGTAACGATAAATATATAGCTAAACTATATAGTTTAACTGTATAGTTTGATTTTATACAGTTGGACTGTATATGTCAAATTAAATTATAAAAAAGCAACCTAGATCCAACATGGGATCTAGGTTGCTTTTTTACATAAACGTAATCGTCACTAAAGAATATCCTTCTTTCGCATTATACGGCTCAGCTTTATAAGAAACACGGTTTGCCCCTTGCGGATAACCGATTTCTCCAATTACTTTTTTCACATCTTGCAATGCGCCATCCATTGATTGTTTATAAAGGATTTCAATCTTTGGTAACTTTTCGTTATAACGTTGCTGCATTTTATTTTTGAATTCATTATAGTTATTTGCGATGTATTCATTTCCTAAATAATTCAACTTTGTATCTTTTAAAATTTGCTGGTATGCAGGAGTTTTCGTACCACCTGCCGCAATTTTATTTGTTAATGTACTATAATAATTTGTTGTAGCTTGCGGATAGTCCCCGCGGTTCCACACATGATTTCTTGCGATTTGCTCATCTGATAAGTTGAAATAAGAATATGTTACGCGGCCTTGTTCATCTGGCACTGGACATTTAATTATGAAAAAGTACCAATAACAAAAAAAGTTAAAAATAATGATACATATCCAAGATACATAAAACGTTTATCGTGTGTTTTAAAATATAACGTAATACACAGTAAAGTGACCAGTAAAAAAACTGCTGTAGACACTATGAACATGAATGTTCCTCCTAAAAAGCTAATTTATTATTCTTTGTCAGTTAAGCACATCTAATTTTTCTAATATTAATGAAAGAATATTTCTTTGATCTACTACAATTGCAGCTTTTCCAGTAGAACCTGATCGCAACTTCTTTTTCCCTTTATTTTCAATTGTTCCTTCTACAACAAAAAATGTAGTATCTTTATTCTTGCTAATAATAGGGTCATGATAAATTTGAACTACACTTCCATCTTTAATATCGTATTGTCTCACCCAATAATATTTTTTAAATAAAGACATACTTATTTAAACAACCTCTCATATTTAACTTTTAAATGAATTCTCTCCCACATATGTTAATAAACACAGGAGTTTCAAACTTATTGTACTTAAAGATAACAATACAATTTGTTGGCCTTTCAAAAATTTCATATTGAAAGGCTTTTTATAAAGAAGAAAAGATTGTACTATTAAGCGCATACAATCTTTTCTTCTCTATAAAAATGTTTATTTCTTCTTGTTTGCTTGACTCTCTTCGTAAGCATCCCACATTCCAGCACCAGCAACTCCAGTAATTGCTAAAGGAACCACTCCACCATCAATGTTTTTTAATTCCTCATTACTTAATACTGCTAAATTAGGTATTTCTTTTTTTAATACTGAATTCATAATAATATATTATATACTTAATTTAATTATATTACGTTTAAATAATATAAATTTTATATTAATACACCTTTTGAGAAGATCCTACACTTTTTTGAAAAAATTCTTTTTTCTTGATTAAATAAAATTTTTTCACTTTAAAATACAGCAGAACCCACCCACTTACCTACAATGTAACCAATATAAATAAGCAGAGCTCCTGTTAAGATATAAAAACAAGATTTAAAATACATACTCCTTTCAATCGCATCACCAATTTGATGAAACATGTTTGACATAAAGAAAACACCACCTTTTTATAATTATTAGAGTAGAACACACAGAGATATTATCAGAAAATAACTAATTAACACAACACTTGTTGGAATAATAATATATAAAACAATAACAGTGTTAACAAAAAATTAAAATTTATGAAATGAATTACTTTAGAGTTAATATTTAGAATTCAAAAGGTTTATTAGGTAAAAAACACGTTATATTACAACTAATTATTTCTATTTAATAAAGTGAAACTTTAATCAGTGGGGGTTTTGTTCCTCCCCCACTGATTATTAGTTGAACCAATCGGACGTTTACGGACAGTTGATCTCCCACCTAACTTCTTTGCTCCAACTGAATTTTGAGGTGGGAGTTTTACTGTCCGTTAACGCGGGATAAATCAATTTAAGACATGAACTTTTAACGAAAAGAATTTGGGACTATTTTGCTCCGCAAAGATCACTTCAAACGCATGCACACCTGAATCTGGATAGCCTAAACTTAGTCATACGACAACGATTACTTTAACAAAGGTTTTTACTAGAAACTTATATCTTATTTAACTGATTCTACTTGTTTCTCTAATTCTCTTCCAAGGAATGTAGCAAGCTCAAGCATACCAAATTGATTCGCTACAGACTCTGCATCAGAATTATAGTTTGTGTTTGTATTAATATCATACGTATAAATTGTTCCATCCGCACTGCGAATAAATTCAATACCAGCAACGGTAATTTCATTTTCTTTCAAAAACTCTTTATATTGTTCAATAATTGGCTCGTGGAAGTCCGATATAATTTCAAATTTTGTTGGCGTCTCTTTCTTACTCTCTTCTCCTACTGGGCAAAAAGCATCTTGAATCGAGCATGCATCTGCTGGACAAAGTTCAAATCCTTCTGATGTATCTACCTTAACCGCATATACAAACTGGCCGCCTATAAACTCACAACGTGTAATATATGGTTCGGGCGCTTCAATATATTGCTGAATTAAAGTAATTCCATCAATGGGTTCTTCAAACGCTGGACCATCCAAATATTGTTCTAAAGCATCAATGGAATGAAACAGTTGAACACCAAGGCCTTTACCTGCACGGTTATGCTTTGTAATGAACGGTACTTCCCCTAACTCTTTTGCTGCTTTTACTATATGATCACGGCCCACAGCACCAATTGTTTTCGGCACTTGTATCCCAAATTTTCTTAATGCTGCGTATTGGTTTAATTTACTTACTTCAAGACGTAATGCACGTGATCCATTAAATACTGTGCGCCCGTATCCCTCTAGCCAAGCAAGAACACCTTCAGTTAATTCAGGTGCATATCGATGCCCTCTCGTATGTGAAGAAGCACTCATACGGCTATAAAATACACCTTTTGGAGGTTCTTGTTCTAATGAAAGTGTTCCTTCATTTAAAAGCCATTCCTCATACGGTAACTCCAGTTCTTCCAGCCTTTTCACTAAATGATCCGTCCATTCCTTATTCTCATGTAATATGTAAATTTTACTCATTTGTAATCAATTCCTTTCTTTTCGCTTCAACTAATGGCATCACTTTTTCAGAAAATCGTTTCATCTCTTCAAGCTGTGGCGAAAATTGTAAAAGTAATAACGTCACACCCACTTTTTCAAAAGCAAGTATTCCTTCTGCAATTTGTTCTGGTGTTCCGATTAAATTAGGACGTAACCCGCGATTCGATACGGAATAATCATTGAGCTTCACTTGCTGTTCCAACTGCGATTTACTCACAAAATCTTGGTAACCCGCGTAACCTAACGCATCATCTTTCACATCCGTTATGCGTTTCCATTCTTCTAATGCCTCTTCTTCTGTATCACGACAAATGACGTAAGCCGCAAGCCCGAATGACTGCAATGGCTCCTCTGTAACTTTCTTTCTACGATTCTTCATATCTTCTATTTTCACAGCTACTTCTTCCACTGTTCCCCCGTGCATTACATATGCATCTGCGTGATTTACAATGACCTCTTTTCCTCTCTCGCTCTCACCACCTGCATAAAGCTTAATGCCTTGCTTTTGCACAGGTTTTGGATTTAAATGTGTATCATGAAGCTCATAAAAGTTCCCTTTATAAGAAAACTCTTCTTCTTTCCAAAGCTCCTTCAAAATTGTTACAAATTCCTCTGTGCGATCATATCTTTCATCATGTGCGGTAAATACTCCGCCGTACTGTCTCGCTTCTTCTTCCCACCATGCTGAAACTACATTTAATGTAAAACGACCATTACTTAATTGATCGATATTCGCTGCCATTTTCGCTGTAACCGCTGGATTGTGGAAGCCAGGTCTTACAGCTGTCATAATCTCTAATTTATCCGTTACTGCTGCAAGTGCTGCCGCAGTTGTCCACGCTTCTAAACTTGGTGCTGACACACCTTTTATATCATTTAAATTTAATTCCGCAATAAGAGTTGTTGAAAAACCTAATTGTTCTGCCGCTTGCGCTGTTTGTTTTGCATACTCAAACGTAGGCGGCATAGATTCATCATCTACATTTCGAAGCCATCCCCCAAAAATCGG
This sequence comes from Bacillus sp. GW823-FHT06B01, assembly GCF_058952315.1. Taxonomy (NCBI): domain Bacteria; kingdom Bacillati; phylum Bacillota; class Bacilli; order Caryophanales; family Bacillaceae; genus Bacillus; species Bacillus sp. GW823-FHT06B01. The sequence goes on along the minus strand of NZ_JBXAHR010000003.1, from coordinate 228,374 downwards.
TAACCAAAAACCGTACTCCACTACCTATTCCCCCTTTATCTTTTAGCCATAAAAAAAGCTACTCTTATCGAAATAAGAGTAGCCTTCTTGACTAAGTGAACCACTCTTATCTTTCAGGTGTTTTTTCACCTGCAGGATTTGGCACCTTTCGTCTAAAACGAGGTTGCCGAAGTTTCATAGGGCCCGTCCCTCCACTTCTCAACATAAGAATTGTTTGGTTTTCATTTATTATAATCATCAGAATAATAAAAATCAATCCTTTAATACTTATTTTTCCGATATACATTAAATGATATACGAAAAATTATATTGTTATAGATAATTATAGGGGTATTATATTGTTTTACTTGCGAATAGTTAAAGGGGTATGTTATATCATGTCGAAAACATCATATATAACCAAGTTGATTTACTTCTATCTTAAAAATACAGAAAAAGAGGTGTTAATGCATGAAAAATAAACGATGCGAGAATTGTGGTTCTACTACATTTAAAGAAGGAAGAGTTGGATTTGCTTATCATGCATATGTTTGTGAAGATGATTCCAGTAGGCTCTTTTCAGTGGGAAAACGTTCCAAACTATTAACTACATTTTGTTTAGAGTGCGGTGAGGTGAAATCATTTAGAGTGGAGAAGCCGGAGATATTTGAAGAGTAGAATAATACTAATTACATATTATAAAGATGTTTATTAATGATGGTAACATTCAAGCATTTCGCCTACCTTTAGAATTGGAATATTGAGTACTTTCATCTATAGGTGCTACTTCACTAGGAAAAATCCGTTCCTCTGTAAAGTTGCTTTCGAAATAATAGACACGAAATTTCATATAAAATGCAAATAAACAAGGAACGTATTAGTCGGTTCCTTGTTTATTTAGCTAAAGCAGACTTCTTTGGAGAACCCAAATAAAAGTTAAATCAACTCCTATTTAACTTTCCCCTTCAAATATATGACAGTAAAGAATACATCATCACGGTGTCAGCAAGCAAAAGTGTATTCTGCATTTCTGAAAACAGTAGATGGCAGATTGTGACCTGCTGAATCTGCTAAGAAAGAATATACAAGGACATCCTTAACATCATCTTTATTTCCACTAATGATGACATCAAGAAAATCTTCTATTTGGAATTCTGGCGTAAACAACACAATCTTAGTTGTTCTGTTTGGTTCTAAAGAAACAAAAGTACGAGAGATTTCAACTAACTCATTTTGAGTCGGGAAAGAAATGTTTCGACTTCTCTTAACAGTTACCGTTACATTACTAGTATGGCAGCGTGAATCATTGTTTAACATAATGTTGAGAGCAGTTGGAATAATCCCATTTTCAGAAACTGGAACTCGAAACACTCCCGTAGATTTATGAGCCATATAATCACATCCTTTCAAAATAAAATATACTTACAATATATTAGATGCAAAAAACGTTCATTTTGATAGGGACAAATTATATGATTAATATATCTATAATAACCCTCAGTATTACTAAGCCAATGATTTAAAAGATTAAAAAATATCGTGAGAACCAATTGGATGTATATTAAAAGTAAAAAAATAAGGTGTCTAAAAGATTCCCTATTTTGAGCCAATAATGAGACATTATGTTAATCTTATATGTATAGTTGCACAAAATTGAGAAACTTAAGGAGACAGATTAATTTTATGAGAAAATCATTCATATTACTTACTTTCATTCTAGTATTAGTCAGTGTTACGGCTGCTTGCACACAAGATAAAAAAGATAGTGCCGTTGAAAATGGTCCAATAGAAGAACCAACCGCAAAAAATGAAAATGAAGAATTAATAAATCTTGAAGAAAAAGAAGATATGAGCCGCTTGGAACAAGGTATTTTATTAGTTGGTGAGAGTGTTAAGGGAGGCTATTACTTGACCGCCGTTCAAAATGCATATTTAAATGCTAGTAACGATTCCGTCGTTGTTAATGTCTCTGTAAAAAATGTACGAGGTCAAACGATTGGACTATCAGAATTAAAATATAACCTAAAAGATGAAAAAGCCGGAAAGACCTATGAAGGAAAGGTGCTTGATCAAAACCTTTCTGATATACAAGTTAAACCAAATGAAACGGTAGAATTGAAAATAGCTTTTGAAGTACCAAGTACCGCAGATGAATATATGTTTTATATTGAAAGCTCTTTAGATCCTCTAGGAGCACACTGGAAAATCGATAAGCTGCAATCACAAAAAAGCTAAGTCTCAAATAAGCAAAAAGCAATGAAAAATTTGATATAGATACAAATGAATAATATATAAACATAAAACCATCGATTTAATGAATCGTTGGTTTTTTTCAAAAAATGCTCCATTAAAAACTAGGAGACAAAAAAGAACTAATCCCTAGAAGAGATTAGCTCAATACATCAAAAGCTATTATAGTACATAGTTTTATGAGCAAACGTTATATAATGTTGTATGGGATACATAACCTGTCATCCCTTTATAGGTAACTTTTAACCACTGTTTAGAATTACTGTAATGACCTTGAACATATTCACCAGTTACCCATGTTCCAGTAATTTTCGCACCATCATTAAATGTATGTAAGACAGGTGATCCAACAGTGTAACCACTGCGCATCTTTGCACCATATACACCTACCGTACCTCCCTTTGCACAAGCTGATACTACTGTTTCATTTTCAGTAGTATTCGTAGCCGCGAAAGCAGAGCCGTTAAATGTAAACAAAGTAAACATAAAAGCTGTTAATAAAGTACAAATAGATAAGCGACGTAACAAAATAAATTCCCCCTTTTTTTATAATTTATTTCTTCACAAACGATTATCTTAAATATTCTAACTATTTTAAATATATTAATATTGAGAAATATTAGTTGTATTTTTGAAATAAGATTTTATCAAAAATATTAACAAACTCATATTTTACAGAGAGCCCGAAAGTAGTCTTCTACCAACTATATAAAAGCCCCTCCACCTTAAGGCAAAGGGACTTTCTCATTCCTATTTCAAACTACCCGCAATCTCCGTAAAGATAACTCCAAGCGCATGTGCACCTACATCTGGGTAGCCTAAACTTCTTTCACCAACTGTACCGGCGCGGCCCATGCGAGCAACGATTTCTTTCGTGTACTCTGCTCCTTTTTCAAAGGCAATTTTCACTATGTTTAAAATATCTGAACACATAAATTCATTTACTTTTTACGAAAATAAAATTGTATTGTTTAGAATTTTAATGTTAATCAATTTGAAACTTTACGAGTTAATTAAATGTGATATTTAAAGAAGGAATTTCTAATGAAGTACTCACATGATGGTATTAATGTTAAAAAACAAAAAAACTCTAACTAATTCGTCATGGCGATTTAGTTAGAGTTTTTTTGTTTGAAGTATTCACGAGTATCTACCCTTGTCTTTTCAGGTAAAACAATATCAAGTTCTTTATCTAACCATGCAAGAGTCTTTTTACGAAGAAACTCACGCATGTGTTCTTCTGCTTCAAGCATTACTAAGTTAATTGTACAAGAAGAATTGCTAGGCTCACAAGAATTACAAGCTTCGTCTCGATATAGTAGACCATTTTGTACAATATTTTTACATTGAAAGATAGGTTTTGGGCCTTCGACGGCTTCTATTACATCCCAAAAAGAAATATCTTCTGGAGACTTAGCTAACCTGTATCCTCCTTTTACACCTGGGACAGAATTCACAATGTCAGCTTTAGATAATTTACCGAAAACTTTTGAAAGAAATGTTTCAGAAAGTCCTTGAAACTCTGCCAAATCTTTTATTCCAACACTTTCCTTGGAAGGAGCATTGATTAAATAAACTAGGCAATGCAAGGCATATTCAACCCCAACACTATATTGCATATACAAATCACCTGCTTTTTATTTTAAGGGTTATCAAATTGTATCTTAGGACCATTTAGAATTTTAGTCAAATAAAAAAAGGCTCTTTTAGAATAGTATGTATTTCATTTGACAAAAATAATTTCAGAGATTATATTAAAGACAATATTAATCGACGATTAATATTGTCGACAATTAAAACGTAAAAACTTTTAAAAAGGGGAAATACAAATGAACAAAACACTTATTATAAACGCACATCCGAAAGTGGATGATACATCATCAGTCAGCATTAAGGTTCTTAACCACTTTTTAGTATCTTATAAAGAATTAATTCCTAATAATGAAACGATTGAACAGATTAATTTATACGATGATGTAGTACCAATGATAGATAAAACTGTTTTAAGCGCATGGGAAAAGCAAGGAAATGGACAAAAGTTAACTGATGAAGAACAAAAAGTAATAGAGCGTATGTCCGAAATTTTACAACAATTTAAAAGTGCAAATACGTATGTGATCGTATTACCTTTGCACAACTTTAATATTCCATCAAAGTTAAAAGATTACATGGACAATATCATGATTGCACGTGAAACATTTAAATATACTGAAACTGGATCAGTGGGACTACTTAAAGATGGAAGAAGAATGCTTGTTATACAAGCAAGTGGAGGGATCTATACAAATGATGATTGGTATACAGAAGTGGAATACTCTCATAAATATTTAAAAGCAATGTTTAATTTCCTTGGTATTGAAGATTATCAAATCGTTCGTGCACAAGGAACAGCAGTACTAGATCCAAATGAAGTATTACAAAATGCATATAAAGAAGTTGAAGACGTAGCTTCTAGATTAGCTAACAAATAAATTTTTTCACTGGAAGAATGATGGTTATAAATAAAAATCCCCTCCACCACAAGGCAGAGGGGATCTTCTCATTCCTATCTCAAACTACCCGCAATCTCCGTAAAGATAACCCCAAGCGCATGTGCACCTGCATCTGGATAGCCTAAACTTCTTTCACCAACTGTACCAGCGCGGCCCATGCGAGCTACGATTTCTTTCGTATACTCTGCTCCTTTAACCGCTGCTTCTGCTCCTTTTTCAAAGGCAGTTTTCATATCTTCTTCGCTTGAAGCGCTAGCTAACCAAGAATCTACACATGGAGCAAGTGCGTCAACAAGTGTTTTATCACCAACTACTGCTCCTCTGCCAAATGATCTTTCACCGATAGATTGTATGCCTTGCAGTGCTGCTTGCAACATTTCAGCGAATTCTTTCACTGTTAACTCACGCTTCTCGCCTGCTGCTTTACTAGCTGCGCGGAATGCTCCGCCCCAAATTGGACCAGATGCGCCGCCGCAATGTTCCATAATAATCATCGAACAACCGTCAAGGAATGATCCGATCGTTACGTTCTCTTGTTCTACAATAGAATGCCACTCACGTTTTAATTGCTTAAATCCTTTTGCCACACTCATTCCGAAGTCCCCGTCACCAGCGTGCGTGTCTAACTCACAGAACGGTACTTCATTTTTAATAATAATGTCGCTCATTTTATCAACGAGATAAACCATATTGTTTAATGTGATGACATTATCTTTTATAACAGCGTGCTCTTCAGCTGTTTCTATTTCAAAAGAAACTTCTTTCTCTTCTGCTCCTTCAAGCACATTCACGTACTCTACACTTTCAACTGGTCCATCTACTTTAAACGCTGGTGTATTACACTCTTTTGATAGTAATGTTTTTAGCTCATCGTCTAGTTTCATTACTGTTAAAGACATACCAGCCATATCGATACTCGTCATATAGTTTCCGACGAATACTCTATTGATTTTAATGTTTCTAGCAGCTAATTCTCGCGTAACTGCGTTATTAAATAAGTAAAGTTCTTGCAGTGGTGTTCCGCCAAAACCGTTAACTAGAAGTGCAATTTCTTCGCCGTCTTTTACTCCTAAATCTTTCATTAGATCATTTGTCATACGGTTCGCTAGTTCATCTGCTGATAACATTTTTTCACGTTTAATTCCTGGCTCGCCATGAATACCTACGCCGTATTCCATTTCATCTTCCGCAAGTGTGAAAGTAGGTGATCCGCTCGCTGGAACTGTACAAGAAGTTAACGCTAAACCGATTGTACGCACGTTAGCCGCTGCTTTTTCCGCTACAGCTTTCACCGCACCTAAATCCATACCTGCTTCCGCTGCTGCGCCGGCAATTTTATGAACGAGAATAACGCCCGCAACGCCGCGGCGTCCTACTGTATACAAACTATCTTCTACCGCAATATCATCGTCCACTTTTACGTAGTCGACTTCAATTCCATCTTCCGTCGCTAAATGCGCACCGTTTTTGAAATTCATAATATCGCCGCTGTAATTTTTAATAATTAATAACGTACCTTTTTTACTCGCTGTCTCTTTAATTGCTTGATACACCTGAATTTGTGAAGGCGAAGCAAACACATCTCCGCACACTGCCGCATCTAACATTCCTTTTCCGACTAATCCTGCATGCGCTGGCTCATGACCACTACCGCCGCCACTAATTAACGTTACTTTATTTTCGTTCATTTCTTTCTTCTTAATTACTTTATATTTTTTCAAAAGCTCAAGCTCTGGGTGAGCCATAACCATTCCGTTACACATTTCCATTACTAATGTTTCTGGTTTGTTTATAATCTTTTTCATTGTGATTCTCCCTCAATTCCTTTAATATATTGTGATATATTTGAAATCTTCTTCTTACTATCCATGTTAAAATGAAAGCGTTTTATAGTAAACGGACAAAATGGACAATCTGTCTAAAGACACCGCTCTCATTTATGGATAGGATTTTCATATTACTAACATTCTAGGGATGATTCACATGACCTCTTCTATAATTTCTAAAAAGATAATCGCGAATTCATTGAAGTATTTAATGGAAACAGAGTCGTTTCATAAAATATCAGTGAGCGATATTATGTTACACTGTCAAATGCGCAGGCAAACTTTTTATTATCATTTTAAAGATAAATTTGAACTATTAAGCTGGATTTATAGAGAAGAAACGAAAGAGAACATTATCGACTTTCTCGACTATGAAACGTGGGAAAACATTTTCGATTTACTATTTGATTACTTTTATGAAAATCAAAAATTTTACCGAAATGCTTTTAAAGTCATTGAGCAAAACTCGTTTAATCACTATTTATTTGAGCATACGAAAAACTTATATATGAAGATTATTGATGAACTATCTGTGAGCTGTGGATTCAGCCTTTCTGATGAGACAAAAAATACGATCGCCTCCTTTTATAGTCACGGCTTCGTTGGAACGATAAAAGATTGGATTGAAAGCAAGTGCGAAGTAGATCCGTCCATTATGTCTTCTCTCATGAAAAATATGATAAACAATCAATTACTACTATTACTGGAGCAATCTGCAAAGTAATTAAAGGGTGGCAAAAGCAATGAAAAAGATTATGAATGATGTACAAAATGTTGTTCAAGATATGATGCATGGCTTTTATTTTGAACATAACGACAAAGTAAATTACGACGAAACAAATAACATCATTTATGTAAAAGATATCGAAAAACTGAAACAAGACGTTGTCATTATAAGCGGCGGTGGTAGCGGACATGAACCTGCTGATATTGGTTATGTAGGAAAAGGTATGCTTACAGCGGCCGTAAACGGCAATATTTTCACTCCGCCTACAGTGGAACAAATTATTACGGCAACTCGCCTCATGCCAAAAAATAAAAGTATTTTATTCATCATCAAAAACTTTAAAGATGACGTAGCAAACTTTCTTGCGGCTGAACAAATTGCTAAAGAAGAAGGAAGAAAAATTGACCATATCATCGTAAATGACGACGTTTCAATTGAAGATGATGCTTCGTTTAATAAAAGAAGACGCGGCGTCGCTGGTACTGTTTTCGTTCAAAAAATACTCGGTGCGGCTGCTGAGAGCGGACATTCTTTAGAAGAACTAACAACACTTGGCCGTTCTATCACCGAAAACTTACATACATTAGGAGTCGCACTTTCACCTGCAAATGATCCGGTGAAAGGAAAAGCTTCATTCACATTAAACGACGATGAAGTATTTTACGGCGTCGGCATTCACGGCGAAAAAGGTTACCGTAAAGAAGCACTATCCTCTTCTGAAATATTAGCGATCGAACTAATGAACAAACTAAAAAGCATTTACCGCTGGAGAAAAGGTGACAACTTCGCCATCCTCATTAACGGATTAGGCGCAACTCCACTAATGGAACAATACATTTTCGCAAATGACATTCGCCGTTTATGTGAGCTGGAAGGATTACAGATTACATTCGTAAAAGTTGGTACATTGCTAACTTCTTTAGATATGAAAGGTGTTTCGCTTAGTTTGCTTAAGGTGGAAGATTCTGATTGGGTGAAGTGGTTGAAAGAAAGTACGGAAACTGCTAGTTGGTAATACAAATAAAGTGAAACTTTAATCAGTTGGGGGTTTTGTTCATCCCCACTGATTATCAGCCCTCACCAATCGGACTTTTACGGGCAGATCGATCCCCACCTTGAAATATCCGCTGTGCTTACCCCATTGCTATCAAGTTAAACTCGCACAACGTCAATTAAAGTATAGGTTGTTTCTTGAAATGAATTTTTAAATAACTCAAAATAACAAGCAAAAAGTCCCTTCAAAGTTAAAGGGACTTTTTAGTATGTAGAAATTAGCCTAAACCTAAGATTACATCTCTTGAAAGGGGGCATTTTTATGTTATTCAGGTTTATTGAGGAGCTTTTGTTTGAAGCAACTTTAACCCCATACCAATAAAAATCAGTCCTGTTATCTTATTTAGAATCATTCCTACCTTTTGGTTTCCTCTTAATTTTTTTGTAACATATGAAGAGAAATAAGCAACAAATAAACACCATAATAGTCCAGTTACTGTAAAAGTAAGTCCTAAAATGATAAAAGGCATAGGACCTGAAGCCTTTGTATCTATAAATTGCGGAAGAAACGCAATAAAGAATAAAGAGACTTTTGGATTCGTCAGACTTGTTAAAAGTCCTTGTACATATATCTTTCTAATGTTCAATTTATTGGATGAGGCCTGGAAAGCTACATTTGTCTTATCAAGTATCATTTTAATCCCTAAATATACAAGATAGATAACACCTATAACCTTAATAGTGTTAAATAGCACAATGGATTTTGTAAGTATAATAGATAAACCAAAAGCAACCAACAACGTATGAACTAAAGAACCAGTAATAATACCAAACACAGAATACACACCTGCTTTTCTACCTTGTGAAATACTTCTCCCCACAATGTACATGGTGTCTGCACCAGGAATTAAATTCAATAAAATTCCTGTTAGTAAAAACACTTCATAATTAATAATACCGTACATTTTAGCACCTCTATCTATTTTTTTGGTGCCCTTATTGATATTAAATTAAACAGACGAAAAAAGAAAGTATTTTCTATTTATTCAATAAAATTAGTGGATTTTTGAATCTACAAACAAAATCCAGCTATTAAATGATTCAATTACTGAAGAATTCTGCCCTCAATATTACAGCAAATTTATATCAAAAATGTAAATTCTCATTTCCCTGGTACTTTCCTTTATTAAGTCTTTTTCTTATGAATAATTCTGCAACAATTAAATTAGGTACCCACGCTAACCAAGCAATAATAGCGTAACTAAGTTCAAACCGCTCTATTCCAAATAGAACGATAAACAACGGTAGCCAAATTCTTAATGTAACTGCTCCAAAGGTTAAAGAATAATTTCTAATCATCCAATTCCGATGCTCTTTAATTTTTTTATTCTTAACTCTATGTAACGCTTCATATGCTGATGTTAGCCAAGATACGGATAACAAACCGAAACCTAGCTTCGCTACCAATCCTCCCGTAGCATAAAAGGATAGATATAATCCAGAAACGCCTCCTAATAATATACCAACCATATAGATTCTCCCAACTATTCGATGACGGTTCATATTCCTTTCTCTAAATCTAGTGGATAATGTAAAAGGACCAATCACTAATGCTACTATACTAGTTGTAATATGTGTAAATAGCATCATATACCAAAACGCACTTAATTTAGATCCAAACATAAGCTTCACTTTTACAAGCCCTGTTTGAAATCCATCCATAATAAAATATTGGACAACAATATAACTAGCTACTAAAAAAGAAAAACAAGTAACTACAAACCAAATTTTCCTGTTCAAATTTTACTACCTCCTTATTACATTAAGGAATTAGATTATTCATTACTGTTCATTCTAGGGAAAATTTGAAAAGCCTTCTTTAATGATCTATTCGACACCTTGTTTTTATAAAGTGAAACTTTAATCAGCCCTCACCAATCGGGCTTTTACGGGCAGTTGATCCCCGACCTAACTTCTTTGCTTTCGCTGAATTTTGAGGTAGGGATCTTACTGCCCGGCAAATAGCGGGATCCACCGAATGACTTACATGGAACGACGAATAAAATATATGATATAAGTTCCTTCTTCATACATAAAAAAACCTCAAGTATATCGTTCTATACTTGAGGGTTTACTCATCTCTCATTTTCTTACATCAATAATTAGCTCATCTGTAATCTGCTCAAGATGAAAAAAACTTTTTATATAATGGATATCAGACCATTTCTCTTCTCCACCAATAATAAATAATTCTTGCGCATCATACATAAATGAAAAGCTTGGGTAGAAACTGTCAGCCTTTATTTCAATCTCACCAGTACGATTACTGATCATCTTACAGTCTGCTGAATAGCTTAATAACGTATAGAGCGAATCTTGTGCTGATTGGAAGAAATACTTCATAAGTGTAGTTATATCATCACTATTGGTAATGAATACTTTAAAAAAGTTCGTATCCCTTTTCTTATTAGTAAAAACTAGCTCAAAATGAAGTTTATTCTCTTCTAAAAATCCTTCAATAAAGTCTCTACCAAAATGAGTTTCAAATAACATATACATAGGAAATTTTTTATTTGCACCTATCAATCCTTTAATGATTTCTTCGAATCCTTTATGCTGATTCCAATTCGTTCCCACTCCTATCATAATAGGACGATTTAAATAGATAGGATACGGTGAGAACCCTTCATCTTTTAACACATACTCTCGTTTTTCATCTATATGAAGAGCTGGTTGAGACTCTTTTAGTACGTATTGGGATAATTGAACATGTAACATATTTACACCTGCCTATCATGTCATACATAAACTATATCTATTAAATTAGAAAAAAGGATGAATAATTCACATTTTATCGTGTTTAAGCGAAGAGAACTAGAATCAATTTATAAACGAAATCGTAGCTTACAGATCTCTAGGATAATAAATGAACATCGCACCTACAAATGAACAAACTAAACAAAAAACAGCCTCGTATTTTATGACTAAAGAGGCGTTCGTATCCAGCTTTTTCCCCTCTCTTTTCAATATCAATTTAAATAACGCTGTATATAATACTTTATATAATACATACCCAACAATCGCCCCGAGGGTATTCGTAAATACATCATCAATATCTGTAATTCTATTATTTAGTAATTGATTTAACTCAATTGCCAATGAAAAAAAGAATCCCGAACATACGGTGTTTTTCATTTTTCTAAACTGCGGCCAAATAGTCGGTAGTAAAAAACCTAACGGCATAAACAGTACAATGTTCAAAAGATACGTAGTACTACCTGCCGTATCAAATAGAGTCAAGTTGATTTGACTTACACGAATCCACATTTCATATCTACTTATATCCCATACAGTCGCGATCTGAGTCACTTTATACACTAGCGAAAGGTAGAAGAGAAAAACATATACCCATAGAAAATGCCGAACAGATATAGCTCTTTTCACTTTAAAATAAAATCCAATTTGAAACACAATACAAAACATAATAGTAAAAAAATAAGTATACAAATAACTCATCAAAACTCCTGTATGCATGTAGAATCCCCTAACTTTACAATTTCATCTATGACTTTGTTGTTTATAGGATAGGAAAAACTTTTAAAATAAAAAGTGGGGTAAACATAAAATTTTTCTTAAATCTTCCACATGCAACCTTGTAGTATTTTCATCCATACAGTATATATAAGTTAAAGTCTGACTCAACCAGATATACTTATTCTGACAAGAGGAAAACAGGAAGCATGAATGAAAGGGTACTTGATAAAATAAGAATTCATGATGCGTGGGTGAATACATAATGTTAAAAAAGCTAGAAAATCTAATCACTTCGGCCGCTTTCGAAGAAGCTGAAAAGTTATTTAAAAACAATAGCTTTAAGGACTTCTCAGAAGAAATGCTATATGTTACTTATGAAAACAGCAGTATTACCAATTATAGTTTTATACATTATTTATTAACGAAAAAAGAATCAAGTGAGTTACATGATCTTGCATTTGATTTATTAGTAAATCCTTTATGCCATATTGAAGGAGCATATCATTCTGCTTTGTATCATGCTAAAAGATCCGTGGATTTAACAAAGGAAGAAAATGTGGATAGTTTATTGCAATTACTGTTTCTTCATTCCGTACCAGATAAATTGATTTCTGATCAAAAGGCAATTGCAATTTGTAATACAATTTTAGAGCTGGATGCTTTTAATATAATCGCTACAGAAACTATTAAGGAATTATATTAATTAAGGGCGTCGGCATCCACAATGAAAAAAGGGTACCGTAACGAAGTACTGTCCTCTCTGAAATATTAACGATCGAACTAATGAACAAACTTAAAAGTATTTACCACTGGAGAAAAGGTGATAACTTTGCCATCCTTATTAATCGACTCGGCGTAACTACCACCATAATCTCTCCTTTGAGTAGGAGTGGAAATGCAAGGTCACACATGTATTTTAACGGATTCAGTTTACTTTATATTTTTAAGCATTAATTGAGCAGGCCCTTTAAGAAAAAAAGAGCAGAAACCCTAAGTCCCCTTCCTCCTACTTGATAACCACATTTTATGTATTAAGCTGCTATCCAATATTATTGTAGTTCAAATTATTTTTCTGAAAATTCATAACCGTACACTTCATTAAGTTTACATTTATTTACAAGGTAATCTTATCAAAAAAAAATATAAAAAACTAGACTTGTAATAAATACCTATTAAACTTAACATTTGGTTGTACAGTAAAAAATTACAAGAGGATGAATTAATTGAAAAGATTTATTAAACCACTTCTAATCGCTTCAGCATTTGCTTTAGGGATTACAACAATTGCACCTGAGAAGGGGTTTGCAGAAGTATCTAATTATGAAAATAAAATTGAAAGCACTTACGAATTAGAGTACAATAACGATGTTTCATTTGAAAATAATTTTGAAGTGAAGGATTACAGTGAGTTAGAGCAATCTAATCTACAAGGTACTGAAGGTCTTCCTGAACATGGCGTACAGTATGCACTACCTTTAATTCCAGTTGCTATTGCTGCGATTATGCGCCTTGTTCCAGTGGCATTAAAAGCTGGATCTAGACATATTAATATGTCTAAGTTTACTCAAAGGGTATCAGGTCAACTATTTAAAGATCCTAAATCAGGATGGTCTATTTCTAAAGAAAGGTCTGGTAACCCTCATGGAGGAAGTGCATGGAAGTTGATAAGTCCAAAAGGAAAAAAGGAAGCTACTTTAGATAGTAAAGGAAAGGTTCTTAGATAAAAAATGTGTGAAATCAAAGATTTGTTTCAAAAGTTAATTGAAGAATATTATGAGAAAGAAGATACCGATTTTTACGTTGTAGATACTTTTCCAAAAATAGTAAAGAGTGAAAAGTATTTTGATTTTGAAGAGAATATATTGCTACAGAATAAATATAACATTTTAAACAAAAGTGTTTTAGCTTTAAGTAAGTTATATTTATATGATGAGAATATTTACATTTTGGATAATGTAGAATCCCTAAATTATAGCAAATACACAAAATCTATAACTGAATTTAATGATGATGTGTTGAAATTTTTACCGTGTACAGAAGTAGATAAGCTCATATTAGTATTTTCTGATTTAAAAATAGGCGTAATAATTGGTGATGGTTGTTTTGCCTATGTAAGTTTTGAATCGAAAGATTTAAAACTAGTTGAGCAACTTTGTATATCTGAAGGCTTATTTGTAGCACACACTAAAGACCCTGACAGAAATTAAAAAAGGAATGCTGGTATTAATATCAGCATTCTTTTTTAATTTGAATATTTTATGTATATTCGAAAATATTAGATGAATTTAAATTCCTGCGAATGGCAGCCAATTTAATATTATTGTCCTGCTACTTCTTGCCGTTGACAAACATACTATATAACAGCAAACGAAGAAAAAACAAGCCCTATTACTAGAGCATCTCATTCAGATTTAAAAGAATCTACATATACCTTCTCCCCTTAAAATCACTAAAACCCATTTACAAATCTATAAAAGTAGATATAATATCCTTATGGAACCTTTATTAATTTATAAAGCATTGTCAAATGAAACAAGATGTCAAATTTTATCATGGTTAAAAAATCCAGAAAACCATTTCGACGAAAAACCTTATCTAGAACAAGACCTTAACTTTCAAGTTGGCGTATGTGTAGGAGATATCCAGCTTAAAACTGGATTAGCTCAATCGGTTATTTCTAGTTATTTATTAACTATGAAAAAAGCAGGCTTACTAGAGTCTGACCGAATTGGAAAATGGACCTACTATCGTCGAAATGAAAAAACAATACGAGAGTTTTCTGAATACGTCCAAAACGAATTATAAAATGAAAGCTAATAATCAATCAGCATACTAATTGATTATTAGCTTTCACACATTCTGCTTTTTTACAGGTATTCAATTACTTTTTATAAATTGCACTGCCTATAAAAGCAAGAAACATCGAAAGGAGAATTTTTTTTAATATATCATATCTAGTTATTTAGATATCTGTTATTGTATTTAAGATTACATACTCCTGATAATATTGGCATCCAATCATGCTTATAATAATGCTTCTTTGTTAATGAATTTACTTTCAAAATACTGATACGAATGGAGAGTTTTATAAATGAAAAAAGTAAATCCTTTACTTATTCTGACACTCGCAATAGGTGTGTTCGGAATTATTACTACCGAGATGGGTATTGTCGGCGTATTACCACAAATCACTGAAAAATTCGGAATTTCAACTACACAAGCTGGATTTTTAGTAAGTATATTTGCACTAGTTGTTGCTATTTCTGGTCCATTTTTAATTCTGCTCGTCTCTAGTATGAATCGCAAAATAATTTTATTAACAGCAATTTTTATATTTGTTATTTCAAATTTAATCTACGCTTATACAACACAATTTGAAATCATGCTTGTTTTTCGTATTTTACCGGCAGCGCTTCATCCACTCTTCTTTTCAATCGCTCTTGTAACAGCTGCTAAACTTGTCCCTCCAGAAAAGAGCGGTCAAGCAGTTACAAAAGTTTTCATGGGAATTACTGTTGGTTTTGCTTTAGGTGTACCACTAACCTCTTACCTTGCAGACCAATTTTCACTCGAAATCGCTTTCTTATTCGGAGCATTCGTTAACACTGTTGCATTCATTGGAATACTACTCCTACTTCCTTCTATGCCTGTTAAAGAAAAAATGTCTTTCGGCAAACAAATTCGTATACTCGGCAAACCAGGATTATGGTTAAATATTTTAACCGTCACATTCCTTTTTGCAGCCATGTTTTCCGTATACAGCTACTTCGCTGAGTACCTTGCAAAAGTAACTTCCATGAATGGATCTCTCATCAGTATCATGCTATTCATATTTGGTATAGTTATGATTTTAGGTAATCATTTATTTGGAGGTCTCCTGCAAAAAAGCATAATAAACACTGTAATATCATTCCCTATTCTATATTCTATTGTTTACATATTGGTTTATTATTTAGGTTCCTACCTTGTTCCAATGATTTTTATAGTATTCATTTGGGGAATCGTACATGCTGGTGGATTAATTGTTGGTCAAACATGGTTAATAAGTGAAGCTAAAGAAGCACCTGAATTTGGTAACAGTCTATTCGTTTCGTTCTCAAATCTCGGAATTACTTTAGGAACCACTTTTGGAGGCTGGTTCATTTCAAACTTAGGTATTCATCAGCTTATTTGGAGCGGATTTATATTCACACTACTCTCATTTCTATTAATTATAATAAAACTAAAATTTTTCAATTCTAATAGCCAGGCTTCATTATCAAGCTAGTACATTTTCAGTTCCAAATTCGATAAAAAACATTATAAATTCTTCTTATAAGATTTTATTAACTAAAAAGTATAATGCTCAAAGCCTTTAGCCATAATTACGACTAAAGGCTTTTTTGTATATAAAGTGAAACTTTAATCAGCCCTCACCAATCGGACTTTTATGAGCAGTTGATCCCCCACCTAACTTCTTTGCTTTCGCTGAATTTTGAGGTGGGGGTCTTACTGCCCATTAAAGCGGGATAAAAATAATTCTAAAAGGAGCTAATTTTATGGAACATAATCAAAATGGAGTACTTGCTTTAATTGTTTTGTTTTTAGGATTAGTGTTTTTTGTTAGTGGAATGGTTTATCATTTATGGGGTTCTTTTTAATGGTATGATTGTAATCACTCATAAAAACCCTCAAGTATATCGTTCCCTTATTAATTTCAACGTTTAGACAGATACATAATTCCAAAACTAAACCGTTTATTGCAATTATCGATATGGAACATTTCCAAAAACAACTTAACATGGTAAAATAATATTCGGACGGGAGTCCAATATTATTAAAATTAAGATGGTTCAAGTCGGAGAAAGGCACCTTAGGGTGTCTTTTCTTTATTTTCAAAAGGACCTGCTCAATTATTGTGTAAAAAACATAAAGTAAGTTGAATCCATTAAAATACATGAGTGACCCCTTGTTTTCCCCTCTTATTAAAGGAGGAACTATTATGGGATTTGGTGGTAGTTGTAGTAGTGGTTGTGGCGGCGGCTTTGCTTTACTAGTTGTATTGTTTATTTTATTGATCATTGTTGGAGCTTCTTGCTTCTGCTAAAAAACTATCGGAAAAGACACTCTTATATGGGTGTCTTTTCTTTGTAATAAAAAGCTCTCTATAAAGGAAAGTTTTCACATCCAAATTAGTGATTTACACAGCACTTTATTCCTTCGCATCCCTCATATTGTAATACCCTAAATTAATAATAATTAAGAAATACCCACCCATAATTCCAGCTGTAAATGTCCACATGTACTCACGGTGTTCAATTTCATACATAATAATCGCACCGAGTATGGCGGCTGCAAACCGATTCATCATGCCAAGCATTGGTGCTTTTTCTTTTTTTACGATGCTATCTCCGAACTTTTCGATACGCCTTCCTAAAATCCAGGCGCAGTACATACTTACTAAAAGGCCAATGCTTATCCCTACAAACTGGGCTCGAAAAGGTGTCATCAGCCATCCCAATAACATCACGCCTAGCAAACAATATATTTGTATGTTGAATGACCTTAATGCCATACGAATCATGTTATGCTCCTTATCTTTCCTATTAATCCCATCTTTCGGACTTCAAGCTTTCTGATATATCCTTTTTAAAATGGGGGAATTTGATTTTGCTCACCATTAAATAAGCGAGTACGCATGTGCCAACTGCCACGGAAACTGGGTTATTTAGGAGGCATAAAATAAGAAGACACATTGCCGCAAATGGAATGGGCATTCCGATGAATGTTGGGAGTTTGCTTTGTTGCGTGTTAAATCTAGCAAGCCGCAGCATTCCGCAAATACTATACGCGAGGGCACATATCATCCCAATAAACTGCAAATCTTTTAACGAGGCACTATATGCAAGAATAGACGGTGCCACACCAAAGGTAACTAAATCCGCAAATGAGTCTAACTCTCCACCAATGTCCGAAACAGCATCAAGTTTCCGAGCAACCATACCATCAAACAGATCAAATACCATACCTGTAATAATGAATAGAACTGCACCATACATATCTTGAACGAAAACAGCGTGAATAGCTAAAAGCCCACACACAAAATTTGATATCGTAAGCATATTCGGTATGTAACTCATCACATGCTTCTCCTCCTTTCTACTAATTGCTTCATCTTGCTTCTTACTCATTAGACTCAAGATCCTTCTGTTTTTCTTCCAATATCACTTTATTTATTTTCGTTAACGTATCAGTCATTTGCTGCAAAGCTTCGATATCAATTTTCGAGAAATATTTCTCGATTAACACATCATCTAACTCAGACAATCGTTCGATATATTTACTACCGTTTGGACCGAGCGTAAGGAAATACTCCCTTTTATTATTCGGATTAACTTGTTTTGAAATCATCTGTTGCTTTTCCAATTTCGATAAAACTTGGCTCACAGCACTTTTCGTTATATTAAACGTACTCGCAATGTTATTTGCTGTCGTGTTTTCATTTAAATTAATATGAAACAGCATGCTCTCTTGCTGCCCAGTAAGACCGAACTCATCCTTTAAATCTTGAAATAGTAAAATGTAGAGTTCCGTGTAGGCTCGATTCATTTCATTAATTACTTCTTTATATGATCTAGTCATAGTGTTCTTCCTCCAATTATGCTGCTCTTTCATCTTATCTAATAGTTTAGTTCACTTAACTAAACTATATTACACCTTTATGTTTGTGTAAAGGGAAATGTCGCTTTATCATTCACAATGAAAAAAAGAAGACATCAATTAAGATGCCTCCTTTTCATACTTAAGACTCCAAACTCTCACCATTCGTCTTAATTACTTCCTTATACCAATCGAAGCTTTTCTTCTTCGATCTTTTTAATGAACCTTTTCCTTCATTATCTTTATCAACGTATATATATCCGTAACGTTTTTTCATTTCTCCAGTAGAAGCACTTACAAGATCAATCGGGCCCCAGCTTGTATAACCGATAATATCTACTCCATCTTGGATTGCTTCGGACATTTCAATCATATGTTTTTGCAAGTAATCAATACGGTATTCATCATTCACTTCGTCTTCACCATTTAATTGATCGATTGCGCCGAGACCATTTTCAACGACAAATAACGGTTTTTGGTAACGATCGTACAGTTGGTTCGCTGTAATACGGAAGCCTTTCGGATCAATTGTCCATCCCCACTCTGATTTTTCAAGATATGGATTTTCAACAGAACCGAATACATTCCCGCTCGTTATACTTTTTAACACTTCTGGATCTGTACTTGTTGCTCGGCTTGAATAGTAGCTAAAGCCAATATAATCAACTGTATGCTCTTTTAAAATTTCCTCGTCTTCTTTTTCCATTTCAATTGTTACATTGTTATCTTTAAAGAATCGTCTTGCGTATCCAGGATATGCTCCTCTTGCTTGTACATCAATGAAGAAGAATGATTCACGGTCTTGTTCCATCGCACGAAGTACGTCGTCGGGATTACATGTGTACGGATACGTTGCACCTGCCGCAAGCATACAACCGATTTTTGCATCTGGAATGATTTCATGACACGCTTTTACAGCTAACGCACTTGCGACAAGTTGGTGATGCGCTGCTTGATATTGAATTTGTTTTTTATTATCACCTTCTTTAAATGCTAGACCTGCTCCCATGAAAGGTAAATGTAAAAGCATATTAATTTCATTAAACGTCATCCAATATTTCACTTTATCTTTATATCTATTAAAAATAGTTTTTGCGTACGTCTCGAAGAAGTTTACAAGCTTTCTACTTCTCCAGCTTCCATACTTTTCTACTAAATGAACAGGCACATCGAAGTGAGCCATCGTAACGACTGGTTCAATACCGTGCTTTAACAGTTCATCAAACAAATTATCATAAAACTGTAATCCTGCTTCATTTGGCTTTTCATCTTCACCACTTGGGAAAATACGCGTCCACGCAATCGATACACGTAACGCTTTAAATCCCATTTCTGCAAAAAGAGCGATATCTTCTTTATATCGATGATAAAAATCAATCGCTTCGTGTGACGGGTAAAACTCTCCTTCTACGGGCGTAAAGGAATGAATATTTCCTTTCATAATATCCCAACGATTTTCACCAGTTGGTAATAGATCAACCGTCGTTAATCCTTTTCCATCTTCTACATATGCGCCTTCAACTTGATTGGCTGCAGTTGCTCCACCCCATAAAAATCCTTTTGGAAAATTAACTTTAGACATATAGAAAAACTCCTTTATATAAGAATGAACGAGGAAAGATATTGTAAGTTTTAAAGAATACCTTTCTTCGTTTGAACCTGTATGAAATGTAACTACTATTTAACTCCTAACTTTAGTAAGGAATCTCCTGCTTGAATCTTTTCTATTTCGGTTTTTTTGATGCTATATTTATCATAATTTGTAACAACAACTGGTGTTGTCACAATATAACCCGCCTTTTGAATTTCAGCTATATTAAACTCAATAAGTAATTGCCCTTTTTCTACTCTCGCTCCTTGTTCAATATGAGAAGAGAAAAATTCACCATTTAATTTCACAGTATCCATCCCAATATGGATTAAAATTTCAGCACCTGAATCCGCCGTAATTCCTACTGCATGATTCGTCGGGAAAAGCGCAGCAATCGTACCTGAAACTGGTGAAAACAACTTTCCTTCTGAAGGCTCAATCGCAACTCCTTCACCTAGCGCACCTGATGCAAATGCAGCATCTTCAATATTTTGAAGCGGCATAACGGCGCCATGGAAAGGACTAAAGATTACTTCATCATCGTTTGATGCAGCAATTTTATTACTTGTTTCCTCTGTTTCTGTAGATGTTTTCTTTTTCGTAAAACCAAATAAGTAAGTTAGAATAAAACCTACTACTAAAGAAACAATCATTGAAACAATTGCGCCCCAAAATCCAGCTGTAATCCCATCTTTCGGACTAATGAATGTAGGAAGCGTAAATATACCAAGTCCACCTGTCATATAAGCTTGTGTACCAAATACGCCAAGTATTGCGCCGCCAATTCCTCCAGCAATACAGCTCATAATAAACGGCTTTTTTAGCGGAAGTGTAATACCATAAATCGCTGGCTCTGTAACACCGAAAATACCTGAAATAAAAGCTGGAATGCTAAGTGTTTTTAATTTCTTGTCTTTCGTTTTCATCCAAACACCCAGCACAGCACCAATTTGAGCAAATGAAGCGGCAAATATAAGTGCTAATATCGGATCAACACCGTTTACTGCTAAATTGTTATAGCCAATCGGAACGACGCCCCAATGAAGGCCAAATATGACAAGTACTTGCCAGAAAGCACCGAGTAAAGCACCCGCTACTAATGGACTTGCATGATAAACCCAAAGCGTCGCCTGTCCTAAAAACTGCCCTGCCCACGTCGCAATTGGACCAATAACGAGAAATGTAACTGGTACAACGATTAATAATGTGAAGAATGGTAATAAAAATGTTTTCACAACATCTGGAATAACTTTCTTTAAAGAATGTTCTACTTTCGCTCCAAAATAAGCAGCGAGAATAATTGGAATAACAGATGATGCATAGTTCATTAAAATAACTGGTATTCCTAAAAACGTAATATGAATTGGTGATTCAAACATCGTTCCTGCAAATAACGTATATAATGGCTCACTTGCTTTTAAACCTGATAAAGCCGGATAGACTAAAGCTCCCCCAATTGCCATACCGATGAATGGTGATCCTCCGAATTTCTTACTTGCTGTATATCCAAGGAAGATCGGGAAGAAATAAAATAACGAATCGCCAACTGCATTTAATATTTGATACGTTCCTGACTGTGTACTTAACCAGCCTAACGCTACAAATAATGCATTAAATCCTTTAATCATCCCTGTTGCAGCTAACACTCCTAAAATAGGAGTGAAAATGCTAGAAAGAATATCTATAAGACTACTCTTTTTCTTCTCACTCGTATTTTCTTCCTCAGCTTCCTGAAAGCCTCCAGCAGCAATAACCGCTTTGTATACGTCAGATACATGGTTACCAATTACAACTTGATATTGTCCGCCGCTTTTCATAACAGTCACAACATCTTCCATACTTTTCAGTACTTCTGTATTCGCTTTCCCCTCATCTTTTAATTGAAATCGTAAGCGAGTTATACAATGTACAACGCTATGTATATTTTCTCTCCCGCCGACATTCTTCAGTATGTCTTTTGCTAATTTTTCATACTTCATAGTAACTTTCCCTCCCTACAATCATCCCATTTATTATTTTTTATAAAAGAAAAAACCTAAACTAACCGTAACGGCGCGATACATACGAATCACTCCATTACAAGTCAATTTAGGTTTTGCCTGCCAAACAGTAACAATCCCGTTTATTCAATTACATAATTCATTGCGTTTCGTTACACGATGAATGTGCAACGTTACATACACTTTTTCATCTTTTGAAAGATGACTATTATGTGCTTTTCGTAAATACGCTTCAATTTTTTCTGTACAACAATATGCCTCTTCATACTTACTTTTCACTTGCTCGTATAAAAAATCATCATCGGCCGAGTTCAATTCCTTCTGCATTAAACGCTGCGCAAAATATCGTAAATGCGT
This sequence comes from Bacillus sp. GW823-FHT06B01, assembly GCF_058952315.1. NCBI lineage: Bacteria > Bacillati > Bacillota > Bacilli > Caryophanales > Bacillaceae > Bacillus > Bacillus sp. GW823-FHT06B01. The sequence goes on along the minus strand of NZ_JBXAHR010000003.1, from coordinate 205,986 downwards.
TACAAAACGACTATAATTAAATGAATTCTCATCTAAGTTCATCTTATAGTGGTACTTTACAACATTTAAAATATCTTGGACGATTTTCGTCATCGCTACCGTTTGTTGCATCGCCGGCTCTCCTTGCTGCGCATTAACGAAATGTAGTGCAATTGACCCTGCTTCATCTTCAGAAAGTCTAAGCCCAGTCTCTTCTTCAATTATGTTCAAAGCTTGTAGACCAATTTCAAACTCTTTCTGATAGAACCTCTTAATCTCCCAAAGCAAAGTATTTTTAAGATCCATTCCTTCTTTATGCCGAGTTAAGGCAAAACTTAAGTGATCCGTTAATGTAAGATAAATATAATCACTTAAAGTCCCCGGCAAAGCGTTCTTAGCAAACTGAATAATTCTCTCTGTAATCTCTAAATTTTCTACAGGAATTTCAGTTAGCAACCTAGCAAGTTTCTCTGATAATTCTCTTGTTTCTAGCACAAAGGTCTTTTCTACCTTAGATTCATCAATGGCATCGCCGACTTTTTTCTGAAATCCCAAACCTCTGCCCATAAGTACAACTTCTGTCTCGTTATCCTTCATCGTACAAACAACATTGTTATTTAAGATTTTATGGATTCTCATATTGTTCCGCCTTCTTCTTCTTAAAGTCACAAAAGGTAATAAAAAAACCTAAACTGATTCCAAAAGCCACACTACACCCGTAGCCTCTAGATCAATTTAGGTTTTGCCTGCCGAACAGTAACAATCCTTTTACTTATTAACTTACCTTTATTATACACAAAGAGTAAGCGGTTGCAATGATAAATTATTGAATATTTTTTTACAAAGAAAATACTAACAATCAATCAGCTGTTGCTTACATTCATTACAAGACTAGTTATGTACATCATTATATTTTACAATTACCGTATATAACTTACATATTTCACCATGTTTATCATCCTGAATAATCAAACATAATCATTAATAAAATTCCATATAGACCCAGTAATGGTTAAAATGTTATAATGAAACTACCCTACATAGTTACTCATATTCAAACTGAGGAACTAGCGTCTTATTAAGCAATGCGCATAACTCAAATAAAAAAGACACTTTACAGTGTCTTTTTTATTTATTTTCATAAGAATTATCTCTTTTATAAACAAAATCTATTAAACAACAAAGGAGAATATCGAATGGAGAATACTGTATCGAGAGAACTACGTAACATACGTATATGCCTTATTATCTTGATCATTGTCATTGCGTTTTGGGATCGTGAGAAAACTGTGGAAATCACTGATCACGGTAGTGATCCTATCGTAAACACGAGCAATATGACCCCAGTTGGCGATAATACATTTGCCTATAAAGACGAATCTAATCAAATTAAAATATTTAAATTTAACCCAGATACAAATGAAATAAAACTAATAAAAGAATTTTATACTAACGAATATGAATGAAATACATGGGACAAAAGGCACCTCAAGGTGTCTTTTTTATTTTCAAAAGGACCTGCTCATATTCATACGTCAAACATAAAGTAAATAGAATCCGTTAAAAAACATGAGTGACCCTTTGTTTTCCCCTCTTATTAAAGGAGGAACTATTATGGGATTTGGTGGTAGTTGCGGCGGAAGCTGCGGTTTTTCTGGAGGATTTGCACTATTAGTTGTATTATTTATTTTATTAATCATCGTTGGAGCTTCTTGCTTCTGCTAAACAAACTATCGGAAAGACACTCTTATATGGGTGTCTTTTCTTTGTAAACTAAAAAGCATGAGAATAAAAGCCTTTGGTCGTAATTACGACTAAAGGCTTTTTCTATATAAAAAATGAAACATAGTAAAAATAATATAATTACTTATATTGTTTTTCACTTTACAAACTATATCCAAAAAGTTGGATAGCTCCTTTTACTACTCATATTATTAATAAATAAAGCAATAACTACAATAACAAGGGAACCAACTAAAACCGGTGTTACTAAATAACTCCAACCGTATGCTCCTAAAATAACGACAATGGGATCAGCCCCTGCCGGAGGATGCGTTGTTCTTGTTAACATCATAATAGCAATCGACATACCAACTGCTAAAGCAATTGTCCAATATTCATTTCCAAACAAATGATATATTGATAGACCAATGAAAGTTGAAATCAAATGTCCTCCAATAATATTACGCGGCTGAGATAGCGGTGCATTCCAAACTCCAAACGCTAATACACAACTCGCTCCAAATGGAGCCATTAGTAATTCTGTAGAAGTTATACTCGTTAAATATGTTAAGGTGAGAATCGTTAAAAATCCCCCCAATAATCCCGTTAAAGAGTCCTTTATATTTACTTGTAATGGACTTCTTCCTTTCCCTTTCATTTTTGCAAAATATCGTACACTTATTGGTTGATCCTCTTTCTGCTTAGCTGCTGTTATATTACTCATCATTCTCCTCCTTTATTTACCAATAATTATATCCCGAACTAACTAACCAGTCAATGTTGATTCTAGAGGTTAGTTTAAAGACGCAGAAAAAAAAGAATCAACTGTTATAAGTTGATTCCCTAAACTTCTTCAGACTTTCGAACCTGAAATTTTGCTACCTTTTTTCGGTTCCCACATATTTTCATAGAACACCATTTTCGCTTTCCACTTTTATCTATAAATAATAAAACACAGTCAGGGTTTGAACACCTTTTAAGAGAAATAAGCTCATTTTCTGCTATTAACGTTAAAGCATCAAATGCAATTAACGATACAATTACATCCTCAATTTTTCCAACTGGAATAGGTACTAAACTCTGTTCAATAACTTTATATGTAAATGGTGCCTTCTCAATTTGTTTTTCTAAATACGTAATAAAATCATCAGAAATTTCGTGCTGATCCGCAATTGCCTCAAACTGTTTTCTCAGTAATTCTCTTAGCTCCAGTATGCTAGATGTAACTTGATTCATTCGCTTTTGAATCCCTATAAGTGTTTTTTCATTCCAGAAAGGAAGATTAACCTTTATTACATGTAGCCATTCTAATACATCTTCATCTGTTATTAATAAATCATAACGTTGTCCACGCCTAACTAACTCTGTATTCACTAAATCTAATGAGAGATTTCCAGATATAAGCGGGAATTGTTTTCTTTCCTGCATGTACTCATCACCTACTCTTTAAACAATCATATTCCAAATTAATACAGAAGTGCAACTTTTTTATAAACTACAAAGTATGAAGACCAAAACCTTTAGCCATAATTACGACTAAAGGCTTTTTTATATGTAAATAAAAAAGGAGCTGACTGTATGGAACATAATAAAAACAGAATGCTTGCTTTAACCGTTTTGTTTGTAGGACTAGCATTTTTTGTTATCGGCATGGTTTATCATTTATGGGGAACAGCTTAAAAATAAATAGTAATCCATTTAGAAGAAATTCAGATACAACATCCGGGTCTTCATCTCATTAAGCACCAATAATCTTTTTCCTAGTCATGAAACCCCTCATAATGCTTCAGGGGTTTCCACCTTAAAACAATTATAAAAAAAGGCCCCATCAATGGGGCGCTCAAAAAATAATATAAGTAAATGAATGAAAACAAATAACAGACAACTAAAATATATAAGATTAACATCACATAATCTATATATATGCAACATTACATAAAAAATCTTTATTATTACATGCTATACTAAAAAAGGAGTCGACAATCGTTATTTTCTTCTTATTTTTAAAGCAATATGGATATACCTTCTTAACTCATTTGGATTGTACAAGCAAAAGAAGACATCGTAATCGATGTCTTCTTTTCTTATATTTTTATGAATTCTTTTGAGCAGATGCTCTCCAAGCACGAAAAGATGTCGGGTGTCCAGAATGAGCTCTTTGCTTTGCAGCAGCAACAGCTGGTTTTTCTTCAATAGTCGCTGGTTTCTCTTCCACAATCGCTGATTTTTCTTCAAGAGTAGTCACAGCTGTTTGTATTTTTTCCAACTGCTCTTTTAAAGCTTGCTGTTCAATCTTTAAATCCGTAAGTAATCGTAAAATCATTTCAGAATTGGCCATAAAGATCCTCCTTCCCCCAATACACAGAATAAAATACAATATGTCATCAGCATAATACCCGTGACAAAAATAAGGTCGTCAACTCTTTTAAAATCTAAGCACTTTTTATTTTTCAAAAGGACCTGCTCAAGTTTATCCGTAAAAACATAAAGTAAATTAAATCCATTAATTAAATGGTCTATATGGAAGGAGGAGTTAATATGGGATATGGCGGTAGTTGTGGTGGAGGCTGTGGTTTCGGCGGCGGATTTGCTTTACTTGTTGTGCTCTTTATCTTATTAATCATCGTAGGAGCTAGTTGTTGGGGCGGCGGATTCGGCTGCTAAGGAGAGGCACTCTTGAGAGTGTCTTTTTTTGTGTTTTTTGATGTACAACCCTTCTCATTGGTAGTTTATCAACGTTAATAGTTACTGTCATAAGGAAATCGTATGATTTTAATTCCCCTCGAAATTCTCACATTTTAAAATTGACATAGCACTTCATGCACCATATACTGTTAACAACAGTATACTGTCATTAACAGTATAAATCCTAATTCATTCAAGGAGGTATATCCATGAAACATACAGGAAGACATACAGGTGCATTTCTTTTGTTATTTTTAGCAGAAGGTGATAACTATGGCGGGCAATTACTGCAAAAGTGCGAGGAAGAACTTCCCGTCAATCCAATCGATAGTGCCATTTTATATCGTACGCTAAAAAAATTAGAAAACGAAGGTGCAATTGAATCTTATGTAAGTACAGATCATCAAGACAAACCGAGAAAGATGTACAAAATTACGCCTGCTGGAAGAGGACAATTGGCAGATTTCCAAATGGATATTGAAGAAAAAATGAAGAACTTATCCTTTTTCATAGACAAATATAAAGACTTAAAGGAATCCGATCATGATTAACGGCGTGATCCTTTACACTTTAGCCATTATTCTTACGGGGATTTCTTTTATGAAAGACCGCAATAAAACGAAAGAAGCTCTAATGAAGTCGTGGAAAATGTTTCGCAATCTTCTACCTGCGATGCTCTCCATCATGCTCTTCGTTGGCTTATCGCTTTCTATATTAACACCGTCTTTCATCTCTTCTATTATTGGGGAGCAATCTGGATTGTTAGGTATTATTTATTCAGCGATACTCGGCTCCGTTGCACTTATTCCCAGCTTCGTCGTATTCCCACTTGGTAATACGTTAGTACAACACGGCGCAGGCCTTCCTCAAGTTGCGGCACTTATGTCTACACTCATGTCAGTAGGAATTACAACATTACCGATGGAACAAAAAATATTTGGGCGAAGCTTTGCTTACGCACGTAATGCATCTGCATTACTCATGTCACTCCTATTCTCCTACATCATTTGGGTGGTGATGGTATGAAGGAACTAAAAAGATATCGCTTCTTTTTCATCTTACTACTAGGACTCTTTGCCTTAACTTTTATAAATCAATCTTTAGGATGGAGCGCATTACAACTAACAGGAAATAGCATTTTAGATATGTTGTTTCTCCTTCCCCCTATCCTACTATTTGTAGGATTACTTGATCAATGGGTGAAGAAAGAAACGCTCATGAAATACATGGGCGAAAAATCCGGCATATACGGAATCTTATTCTCTCTATTATTAGGCGGCATTGCAGCGGGTCCCCTCTACGTTGCCTTCCCAATTGCAGCACTACTCTTACAAAAAGGCGCAAGCATTCGGTACATCGTATTTTTCTTAGGCGTTTGGACAACTGCGAAATTGCCAATTCTCGTGTATGAATTTTCTTCATTTGGAGCTACTTTTACACTCATTCATATTGGTTTCGGGCTAGTATTCTTTTATGTAATGGGGGTTCTTTTTGAAAGATTTTATGATCAGGGGCAGTTGCTAAAGTATGATGTTACGGAGGAAATATAAAAAGACATCTTTATCTCTTAAAGATGTCTTTTTATATAAACCTTAATTCTCGTTCTGTAAAACACTCGCTGCCTTTACTCCCTTTTTCTCTTCTTTTAAAAACAGCGATACGATACATGCAATAATGATAAAGACTAACCCTAGTGCAAATGCACCTTGGAATCCAGATGTTAAACCATTTAACTTCTCTACTGGATCCATTGGATTTGCGGAACTTTCCATATAGCTAGCTGTTCCTGAAGACATTTTCGAAATAAAGATAGCTGTTCCAATTGCGCCAGCTACTTGTTGCAACGTACTAAATAGTGCTGTTCCGTGCGGATATAAATCTGGTGTTAACTGATTTAAACCGTATGTTTGTGCTGTCATGACAAACATGAGTCCAACCATTAATACGCTATGCATGACAATAATTTGTACCATTGATGTGTCAGGAGTAATGCCTTTAAATAAGAACATTGCAATCCCTACTAATACAATGCCGGGAACGATAATAACTTTCGGACTAAATTTATCAAATAGTTTACCTGCGATTGGTCCCATGATGGCGCTAATAACACTTCCCGGAAGCATGATGATTCCTGATTTAAAGGCTGTAACGAGTAAAACTGTTTGCAGGAACATCGGTAATAAAGTCATCGTTGAAAATAACGACATCATCACAATGACAATTAATCCAACTGATAATGTAAACATCGGAACTTTAAATGCGCGTAATTCTAAAATTGGATTCTCAATTTTCAATTGTCGAACGACAAAAATACATAATGAGATAAGCCCCACAATTAAGGTGCCATACACTTTCGCATCGGACCATCCTAAGTCACCTGATGCACTAAAGCTATACACAAGTCCGCCAAATCCTAATGTTGATAAAAGGATAGATGGATAATCTACTTTTGGCCTTGTTAACTCTGAAACATTTTGAATGTACTTCATCCCAATCATAATTGAAATGATCACGATAGGAATAACGATATAGAATAACCAGCGCCAATTTAATGAATCCACAATTACTCCAGATAATGTAGGGCCAATTGCTGGAGCTGCCATCATCACAAGTGCGATTAATCCCATTGTGGCACCACGTTTTTCAGGCGGACAAATGATTAAAATCGTATTCATTAATAACGGTGTAATTAATCCCGTCGCTACAGCTTGGACGATACGGCCGACTAATAAAACGGAAAATGTCGGTGCGAATCCCGCAATTAATGTACCTACTAAAAACGTTACCATAGCGATTAAAAACATTTTTCTCGTTGTGAGCCATTGCTGAAGTAACGCTGTAATCGGGACTAAAACACCAACCACTAACATGTATGCTGTAGACAGCCATTGAATCGTTGAAGCTGTTACGTCAAATTCTTTCATTAATACGGTTAACGCATTACCAAGTAATGTTTCGTTTAATAATGCAACCATTGCCCCTAAAAGTAATGCAATTAAAATGGGGGTATGTTTCATATTAGAAGTATCAACTTTGCCACTTGTAGGGCTCTTAGTTGTCATATTCATTTACAAATTCTCCTCCTGTTTCTTACTTAAAAAGCTTTAAATAAACCCGAACACATGTAATATAATATACATATGTAGATTAAAAAGGGAGAATCAATTTTCAGCCATTGTATATTTAATCTACAAAAAAGGAGAATTGTAGATGAATGATAATGAAAAACAACTTGATTTACGTATTAGACGTACACATAAATTACTATGGGATTCCTTATTTGAATTAATGACGCAATCAAAACAGAAATATAGTACGATCACGATTAACCAAATTTGTGATCTTGCGATGGTACACCGAACAACTTTTTATAAACACTTTGAAGATAAAGATGCTTTATTAGCATTTGGATTTAAACGATATGGAACGATGATTGCTGAAATACCACTTTTAGATCGCTTAAGTAAGCCATTTCAAGTGATGGAACAATTCCTTCACCATGAAGAAATCGGTAAAATATTAGAGGCACAAATGTCTGATGAACAATTCACTAGCCGCATGTATTATTTAAGCCACGAAACAAGAAAACAAGAAACAGAAGCGTTAAATCAACTTTGTAAAAATCATACGATGCCAAATGATTTAATCATTGAATTTTATTCAGGGGCAATCACCTCATTAAGCGCATGGTGGTTTAAAAATGAAAGAAGCGTTTCTGCGGCTGAAATGGATAGGTATCTCCACCAACTTATTAATCGGGAGATTTTTCAGTTTGAAGAGGAATAACTTCCCCATCAAAAAAAACGCCTATATGAAATAGGCGTTTTTTTGTACATACTACATACCAACTTTCTTCAAATCCGAACTTTCAATAATCGAATGGGAATATCCATCTTTCCCAACTCGCACCATCGCATCTATCTACCTTTAAATACAAAATCAGTCGTTATGTAAATTAACATTAACCACAATAAACTTAATATAAAATTTTCAGCTGTAAAAAGGTGGAATAGACCACCTTTAAACTTTTTTGAAGCATTCTCTGCCTCTTGAATTTCCTCAAAGTAGGTCAGTAAAAAATAAATATCCTCCCCTAATTCTTTAAAAATCAAAGCAAATTCTTCAGGTGAAAATATAGCATTAGTAGTATTTAAAGGGACATTAAAGTCCATAGGAGTGGTAAAAACCCCTGATTGCAAAGTATCTTCTACTTTAAATAATCTTTCTCTTAAATCCTCAGGAATTACTGATATGTATTTTGTTATAAATGAGTCCATATCCTTAGAATTTTTAACTTTGAAATACTTTGTATATGTTTGGACAGTCCATCCAACCTCTTTGAACATTTCCAAAATGTTATTTGTTTGTACTGTAGAATCAAATTCTAATACCTTTACATTTTCACTTAAAAAATTGGATTTCACATGAGTTTTTATATTGGTATGTAAATTTAAGACCTGTTCTTTAACATCCTCAATATTGTTGATGTCCCCTTTTGTTTCACATGGTTTTTTTGTTATGAAATTAATATAGTCTTTAGCTAATTCCATCACCATTTTCTCATATCTTTTCCCTAGCATTTTATATACTTTATTTTTCGCTCTCTTCTCTTCATTCTTTTGCAATAAGTAAGTAATAAAATAAGACCCAATAAGGATAAATAAGCTATCAATTATAATGCTTGGAATTAATGAAAGCCAGAAGCCTTCTGTTAGTCCAGTTCTATAATACTGAATTATCAGCATTACTATAGATAAAGCAATAACAAAAATCCAAATTACTATATGCTCTTTTAATGTCATTAACTTTTTAAATTTCTTCATTTCTTAACCACCTACTTAATTTATGAAAATTATACCATTTTCATAAACTAAATAGATATAAATGGTGGTTCATTCTTTCCCTAGTAATTAATTTAATAAAACAAATAAATTGATACTGCACAATTCCATAATTACCTTTTAAATAAATAGCAGAGTGAGGACTTACAGCTTGAATTTCACGAACAACTGCCAGTGGGAAACGTAAACGATTTTCTAAAGAATCACCCCCACTTTCGCAGCTAAGCTTTAGAGAAGCATGCATCGCCTGGTTCGAAAACATGGAACAGCACTACTTCCTCTTTTCAACAATGCTAGCAGGAAAAGGAGCTTCCGCTTTCCGCAAACACTTCTTCGACTACATCATCGAACAAATAAAAGATGACATAGATATTAAAGAAGGTGTAAACAAAGGATTTAGTGAAGACATGATTATTACATTCTTCGGATACGCTAGCGTAGGAGTCGTAGAAACATACTTCATGAAGGGACTTCCTGATCCGCCGGAGGTTGTCGCAGAGCAGCTTGGATTATTATTAAATCGGAACTTTTAAACGAAAAGAGGCTATTGTATGCACCGATTGGACCGGATTATACAGTAGCCTTTTTCTTATGGAGTAAAACGTCGATAAATTTAAGTTACAAATATTCAGAATTAATATTAAAATAAAAATGGGGATAGGGGTATGGGATTCTAAAATTTATACATAACGAGGGAATAGAAATGAAACTACAATTAAAAGCGGATTTAGGGCTACTACTAGTTACATTCTTTTGGGGTGCATCCATCTTACTTACAAAGGTTGGACTTGAAGGCATCGAAGAATACAACTTAATTGCATTACGATTTATCATCGCCTTTCTTTTATCAGGTTTAATATTTTACAAACATTTATTCAAATTCGATTTTAAAACGGTAAAATATGCATTTATACTCGCTTCTGTCTTATTTATCGTTTACATTTTCGCGACATTCGGCACAAAGTATACGAGTGTTTCTAATGCTGGTTTCTTACTATGTCTCACAGTCATTTTCATTCCGATATTATCAGCTATATTTTTAAAACACATTCCGGAAAAGAAAGTGATAGTAGGAATCTTTTTAACGATAATTGGAATCGGCTTATTAACATTAACGAGCGAATTCAAGATCGGTAATGGCGATATATTTTGCATATTGTCTGCCTTATTTTATGCGATTCACGTCATCATTACTGGTAGCGTAACGAAACATGTGAACTCCATTGCACTTGGAGTCATACAACTCGGTTTCGTCGGCCTATTTAGTCTTATTTTTTCATTCATTATCGAAACGCCAAAACTGCCTAGCACAACCAACTCATGGCTCATCATCCTAGCCTTAAGCATATTCTGCACCGCAGTCGCTTTCATCGTGCAAGTAATCGCCCAGCAATACACGACGCCTACACATACCGGACTTATCTTTTCATTAGAACCTGTCTTTTCCGCAGGCTTTGCTTTCGTTTTCACTGGTGAAACACTTACTGGGAAAGGATACTTAGGGGCGACACTTATATTAGTGAGTGTTTTGATTGCTGAGGTGGATTTTAAGGGGTTGTTGCGGGTTAATTATAAGAAGAATATGGAATAGTTACTTCGCTAACGTACATAAACATACCCCGAAAATATTCGTTTGTATTATTTTCACCCTATTACCTTAATTTTTTAGATGCTATCTTTGAATAAGGTAGCATCTAAAATATGTTACAAAGAATTATTATATTTATGTAGCCTGCATAGCTAACCTTTTCTACATTACTTACTGCACATAGTCATACAGATTTTTCGCTAACAATAAACAAGTTACTGTAATGAAAAGAGCACGAACATACCCGCTTCCTTTTTTTATAGCAAATTTGGAGCCAACGATCCCTCCAGCAATTTGAGCAATCCCCATTATAAAACCATACGCATAGTTTACTTGCCCTACATACATAAATATTAACAATGCACCAACATTACTTCCTAAATTAAGAAACTTCGCATTACCTGCCGCTTTTAAAAAATCATATCCAATAAATAAAAGAGCAAACATTAAAAACGAACCTGTGCCAGGCCCTAGAAATCCATCATAAAAACCAATAGCAAAAATAAAAAAGGTAAAAATAATGACGTGTCGACCAGATAGTTTCTTATGAGTAGAAATACTACCCCAATCCTTTTTAAATATCGTATAAATAGCGACCACACCAAGCATTACCAGCATCAATGGCTTCAGTACTTCTGGGTTCATTAAATGAACGGTCCATGCACCTACTATAGAGCCTATAAAAGTGAGTGGAAATAATTTAAAAGCCGATTTCAAATCAAGATTACCAGAACGATAAAACACAATATTACTAGTTGCACTTCCCATTGTTGATGCTAATTTATTCGTGGCTACTGCACTTGCTGGATTCAGCCCTGTAAATAATAAAGCGGGTAAGGCAATCAATCCACCACCACCTACAACTGAATCAATAAATGCAGCCACAAACCCAAAAACAATCAAAATAATTAATATAGATGGGTCTAAATAAAAATCCATACTAGTAGCCTCCCCTTTAGTCACTATTGTAATAGTAACTATCAATTTGCTAAATGTAAAGAGTTATTGTAACGTTGAAATATAAAGTGAAACTTTAATCAGTGAGGGGTTTTGTTCATCCCCCACTGATTATCAGCCCTCACCAATCGGGCTTTTACGGGCAGCCCGACCCCCACCTAACTTCTTTGCTTCCGCTGAATTTTGAGGTGGGGTCTTACTGCCCGGCAAATAGCGGGATAAAAGCAAACATCGGAGGACGAAAAAAGTGGACTACATAGTACAACAGCTTAAAAAAATTGGTTTTAATGAATATGAAGCTAAATCTTATGTATCTCTTGTGAAACAAGGGCCTGCTACAGCCTACCAAGTGAGTAAGGATTCGGGTGTCCCAAGAGCGCGCATTTATGAGATTTTGGGTAACCTTGTAGAAAAAGGAGTTGTCATGAAGGAAGAAATAAATGATACCACCCGCTATTCACCTCTACCGGTTGAAGTCTTTTTACAGAAGGCTCAATCAGAATGGCAGTCTACTTATGAAGGAATCAGTGATTCATTAAAAAAATTAGAAACTTCCGAGGAAAAAACGGATAATCGAGTGATTACGTTAAAAGACAATAAAACAATCATTAGCTATTGTCAGGCATTAATAAAAAAAGCAGAACAACGTATTGTCATTTCAATGTGGGATGAAATGTATGAAGCGTTAAAAGAAGATCTATCTGAAGTAGCTGATAAAGTTACAATACAAGGTATTACCCTGCATGTTGAAAATCCCATCAAAAATCTAGAAGCTCATCGTATAACACCTTATACAGAAACCTTATCTACAGAACATTGGTTTATTTTATCGATAGATTCTAAAGAGATGATTTATGGACCATCACTTGAAGAGCGTAATATTGCTTTTTATACAGATGACCCCGTTCATATATACCTATTAGAGGATTATGTATGGCATGATGTTTTAGTAAATCGACTTGTCCGACGTAGCCAAGATGATTTGCAGCAATGGATTACTGCAGAGAGAAGATCTTTCTTTATGGGGAAATAAGAAACATATTTAAAGAATCAAAGAATAAAGCATAAGTTAATGAAATGAAACACTTATGCTTTATTTTATTTGCAAAGCGATACTCGATCCTTTTCACTATTTCTCCTCCACAAACCGCCCAAACTCCTTCAAAAATCGCAGTTTAAAACTACCCACAGGTCCATTCCGATGCTTCGCCACATGAATCTCCGTCATCTCTTTCTGCACCGTTTCCTTATCATAATAATCTTCGCGATACATAAGCATAATGACATCCGCATCTTGCTCAATTTGTCCTGTCTCTCTTAAATCAGATAAAAGAGGTCGCTTATCTTGCCGTGCTTCTACGGAACGAGATAATTGCGACAACGCTACTACACAAACATTTAATTCACGTGCTAATTGCTTAAGCTTACGAGAAATTTCACTAATCTCTTGAAATCGATTGCCCTTATGCTTCGAATCTCCCGTAATAAGCTGCAAGTAATCTACAATAACTAAAATCTTTTTATCCCCATGCTTCCTCTTTAACTTACGAGTCTGCATCCAAATATCTTGCACCGAAATACCTGCGTTATCGTAAATCTCAAATGGTAATTCCCCAATCTCCGCAAACGCCTTACTCACCTTTTCCCAGTCCTCTATCGCAAAACGATGCTTCGGATTTTTCAGCCTACCTCCTGACACTTCACCTACGCAAGACGCCATCCTTTTTAACAATTGCTTACTACTCGTCTCTAATGAAAACAATCCTACCGCCGCTCCAGACTTCGCCGCATGTAGTCCCACATTTAACGTAAACGCAGTCTTCCCCATAGAAGGACGCGCACCAAGAACGACAAAATCACCTTCCTGCAATCCGCACGTCATTTTATTTAGCGATGTATAACCAGTCTCAATACCAGTAATCTCTTTCGCATCTTGATGAAGCTCTTCATATAAATCAACTAGCGCATCCTTCAAATCAAACTCACATACACAGTCCTTTTCCTCTAACTCACAAAGTGCCGTAATCGTCTCACCAATAATTTCCTCATTCTTCTCCGCAATAAGACGTTCTCCCATCTTGTGCCCGAGAACACCCGCCTGATACATTTTCCAGGCACCTCGAACAAGCCCCTCATAATAAGAGAAGTTGGCAGTTGTAGGCACACCATCCATTAACCCTATAAAATACTCCATTCCCCCGATCCCCTCTAAAAACTTCGGATCTACCCTAGAAATGAACGTCACAAGATCAATCGGTTGCCCCTCTTCTTCCATTTTTCGCATTAACTGAAATATAGACTTATGCACTGACAGAGAAAAATACTGCACCGTCAAACGGCACTCCTTAATAAGCTCTCCATCAAGTAATAGAGAACCTAATACCGTCTTTTCCGCCTCCACATTTTGAATACTCATGGACGCCACCCGCGCTCCGCTAAAAAGCGCTGCAACTCTTCCTCAGACGGCGCATTCTTCTCCCACTCCTCACACCTCGCCAAAAACTCCTCCGTCTCCCCCGTACTAACAGACGGCTCCTTCTTCCGAAAGCTCGCCGTATCCGCCTCAACCTCAGAAACTTTCGTAAATCCTTTCCCATGCCAACCTCTCAAAATGCCCTTCACATAAGCAACCGTCCTCTTATTATTCTCAAACGCAATTTGAAGAGCCTTCAGCACAAGCTCCTCTGACAAATCTTCCATCCACGCACTTAATTCTTCCACAGTATGAGGGGACAAACTACCGAAATGCTCCTCATAAAAAGAAAACACGCGTCTCCCCGTTTCTTCCTCTATAACCTCTTCTTCCGCCTCTGTCTCCTCGCAAACCGGCTCAACATCATCCACAGCCAATTCACCAGGCATACCAAAATGTGCTAAAAGCATCGGAACACTCAGCTCCTCCTCAGCGCACCTCTGAAGAAACATATGTACAAACTCCTTATTCTTCACACCCTTAAGCTCACGAAGCACACACTTCTCCACATTCGTATTCGTCACAGGATTATAACGAAGCCAATTCAAAACGAATAACTCCCGCGTATCCGCATCATAAAGAATCTTCCCATAATCAATGAAGCGCTGCACAAGCTTATCAACAGTCTCCCGATTATAACCCGTCTCCATCTCAGCTAACCGCTTTGGAAAAGGAAAAATCCCACACTGCGTCGTCTTCGAACAAGTTAACAAATACACATAAAAATACCGCTCCTCCGGCGTCAAATCCAAAACAAAATCATCCTGCCAAAAATTCACCTGCACAGTACGATACACCGCCATCCCAATTCCTCCCGTCCTAATTCAAAAATGAAAATTTCCTCTTTGTACTATATATAGGAAGGAGGGCCGGGTTTTTGGCGTATTATTTCAAAATTTTTTTCGACTCCTACTACGGTGTTTGTTGGTGTTTTTGTTTTGTTATGTTTTTTCTTAGTGATTTATTACTTGGTAGGGGCTTGTAAGGGGCTTATAAGGGGCTAGTTATCGGTTACTTCGATTAGAAACACACGATCTGAAAAGCCACCTCGTTCTTCTGCTTTCTTTTTACGGATGCTGTTGATTTCTTCTAGTGTTGTGCCTTCGTGTTCGGCTAGGGCGTTGATTAGTTCTAGTAGATCGGATAGTTCTTCTAGTTTATGTGCTTTTGTGTCTGCTTCTAGATATTCGGTTAGTTCTTCTTCTGTTTTCTTGCAGAGTTCCTCTATGTATTCATCTTCGTTTAGGATTCTTGTTGTGGGTGTATTTCCGTTGGATTTTATTATTTGTGGGATTTTGTTTCGGATTAGTTTGTTGTATGTTGGCATGGGTGGTTCCTCCGTTTGGTTTTTCTTTTATATACTTTAAATTATGTTATATCTGTAACCCATTTTTCATTTGGCTTTTCAGCCTTAAAGTTACGTTCTAAAATATTGAGCGCAATCTTACCTACATTCCCTTTATAAGAACAATATTTTTTCATACGACCTAAACTTTTCAGGCCTAATTCTTTCATAATTCATTGAACTTTTTATGGTTGATTTTGTATCCTTGGTCCATTAGCTCATCGCGAATACGGCGGTATCCATAACAACCTTGGTGTTCATCTTAAATGTTTTGAATTAAAATCTTTAACTCTTTGTCTTTATCTGGACGATTAGAATTCTGTATCCAGTAATAATACATGCTTCGTGGGAGTTCCACTAACTTTAAAAGTGCCTTCACCGGAAATGCTTTCCTTATTTCATAGATCACTTGAGCCTTATCTTGTTTGGTGATTTCCCCCTGTTTTGAACTAAGGCATTCAACTTTTTTAAATAAGCATTCTCCATACATAAACGCTCCAACTCAGCTCGTAATGCTTCTACTGGTTCTTCTGTTTGTAGGTGGATACTACAACGAAAAGCAATAACGGTATTATCTAGACAATACCATACACATAGTTACTAGATACTCTTTATACTAGTACACTTCAATATCATGATATTTACTAAATAATATCACTAGCATTTCAGGCGCTGGTTTTACATAACGAACTGTATTTTTTCTTCTTTTTAAATCCTGCAGCCAATTGTATGTAATACCATGTGATTCTGAAAACTCTTTTTCCAAATCCGCTAAAGTCATGTTTAATATTTTAGTTTCAATCAATTTATCTATTATATACTTAATACTTCCCTCTTTAATCTCCGTTTCCGTCAATTTACCTGTATCAAACTGCTGCAAAATCTCCGCTAAATTTTCAGGTTTTATTGGAGAAAGGTTTGAATATTTATTTTTCTTTATTCCTGATACTACAGTACTAGATTCTGCAAAATAATCTGCAACTTCTCTTTGGTTTGTTTTGATTAAATTCTGTTCTAATAAATTTAATACATATTTTATATTTCCAAATTTAACATCTCTATCAGTTAACTTGTCTGCATCGTACTCTTGAAGAATATATTCTATATTATCTGGACATTTCGGCAATACTTTATTATATTTATTCTCACTATCAGATTCATCTAGGTTAAATAATTGATTTACTAACACATGATAGGATTCCGTTTCTAATGCTATTGCATCTTGAGACATCTTAATTATTCCTGATTTTACTAGTCTTATTAAATATTTAATATTTGATAAGGTCTCTATATCAATTCCTAGACTATTTCCACTTAACTTATTAGTTAAACTCATTCCCTCTTCTCTATATTTTTGTATTAACTCTTTTTCATATTGAAGAGCTTCTTCCTCATCTATCGCTTCTTTAACAATTCTATGTCCAAATCCAACAATTCTTTTAAAACTTTCACACTTCATATTTCGAATACCCGCTGAAATTCTATTTCCTAGACCTTTTCCAACGTAATAAACATCTCCACTTTTTAAATTGTAAGTTTCTTCTTTAAATTCAATACTCCCATCATGTAGTGCAAAATATTCATAAACATAATAATTTTTCTCCATAATTTCACGATTAGTTAATTTCCCTTCCACTTTCAATTCAATCACTTGCCTTTTTATAGCTTCCGGATAAATTTTTTTCTTTTTCTCCATATAGAAAAACACCTCCAACTAGTCGTTATATCTACATACGACAGCAGGGGTGTTTTTCCTTGTCTCACTTTATTGGGTCACTTTATTGGGTCACTCTACTTAGTATGCGAATTCAGGAGGTGTTTTTTCATGTACCACTATTCGGGTTCACTTCACGTTGATTAGAAAAAATTTTTATATAATGTCTCTTTACTTCCACCCCTTTCTAGTTCTTAAAAATTCTTTCACATCATTTTCAAGAATTAAACATAAGCTCCTTAACTTATCTAATCTTTCTTCTACACTTTCATTTTGTATAATAAAATTATATAAACGTTTTTCTTGAATCTTACTGTAATGCTTATTTATTTGTTCCATTTCGTCCATATTCCAATTACATTTAGAAAAATCTATTTCTATAAAAGGTGGATGAACAAACTTCTCACTATCACTAAACATATACTTCATTTTCATTGAATCAAATATTAACCAAAGTAATTCATCTCTTGTTACAAACACCGGAATCTTTTTCGCAGAGCTAAATCTCCCACTAACTAGTGTAGGTAACGTAAGGTCTAATGCAGCATTCCAAATTCCATGTATAAAGTGTGGAATAGTTTTCTTACTCGAATGGATTAAACTTACCGCCTTAGGATGACCACTTAATAATAAATTACCATAAATCACATGAGTTAAACTCATTATATTGATTTCATTAGCTAGAAAATCAATATAATTAATCATTTTTTTCACATTAGAAGATTCAGTTACATCATTATAAATTAAATATAATTTAAGTAAACATGCATAGCTTAAAATAATCAAACTTTGAAATGAACTTTCCTGCTCTAAGCTTTCAGCTTTAGATGATTTTCGTTTTGACTTATCTTTTACAGGTTCCGAAAATTGAATCAATTTACTATGTTCAATTATTTGTAAAAAATCCATTTTGAATAGATCACTTAAAATATCAACTGTCTCATCTAACTTCTCATAATTTATTTTAAAATTATTAAGATTCCTACAGGATTCCTCTACCCCTAGAGAGTAATCAATGGATACATTATATTGTTCAATATGCATAAAAAATTTTTTCAATTCATCCCAAAGTACTTCATCTACTATTGTCTTACTAGGTGTCCTATAAAAATCTCTAAGATATATACAAATATTAGCATCTAATTGTAATTGGATTGCACTTGGATTTAATATCTTTACCAACTCTTCTATAGATCCAATGTCTTCTCTGATATACATAGAACTATATCTAAATTTCATAATTTTCCCCCTCCATTTCGGCTTCCATTACATATTCCCTAATTTAAATTGTAGTTTAATAGAAATTCAAAATATTGTTCTCTTTTCTCCATACCTATGATATTATTACGATAGTCCCATAGCTTAATCTGGTTTAAAGCGCCCCTTTCTGGGGAAGTTGCAGGTTCAAGCCCTGCTGGGCTTAGAAAATTATTTTATAGTTTTCTAAGCCCAGCAGGATTTTTTATTTTCTTAATAAATCAGGATTAATTTTTTTGATTTCTTCCCAAATATGTTTGTCAAATTTAGCTCTCTTTAAAGACTTACATTCCATTAACTTATGAATATCCAAATTCAAAGCTCCTTTGAAATTAGAATCGTGAAACAGTGAATCCTTAAAACTTACTTCAGATAAATCGGCTTTCTTAAAATTTGTATTCTGAAATGTTGAATTCTCAAGCTTAGCCCGTGTTAAATTTGCTTCCCCTAAATCAGCACTTTTAAAATTGGTTTCACTACACTTAATATTTTTTAGACAAGTCTGTGTTAAATTTGCACCTTGCAGATTACTTCCACATAAATTTGCACCCTGTAAATCTGCTTTCTTTAAATTTATCTTTTTCATTCTGGCTCTCGCTAATTTAGCACCCATTAATTTAGCACCTACTAACTGTATGGATTCACCATCAATAGGTTCTAATTTTGCTTCTTCTAAATAACATCGTGTCAAATTTATATTTTCTAGCCCATGGTCACTTAGTTTCCTAATACAGTGTGCAATTTTATGAGATACATCTTGCGTTTGTAAATCTCTATATTCCTCTATTGTATCCTTATACATTCGAATTTCTCTTGATATGTCTATTTTTTTTGTAAAAAAAGTCAACATAATACCAAATATAAAAACATCTAATAATGAATTATGCAAATTAACCAGAAATCCCGACCAAAAATCTGCACTATCATAAATCCCTTTATAAATTGAAAGTATAACCGTTATTCCTAATGCACCCATAAGAATTAAAAAGGGACTCCTTATATCTTGTAAAACCTCTATAAGAAATTTCTTTTTTAATTTCAAATTAATTCTCCTTTCTTATTATCTTCAAATCCCTTACTACATCCCCTAACAAAATAACACAATATCTCCCTGATTATTTGGAAATATAAACTTAATCAATACAAACGAACGTTTTTCTAATTATATAGAATGGACTAAATCACTAGACGGTTAGAAAAGTTGATTTTTATACCACTTAAACATCAACTTTTTTCCTAACCTCCCTCTTTGAATAGACTATAATATAAAATACTCTTACTATTTTACTTAAAATCATTATTCAAGTCCCTGCTTCACTTGAATAAAATAAGCAATATTTTATTTAATATAATCATAAAGCTTATTACTAACTGATTTCTCCATGATCATATTCATCGTAACAACCGGTAGT
Source organism: Bacillus sp. GW823-FHT06B01 (assembly GCF_058952315.1). NCBI lineage: Bacteria > Bacillati > Bacillota > Bacilli > Caryophanales > Bacillaceae > Bacillus > Bacillus sp. GW823-FHT06B01. Next base: position 186,013 of record NZ_JBXAHR010000003.1, on the reverse strand, counting down.
TCTGTCCCATTTTCATCTTGTATTTCAGTTTGTTCGACACTCACTTTATCAGGTCTCGCTTTCTCTTAACTCTTTAGCTTATAAAACACTTATAAGAAATAAATGTTGGATAGGCTACACTAATTTGGACAGATAAAATAAGGGCATGTAAACTTAGATTATCAAATTAAGGGTGCTTGCTACTGTAACACGTCAACATCAAACTTTTACACCCAAATTTAAACTACAAGTAGTGAAAATTTATGAAAATGGGAAATCTCGTGCAGATATTTCCCGTGAATATGACATAACACCTTCAGCATTAGGTCGTTGGACTAAAAGCCATACAGAAACAAGCACTTTCGTTGCGAAAGATAATCGAACAGAAGAAGAAACGAACTGGCTCGATTACGCAAAGAAAACCAACGTTTATTGATAGAGAACAATATTTCAAAGCAGACGGCGCCGATCATGGAACGAAAATAGATGCGATTCGAAATAACGCTTACAACTATTCGGTATCAGCAATATGTGACGTCCTCGATATTCCGAAAAGCACATATTACTACCATGCTGATTTAAATGGCAAACGTGCGCTTAAAAAAGAAGAGAAGGAACTTCCGAAAGATATTCGCAACAATTATGGTACGCGAAAAATCAAGAAAGAGCTGACTAAATTGGCTCAGCCCAAACAAATCTCACGTCGTCGAATTGGTCGTTTAATGAATAAATTAGGTCCTACCTACACAATAACGCAATATAAGTCACATCATTCAGCGTGTAATAAATCACCTATAAAAATGAATTACAACATCAATTCAATCAAGAAAAAGAGTTAGCAGTGATTGTTAGCGATTTGACATACGTCCGTGTCGGAGCGAAGTGGCATTATGTATGCCTATTTGTGGACTTTTTTAATCGTGAAATCATTGACCATAGTGCTGGTGTAAATACGACTGCAAACCTTGTGTACCAAGCTTTAGTGAGCATTAAAAGTAATTTAAATACCATCGGGATGTTTCATACAGATCGAGGAAAAGAGTTTGATAATAAGCTCATTTCTCTTGAACTGGATGATTACGTTCATTGGTTCAACAACATTCGAATTCACGGAACATTAGGCTATTTAACACCAGTGGAATTCAATCAACAGATCTTATAATTTTTGTCCAGTTTAGTGTTGACATACCAGATTTTGTCTCGGATTATTTTGTTGTAGGTTGGCATGGGATTTCCCCTCCGGTGTTTTTTTCTTCTATTATAATGGAAAAAGCAGTTTAATTAGTTTGAACTGCACCCCAATTGTTAGACACAGACTATCAATTAAAGATGCAGCTCACTCTTTACTTACTGCCTTTTACAGCCACTTCACCGAGGTTGCTTTTAAATAGCCTCATTACTAAAAACTATCACCTATAGCTTCGTATACTTCTTACTCACTCCGTATGCTTTCTCTACAGGATATTTTTCATTATTCTTCTGAAGTTTCTCTTCAATCGCCTGTTTAATATCTACTCCTACCTCATGTGCAAATAGCAATGCATACATTAATACATCCGCAAGTTCTTCTTTCATATCTTCACGCTTTTGGGATACCGCTTCATTGCTACTTTGCCATTGAAAATTTTCAAGTAACTCACTTGCTTCAAGGGAAAGAGATAATGCTAGATCTTTTGGATTGTGAAATTGTTTCCAATTACGCTCATCCCTAAACTTAATCACTTTATCTGTTAGTTCTTTAATTTCATCCATACATTCACCTTATTTCATTAATTTATCAATCTGAAATAGCACATATAGTATTTATATCTCACCTTCAAACAAAGTGCACCTTCCTTTTGCTCTCTAAAGAATAACACTATTTATATGTTTTTAACTAATTATCTCAAAATATTTGTTGCATTTACAAAACAACTCACTTATTACTATTGTAATTCTTCACCTATAAATAAAGGACTAATACTACTTCTATAATTACATGTCGGAAAAGCTTTAAGTAACCTTTCCATCATATTAATATTACCTACAGAGTCACTGTTTGAGATACTTATATTATTAAATATCAATATAAATTTTGACAAAGACAAATATTTTTCATCCGTCCAAAGGAATTTAAATTGAATTTCTCCATCCATCATTCCGAAAGTGTTATTTTAAATGTTTCATTCATATTTATACAACAGAAAAAGGCCTAGAAGTAGGTGTACCTTCAGAAATTTTCTTTTCAAAATACTCTCTTACATTCGGATTTTCAAAATATACTTTACACCCTTCAATTCCTCTAGTCAGTAAGATATAATAGATGTTTAATATATAAGCCGTAAACTCTTCTTCATTAAATTCTTTCAATAAAGGTGTTCCACCTGTATCCTTATAGTTTTCTTTTACACCTACAAGATTTCCTTGATCATTTACTTCTATATCATTTCCAATAATTACACCAACATAATCAATATCAGCACCTTGAATCGCATGAATAGAACCAATTTCCATTTTAGAACTTTCTAATTCAATCCATTTTTCATGTTGACTATTCCAACGCCATTTATTGCAGTCATCTTCCCAGTCATGCGGCAACTGCGATTTTTCCTTGCCCTTATTACCTTTAGACTTCGGATTTGACTTCCATTCCTTCGTATAACCGGCAATGACACGATTTGTAGTATTAGCATAAAACTTTTCCATATCTGTCGTGAAGTGGAATAACTCACTAATTGAATCCACAATTTGGAAATAAGAATCTTTATTCTTATATTCAAAAATAGCAGGATCAAAATTACTATCCTCTAAAATATTTAAAGCATACTGAATGCCTTTTACAAAACTTTCTCCATCAAATTCTTCATTGTTAATGATATTACTTTTAATTCGAAACTGCTGCTCTAAGCTATGCTTTTTATATTCAGCTGTCTGATGATTAAATTCACTACGTGTAATATCCTGTGGACGTATAGATTGAAATGCATCGTAAAATAACACAATTCCTTTTGATACTTCTTCTAGCATATGCAGTTCATTAATATAAGGCTCTTCTTTATTAAAATGTCTTTTAGATTCTGGATGACCTTTTGGATAATAACGTTGTAGGCGATGCGATTCATCTACTAAAACCATATCAAATGCAATTTCCTCTTTTTTCGCTCTACTAATTAATTGACCTGCTCTTTCGAACTTCAGTTTCCCAGCTAAATTAAGTTGCTTTAACACTCGATTAAATTTATCAGTTAAATTCCCTGTTGTTACAATACCAATCTTTAAATCTGGATTTTCATTAATCAACTTGTACATTATAGACATTAATAAAATAGACTTACCTGTTCCCGCTCCACCGATTACCATATGTTTATTATGTATATTTTCTACAATTTCCTTTTCATATTCAGCTTGTTGCTTGCTTAGCTGCTTAAAAGGTGAATACTTGAATAAAATTTTATTTCGAATCTTTGACAGTTCTCGTGTAACTACTAACTTTCTAACAAACAAGTGTTTCTCCCAAAGCTTTACAAAGACAACTTGTTCCATTTCATTTTTTCCATTGTATACTGGCTGTACCTGACCGTTATTGCGATTAAGAAAATTAAATTTTGTTATATCTTTCTCAGCAAACATATGATTGATAAGCATAAATTCTAAATCTTTCACATGAGATTCTGTAAACTGTGAGGCATTGTAAATGACCATACATTGATTAAACTTCCCTTTTAAGAAGTAGGAATCCCCCATATGTTGATTGTGTCTTGTGCAAAAATCTTTTGTCTCACCTATATAAATATTTTTTAAATCCAAGTTGTAATAAATATAAGTAACAAATACATCTTCTAATACCTTACGTTCAATATTTGATAGTTTTTGAATATCTTTTTGATATACTACTGTTTTATTTATTTCTAATGGAAATTCTAATATATTAAAATCCATAAAAATCCTCCTATTTAATAATTTCACTTATAATCTTTATTATAAAAAAGTTCAAATTTAAATAAACAGCTCATTTTCTATGCTTTCTACAATTTTTATTACTTTTTAATACATGACTCTTTTTATATTTTTCAACTCCCCCTCCCCCATTAGGTATCTGCACTACTTTGTAGATACCCTAACAGTAATCATATCTTTCTACCTGATGACGTTAATTACTTCTTTAAACGGGTAAGTCGCAAGTCTCTTGATATTCCCCTTCTAGCACCACAACAATAATTAGCTTTACTTACGAACTAAAGGACCTTACACTAATTAACCCTTTAATTACCTTAATAGTTAAATTATAGCACGGTTTTTATAATAACGAAGCATCCACACCGTAACATCCCTAATATTTGCAAACTCACTAATCATCCATGTCATATCATCATCTACTCCGATAATTTCTCTTTCACATACTGAAGTATTTAAGAAATATCTCCCCGTGCTGGCCTGCACCATTAAAATGAACCCACAACAACCAATAAAAAACACATTACAATCCAATAAATAAGGCCATATCAAAAACATACTATGATGTCATTTTGATACAGCCTTATCTTATCTACTAATACTACTATCCCTTTAATCATTTTAAGCGCATAAAGGTATTATCCACCTACAAAACATTACCATCCTTTAAATAATCATAAAGCTTATTATCCATCGATTTCTCCATAATCATGTTCATCGTAACAACCGGTAGTTCTTTTCCATTTTTATCTTGCATTTCAGTTTGTTCTACACTTGCTTTATCAGGTGTCGCTTTCCCTAAATAGTAAAAGTCACTTCCCTCGTCATCATCTTTTTTCACAAAAATATGGACGTCAATATTATTTTCTTTAGCATCAATAATTGTTTGAACTTCCTTTGATTTTAATGTTCTATTACTTCTTGTATACCATTTAAGAACATCTTGATTAAGGAATTCATCACCGTAGTCCACACTGGATTCTACCTCATCATTTTTATGGTATGTGATAAATATTGGACAAGTATAGTACTTTGTCTTATAACCATACATAGTTGAGCTCTCATCATTATGCCAATTTAAAAGTTTACAAACATCTTTTCTTGAGTATTTTTTATATACAGTAAGGTTACTATCACACTCATAGTTTTTGCTCTTTTCCCTTGCACTTTTAATAATATCCATAACCATACGCTTAAAGTATTCATTTTGTTCTAAGCTTTTTCGGATAGAATCATTAAACATATACGTCTTATCGTCCTGTAAAGAGAGAATTGGCTTTTCTCCATATTTCTTTTGGCTGTTTTGCAAGAAAAATTCTAATTCAAAAATTCGTTGCACAGAAGTAATCGTGTCATCATCTGTTAAGCAATTAGATTTTTCAAGTTGTTTTATATACTCATCTTTATCAACTTTTTCTTGCTTTAGTAACAATTCTAATAAAACGATTTCGTTTTTACGTTTTCCATTCAATACTTCCAATGAAAACATCGTTAAAACTTTATTTTCGTACTCTGTTAATGCAGGGACGTCTTCTTTCATTTTCAATAAGAACTGATAATAGTTCGAATATCCTTCTGCAAGTACAACTGGATCAATAGAATGATTTACTATAAAATCATATAGATATGGAGTTCTTCCTATTCTATTTTTCAACTCAGCAAAAGCTTCCTTCAATACTTTCATTGCTGTTAAATTACTATTGTTAATCGCTTTAAAGATCTGCTTTTTCGCTATTTCTTCAAAGTTAACTGTTGAAATACCTTTAATATAACTCGTGTCATTTGTATATCTACGTATATTATCTTTATTTTGTGATCTATCTCCTGAAAGGGCAATCGGAATTAAATAGTTATTTTTATAGTTTCCAATAAAATCAATAATCGTAACAAAAGCTTTCGAATCGTGTTTTCGAAGTCCACGCCCTAGCTGCTGTATAAAGATAATACTTGATTGAGTTTGTCTCAACATAACAACTTGGTTCACACTTGGAATATCAATTCCTTCATTAAAAATATCTACTGTTAAAATATAATCCAGTACGCCATTTTCTAATTGATTAACCCGCAGTTCTCTTTCCTCTTGGGAATGATCGCCGGTTAATGCAAATGTGCGAAAACCTCTATTATTTAAGGCATATGATAATTTTTCTGCCTCATCTTTTCTGCTGCAAAACATTAATCCTGTTACTTTCTCACCAGAATAACCATAGTATTTTACTTTTTCAACTACATGATCCACTCGCTCTTCCGTAACAAGTTTAGATAAAGCAGTAGTGTCATCTATCTTTTCACCATTATATTCAAAATCAGTAACTCCAAAATAATGAAAAGGACAAAGCATATCTTCTTCAAGTGCTTCTTGCAAACGAATTTCATAAGCAATATTGTAATCAAATAGCTCATAAATATTAAAATTATCTGTACGTTCAGGTGTAGCAGTCATTCCCATTAAAAATTTTGGTTTAAAATAATCAATAACTCTATGATAAGAACTAGCACCAGCTTTATGAACTTCATCTATTAAAATATAATCAAATAGCTCAGGATCAAATTGATGTAAATTTTCTTCTTTTGAAATAGTCTGGATTGTCGCAAATAAATATTTAGCATTTATTTGCTTATTTGATCCTGATAAAACTCCAAAGTCCTCATCGGCTCCACCAAGAACCTTTTGAAAATCTGATTTTGCTTTATTTAATATTTGCTCTCGGTGAACAATAAATAGCATCCGTTTAGGTGCAAAATTTCTAACATCAAATGCTGAAAGATATGTCTTACCCGTTCCTGTTGCAGAGATAACTAATCCTTTTTCTTTTCCAGCGTCTCGAATAGCTTGTATTTCTTTTAACGCAGCTTGTTGCATTTTATTTGGCGTAATTTTCAACGCTTCTTCAATTGCATTATGATATTGACCAGGTAATTCTATAACTCGATCTAGCAACTTATTTTCTGTAACTTGTTCATATATTGTTTCGTAATTTGCAATTAACTCTTCAGTTAATACTTGAGAATGCTCCCAGACTTCTTCAAATTGATTTTTAAAATGTTGAACAATCTCTCCATCTTCATGCGATGTTAACTTAACGTTCCATTCATAGTTTACCTTCAAAGCATGTGCAGTCAGATTTGAACTACCGACAATTAATGAACAATGTGTTTTATTATCAAATATGTACCCCTTTGAATGAAAACCAGATAAGTTTGTTAATCTTACTTCTACATTTTCAAGTTTCATTAATTCTCTAAACACTTTTGGTGTATTAAAATTTAAGAATGTAGATGTTAATATACGTCCTTTAACCCCTCTTTGTTTAAGATCAAGGAAATGCGATTTTAAAGTCGCCAGTCCACTTTCAGTAATAAAAGCCACTGAAAAAATAAAGGATGTACTATTTTCTAGCTCCTCCAACAATGAACTTAAAACATTTTCATTTTTTTTCGTATTGTTTACTAATAATTTAGGCTTATATATTCCGGGATGACTATGTTTTTGATCAATAAACCCTTTATATAAAGACCCCTCTAATTTTTGAATAAAATTCTCCATATGATCACCATTTATGACAAATTTTTATATTAATTGTATTACTCACTGATTTAAAGTGCAAATTTATTACAATATAAAAAACTATCCGCCTAAAACGGATAGTTTTTTATCAAATTACTTTACAATAGATTCTTTTGATAACTTCTCAATAGTTGGGATATCCGCAGGTGCCCATTCTAAAGCTGCTAGTTCATTCGGATATAACCATTTAATTGCTACGTGCTCAGTTAGAACTGGACTTCCTTCAACAAGTTTACAATAGAAAGTTTTCAAATGAACAATACCAAAATCATACTCATAGGCTGTATAATCAATTTGTTCACCAATCTGCACGCTACAATGCATTTCTTCATCAATTTCACGCTTTAACGCCTCTTGAGGTGTTTCTCCCTCTTCTATTTTTCCACCTGGAAATTCCCACATAAGAGGTAGCGATTTAGATGGCCCTCTTTGCGCACATAAAATTTTCTCATCTTGAACAATTACCGCTCCAACAACATAAATATTTTTTTTCATAATGTCCTCCTTAAATCTCACAGAAACTCTATAATATACGTTTCGAATCTTATAGCGTGAAAAATGCCTTCTATATATTTTTAATCGGCGAGATAGATTTTTACAGATTCCCTCTCATCCACCGTCTTTAATTTAGTTAGCCTGACATTTCCGTCTCTATCATATTAATAGAAGTAACTACAAAAGAAAAGAGTAGCTTGATACCTCACCGACTTATCACAACTAAAACCATGTATTCTACACACTACACCGCCATACAAAAAAGAGAGCGCCTATTTAAAGTGCATCCTAAAATCTAGACACGTATTTTTTGTATATCACTGAGTTTACAAAAGCAGCCAATATGTACCGTGAAATATATAGATCTGTTGAATCTGACATATTCGAACTTGGATTAGAGCTATAGCATTATTTTGAATATACACTAGGCGATATAATATATACTGGAAATAAAAAATTGGTATGACATATACACAGACTGGTACTCTTCACACAAAAATTATTGATAAGAAATTTTTAAAAACTTAGCAAGATATTAAAAATTTTAAAGACAGTATAAACAATTTATCTTTTAAAATTAATACAGAAAAAAACGATATCAAAAAAGAGAAGGGGAAATACATAAAAGTGATGCAAGACTAAACAACTCCGAAATGCTTGTATTACATTAGAAAAATTTCACCAGTTACCATTGGGTATAACAGATGAGGAATGTTTAAAATTTATTGAAAGATTTGATAAAAGAGAACGAAGAGTTTGAAACGGATTACGTTTTTGTTAAGAACGATGGAGAGCAAATCGATCGTAATCATTTTCGGAAACGACTGAGGAAGTATGTAGAAGAAACAGGAATTATAAAGCGAGTACATCCCCACCTATTCCGGCATACTTGTACTACGATGTTTTTAGAGGCTGGTGGAGATATACGTCATTTGCAGATATTGCTTGGGTACACTGATTTGCGTATGTTGTTGATACGATATACGCATTTATCGAAACAGGCGTTGCTTAATCAACACGATAAATTTTCACCATTGAATCCCTTGATAGATAAGCTAAATAAGGAACGAAAAATATTACGTTAAATTATACTATTTAGAGGGTTTAAAGAGCGAAATGTAAATTTACATTTTTCTTTTTCTTTTTCTTTTTCTTTTTCTTTTTCTTTTTCTTTTTCTTTTTCTTTTTCTTTTTCTTAATTAAAAACCTAAATTAAATTCACTACAATACATTTAAAACAAATTACTCTTCATTATTCAAATGTTTAGTAATTGATACTAATAAATTTTCTATTCCTTCTTTTCTAAGCTTATTCTCTTCTATATTTTTTCTGTGTTCTATAATAACCTGTTCAGATTTTTTAATTTTTTCATTTATTAATCCTAATTCTTTTTCTATAATTACTTTTATTTCATGTGAATAGGAATGCATATCCATCTGGATTCTATTTTCATCTGGCACTTTATATTCTATATTTAAACTTTCATTAACATTTATAGAAGGAAATAACATTTCCAATTCTTGTTTAGCATAACGTCTATGTCCCCTATCAGTTTTCTCAAACTTATGTCCTCTTTCTTCAGCCTCAATCGCTTTTTTTCTCAAAGTATTTACACTTACACTAAGGATGATAGTCCTTGAATTTCACAAAATAAAAAACCTATTCTATTTAATTAGATTTTACGCATGCATATTCTTAATTATTCAATAAAACGTTACAACTTATTACTAACATTGTCCTACTCAACTATTTCCCTCTAATTTCGCCATCCCATTCACTCTACATACAGATTCTACAGATGCAGTCTCTTAACACCTAAATCATGACCCTCAACTATGTGTAGAAGTGTTTAATTAACTTTAGGCTTACGCACATAGTCTGCTTCATTTTCAACTATAAAATGGTTAAGATTCATCAAACATTTCTAAAAACAAAAAATATCAAGTTTGTGTTTTTGAAGACCCATCAACTTTAAGACCAGATATTGCACATCTCAAAGACCAAGAATACAGTGAAAATCAAGAACAAGAAAAGGTTAAAAACTATTCATAATATTAAAAAATTAAATTCTGAGCAAAATAAAAAATTACCATTATTTTCATGTATAATTAAAGTGAAAATTCCATACATAGGAAGGAGATTTTATGACTGATATAGTTAAAGATTCAATTAACCAGGTTATTGAACAACTTACAATTAATCAATTACACTCAATAGTTGAGGTGATAGATAACAAAGGTTTCATTACCGATGAATGTGCGACTGCTGATGATAAACTCCTATTAAATAAAATGATGATTAAATATGGTTCTAAGAAGATTATCAATAGATTGCAACAAGAAGCTGGTTATCTTTACAAATTGGGCTCCGCTGGTTCATATGATAGTAACTACGGTGAAGTATTAGCTATATTTAGTTATGACTTTTTTAAAGATGCTCTTGATTTTGAAAGACAAGCACTTGTTCCTTTTATTGAAAAAGAAAAAAATAATATGTACTCCTAAGCACCTGAAACGGATTCCTTTAAATTTTACCGAAGATAGTCGCATTGTGACTATCCTTTACGATATGGCAAAAGGGGCCTCAAATTGGTCCTACTTTAAATTAAAAAGGGAGCTCACATTATGAGCCCTCTTTATTGGTGTTGAAAGGGTTGAATGTTTCGTTTCTCCCTTTTTGATAATAGGTGCCTTACAAAACACCAGATGCCTAATTCATAAGTAATCCTTGAAATGGGAGTACCTATTTTTTCATTACAAGGCTAATGGGCTGAAGTCTGGTTTAGTTGCTTCAGTAGTAGAAATCCACTCTCCCAGTTTGTCAAAATACTCCTTCACTTCTTCTTCACTTTTTGTTTGAGAAGCCTCCCAAATATCAGACAGGAAATATCCTAAGTCAGCTGGATATGAAATCCCTTCACCTGTAAAAGCTTTTTCTAAGCCAGGGCTTGCGTATGTGTCAGATTCAACTTTTCCTTTTGCTGTTCCAACTACCCAGCCCTTTTCAGTTTTCGTCAAATTGTAAGTGTCTTTATGTCCCCAACGTTTGCTATGTACTTTTAGTTTAAATTCCACGCCAATATTTTGCATGTTCATTCCTCCTTTGATAATACTTTTATTCTATATCAAAAAAGGTAAATTTAGCAATCTGTCATAATGATAAACTCCTACTTGTTAGTCACCCTCTCCATTATGACGAATTTCTACATTGTCTCGTACTTCTAATAATTCTGGTTGTTCTGCTTTAATCTATTCAATTAAATCAAATTTATTTCCCAAACAAAAAATTTGTCTATATGATTGAACAGTCTGTAAGTAATTATAAAAACCAATATTCTCCACATTGTCTAATACAAAGAATTGATTTTCGATAGGTAACCAATACGAATAATAACTTCTTTCCGCCGTTGCAACAAATTACAATTAATACCATTTCACTAAACTATGTATAAAAGAAAAATCATACAATATGATGTATGATTTTCTACTCTATTATTTAAAATACTTCTGATAATCCTCTTCATTTTTAAATTCAATCGGTCCGACATCCATTCGAAACTTCCCGTTCTCATACAACAGTGGTGAAGCCTCTGAATGGTCTTTTGAGTAGCTTTCTACATGTGAAATTTTCATCTCATTTGAATTCGTGAAATCAATATGAGCAATACACACCCAATAAGCATGGTCATTTATTTCTAATAATGGTGCCGTTACAACGCTTCCCATATGATTATCGACAACTGCTTTAGCTTTCATAGAATAGAAACTACCTACCCCATTTCCGACAGCACTATACGCAGCAAATAAAACATATTTTAAAGCTTCTGGTCGGTAAATACGAATTGTTTCTTTTCCTGGCTCTTGCGAATCACCATCTAACACAATATATGGCGAGACTTTAGACGAACCTAGATTTTTATAATAAACCTTTCCTATTTCTCCATTAGTTGTTACGTAAAAACAGTATAAGTCTAAATCTTTATTTGTTTCCCATTCTAAAGTAGCTGTTACCATTTTAGATTTTTGTATATTTATAGATTGTTTTTTCTTCAATTCAACCTTCACTGCATTAATAGTTTTTTGTACTGGAGGCGGAGTAGGAACTATTTTCTTCTCTACAGGAGGAGCCAATTGTTTTTCATCTTCTGCGATTTCTATTCCAAAATTTGTACACAATGCAGCTAACCCACCAAAATAACCAGCTCCTATAGGATTGAACTTCCATCCTCCTCCATGTCGATATAGCTCTCCAACAATAATGGCACTTTCATCTGTAAATGGATACGTGATAGGAAAATGAATCATTTCTAATCCTGATTGTGCGTTGTTTATTTTCAATTGAATATGGGAAACATCTCGTAGCACCTGTTTCTTCTCTTCAGCATTATGAATTGTAATCGAAAATACAACCTTTTGTACCTCATCTTTTATATGAGTAAAATCTATCGAAAATCTTTGTTTACTTCCATTTGCGATATTTTGATTTAATTGAACAGATCGACAACTAGAATAAGGTTGTCCATAAAAAACGAAATCCTCTTCTTTAGTAATTTTCCCATTAAAACCTACTAAAAAAGCTGATGCATCTACATCCATATTCATCGGGGCATTCCAAGTTAAATCTACCAGTAATCCTTTCATCTCTGGATGATTCTTTGTAACATCTATCTTTTGTCCCCTTACTAAAGTATGTATCATTATAATTCCCCCGTCCTACACCTTTAATGTTTTAATATTCAGTTCAATTATACTCCTCTTTAGATTTTCAAGGATATCCTCAAGATATTTCGTTCCTTAATACTTGTCCAAAGGAAGGTTTATCATAACTTCCAGCATGAATGTATAAATGCTCAGATGATCTTGTCATGCCTACATATAATAGCTTACGTAGTTTAATATCATTTTGTTCAAGCTCCATTCTTTCAAACTTGTCCACATCAACTAAAAAGACAATTGGTGCCTCAAGACCTTTTGATGAATGATATGTTGTAATAATTAAATGTCCTTCAGTAATATTTTTTGTAACTTTTACTTTTTGGCGTATCTCACGATTTAATTTCTTTTGTATATTCTCACAATCTTTTCCTTCTCTACACAAAATTAATATATCTTCTGGCTTATAGCCCTTGCGCTTAATAAGCTCGTAGACTTTATTACTAATATCTTCATACGATCCTTCAATAAAACTAACTCCATCTTTCATTTCATTCTCAAAAGATAGTTCGCTCATTGGACAATAAAATTTATTTACTTCCTCTTCCAATTTCTTTTCTTGTTTCAAGAAATTAAGAGCTAAATCTATATGTTGACTACCGGCACGATAAGATTTCTTTAATAAAGAACTTCTCCCGCGCATATCAATACCTAAGCTCTTCCAGCTATGATCTGAGTTGTTATAGATGCTCTGTAGTCTATCTCCTGCTAAAAATAAATTTATCCCCGTAACAGTTTCCTTTTGATTATTAACATACGTATGTTCTTTACAAGACTTCACACATAATCGAATCCAATCATCTAGAAAGTCTTGGTATTCGTCCACTAAAACAGCATCATATGATGATTGAGCTCGCTGTATAGCTACTTCCGGCAATTCTTCATTCCACCATTTCACTGTATTTTTTTGGGGTACACATATACTTGCTGTATCTAGCGCAAATTTATGAAAAGTGCTAACGTCTATATTCTCCAAGCGCACATTCATAAAGGCAAGATCAGCTGCTAAGGAATTCAATTTGTTTTCAATTTTTGTTTTTAACGACCTATTATACGTTAATATTTTTATTTTCCATTCTGGATGTTCACGTACTAGATGAATTGCACGAGCTAGCAATAAAACCGTTTTCCCACTACCCGGAACTCCAGTTACCATATAGTGACCGTACGGTACACGCTTTGCGAAACGCTCTTGCTCTGCATCTAGTGCTGTAATTAATTCTTTTGTACTGATTTGATTATCGCTACAACTAACCTTAATTTCTGGAAATAACAGTGTTCGTATTGCAATAATTTCATCTTCTTCTACGAAACTAAATTCATTTTTAAATAATTGATTTATATTTACTGTACTTAACATGTCAGATGAAATACACTGCGCTGGTGGCTGATTAAATACTTGATCTAATCCACTCTCTTCAATCTTATTAGAATGAAGATACGGAAATATAGCATTAGTATGTAATTTAAACTTTAATTCGTTCCGTTCATTTTTTAAAATATCGTGCAACCTAAATAACCTCTGTGCTGCAGTATGGTATAAGTTAGCTTTACAAAATGGATTATCTACCTGTTTTCCATCTGCTAAATCTATTTTTCTTCTATCTGCTCTATTAATATAAGAAAGTTCCCAATCTTTCACTTCAAAGATTGTTACACCTCTTTGTGAATCAATTAAAATAAAATCAGGTTCTAAATGTCTAATTCTTGGTTGAATATATAAATACGCTTCTCGCTCCACGTCTTTATATAAAGAGCGAATCTTTTCAAGCACTCTTCTTTCACCTGAAGTCAAGCTTGGCAAATCATTCGGTATAATGTGTAAACCCACAAGAATCCCCTCTTTTTTCATATTATGCGTGTATTTCATTTATATAAATTAAATATAAATATATACAAATAAATGAGTTGCAATAATAAAAAATAATCAAAAGTTCTCTTTTACTATTAAAAATATTATTACACGCCATTTTCATTTTAAATTATATACTAAAATATAAGTTTTCTGGATTATTTTTCTATATCCAAAACAAAAAGACACTTTTCATAGTGCCTTTTCCATAAGTCTATACCTGACCTTCTGTATCACTAATTTCTCTTTTCTCGTTTGCCCTGACTAATTAACTTAATAAGTTTCTCTCTATTAATTAATACAACTCGATTCACTTTAGCGAGTTTGTATGCTGCAGCTGTAAATTCACTATTTGTAACAACCCATGTTTCATCAGCTTTATAAAATTCTTTTGCACCAACAATCTCCTGAACAGATTTAATTCCAACGTTATTCTTATAGCGTTTTGCCTGTACAATAATTCTTTTATCATTTTTTCTCAAAATTAAATCTGCACCAAAATCGTTAGATGCTTTAGTAATCTCTGTTTTATAACCCAAAGCAGGAAATAGACTTCCTAAATATTTTTCAAACTGGTGTCCGCTCATTTTATCAATATCATAAATTCCTGATTGTCGAAGTTCTCTTAGCTTTTTTACATTTACATACATATATAATAATATAATTGCTGCTGATACCATTACTATTGGCACTAAAAATTCCGGTTTCCACAACACTCCGAAAAACGTAATAACTAGTAAAGATCCCAATATTGATTCATCTTGCTTTTTCTTTCGCTTAGCCATCTTAACTCCTTTTTACTCATAAACTATAATAATTACTTTAATGACCTAAATAAAATATCCCACCTAAAATAACTAATGCTATAGCACCTTTAATTATAGGTAGCATATCATCTGGTATATAAGATCTAATAATTACAAGCACAGTACATACAACAAATATAATACCAAGGAGCATCCATCCATCCCAAAGTACTTCTTTTAATGATTCTGGTAACTCTATATTATTAACATCCATTTTAGTTCCCTTTCTATCTTAATTTATAAAATTATAATAACGCATTATTTTTATAAAAGGAAACATTTATATAAATGTATATACTAAGAATGATATCGATATTTTATAAGTACAAAGCACTAAAATTACTTATCTCCTCTATCTCCACCAACCATCTCTCCATACCACTCATATCTCTCCTCCAAAAACACCCTACTCTCCCCACTATCCTTATAATAAGAATTCCACCCTCTCTCCCTCAAAATCCCCTTCCAACTCTCACTCTCCACCATCCTCTTAATCACACCATCCCAATAAGCAACCTCTTCCTCCGTCATATCTTTTGGGCCCATAATGCCCTTCCAGTGCTGGAAGATGACGTTGATTCCTTGTTCTTTCCAGGTTGGGATTTCTGGTAGTCGGTCTAGACGTTTTGGTGCGGATACGGCTAGTATTTTTATTTTGCCGGCTTTGTATTGTCTTTCGGCTTCGGATAGGGTCATGGTTGCGGCGCCTATTTGTTTGTTCGTTAGGGCGTTTATGATTTTTTCTTTGTTTTCGTAGACGAAGAATTGTAGTTCGGCAGGGTTTATGCCGAATGCTTTGCTTACTTGTACGAATGATAGGTGATCGTCGTTCCCTAGGCCGGGGGCAACGCCGATTTTGAAGTTTTTCTTGTTTTGTTTTAGTTGTTCCATTAGTTGTTTTGCATTTTCTATATTCGAGTCTTTTGATACGACAACGACTTCCCAGTCCGATGCGAGTGTCGCGAGCGGCGTGAAGTCTTTATATGTTAGTTTACTGTGGCCTAGTAGGTTGTTCGTTATGAGTAAGCTTGAGTTAATCGCCAGTACGTGACCGCCTTTTTGTTTCGTATATTTCCATCCGACGTCACCGCTGCCACCGACTTTGTTTGTGACTGTGATTGGTTTTGTGAAGATTTTTTCTTCTGTTAGCGTTTTTTGCATCGCTCGTGCTGTTAAGTCCCATCCTGCTCCTTGAACGTTCGGCGCAACGATTTCTACTTCTTCTATGTTCACTTTATTCGTGTGCGTTTTTTCTCCGGAACAACCAGCTATTACTCCTGTCATGATCCATATACATAGTAATAATCGTTTTTTCATAGTCCTCGTCCTATGCGATATTTTCGTTCTGGTCGTCCGATAATGCCGTATGTGTACTCTACTGTGCATTCATTTGTCGCTACTAAGTATTCTAAGTATCTTCTTGCGGTTGTTCTGGAGGCCCCCATTTGTTCTCCCATTTCTTCTATTGTAATGCCCTCTTCGAATCCTTTTATAATCCCTTTCACTTTTTGCAGTGTTAACGGATCTACACCTGTCGGTAAGTTTTTTATGTCTTGTGTTTGCGAAAGGCCAAAGAAGTTATCGATAAGTGCTTGATTCACTTCATTGTTACTATGTAATAATTGCTTCTTTCTTTTATAGTCTTCAATTGTGCGAACGAATTTTTCTAGCGTGACCGGTTTTATAAGGTAGTTGCTTACGCCGTTTCGAATTGCTTTTTCTAACATATGGTTTTCATTTGCCGCCGTAACCATAATGACGTCAACGTTTGGAAAGTCAGCATGAATTTTTGGTAATAAGTCTGTTCCGATTCCATCTGGTAAGTAATTATCTAATAGAAGTAAATCGATTTCTTCCCTTCGTAGTAATTCCATCGTTTCTTTCGCGTTCAATGCTTTTCCAATCACTTTTACGTCCTTTATTTTTGATAAAAACTCCTCCTGAATTTGCGCGACGCGGAAATCATCTTCTGCAATTGCAACCTTCAACATATGCCCATCCCCCTGTTTGTCATGTACTTTCTCTCAATGTTTTCGGAAGGTAAATTGTAAAAATAGCTCCCCCATTTTTCTCATTTTGAATCTCAATTGTTCCCCCTAGCAGATCTACCATTTCTTTCACGTTTGCTAGTCCGTAACCACGATCATTTCCTTTCGTTGAAAACCCTTTTTGAAAAATAGTCGTGATTTTTTCTGCCGGTATCCCTATCCCACTATCTATCACTTCAAACACAATATCGTGCCCAATATCCGTAACAAAGAAGGACACATTCTTTTCCTCTTGTGTACTCACCGCATCAAATGCATTGTCGATTATGTTTCCAAGAATCGTAATAAGGTGCGAAACTTTTATATGGTCTGGTAACGGATGAAGTGCACTATCTCCTTCAATATGAAAATCAATTTTCTTCTCAGACGCTGTTCCAAGTTTTCCTAATAAAATAGCTTGTACTTTCGCATCGTGAATTTGATGGAATAAAATATGATTTTGGCTTTGATGAATATTAGATTCTTGCTGGATAAATTCAATTGCTTCTTTGTAATGTCCTAACTGAAGTAATCCTGATAAAACGAAAAGTTTATTTGTAAATTCATGTGTTTGAGCGCGTAAGTCCTCAGAATACTTTCTTACCTCAGATATTGTATTAACAAGGTTTTGCAATTCTGTTTTATCTCTAAAACTACATACAACGCCTACCGTACTATTATTTTCGAGTATCGGCGTCCTATTTAAAATAAACACTTTATCTTGAAATGCGATTTCTTGATCGTTTTCTAGCACTCTTTCCATATTAAATTCTGGTAAAACTTTTGAAATGTGCCGCTGCATATAATCATCATTTACATGTAGCATTTCTTCTGCCGAGGTGTTCATCATCGTAATAAAACCGTTTTGATCAATAGCTATAATTCCTTCTTTTATAGATAGTAATATCGCACTTCGTTCCCGGTATAGCGCTGCGATTTCATTCGGCTCTAAACCGAGTGTGTCTTTACGAATGCTACGTGCTAAAAGAATGCCACCAACAATTCCAGCTACTAATACAGCTAAGGAAAAGAGTATAATTTCTTTCGTTCTACTCAATATGTTAGATTCAATACCTTTTATTAAAAACTCTACTGTCACAACACCTACAACTTGATCGTAGTCTCCGTTATGAACAATAATGGGTGCCTTTGCCATTAAAGCCGGACCACTTTCACCATTTCCTTCAAGCGTATAATAGCCACCAAAAGTGAGTGCTTCATAGTTATATGGATTGTTACTCTTTGTGCCAATTAACTCCGAATTAGAATGGGAATACATCACCCCAAAGCGATCTTCTATAATGACATAATCTGCACTAGCTTGCTCACGAACTTGTTCCGCAATGGATTGAATCGTACTTTTATGCTCATTATTTTGAAAAGCATCTTTTATAGCTGGCATAAAAGAAAGCGACTTCGCTGTTTGCAGTGCTAACTGTTCCACTTGTCGCTTCGTATCAACGGACTGAATGTAAACAAATATTCCTGCTAATAGGAGAACAACAAATAAAATTAACGTAATAATTAAGCTTACTATTTTCGTTTGTAATGACACTTTGCGTGATTTCTTCATACTTCATATCCTTTGATAAAATATTCAAAACTATCAATCTCCTTTTTCTATTATTATGACAAAACTAATAATGAAGCAACTATTAAAACTCTCCATGTACATAAAGTACAAAAAGAATAAAATTGTCATAATATTGAGATTTCATTCTATAGACAGTACAATTCAACTATAATGAACACGCTTTCATAATTATCATTTTATTTATAAGCACGAGGAGGAATGATTATGGCTCAAGCAAAATCTAATCGAGTCGCCGGCAATATTTTCAAAGGTTCTGTCGGCAATTTAATTGAATGGTACGACTGGTACGTTTACTCTGCTTTCGCTGTTTATTTTTCAGCAGAGTTCTTTCCTAAAGGTGATCCAACGAGTCAGTTACTGAACACAGCAGCTATTTTCGCAGTTGGATTTTTAATGCGCCCTATCGGAAGTTTATTAATGGGACGTTATGCGGATCGGCACGGCCGCCGGGCGGCATTAACGCTTTCCATTACAGTTATGGCCGGTGGTTCTTTAATTATCGCCTGTACACCTAGTTACGAAAGCATCGGTATTATGGCGCCAATTATTTTAGTTCTTGCCCGTTTACTTCAAGGGTTATCACTTGGCGGAGAGTATGGAACTTCCGCAACATATTTATCTGAGATGGCTAGTAGTGGACGCCGAGGCTTTTATTCGAGCTTCCAATATGTAACGCTCGTTGCCGGACAAATGGTTGCGTTAGGTGTTCAAATTGTTCTTCAGCAATTACTAAGCGAACCAGATATGAAATCTTGGGGATGGCGCATTCCATTCATTATTGGAGCGATGGGCGCAGTAGCTGTATTATGGCTTCGCCGCACAATGGATGAATCGGAACAGTTCGCAAACATAAAATCACAAAAACGCGAAAGCGCAGGAACTGTTCGCGCTCTTATGAAACACCCGAAAGCAGTATTAACAGTAGTCGGCCTCACATTAGGGGGCACTGTCGCATTTTATACGTACACAACATATTTACAAAAATTCATGGTAAACACAGTCGGTCTTCCGAAAGAGGTTGTAAGCTGGATTAACTTTGCCGCACTACTTATTTTCGTCGTACTTCAGCCAATTGCGGGGCTACTATCCGATAAAATTGGACGCCGCCCACTATTAATGGCATTCGGTATTCTCGGAACATTACTAACAGCACCGATCTTCTTCTTCATGGAAAAAACGACAGAACCAATCGTAGCATTTTTACTCATGATGGTCGGTCTCATTATCGTTACTGGTTACACTTCCATTAACGCCATTGTAAAAGCAGAACTCTTCCCAACTGAAATTCGCGCATTAGGTGTAGGTTTACCGTACGCATTAACCGTTGCGATATTTGGCGGAACAGCCGAGTTCATCGCATTATGGCTAAAGAGTATCGGAATGGAATCACTATTCTACTTCTACGTAGCTGGTTGTATCGCTATCAGCTTTATCACATATTGGCGTATGGATGAGTCATCGAAGACTTCGCAGATTGAGGCGGAGCTTGGTGGTGGGGATACACTAGTTAATAATAAGTCTAGTTAAAATTATGTATTCTATGTTTTTCGTTAATCTGAACTCGATTTGCTTTATCTAAAAAAGCATAATTCATTAAGATATAATTTAAAAACCTCTACTTATATGTAGAGGTTTTTGTATGATGAAAAAACACGTAGTTTCATTGTTATTTTACAAACCCAAAATTCTCCCTCCTCTTAAAGTGGAACAAATTTATTACTTAGAGTGTCTAATAAGTGTATTTCTAATATTAGTTGTCCAGATTGGATACAACATATCCCGTTTGACATCTATTTTTATGTATTACAAAAAAATGAAAGGACTTATTATTCCCAAAAGCAAAAAATATGTATTGTAATACTTTCACAGGTGAACCATTACAAGTGGAAACAAAAAAGAAACAGCCCAAACCGTGACTTATCAATCATATAAACGTTTTGGATATCCTTTAACCTGTGAAAATTTAGCTGCAGTAGTATTGTTACCCTATGCCATCTTTAATTGCATTGGTATTTAGAATACCTAGACAAAATCCATATATTCTTGAAAGAGGTTGAAAATTTATGTTCGTTTTAAACAAGTTCTTTAACATTTTACATTACAAAAAGATTGTGCCTGTAGTATTACTTTCATGTGTATCACTTATAGGATGTTCCAATAGTAACACTCAATCTGAACCACCTAAACAAACGAATCAAGCTAATCAAATTAAACAAGAAAATACAACAGGTAACCAATCTTTCGCTAAACTTGAAAAAGAATATGATGCTAAGCTTGGTATTTATGCACTGGACACAGGTACAAATCAAACTGTTGCTTATCATTCAGATGATCGTTTTGCATTTGCATCTACATCTAAATCATTAGCTGTGGGCGCTCTTTTACGCAAGAACTCATTAGAAGCTCTTGATCAAAGGATTACGTATACTCATGAAGATCTTTCTAATTATAATCCAATTACTGAAAAGCATGTTGATACAGGACTGACGTTAAAAGAACTTGCAGATGCTTCTGTTCGATATAGTGACAGCACAGCACATAATTTGATTCTTAAACAGTTAGGGGGGCCCTCTGAATTTGAAAAAATCTTGAGAGAAATGGGAGATACTGTTACTACTTCAGAACGATTTGAACCTGAATTAAATGAAGTGCATCCAGGAGAAACACATGATACCAGCACACCAGAAGCGATAGCTAAGACACTTCAATCATTTACATTAGGAACTGCACTTCCAATAGAAAAACGTGAACTATTAGTAGATTGGATGAAGAGAAATACAACTGGAGATAAATTGATTCGTGCGGGCGTACCAAAAGGATGGGAAGTAGCTGATAAAACAGGCGCGGGATCTTACGGAACAAGAAATGATATCGCAATTATTTGGCCACCAAATAAAAAGCCGATTGTTCTTGCTATACTTTCTAATCATGATAAAGAAGATGCTAAATACGATGATAAACTTATTGCAGACGCAACCAAGGTCGTGTTAAATACCTTAAAAGCTACGGAATAAATGATAATAGGTTAAAAGTTTTCTATTTTAGGCGGGTGTTTTCATCAACTAAAAATTTAATAGTGTCCCAAAAACGAAATTTGGTGCTAACTTGTAATAAAAAGCTCATTTTTATTGTTTGGGGATAAATGATTCTTTAAGCTTGATGGCAATTTGGTGCTATTCCTAAAACATCTGGACTGTAATAGCCAACTAAAAAATGCAAACAAAAAGACCTTTAATCAGTCGTTTTGTTTGCATTTCCTTTTTCTAAAACTACAGAAAAGATAAGTACTATAGTTAACACCATAATAAACCTTACTTCACTTCCATCACTTACAAAAAATGAATACAAAGTATAAATTAAAATTAATATTCCATAAATAACTTTGTGCAATGAACTCCCCCCTTTTTGCCGTATATATTTTAGTCTAAAAATTTAATTCAAGCCCTATATCAAAATAAAAATAAAAAGCACCTGTGATATACACAAAGTGCTTTTCTCTTGTCAATTTATCTATTTTCACTATATTTATCTATTTTCTTTTTATAACTCAAATTTCTTCGAATCATACTTTTCTAGAGTTTGCTACCATTCATTTTGTTCATATGGAATATATTTATCTGTCTGTACATCTTCAACATTTTCTCCACCTGTTAATAATCTCCTGTACTTAAAAGAGTGCCCTGTTAATACTGTTGTAATCATTTTGTATTGCCCTCCTTTTGTTTGATTACTTGTATCATAAAACAAGTATCTGAAGTTAATATGTAGTCCATCTAGAGTGTATGTAAATTTAGAAAATCTCTAATAAAATGTTTATGTTGTAACGTTACCACCAAAACTAGTGCTTCCAACACCATGATTTGAAGAGATAGTAACCTATATTCTAGCCCCAATTCCTCCTACAGTTCTATATTGAGTAAAACTAGTTAATCCCTACAATATAAAAAGAGCACCCCTTTTGGATGCTCTTCGTTATAACTATATATTATTTAATTTCCCTCTTTTGTTGGTACCATTTTTCCTTCTTGAGAGTCTGTACCCTCTGTTCTTTCAACAGTTTTTGCATGTTCTGGTTTTTCAGGGGCTCCCATTTCAAATCCAGATTGAGAATCTGTACCTTCTTTTGCTGGTACCATTTTTCCTTCTTGAGAACCTGTACCTTCTGTTCTTTCAACAGTTTTTGCATGTTCTGGTTTTTCAGGGGCTCCCATTTCAAATCCAGGCTGAGAATCTGTACCTTCTTTTGTTGGTACCATTTTTCCTTCTTGAGAACCTGTACCTTCTGTTCTTTCAACAGTTTTTGCGTCTCCTTTAGGAGTTGCTGGCACTGCATCTTTAGGTAAATCAAAGTTTTGTGAGAAAGACATTGTTCCATCTGCACTTTGTGTAATTACTTGATTTGAACTATTTTCATTTGACTTTAAATTGTCCATTTTCGCATCATCTGCACCTACTGCACCTCCCGCTACCAATCCTGTACTTAAAAGTGCTCCTGCTAATAATGTTTTAATCATTTTTCATTACCTCCTGTTTATTTGTAATATTCATCAAAAAAGTATCTAGAGTTAATGTTTTAGTCATTATCTTTATCTACTTGCTTTTTTGATTACATTTAGCATAAGACAAGAATCTATAGTTGATATGGACTGTATCTGGAGATTATGTAAAGAAAAATAGATGATCAATTGTATATCCTAATGGATGCTTAGACAAAATTGAAACTTTATATGAGTTTGAACAATTGAGTTCCCCTTTGTTTTTGGGTGTGAGGTTTTTAGCTGGGGTGGAGTGAGGGACTAACCTTTTCTAATTTGAAAGCAAACTTTTTATTATTAGTTTACATTCGAATCCCAGTAAAAGTTGACTTCTCATCAATTCCCCTGATATTCTCAAAATACACAACAAAAGTATACATTCAAGACATTGAAAATACAAAGGTCAAAGATATGAAGTAAACCCTCAAACGTCATTGTTCCGAACGGGACTATATTCTGTTCCTATCTACTCCCTCTCATAATTAAGTATGAGAATTATTCATTTTTAACTATTGAATTTAATAAAAAATCCTCTATGAATGATAATTCATAGAGGATAACATAACACACAATTATCAATATTTTTATTTATCTTCTATATTTTTAAGATAATTATCTAAAAACTTTTTATCAATTTCATTATCGGGAGTAATACCAAGATATTTGTATTTCCATATTATCTCCCTTTCTGTAGGATTATGTTCAGGGGATAACACATCTGTATAATCATATTCTATTTTGAATTTTCCTGAATCATGTAGAATTAATGTTAAGTTTGTCCATAATTCTTGTTCATTTTTCTTAAATTCTTCACGTAATTTCTCTAATGCGTCATATAGTTCGAATAATAAGTCATCATAAATCTCCTCATCTACATCATATACTTTTGGAATATTATTCGAATAAATAAAACCATTTTTTTTAGGAGTAGTAAAGAAGAAGTATGCTTCTGTTGAATCCTCTAATAATTCAGCATATAGATAAATTTCGTTCCATTCCCCTGGTATAATTTCATCTATTTTTGTACCTATTTCTTGATAAACTATTTCCATTTTTTCAGTTTCCATACTTATCCTCCAGATTGATTTTTTATCCTAATTTTTTTAATTTCTCCATTAATCTCATAAGCTATTTTAAATTGAGAAGGTCTTATACTATCATCAGAATATATAGGCTCTATTTTTACTTTCACCGTTTTTTCATCCGCTAAAGCTTGCGACCACTTTTGTTCAAGACTATACCATTTACCTCCAGAACGATTTATTTGTGAATTCATTGCCACCAAATTATCAATATCACCAGATCCCTCAAACATACTTGCGATTAAATGACCTCCATCATCATCTTTTAATCTATCATTTCTTCCATTCGGTCCATTTTGTCCAGCTTTTCGTTGTGCATAAGGATTTCTTTTAGCATCTCCTGTTTTTAATTCTCCTTCTACACTAGTAATTCGCCTCTCACTATCAGTTTTATAAGTATGGCCTGATGGTGATTTATACTCTACATCTGGTGCAAGTACTTTTCTGCGTTTAACTCTTTCATAATGAGCTCCATATTCTACTTTAGCGGATAAAAGCGTATCCTTTGCTTGATTAAACTCAGGTATATTAAACCTGGATTGTCCACCACTTCCACCAGCAAAAGCAAATTGGTCTTTCAATGGTATTTGATTCGAAACGGAAGAGATACCTTCTGGGAATTTTGCTAGATTCGCGCCTTCACTGAGTGTAGTTATTTTCCCTACTCTGCCTATCCCTTTATCCCCAATCCATCCTATCCCAACTTCCATAAAAGTACTTGTTCCCCATTTTGCACGACTTTC
This sequence comes from Bacillus sp. GW823-FHT06B01, assembly GCF_058952315.1. Classification (NCBI taxonomy): domain Bacteria; kingdom Bacillati; phylum Bacillota; class Bacilli; order Caryophanales; family Bacillaceae; genus Bacillus; species Bacillus sp. GW823-FHT06B01. The sequence goes on along the minus strand of NZ_JBXAHR010000003.1, from coordinate 160,686 downwards.
TGCATCACCATGCCAAAAATCATTCATAAATGAATCAGAAAAAGTATTATACGCAGTAAATGCTGTCTCTAGGGGATGGCCTATAGCATACTTAATATTTTCTTTTGTTACTGTATCATCTAGTGAATTGAATCCTTCTACAATCCCTCCGATAACTTGCCCAGAACCAACGTATATACCGTCCCAAACTTTTCGAAGCATAGATTTTTCAGGGGGGGTATCATACATTGTACCTTCTTCGATATTATCATCTGATAAATTGTTATTTACAAAATTATCCGCTTCGCGTGCCTTAGCTTCTGTCATTTTTTGAATGGAAGTCGTCCAGTCCATATTCAATCCCTGTGTACTAAATGTACCACTTACGGGACTAAAACCTTTTCCACTTTGGACTTCCGCTAAACCCTTCGCAATGTTAGCGGCTAGTTGGAGTGCAGTATCATAATTACTACTAGAAGTATAATTAAACTCATATAAATGCTCTAGTTTTTCTTCAAGTTTTTTTCTCATCGCAACTAAGACTGCAACAATTGCGTCTATTCCAGGCATTGGCATAGCTACATCTACCGCTTCTATACTTGCAATCGATTGATTGATTTCCTGTATTTGTTCTCTTATTTCTTGTTCGATAACATCAGTTGAAGCTACCTTTGATTGAAATTGACTTGGAAAAGCATCATTCTGACGAATTAATTCTTCACATAAATAAATGATTCCTTGTGCTAAAGGTCGAAAAGTTTGTACAAAAAATGATTTTGCACTGCTATATGTTTGTCCTTGTAGAACAGTATCAATTGCAAAAGCGTCAATCGACTGAATAGCTTGTTCCATACCTTGAATGGTAGCGGTACATACAGCATTCATACTTTGAGTTTGGTTTTGTACTTCTCCCAAATACATATTTAAACTCATGCGTTGACCTCCCTTGTTAATTGTTGTTGTTGAAAGGAAAGGTCGTTTTCTAAATCACTAAGGTCTCGTCTTTCTTTAAGCAACGTTTCTTTTTTGTTTTCCAATTCAAATGTGACTTTTCGTTCAATATGTTGTGCATCTTGATACGTATTCATAAAAAACTGAGACATTTCTCTATCACCATGCCAAGTTCCTAAAATTCGATCAAACAAACGACGATTTCGACTTCTACATTCATAAAAATCTGCTTCCGCTTGTTCCTGAGCTTGAATCGCGAATTGATTTCGGTCCTGTTCTTCAAATACACTTCGTAACTTTTGATTTAACTGTGTAATTTTGTTTTCAATATCTCGATCCATCTTTTTCCTCCTACTATTTTACTTTACGTAGGTTGTCACATTAGCGAAAAGTGTTGTGAAGTTCGTTATCCATTCTCTCAAATTCATTAGATACTGAATGAATATTATTAACCGCTTGTTGAAAAGCAGTGGAAAATTGTTTCGTCAAGTCTAAAACTTGCTGATTCGCTTCTTGTGCTTTCAAATTAACAGATAATGTTGTACGCGTCGCCTTTGTTATAGGACGATTTGTTGCACTTTGGATTATATTCGAAGCTGTTCTCATCTGGGTAGCAATTTGCGTTGCTGTTTGTAAATTACTTTGAAATTGTCCCATTCTTTCAAACCCTTTCTATAAGTTTTCCAAACGCACCAAAGAAATCTCAATAAATATATATCCCTATCAATATCACTCGCGCTAGGCATACAATCAAATGAGCCATACAATATAAGCTGTATGGCTCATTTGAAATGCTTGTTATATAGAGTAAAACAATTTTTATTTCAAACCGAAATTACGTGATAATTCTTCATCATGAGAAGCAACAGCCTCTGCAGTTTTATTAAGCTGCATATTAATCTCTTGTAATAGCTGTGCAAAGTTTTGTACCTTTGGCTTTAATTCATTGAACTGTTGGTCAAAACCTTCAAAAGCACGTCCTTCCCATTCTCCTCTTAATTCATTTTGCAAGTTTTGTAGTTGACTTAAAATGTCCTCAATTTGATTTGCACCTTGTCCATATCGAGCCGCTTTCGATTTAAGCTCCTCTGGTGACATACGAATTTGTCCAGCCATTTTCATTTCCCCTTTAATACATAATGAGCAAAATATATATTGGTTAATTTTACTAAACACATTATAATCTATTATTTTGAACTTTTAAACGTTTTATCTTTCTATTGAATATTAGAATATTAATATCCAACTTTTTCTTACTTTACAAGATTTTATGCGGAAAAGACCACCAAAAGGCAGTCCCTCAAAACCAAATTCTGTGTTAACTTGTAACAAAAAAGAGGAGCCATCTCCTCTTAATAAATAAACACTATTTAATTTGTTCCTTATACTCATGGTTAACAAGTACATACCATTTTCCTGTATCAAATTTTTCTTTATTAATCACGTAAACTTTATTTTGTCTCTTTACCTCCCCTGGTTTTAATTCCTTAGTAATAGTAGAGGTCTCACCTTTTTCAACCTCATAACTACTAGCTGCCCACACATCACTTTGGTAAGCATTGTCATTTTCATCCACTAAATCCACTGATGGTAAAACGGCTAATTTCATCGATTCGTTTGTGATGTTTTTCCCTTCTACTTCTACAACAATAAAGACATGTCCATTTTCAGGTTCTTGGATTCCTATACTTTCTTTACCAACCTTATCTCTTTCTACAACTCTTTTTACAGTTACATCAAATTTAGGTGTATGAAAATCCTTGTTTACAGCATACTCTTTTTCTTTTACTTTTGATTTCTCTTTTGTTTGTTCCGTATTTTTCTGCTTTGTATTCTCTTTCGTTTTCGCCTCATCAGTTGTTTGCACTTTCTTTTCTTCTTGTTTAAAATTGGTTTCTTTAGATTCTGAAGAAGTTTTGTCGGATGCATTGCCGCAACCAGATAAATTGAATACTAAAGCGCCACCTAAAATACATGTAGTAAATTTTTTCAACATCTCTTTTTATCCCCCAATAACACGATATATAAATTCCTTACTTATCATAGCAAAAAATACAATCTTAAATTGTTGCATCTTGTCGAATGATTAAGAATAATCAATTGTTTTTATTGCATATAAAAAACATGATCTTGATGTAGTACCAAGATCATGTTTTACGTTGATGTTATTTATAAAACACTTTATTCACATTATATTTCGCTTGAAATTCATTAATCATATATGTTTCGTAAATTCCTCTTTCCATCTGATTTTCTACAATACATACATCAATACGATACACTTCATCACGATGTTTTTAATTGGTGATAAAATCTATTAGTGCATTCTTGCGATAAACTACATTTATAAGGATGATAAAATAAAAAAACCACGAATAGATTACCTCACAAAATGAGTTAAAAAACTATCAACTTACAGAAAATCCCTCTAAAATGATTGTTATATATGATCGAAAATGTAGAATGAAATTAAAGAAAAAAAACATATTTAGGAGGTTATCATGACATTTGATGAATTGAAAAAAAATAAACCAACAACCTCATGGGTTGAGTATGATGAAGATGGGGAATTTTTCACTGAAGAAAATATAAGTGCAACAAATAAGGTTCTTGACACTTACATTAACCATTTACAGCAATTAGGTGAGAATCCAACCGAAGCTGAAGTCATGCAAGTTGTTAAAGAGGTCGTTATTAAATTAAATGAACTCAATATCGAACATGACCATTTTATCGAAACAATGGAAAGAGAAGATCTCTATGAATTTATCGATGCAGCTGCACGAATAGCTAGCTTAGAATCCGAAGAAGATATAACAGAAGAATGGCGGGAGTGGTAACAAAGGCCGCATTTACTCCTTCATAAAAATTCATCCCTTATTCTCCGATTGGAAAATAAGAGACGAACAAAGACAATCTACTCAGCTCCCTTAAGGTTTTAATAGTTTAATAGTTTAATATTTGATTTTCAAGTTTGCCTTCACAAATTCCTGTTAACACTGATAATAAGAAAAACAGGCCGTAAAACGGGCGATCAATTTGATCATATAGGTCATACGCTTCGCCAAGTGGAACATCCGAATCATGTGGTTGTTCACCCTGTAACAATTACTAACAGCGCGTAGAAAACGTTTGGGTAAATAAGAGGCAAATAAATGATTAAAAAGTTGTAACCCCTACTATAAGAAATACTATTATTACCAAAGGAAGAATGATAATCATAAAGGATATTATTATTGTTAATAATGCTTTCCATGCTGAAAATTGGTGTGCTTCTCCTAAACATTTTAAGGAAATAATGATTGTCCAAATTCCAATAACTATATCAATTATGGCAAAAATAAGAAACAAAATCGTTAAAGTTATGCTACTATCCATTTCCGGTGTCTCACTCGTAAAGTTTTCTATCCCAAACAAGAAAAATGAAGGCACCCAAACTAATATAAGAGAATAAACGTAAGGGATATAAGAATAGGCAACTGAGTAACGTGTTTTTTCAAAGGTACCTTGTCCACCAAGTTTTTTTGCCACCCAATTAAATAACGCTGGTAGCAAAAAATAATAAATTAAGAAAGCAACAAAGGTACCGAATATAACCATTGAGATTAATGAAACTGGACTACTTATTGAATCTGCCATATTTTTAGAAGATGCTCGATCTAAAGTCTGTACGAATGAGCCTAATAAAATAAGTAAAAACACATTCTTAGGTTTGGATATAAAAATTTCTTTCATTGTATCACGTGGCTTTGTCCAAATGGAGAACCAAGGATTAAGTGCACGTTTAAATTGATTTTCTGGAGTTTCCATATAAAAAACATTCCCCTTTCTTAAAACATCTTAAATATAATTTCCTAATCATCCCAATTATGTACCTAGAAATATTAAAGCATAAATAGTCGGTTATTTAAATATAAATATTCAATCATTTAATTTCATCTGAAACTTAGGGGGAGTGCTTCTTAGCAATTACCTCTATATTGTCTTGCATTTTTAACTATGGGCTGAGTAGTTACTTTCATTTTTGAGTACCTCACATTCTTTAATACATTGGATAAACATTTATAATCCTATCATTAATAAGAACAAACCTAATTTCCATTCCTTCAGATGTTTTACTAGAATATAATCTTCCACTTATACATCTTTTATTGCTATAAGTCTCGTGAATGGCTTCCATAAGAAGAATGCGATTATATACTTGAAATGCAACAAATCCTCTTTAAAAGCCTATACGTATTTTCCCTCCATCTTCTATATGCTGCCGTAAATAATAATACTTATGAAGTTCTATAATCATATAAAACAAACCAAACGAAAACACTGTGCATGCAGACATAAATACAATTGCCCCCATCTGTTGTGTTGCAATGCTAAGAATTATATTAGCGATTAACTGCCCCAATCCCGCTGCAATAGCTGCTACTTTTACACCACCAGTTCCTTTCGATGATTTTGATTTTTTTCTTGGTTCCTGAAGTTTTTCAATATGATTTTTATAAAAATAATACAAAGCAAAACCATACAAACCAAATGAAAGAATAAAATAGATAGGAGTTTGTAATTGTAACACTTCATAAGCATATTTTTGAGTTATAACCAATAATCCGACTGAACATATGATGCCATATACTCCTCGAAATAGAGTGTATTGTAATTGTCGTTTCCGAGGATTGATAGCAATCCATATCGCCCATAAATTTAAAAAAATAACTGGAGGAGTTACTATATATACATAGAGTAATCGAAAAGGATTCGCAAACGCAGGCAAAAGAACAAACACGTCTGCCCCCAAAAGGACAAGACCAATTACGTGGACTCTTATTTCATTTACAGGATAAAGAGCCATATAATGTGCAAAAGCTTTCTTATTAAAATCTAGACTTTTTTTCATGTTAATTAAACCACCCCGCTATTGTTGACCAGGCTTTTTTCGCACCCGTTTTCACCATATCCTTAATACTTTTATCTTCACCATCACCATCTAAATCAACATCCCATTTCACACCTTCTGTGAAATATTATTCCCTTCTCGAAAAGAAGATCAACCCATTAATAAGATCTAGACTTATCAAAAATCTCAAAAAGCCGGAGATTTTGCTGGTATCAAATCTATTAGAACTCACACTATGCGCAAAACTTTCGGCTATTGGTTCTATAAACAAAAGACATTGCAATGTTGCAAGAAATCTTGAATCATAGCACACCACAGATTTCACTTAAATATATTGGTATCACTAAATAAGAAAAAGGTAATATCTTAGTTACATTTCAAATTTTAAAAATAAAAAGGGCATATCCCTTTCGGAATTGCCCTTTACCTTAAGAGTATATGTCAGCTTATTATTTATTTCTTTTCACAAAATGATGAATCCCTTCAAAGATTACTTCTTTTAGAGCTTCTGGATAATCCAAATAACCTTGTTTTCCCGTAATTATTTCCAATAATCCCCTTACATTCCCATCAAGTATTATAGTAACTTCTGGCGTTAGTTCACCAGTTTCTTCATTTTTAAATGTTTCTTTTATCATAATTAATTTATTTTCTTCAATGACCTAATCCTCTCTAACTAAATAGCTTTTATTCTTATCTTCCCAGTATCTATATTCATAGGGGACTTGTTCATTAAATCGCTGTAAATAACCTCTCCAGTTATCCGGAATATATTCTTCAAAAGATATTGATTCCGGATAATTAGAATAAAAAATTAAACGCTCAAAATCTATTAAGAAACATGGATTATAATCATAATTGGCTTCTTCTCTATTAGTTCTTAGTTCCCTTAAAAATTCTAACCTAATATCTTCTGTAAATCTTTTATATTTTTCTATTCTTTCTACAAAGTTAGCTATTGTAGTCTCATTTAAAATACTAATGCCTTTTCTTTCTTCTGGATATTCACTAGGAGAATATCCAGCTTGATTATAATCTAAACACCATAAATCCGATTCAGTTATATACCAATTGAGCTTATTTTTATATTTTACACCTACTATAATATTTTCGACGTATAAAGGCTTAATCATTTAACTCGTTCTCCTCTCTTACTTAATAAGTTTAGCATTTCGTCCATATTCTACCAACCACCGACTAATGGGGGCAGGTAATTCGTATGCAACACCTTCAAATCCATATTTATCAAAAATACCCTTGTCAACAATCTTAGGAGCTGTTCTACCTTAGTTAAGTGGATTAGTTTTATAATCCTTCTGAATAAAAACAGCCTATGTAGTCATACAGGTTCTTCAACCATAAGTAGTTGTTTTCTTCCGTAAATTACAACCTTTTTTGTCCCTCCTTTTAACAGAACAATAGAGCCATTTGGTAAAAACTTTTCTTTAGAAAATTGTATAATTCCCCATCCTTCCTTTATCTAAATGTAATTCTATATTCATGATGTTGCTTCTCCCTTTTCTTTTCCGCAGTCTTTACTGACTATAGGAGAACCACGATTATATACTTAAAATTCAATACAGACTCTTTAAATGGTTTCATGTGTTCTACCTCCACCTTCTATATGCTTCCTTAAATAATAATACCTATGGAGTTCCATAATGAAATGAAACAACATAAACGAAAGCATGGAGTATACACACATTAATACAATTGCTACCATCTTTTGTGTTGCAAAACCAAGACTGATATTAGCAATGAGTTGACCCAATCCTACAAAAGCCAATACTCCGAAACCAGAGTTTTTTTTCGATGACTTTGATTTTTTGATTGGTCCTTGAAGTTTTTTAATATGATTTTTATAATAATGATTCAAAGCAAAAATATACAAACCAACTGCAAAAACAAAATAGATGGGAGTTTGTAATCCTAACATTCCATATGCAAACTTTTGGGTTATAACTAATAATCCTACTGAACATACGATGCCAAATACCCCACGAAATAGAGTGTATTGTAATTGCCGTTTCCGAGGATTTATAACAATCCATATTGTCCATACATTTAAAAAAACAACTGGTGGAACTATAATATACATATATAGTGGTTGAAAAGGATTCGCAAAAGCAGGCAAAAGCACAAATATATCTGCTATCCCAATAACAAGAGTAATTATAGTCGATCTTATATCATTTACAGCATAAAGAGCCATATAATATTCAAAAGCTTTTTTATTAAAATCTGTATTTTTTTTCATGTTAATTAAACCACCCCGCTACCGTTGACCAAGCTTTTTTCATTTCCCCTTTAATACATAATGAGTAAAATATGCATTGGTTAATTTTACTAAACATATTATAAGATTTTATTATGAATTTTCAAACATTTAATCTTTCTATTGAATATTAGCATATAATCAATTCTAATCATGAAACATTCTACCTTTTCTTGTTTTGATTGTTTCTAAAATACCGACAATAACCCCTAAATCAAATATTTTTTCAGCGTTAAAGATATTATTCCCGAATTTAATAATAGGTGCATTTAATCCAAATCTTTCATTCCATTAATTAATCTTAATACCCAATCACCCTTTAAACATATTAAGAACGGAATATACAATCTAACATGTCATTAAAAAAGCTTATGCAGGTTATACATAAGCTTTCTTACTCATGATTAGATATTTTTCAAATGCTACACCTTAAAGCAAGTCTTAAAAAGATTAAATATAATAGTCAGGATTTTCATCCATTTTAATTGAAAATTCTTCTAAAGAATCCGCTATTTTCCCATCCTCAGAGTAAATAGGACATTGACCTAATTCATTTTCCTCTTTAAATTTAATGGTTAAAAAGTTAAGTTCTGTTACTTCAAAAAACACTAATGATTCATCATCATCTACATCATCTAGGTTGGGATTATATTCATAAATATCTTGTCTTAAACGGAAATCTGCAACTGAAATCGGGTCCATAAATCTGTTAAAAAACGTTCTTTTATCAGAATTTAAAAACCCACAACCTATTTCTTGATAAAAGCGTTTCAGTTCTTTTGGAAGTTCCATTTGTAATAAGCTTTCTGCCTCATCTATCTCATCTTGATATATAGGATAGAAAATAGGTTTTTGTTTAGAACGGACACTTCTGTCTGCTACAACATATTCTTTCAAAAAATTAAACATAATTTTTACTACCTCCTATTAAAGAAGGGTTATTTTTAACGCTTCCTCAAGCATTGTATTAAAATCATTATATGTGTTCATTACCGTACCTGATGGTTTATCAATTTCTAAATAAGTACCGTCTGATAAGCTTTTACAAAACCACGCAATATTTGAATCGCCAAAGAAAAGATACTCTTTTTGAAATTCATTTTCATACCAAATCTCATTCGTGTCTATAAAGCCGCAAATATGTTCATGTTCATCTTTTTCTGTTTCTAGTAAAGGAGAATCGACTCCGTAAAGTACCAATCCATCAAAGTCTAAACCATTTACAGTTTTAAGAAACTCTTCGTATTCACTCGGTAAATCAACATTAAATTTCTCTTTTGCATATTCTCTTAATCTCTGAACTTCAGTATCCGTTGCGGGTGTATTCAGCTTATAATTAACACTTTTCAATATATCTTCAATTTCTAAAATCAGATTTTTCCACATATAAATTTCACCATTTCTTCAGCTTGAATCAGTTCAAAAATTTCTTTTTCATTTCCCTCATAATTGTTTAACATTCTTAGAATTTCTAAAACCTTTGCATCCATGTCACTAACTCCTATCAATTATTTTAGGACTTTCTTTTACATGTTTGCTTCTGAATCCCATACCTCTATAAATTCAAAACCTTTTAAATCACTTTCTAACACTGTATTTCTAAATTCATCTGATACAAAAACGGAAGGAATATGTAATATTTCATTTAAGTAAACTTTAAATATTGTTTGGTTCTTAACCATATTAGGTAAGAATGCGTATTTTTTGAAATCTATTACTAAGCCAGAACGTAGTTTCTTTAGTATAGCTTTCTCATAGTCAATAGCATCTAGTGCATTTAAAACGTTAATTATATAATACACTTCTCCCATCACATCATGAATTAGGGGAAGAAATTCTACATTATCACCAAGTATAGACTCTAAGAACTTTTTAGCTTTCCCACTAACCATTGGTGTACCAACTTCTCCCCAAAAATGAGGCAAATCACTTTGATTTCCTTCTTCTACACATTTAATACGTATTTCTCCCCATGAATCAGATGCTTTTACTGCCGAGTCAATTTTTCCTTCAAAATACTTTTTAGAATCTTCTTCTAAGTTCAATAGTTGAAAGGATTCATAGTCATCAAATGAACTCTTTAATTCCCAAATTTTCATGTTTACTCTCCTTTGTTATTTTTCTATTCTAAGATTACTCTTTCTTCGGTTTATTTAATTTTAATTCACCATTTAATAAACGTTCCCTTATATCATGTAAGGCGTCAACAGCATCTTCTTGAGTACCGCCCCGTTTCTTAACAAGACTTAATACTCTCTCTACTTCAAGTATGTACTCTGAACTATGCTTTCCTATGTGTAAGACTTCAGTAGTCACGTATTCATTAACTTTATAAGGTAAAAATACTCCATTAGCCGCTGAATCATGGTCTATCCCAAATTCCTTTAATAATTTTTGTGCCTTTTCTGCCCTACTATCGTTCCAAGGTGTTAGATGATGCGCTGCATTAGAATATGGGGTTGGTTCAATCCCTGCATCCTTAAGTTCTTCACGTAATATTTTAGATGCTGTATACGAATCAGGATACTCATTTTTCACTTCAACTCTATCAAGAACTTTATCCGCATAATCTTGTATTACTTCTTGTACACCTTTAACTCTATTTCTTCCACCAGTTTTAGAAAACATAAATGTATCACGGGCTTCTTGTAAAGCTTCAAAAGTTTTATCTGATTGCTACCAAAGCCACTAGTACCTGCGAATGCAAATCGTTCTTTCAATGGTAAATGATTCGAAACAGACGAAATACCTTCTGAGAATTTTGTTAGATTTGCAGTAGTTGCTACCTTCGATACTTTACTTAATCCTTTATCACCAATAAGTCCTAATCCAACTTGTGTTAAAGCATAACTTCCCCATTTAGCACGACTTTCAGCATCTCCATTTATTACATCATTAATAAATGAATCTGACAATGCATTATACATGGTACTAAGGGTATCAATAGGGTGCAAAGCAGCGTTCCCCATGTTTTCCCACGTTTCCCAATCTCCTAAAGCTTTTATTCTGTCTATTGTATCGCTAACTGCTTGTCCCGTACCATCTACAATACCGTCCCAAATTTTTTCACCAGTAGTTTTTTCAGGTAGCTTACCACACATTTCACCTTCTTCAATTGAATTGGCAGCTTGTCGAGCCCTCTCTTCTGTAATTGCTTGAATTGAAGTTGTCCATTCCATATTCAACCCTTGTGTACTAAATGTACCACTTGCAGGACTAAATCCTTTTCCACTTTGAACTTCAGCAAGACCAGTAGCAATACTCGCTACTAGTTGAAGAGCCGTACTATAGTTATTACTGGACGTATAATTGAATTCATATAGATGCTCTACTTTTTCTTACTTTACAAGATTTTATACAAAAAAAGACCACCAAAAGGCAGCCCCTCAAAATTCAATCCTATTCCCCACTCCGCGCTCCACCGCTTTCTCATACAAATACTTCGCAACGATAATATCTACTACTGCCAAACCAACCGATTTAAAAACAGTAATCTCTTCATCGTTCTCCCTACCTGCTTTTTCTCCGCTTATGATTTGTCCGAGTTCAGCGTAAATGTTGCTTGCCTCAAATAGACCTTCTTGTATCGGAACTTGAAGGTCACCTGTTTCTTCTAGTGCTGCTTCTTTTGATTCGACTACTACTTTGTTTGCATTAGCAATGGCGTGGGATGGTAGTTCTTGCATGTTCGGTTTGAATGAGCCGGCGGCGTTTACGTGGACGCCTTTTTGTAGTTTTTCTGAGAAGACTGGTGTGGATGCGTTCGTAGCTGTGACAATAATGTCAGCTTCGCTTATTGCTTCATTTGCATTTGTGTGAACATATGCAGGTTTATTGAATCTCTCTTGTATAAATTGCGCAAATGCATACGCTTTTTCTTCTGTTCGATTGTATAAAATGACTTTTTCGATGTCTCTTACCGCAAATATAGCTTCAGCAATTCCCTTCGCCTGTTCACCGGTCCCGATGATGCATAAAGTTTTTGCATTATGACGAGCTAAATGTTTTGTCGCTACTCCTGATAGGGCGCCTGTTCGAATCATCGTTAAGTAGGATCCTTCTAAAAGTGCGAGCGGTTCTCCCGTTTGAAAGTCTGATAGCATAACAATCCCGTTTATCGTTTTCTTTCCTATCTTTTTGTTCTCGGGGACTACTGTTACTACTTTTAAGCCAAGTGCCTCAAGTCCCTCCGCTACTGAAGGCATAATTAATGCCGTATTTTTCTCGTTCGCAAACGGTAATGAGCCGCGAATTGGTGTGATCGTTCTTTCTGCGGAAAATTCTTTTAAAGCAAGCGCCGCGTATTCAATGACTTCGTTCATATTTACTAAGTTTCGTTGTTCATTCGCGCTTATGACTAGCATATCTTTCCACCTCCTCCTTCTATCCTAACAAAAATCCCCGATTCAAATCATCTCTCGGGTCTACAACGAACTGATGAAATCCTGTAATAAATGCATGACCCGTTACTTTCGGAACGACAGCTTCATATGTATCTACTGCGGTTACCGACAATACTTCCCCCTCGAATTTCCCGTCAGTAATGCATTCGTGGATGAAAATTTCTCCCTTTTGTAAAGCATCTTTTTCAAAAAGAGTTGCGATTCTTGCGGAAGTTCCTGTGCCGCAAGGAGAACGATCTACTTGCCCATCAGCAAAGATCGTTACATTTCGTAAAGTTGCATCTTTTTCTTTCGGTTCATCTGAGAAAATAACGCCATATATTCCTTTTAACCCTTCTTCAAGTGGATGCTTTACTTCCATTTTGCTCTCGATGTAGTGCTTAATTTTACCGCCCCACGTTTGAATAGCAGCTAAGTCTTTGAAATCAACCTTCAAACCAAGTTCTTTACTATCTACTACCGCGTAGAATGCTCCACCAAACGCGATATCTACTTGAAATTCATAGTTATCTATTTTAATAGGAACATCTTTTTTGTATACAAATGAAGGGACATTTTCAAATGATACAGACTCTACTTCGCTCCCGTTATATTTTGCGTACGCAATCACTTCCCCAGCAGGGCTATCAATAATGAACTTTTGTTCCTCACCTGTCACTTCAAACATACCTGTTTCAATTCCTACTGTAATAACAGCGACAATGCCATGACCACACATCGTACTCCAGCCTTCATTGTGCATAAATAATACGCCAAAATCAGCGTGATCACTCGCAGGCGGAGTAATGATACAACCGTACATACCGTGATGTCCTCTTGGTTCATACATAAGAACCTCGCGAAGATGGTCCAAATTCTCCATACAGTACGTGCGTCTTTCTAACTGCGTTTCTCCTTTTATTTCTGGCACGCCGCCTGTAATAATTCGAAGCGGTTCCCCAGCTACGTGAGCATCAATTGTCGTGTACACTTTACTAACCTTCATTTCTATCTCTCCCCTATATGTTGATACTATTTTTATTGCAAATATCATGCCAACGCATAGGGTATAAATTTGTATACATTGTAAAAAAAAGCATACACTACTGTCTATTTTTTTATACAGTAGACAGTTAGTGATTATTAACCAGCACAAAACAAAAAAGCCATAACGTCACTACTTGAGCAAAGTTATGGTTCCTTTTTAAATTATTTTGCGGGATTTGAGCCAATATCAAATTTATATTTCACTCGGTAATTTTTCCCACTCACTTAAATACATGACATCTTGTTTTACGTTTTTCTTTTCAGGAAGTAAGCATAGAAACTCTAAAGAATTACCGTCAGGATCATAAAAATAAAGATTCGCAGTAGGTGTCCACGTCTGGACCATAGGCTCGGAAGGTTCAAGACCGAAAGCGGCTCTTGGTTTTATTCCTTTATTAAGAAGCCATTCTCTTGCATGAATGATTTCTTCATAATTAACCTTGAATGCAAAGTGACTTTTATTGAATTCCTCTTCTGATACCTCCCAAATGCCCAGCATTTGTTCCTTCTTATTATCTTTATCAAACCAAAAGAATGCTACACGTCGTTCTTCAATTGTGCGAGCATGAAATAATCCAAGTTTAGTATAAAATTCTTTTGCTACTTCTAAATTTCTTGTTTTAACATGTGTTTCATATAAAGTACCTGGAAACAAAGCATATTCCCCCTTTATATTTTTAGAAATTCTTACTATAAAGCCTATTTTTATAAACTAAAAATAGAAGTGATATCATATTCTTCTTACATGTTTTTCAAATTTGTAGCACTAATGCTGAATAAAATAGAAAATTCTCTCCCCCCGCCACATATACTGTTCAAAAGCAAAAAGGAAGTGATCCAATGTACTACGGAACAAAAGGCTGGTACGTAGCCGAACTAAAAAAATTAGGCGTGCGTTACCACGAAGGGCGAAAACTAGAAAGTTACCGCGGACACGTATTACGCAATTTATTACTTGCACAACAAGAGAAATTAAAAGAACAGTAATATGCTAATGTAGCGATATCGGTAATTCTCGGAATATATCAACGATTTTTTAAATATATCAGCGATTCAGTACAATATATCAACGATTTTTTAAATATATCGACTTACCGACAAATTACGTCAAATCACTCCTCCATTCCACCAACCAATCACACATCAATATCCAACAAAAAAGGTCACCCAAACGGGTGACCTTCCTTTCTTATTCACAAACAAGAATTTGTCTAGTAAATGATCCTTTTCTTGTAATACAGCGATCTGTAATTTCAAATCCTGCTTCATGAATCATGTCGTCCATTGTTTCCATCGTGACAACGACTACCTTTTTAGCGATGCGGCGCGCACTTGAAAGAATAGAGAACTGGTCTTCTGGTGTTGCATGCGTAAATAAGTCGTACGGCATATCGATAATTGCAACGTCGTAGTTCTCAGTAATTTCTTCAATTGGGCCTTTTGTTACTGTTCCTTCAAATCCGAAGTGTGCGATATTTTTTCTCGTTCCAAGAACTACAAGTGGGTTTATATCTCTACCAACGATGTTAATTCCCATAGAAAGTGCTTCTACTACTACTGTTCCAATACCGCAGCACGGGTCAATTGCTCTTACTCCATCTGGATTTGGTACAGCGATATTGGCAACCGATCTCGCAACACGTGTGCTAAGAGATGTCGAATAACTATGCGGTTTTTTTATGTGATGATACCAAACTGGTTCACTTTCTACATAGTGTCCGAAGTACCAGCGTCCTCCAAGAGGAACAATCCCGAATACACGCTCTGGATTACGAACATCCGCTTCTCCTTCAATATGCATACCGAGGTCTCGTTCAATGAGACGTCTTTCCCCATATTCAATTTTATTTTCTCCAACCAGGTCATTGATTTTAACGAAGATAACTTTAAACGACGCTCCCGCCAAATCAATTTGTTCCACTTGTTTTAAAATACTTTCTAAGTCGTCTCCTTCATACATAACCTCAACGCGCTCTTTAATAAATGCACTTCTACTCGGGTCAATTTTGACATCACTTTTCAAAATATTAACGTGAGACTCCATTCCAAAGAACGAGCGCATTTCCAAATAACATAAAGCACGCTCCTCCTCACGAAATGCATACGTATATATACATGCAGGTGTTGTACTATGATTACTCAATCTATTATCATCCTTTATCGTTTAAAATTATTATGATTACAATTATTCGAATATCTTTTTTACGTAAAATTAAATGATATCACATGCCGGAAATAAAGAGAAACGTTAATAAATAAAAGAGACTGCCTATTGGCAATCTCTTTATTTTTATTAACAGAAAGAAGTTACATTCTGAACTTGTTCTTCCTAGTAATCTAGCATACCACCATCAGTTGCTTCTCCTAATGTATCATTTGAAATTGTCCTTAACGTATACATTCCCTTCCTCTAAAGGAATTTTTTTCTGATCAACCCGTTTCGCTTTTCCCGTTTCAAGATCGGTTTGGAAAGTTGAAAAATACCACATTCCTTCTCCATTATCATAATTCCCAATAAGAAACTTCCCTTTATCTAAAGCTTTAAAACAAGTTCCTGCAATACCAAAATCATCTTCATTAATTTTCACTTCGAGCACTTTCCCTTTATGAATGTAAAAAGCTTTCGCTGTTGAAAAATTAGAAGACTCACGTTGCAGTGCTACGAAAAAATCTGGTGTACCTTTACTTACAAATCCATTTTTTCTAGACGTATTAAATACAAACTCTCCAATTTTCGCCTCTTGCAAATATAATGTCGCGCTTGTAGATTGTAAGGCAAGCTGATATTCACCTTTATATATTTGATCCCCTTCTTGTGCACCAACCCAAGGCTCTTTTTGCGTTTCATGTTGTTCATTATTCGAAAAAACATGCAAAGTATACGCTTCTCCCTCAGTAGAATTCATTGAAACAGTGTAGCGACTTTGCACTTGTGGATTTATTTGTGATCCTTGTATTTTTCTACTCTCTTTTTTATTCCCCTCGGTACCCTCTACCTTCGTCACTACTTTTTCATCTGAACCTTCTTGAGCACATCCACTTAACGCTAAACTTACGACGATACTACCCATCAATAATTTCTTCATCTTGCCCCCCAAAATGAAAAGCTGATTAAAAATAATATTTTTAATCAGCTCTCTCTATTTTCTATGAAATTATTCTTCAATTAAATGAGACATTACATATGCATATACTAACGCTTCTGTATGTGCAATCGAACTTTCATGTGTACGCTCAAATGCATGAGAAGAATCAATACCCGCTCCAATTAATGCATGTTTCACATCAAATCCAGCGTGAATCGCAGCTGATGCATCCGATCCATAGTAAGGATAAATATCTACTTTATATTCAATATTGTTCGTTTTCGCAAGCTCTACTAAATGTTTACGCAGTGCATAATGATACGGACCGCTAGAGTCTTTTGCACAAATAGATACTGTATATTCGTCAGATGCTTGACCATCACCTAACGCTCCCATATCAACCGCTAAATACTCAACTGTTTCTTCTGGAATGTTAGAGTTACCACCGTATCCAATCTCTTCATTATTAGAAATTAAGAAATGCGTTGTATATGGTAATGTTACGTTTTCGTCTTGTAATCTCTTCATTAATTTTAATAAAATCGCAACACTTACTTTGTCATCTAAATGACGTGATTTTATGTATCCACTCTCTGTAATTTGAACGCGCGGATCGAATGAAACGAAGTCTCCTACTTCAATTCCTAATTCACGTACTTCATCAGCTGAAAAGACACGCTCATCAATACGAACCTCAATATTTTTCTCGTCGCGTTTCGCTTCACCTGCATCTTTATATACATGCACAGATGTTTGATGCATTAAAATCGTTCCTGTATAAGTCTTACCGCTTGATGTTTCAATTTCGCAATATTCCCCCTCTACAGAGTTCCAGCGAAATCCGCCAATCATAGAAAGACTTAGACGACCGTCAGGCTTAATTTCTTTCACCATCGCCCCTAACGTATCAACGTGTGCCGTTAATAAACGGTGCTGTGCATCATTTTTCCCTTTTACCGTTAAAATAAGAGCGCCTTTATTGTTACGCTTCGTTTCTACGTTCCACTCACTTACATAGTTTTCAATAAAACGAATGATTTTCTCTGTATTTCCAGACGGACTCGGAATAGAGACAAGCTCCTTAATAAGTTCCATCGTTTCTTTCGTATGATGTGCCATTGTCGTTTCCTCCTCATTTTCTCTACTATTCAGTATACCGAATTTACTATAAATCCTCTACTAATATAGCTTAATTTTCTAAATTATATTAAAATTCACTTTAACAAAAAAAACATAGCGTTATTCATAAACACTATGCTTTCTATCAAACTATTCTTCTGACACATCTAATAAATAAATGCCTCTTTCAAACCCACCGCGCTCTATTTCTTTTTGCTTTCGTAGACTTTCTACATCTTCAATTGTTGCACCTTCT
Organism: Bacillus sp. GW823-FHT06B01; assembly: GCF_058952315.1. Lineage (NCBI taxonomy): Bacteria > Bacillati > Bacillota > Bacilli > Caryophanales > Bacillaceae > Bacillus > Bacillus sp. GW823-FHT06B01. The sequence continues at coordinate 142,697 of NZ_JBXAHR010000003.1, read as the reverse complement.
GCACGCGCTAAAGAGATAATTACTTCCAGTGCATCCGCAAGTGAATCTAGCGCATGTTCACGCTCTTTCATAGAAGCAAATTCACGAATTTCTTCCGTTCCAATTTTCGCTAAAGCTTGTATGTATGCTTGTCCTGTTAATTTTTGTGCTGTATATGTTTTTCCAGACCTTAAAATCTTCTCTGGAACACGATCTCTTACTAACTTGTTATATGCTGACATCACTCAACCTCCTATATTTAATAACATCCGAGCTCTGCTTTATAGAAAAACCATTTTTTCTTCACGCACGCACTAAGCATATCAATTCCTGATCCATGTGCCCTTACGTGCGGAAAGAAATAGTACTCTGATTCTTCTTCCTTACTATATAAAGTTTGGTACTCAGCTGGAATTGCTTCTTTTTTCACATCTTTTTCTTTCGTCACCTCGGCAGAAAACGCAACGCTTGGATGTCCTTCAAAAAACAATGCAGTTCGCACCGCCATAGATGGTGTACTATGTAAAGCATAATATGCTATTACAACCATGCCAATAACACCAATAATTTTCTTCATATATTACTCCTTAAAAAAAAAGTGCTAACACAATTATACTAAAATGTGTTAGCACTTTCTCCCCTTTACCTTAAATTAACCGGCAGTAAAACTACCATTAATTCAAATTTCACTTTATTCCCCTTTAAATGCAGGCAAACGTTTTTCTAAAAATGCAGCAATGCCTTCTTTATGATCCGCTGTTTGTCTCATCGCATATTGGCCGCGCTTTTCAAGTTGCAATGTTTGTTCTAAATTAGAACGATTTACTTCACATAAAATTTGCTTCGTTTGAATCATCGCTTTAATCGGCTTTTGTGACCATTCACTAATTTTTTGCTTCACAGCCGTTTGGAAATCCTCACCGATTACTTCATCAATTAAACCGATATCAAGCGCTTCTGTTGCTGATAATTTCTTTCCTTCCCAAATAATTTGCTTCGTCATATTTTCACCGACGCGCTTTTGAAGGAAGAAATGGCCGCCACCATCTGGAATTAAAGCGATTCCAATAAAGTTCATCGCAATAACGGATGATATATCTGCCATCACATAGTCAGCTGTTAACGCAATACTTAACCCAAGACCAGCAGTCGGTCCATGAATCGCACTAATCACAAGCTTAGGCATCGTATATAAAGTTACAACAACTTCAGAAATAGTATTCATAATGCCATCAAACTTGCTTTCATCATTACTTGAAAGCATCGATTTAATATCTCCACCCGCAGAAAAACCACGGCCGTTTCCGCATAACACAACAATGTGTGCAGAACTCTCCGCTACTTCTTTCAGTTTTTGTAATAGCTCTTTTAACGTTGGTTCATCTAATGCATTTAACACCTCTGGGCGATTGACCATAACTGTTGCAACGTGCCCTTCATATTTCACAATGACAGATTCTGTTTTACTTGTTACTTCCATTATATATACCCCTCTTTTCTACATAAAGATTATACTTATATAATTATAGAAAGCAGGTGAAAAATCCTTCTTTTTTCTTAATTTTCTGTCTAATAATCTCGTAATTTGTATATAGCCTCGTATAAAACATAAAATTCCGTTAAAAAATATAGCAATTAAAGTCGGTTTATCGATAATTTCCATCTATTTACCATTTATATATAGAAGTGCTGAAATAAAGGAATGAAGAAATGGAGGCACATATGGTTACTAAGTTAAAACAGATGGATAACTACTTCCCGCATTTCCTACTGCTATTCATTGTGTTTCAACCAATTTTAGATCTATTAACATCTTTTTCAATTTATATATTACACATGAGCGCAACCGTCGGAATTGTAGTCCGTTTCGCCTTTATGCTTCTTGCATTAGGTTATCTACTTCTTCATCATAAACAACACGGTGCAAAAAAGTATATTCTCTACTTATGTCTCTTTGGCATCGTACTCGCAATCGGCCTTATAAATAATTTAATGGTCAAATCTCCAGTTTCATTTGGAGAAGAAGTAAAATTTATTTTGAAAAGTGTATATCCAATTGTACTACTGTTTGGATATATTATCGCACTAAAAGAATTAAAAAATAACGAATATGTATTTCATAAAATCATTACGTATTTCTTATATGCAACGTTAATTTTAAGTATTTCAATCATCGCGGCTATGGCAACTGGTACAGATTTCCAAAGCTATCCGAACTCAAAGATTGGTTCAAGAGGATGGTTCTTTGCTGGAAATGATTTAAGTTCCATTTTTGCAATTATGTTCCCAATCGTTGTCTTATACTCTGTTCATAAAACAACTTCTTTCTCAAAAGAAACAACAATTGAGCGTACAATCCCAATTTTCACTCCGTGTGGTAACTGTTGTACATCAATTATTCCCCTCTAGCTTAAAGCTTTTCCTTCTGAAAAAAGGAATTCTCAAAATTCATATACATTTTTATAATATTACGTTCCTAATCTAGAATGTTACTATAATGCTAAGATTAACAAACTTCAATAACCACAAAACATTGTGATATAAAGATGTTGAATACAATAAAAAAACACTCTCATACGAGAGCATTTTCTTATATAGCCTCAGCTTTTACAAACTGTAATTTATCTTTCTGCTCATTACTCGCCATCGTTACTAACGTATTTTCAATATGAGCAGGCACTTGTTCTAGCGTCACACTCGCACCTACTTTATCCGACTGCTCAACAAAGTTTAACAATGCCATCGCTCCTGATACATCCATATAGCGCACATCTTTCATACGTAAAACAACTGGAGACTTTACGTCTTGTAAAGTATGAAAAACACGATCCACTGTTAAAAATGAAAGTGGGCCTTTAATTTTATATGTCGCGTCTTTTTCTTTTACAATAGAAGCTTTACGGTCTTTACATTTCACCATGTATATCATGAACGAAAGAATAATACCGAACGCAACAGCAATCATTAAATCAAACTTCACTGTGACAACCATCGTTACAAGCATAACAATGACATCACCTTTTGGTGCTACATGCATTTTCTTCATGCTTTCCCAATCAAACATGCCAATACCAGTTAAAATTAAAATACCTGATAATACAGCAAGCGGAATGTATTGTACAACTGACCCAAGTCCCATAATGAAAATAAATAATATAACACTATGCATACTCGCTGAAAGCGCCGTTTTACCACCGCTTCTTATATTCACGATAGACCGTACAGTCGCCCCTGCGCCTGCTAATCCACCAAACAATCCGCTCATCATATTACCGATACCTTGTCCGACCAGTTCTTTATTACTTTTATGACGTGTACCCGTCACATTATCCATTACAACCGATGTTAACAACGAGTCAATCGATCCTAATAAAGCAATACTAAGCGCTGGTAAAATAAGTTCTGCGATGCCTGTTCCACTTAAAGATGGAATATGAAGCGTCGGCATTGCTTCTGGAATCGTTCCAATCTTCTCAATCACCTTATTTAATGACAAGTTTCCGATAAACGGTAACTTCACTGTAAGCCCTTCTAACGCAGAAGAAATGAAAGGAAGCATAGCTGTCACACCAACTAATGCAACTAAACTAGACGGAATAGCCTTAATCCATTTTCCAGAAACAATCATTACAATAATCGTTAATACGACGAGTAGAAAACTATTTTGCACATGCTTCATTTCACCTAAAATAATAATTAATGCGATTCCGTTCATAAATCCTGAAACGACAGAATACGGAATATATCGCACGTAAGAACCAAGCTTACATACACCGAATAAAATTTGAAACAGTCCCGCCATCATAAAGGCTATAAAACTCGCCTCTAATCCGTGCGTCGCAATAACCCCTGTTGCGATAACAGTAATCGGCCCAGTTGGCCCAGTAACTTGCCCAGGTGTACCACCAAATAACGCCGCAAATAAACCTGCAAAAATTGCACCATACAATCCAACTAGTGCTCCCTCAGACGTTCCCGTTGCAGCAATACCAAATGCAATGGCAAGTGGCAACGCAACAATTGCGACAGTAAAACCTGCTAAACATTCCTTTGCTATTTTTTGAAACATAAAAAAACCACCTTTGTATAAAGTCCATGTTCCATTGTACACCTAAAAGAATATATTCGTTAGTCCACTTTTTACAGTCTCGTGACGTAAACGTATTCAATTGCAAGCTCACACCGCATCTTTGGAAACCATTGTAACTGTGCTATAATAGATAAATTAAATCTTTTATTATATATTTGGAGGCACTATGCTAACTTTTGAAGAAAAATTATCGATTATTGAATCTTTCCCTGAATTAGAAAGAAAGAACGTATCATTAAAACGCGTGAACTTTCACTTTGAAGAAAGTCGTTTAGATAAAAAAAACGTTGTATATCATTTACATCCAAACGGAAACGGCTTTGTATATGCAAGCTTCATTAAAGGTTATAAAACAGATGATAAAGGCATGATTAACATCCGTGAGTTTTCAGAAGAAGAACTGCGTTCATTAATTGAAAAAGTAATTGAACGTCTATCACAGGAGCCAGAAGAAATTGTTACACCAATGGAACCTGCTGCAGAAGAAGAATGGAAGAACGAAGACGGCCACATCCTAACTCTTATTCAAGAGGATGATATGTGGAACGTGTACGCTGGTGTAAACTTAGACGGTACATTCAACTCTTACCCAGAAGCTGCGGAATACCTTGATGAAGAAGGATTTTCACGTAAATAAAAGTAGAAAATGGGCATCCCAACATGACCATCAAACAATGTTGCGAACCCCATTTCATTCAACAATTTTTATAACAGTAAAAACCCCTCAAGCATTCATATGCTTGAGGGGTTTTCAATTAAAAGGTAGAACAGCTAAAATTCCTTATATTAAGAACAACGTGGAATTATTCCTAGACCAATTAATAGAGCTGCAGCAGCCGCTGGAATTGGTACAGGAATCTGGATACCTTCTACAAATAAGAAATATTGACCACTTACTATTTTAAAACAAACTAATTGTATGGCTATTCCTCCCTTCTGTTAGATTAATACGTTTTATTAATTAATCTTATTATAGATATAATTAAATTATTTGTTTTTTAAAAGTTACTATGTTACCATCTCTTCAATATCTTCACCTTTCTTTTTGACTATATAAACTCCTTCCTCACACTGTTTCTATTAATTTACATAAAATGATCTAGAGGAGGATTAAAAATGAATACAACTGCTAGATTAGTAAATTGGAAAGAACATGGAGATATGATTATTTTGGAATGTGAATCAAATGGAAAATGCTTCGAGATATCAACGTATAAACAAAGAATATATAATGCCCACCTTTTGTCAGATGACGTATATGTTCGTTTAGATTCATCTGATAATATAATTGGAATAGATATCTATAAGAAGTAAGAAAAGCCCTCTATTTTTTGTAGGTGGGCTTTATCTTTATTACAAAACACCAAAGTATACTCTCTTTTTCTCATGAAGTTTATGTAATTATACATATTCACAAAAAATAAACTAAATGAATATTACATGTAGTAAAATATAACTTGTGGACACGTTCTATAAAGCAGATTCTTTTAAAAGGCGTAACATATCAATCATTATAGGGGATGTGGCGTTACTCCGATACTGATCTCAGATCTCTTATATTTTGTGAACTAACAATCTAGTGTATATAGACGATTCTGTTTTATAGTATGTGTTTACACTTATAACAAAGGGGTAATACGGATAGATTCGTATGAAATGAAAATGGTTCAAGTCGGAGAGAGGCACCTTAGGGTGTCTTTTCTTTTATACATTACATCCCTTTTGTTCTTTCACCTTACTTCAAATACACGAATCACTCTTCATTAAGAAAAAACGAGAATTAAGTGAAGATCAATTGACCTTCACTTAATTCCCCACCTCTACAAAAGAGCAAAGATATTGCTTCGTCTATTTAAAAACAGGCGAAAATCACATAGGTATAGTGCATCCTACACTTTCTATTTTTTCGCACCTTTCAACGACTCTCTCAGGACAAATTTTTGTAATTTCCCACTCGCATTACGAGGCAGTTCATCCACAAATAAGTAATGACGTGGACGTTTATAATCTGCTAATTCATCACTTTCTTTACAATATATTTCTAAATCATTTTCTGTAATCGCTTCATCTTTCTTTACAACAACGGCCACAACACGTTCTCCCCATAATTCATCTGGCTCACCAAGCACCGCAACATCTAATACACCAGGATGACTATGAAGGAAATCTTCAATCTCACGTGGATAAATATTAACACCTCCGCTAATTACCATATCATCCACACGATCTGCGACGAATAAATAGCCATCTTTATCGAAGTAACCTAAATCACCAGAGTGATACCATCCTTTATACATCGATTTTGCATTTGCTTCTTCTCGGTTATGATAACCAGCCATCATAGTTGGGCCGCGTAAAATAATCTCCCCTACTTCATAAGGAGGTAATACCTCATCTGGTTCTGCTGGTGCATCATCATTTGGTTTTACAATGCGGATTTCATGACTAAAGCACGGTGTTCCTGCTGAACCTGCTTTCGTAATTTGATCTTCTTCTACAAGAAATGCAACAACTGGTCCCATTTCTGTCATTCCGTATATTTGTACGAGATCAATATAAAGACGTTCTTTACATTCCTTCACTAATGCTGGAGCCATTGCCGCTCCTCCATATATACCAATCTTCATCGATGTTAAATCGTACTGCCTTAAATCTTTTTGCAGTAACATATTCCACATCGTCGGTGCTGCAAAAAATGTCGTAATCTTCTCTTCTTGAATCGTATGTAATACTCTATCCGTATCAAAGTGATGTAAAATAACATTCTTTCCACCAACTTGAATACGCGGAATGATTCCAGCATTTAACTCGCCGCAATGATATAAAGGTGCTACTACAAGTCCGGCACTATCTCTATTATATTTTAAGAAATACGTACAAATCATACTATGCTCAGTCATTTCACGATGACGATGCAATACGCCTTTCGGATGACCTGTCGTACCGCTCGTATACAGCATAGAACAATAATCCATTTCATCAATTTCGATATCTACTTTGTCAGAAGATGCCGCATTCACTTTTTCATGGTAAGAACTAGCATAGGAAGGTGTATCGTCTTCTACGTACCAAAAAGACGAATTTGGAAAATCTCGTTCAATGATAGCAACAGTTGATTCAACTGCTTTTTCAAAGACTACTACTTTCGAGGCTGCATCTTGAAGGATATACGATAATTCTTTTGCTTTTAAACGGAAGTTAATCGGGTTAAAAATCGCCCCAATTTTCGCACAAGCTAAGTAAACGTTTACAAATTCACGGCAATTATATAAGTAAACAGATACAGTATCTCCCTTTCTTACCCCTTCTTTCAATAGAGCTTGCGCCGTTTTATTTATTTGTTCATCCCACTGTTTATATGTCCAGCGAATATTTTTTTCCGGCTCTACTAACGCCTCTTTATTCGGATACTTACCAACAGCTAAATCAAATATTCTCCCTATCGTCATGTACATGCCAACAATTTCCCCCTTTTCTCTTTCATAAATCTATCATTTCGTCCATAAGTAGACATTGTCCTCTAATGATTTGACTAATTTTTCTGATTATTATCGACATAGTTTTACAATCAGTGCCGCTTGGCGGTAAGTGAAATTATATCGGCGGTTTTCCGAATATATCGACCACAACTTGAAATATATCAGCGATTTTTAAAATATATCGACCGCAACTCAATTTATATCAGCGATTTTTCGAATATATCAACTTACAGACAAAAACTGACAAAATAAAAAAGAGGCTGTTCCAAATGGAACAACCTCTTTCTTCTTATACAAATAGCTCTTCTAAAATTTTCAGTTTGTCTTCTGTATATTTTACGAAGCCATCGTTATATGATTTTGGATCTTTCGGATTTGCGAAGTGCGTAATTGCTCCCGTTTTCGGATGAACAAATTTACTTGATGCACCACAGCCAAGTCCGATAATCGATTGAACTTCTTCCATAATAACAATGTTATAAATACTTTCTTGCGTCGGCATTGCATAACCAACGTTCTCTAAGTTACCTAAAATATTCTTTTGACGATATAGGTAATATGGTACGTAATTATGCTTTTGCGTCCACTCTTCTGCTTCGTGCATCATCGCTGTAATTTCTTCGCGACCTGCTACTTTATATTTACGTTTGTTTTGCGTCATTTCAGAAGCACGTTTGAATGATAACGTATGAACTGTTAACGATTCTGGCATTAACTTTTCTGTTTCATCTAGCGTATGCTTAAAGATATCTAACCCTTCACCAGGAAGACCAATAATTAAATCCATATTAATATTGTTCATTCCCATTTCACGAGCTAAATGATACTTCTCAATTGTTTCTTCTACAGTATGGTGACGTCCAATCGCTTTTAATGTCTCTTGATGGTATGACTGCGGATTAATACTAATACGGTCAATGTTCCATTTATTTAACACTTCTAGCTTCGCTGGCGTAATTGTATCTGGGCGACCTGCCTCAACTGTTACTTCACGCACATTTTTCACATCTGGGAACGCTTCATACATTTCTTCATACAGCATATCCATCTCTTCTGCTGTAATACTTGTCGGTGTACCGCCGCCGTAATAAATCGTCGTAACTGTTACACCTTTTTCTTTTAAAAACTTACCAATTTCACGAACTTCATAATGTAAACCACCTAAGAATGAATCAACAGAGCCTTGGCGTCCGTTAATTGCATACGCCGGGAATGTACAATATGCACATTTTGTTGGGCAGAATGGAATACCGATATAAATACTTACTTCCTCTTTCAAACGGTATAAATCCGGAACTACCGCTAATTGGCAATCAACAATACGCTGAAGAAGTTCAATTTTCTCTTCATGAATTAAATAGCTTTCACGAAGTTCTTGGTGTGCTTCTTCTTTTGACATACCACTTTGAAGCATTTTATGAAGAAGTTTCGTCGGACGAACTCCTGTTAAAATGCCCCAACTTTGTTCAAGACCAGTTAACTGCTGAAGAACAGAAAGATATACATAAGAAACAACGTGCTTCACTTGCTTCATACGCTCTTTTTCATCTGTGAAAGCAGATAAATCTTTTGCGAAAGTTTCTTCATACACATTTCCAGTAGCAACATCTGTTAAACGAGCAGATGCTTTCACATTCTCTTCAATGTGTATATCAACAATAAGATTTGCTTCCTCTTTTTCAAATCCAATCGTACTATCTTCAAAAAATAAGCCGCCAATATTTTGCAGCGGACGTAAAAAACGATCATCTTGTAGCGTTTTAATTGAAATTAACAACATTATCACCTTTTCATTTGCAAACTCTCTTTAGTTTACTTGAAGGGCGTTTGCAGGTCAATACAGAAGGTTTTACCTTATTTCTTCTATTTAAAAACTTAAAGGCAGAAGAGATGACATTTCTCTTCTGCCTTTTATAAATCTATTAGCTATTTTTAGTCATAAATCTTAAACGCATTCCTAATAACACAAGAATTACACCTATAAATGGAAGGTAATTTGTATTATGCCCTGTAGCTGGAAGTTTTTGATCATTGGAACTGCCTTGCTCTTTTTCTGGTAAGTTAGGCTTTCCTACTTCTTCACCCGGCTTCTCTGTTTCTTCACCTGGTTTCTCTGTTTCTTCGCCTGGCTTTTCTGTTTCTTCGCCTGGTTTTTCTGTTTCTTCACCTGGCTTTTCTGTTTCTTCACCTGGCTTTTCTGTTTCTTCACCTGGCTTTTCTGTTTCTTCGCCTGGTTTTTCTGTTTCTTCGCCTGGTTTTTCTGTCTCTTCACCTGGCTTTTCTGTTTCTTCGCCTGGTTTTTCTGTTTCTTCACCTGGCTTTTCTGTCTCTTCGCCTGGTTTTTCTGTTTCTTCACCTGGCTTTTCTGTTTCTTCGCCTGGTTTTTCTGGACCTTTTTCTTGTTCTTTTTCATTTGTAATTTCAAGATTTTTAACTTCTACTTTTTCATTAGAAATCTTAAATTTAATTTCCTTATCAGATAATTTATATCCTTCTGGTGCATGAACTTCTTTTAAAATGTAATCTCCAGGTTCTAACTTCTTAGAAATTGCTTTACCATTCTTATTTGTTGTTAATGTGTCTATTTTTGTTCCATCTTTCCAAATTTCAAACACTGCGCCAGCTAATGTTTTACCTGTATCATTAGCATCTACTTTTGTAATTTCTAATTGACCTGTAATTTCTTCTTTCACTTTTTCATTCAATACTTCTCGTTTCGCTACTTCATTTGCTACAACGTTTACTTCTACTGTAACTTCTATCGCTTTGTAGCCTTCTGGCGCTTTCGTTTCTTCTAACGTATACTTACCTGGCACTAAGTTTTCGAATTTCACAATGCCGTCTTTATTCGTTGTTTTCGCCTCTCCAACTAGTTGACCATTTTCGTTCTTCAGTCTAAATTCTGCGCCTTCTAGAACTTTTCCACTCTCTGCATCCTTTTTGATTACTTGTAAGCTTCCTAGTTCTTTTGCGTTTTCTACTTGTACTTGTACTACTTTGTTTGCTTCCACAACGACTTCAATTTCTTCTTTTAACAACTTATATCCTTGTGGTGCTTTCGTTTCTTTTAATGTGTATGTTCCTGGTTCTAATTTCTGAGAGGTTACTTTACCTGTTTTATCTGTTCGTAACGTCTCTACTTTTTTACCATCTTTGTACACTTCAAATTCTGCGTCTGATAATACTTTCGTTTTATCTTCTGCATCTACTTTTACGATTTCGAATTGACCTGTTACTTTTTCATTCATAACTTCTTGTTTCGCTACTTCATTCGCTACTACGTTTACTTCCACTTTTACTTCTACTGCTTTATAGCCTTCTGGCGCTTTCGTTTCTTCTAACGTGTACTTTCCTGGCACTAAGTTTTCGAATTTCACAACGCCATCTTTATTCGTTGTCTTCCCTTCTCCAACTACTTGACCAGTTTCATTTTTTAGCTTAAATTCTGCACCTTGTAGAACTTTTCCACTCTCTGCATCCTTTTTGATTACTTGTAAGCTTCCTAGTTCTTTTGCGTTTTCTATTTGTACTTGTACTACTTTGTTCGCTTCCACAACGACTTCAATTTCTTCTTTTAACAACTTATATCCTTGTGGTGCTTTCGTTTCTTTTAATGTGTACTTTCCTGGCTCTAATTTCTGAGAGATTACTTTACCTGTTTTGTCTGTTCGTAATGTCTCTATTTTTTTACCATCTTTGTACACTTCGAATTCTGCGTCTGATAATACTTTCGTTTTATCTTCTGCATCTACTTTTACGATTTCAAATTGACCAAGGCTCTTACTGTTTGTTACTTTTACATCAATAACTTTTTCACCATCAACTGTTACATGAATTACTTGTTTTGTTAACTCATAACCTTCTGGTGCTTTTGTTTCTTCTAACGTATATTCACCAGGCACTAGTCCATCTACTTTAACAATTCCAGACTTATCTGTTGTAATTCCTTCTTTTACAACATTCCCTTGCGCATCTTTCAATGTGAATTCTGCGCCCGCTAAACGTTTCGCTTGATCTTTATCATCCGTCTTAATAATTTGTAGAGAACCTAAGATTCTTTCGTTTTCCGCCTCTACTTTTACTACTTCTTTCTCGTTTTGTATTGTTACTTTCCATTCTTTATTTGAAAGCTTGTAACCTTCTGGTGCTTTCGTTTCTTTCACTGTATATTCACCTAATGGTAATTTTGGTGACATCACTTTTCCACTCTCATCTGTTTTCAGTTCCGCTACCTTTTTACCATCTTTATATACTGTAAATTCTGCACCTGATAATACTTTCGCTTTATCATTCGCATCTACTTTTACAATCTCAAATTGACCTGTTACTTTTTCATTCATAACTTCTTGTTTTACTACTTCATTTGCTACTACGTTTACTTCGACTGTTACTTCTACTGCTTTATAACCTTCCGGCGCTTTCGTTTCTTCTAACGTATACTTACCTGGCACTAAGTTTTCGAATGTTACTACACCGTTTTTATTCGTTGTTTTCGCTTCTCCAACTACTTGACCAGTTTCATTCTTTAGCTTAAATTCTGCATCTTCTAGAACTTTTCCACTCTCTGCATCCTTTTTGATTACTTGTAAGCTTCCTAGTTCTTTTGCGTTTTCTACTTGTACTTGTACTACTTTGTTTGCTTCCACAACGACTTCAATTTCTTCTTTTAACAACTTATATCCTTGTGGTGCTTTCGTTTCTTTTAATGTGTATGTTCCTGGTTCTAATTTCTGAGAGGTTACTTTACCTGTTTTATCTGTTCGTAACGTCTCTACTTTTTTACCATCTTTGTACACTTCAAATTCTGCGTCTGATAATACTTTCGTTTTATCGTTTGCATCTACTTTTACGATTTCGAATTGACCTGTAGCTTTTTCAACAATTTTTTTATTCAACACATCTACAGTCACTGTATTATTAGCAGCTACATCAACATGAACTAAACTAGATGATAGTTCGTAACCTTTTGGTGCTTCAACTTCTTTTAATGTATATGTTCCAACTGGAAGTTGTTTTGATAAAGCTTCACCTTTACCATCTGTAATAATTGTTTCGACAACGTTCCCATCTTTATCTATAACATCAAACTTTGCACCTGGTAAAAGTTGACCAGATTCACTATCTTTTTTCAATAATTTAAATTGACCATTTTCTACTTTTTTCGTATTCTTCATAACAATTTTCATTACGTTTGTATTATCAATTGTTACTTTTACTGGTGTATCAACTTTTATATATCCCTCTGGTGCACTAATTTCTTTTACAAAATAATCACCAAATGGTAAATCTTTAACTTCCGCAATACCCTTTTCGTTTGTTGTAACAGTAGCCACAACATTATTATCTTTGTCTATAACATCAAATTTTGCGTCTTTTAAAACAATGTTTTCATCGTTTTCATCAACTTTTTTAATTTGTAAATTTCCTTTTTCAGCTGCCGGCTTTTTCCACTTTGGCCAGTTAAATTTAAAATTATGAACCTCAAATCCATCTCTTTGGTGTAATCCACCAACATAGGCTTGTCCGTTAATAGATCCACCCTTTGTATCTACAACTGCATTAGGTGCAAATACACTTCCTACTACACCATATCCTTTAGTTGTTATCTTTTTAGCATTAGGGAACACCCAAATGACTTTACTAGCTAACTCAGTAAAGAAGGAATTAGGGTCATATGCTTGAGAGGTATTAACTAATGTGAACCCGCCCTTATCTGTCGTATCATACAGGATTGCACCGCCACCAAAATTAACTTCTTCTGCATCTGAATGAATAACAATAAAATCTTTGTTACTTACATTTGGAAGATAAACATCCTTTACATTGAATGGTTCTTGCCCTTCTAATCCTGAAGAGACATAAATATTAGGATTATTTACATCTTCACCGATTCCAAAGGTCATACCCGGTTTTGGTTTATCAGTGTGTAATTGGCCCGCATCCTCAATTACGCTATCAACATCTTTTCTAAACTCTTTAAATTTAGCATCAATCTCCGCTTGCTCTTTATAAGAGATACGGTCATATGATGATTTCATTGCACCTTCTGGGTCACCATCTTTTGTCATCGCCACTGTTCCATCTTGGATAATTACTTGTCCTGTTCCCGCTTTCGTAAATTGACCGCCTAGTAATAATGATGGATATCCTTCCTCTACCCATGTCGCTCCAGCTAAATTATTCGCTCCAGTTGCAGCCGCTAAGACTGTATAACTTGATGCGTTCATATTTTTTTGAATAGCCATCGCACCCTCAATATCCGCACTCGTTGCACTATGATCTCCAAAAATGATTGCATTGTAATAAGATACATCACCTAAACCTTTTAACTCTGTTGTAGCTGCCTCTGCTTTATCTGGTAAATGGATTAAAAAATTCATACATACTAGTAACATAACTATAAAACTACTACTTAATTTTTTTATTTTTTGATTAAATGATTTCCTCAAAAAATTCATTCCCCCTTTTATGATTCCTAAATTTATGAAAAGAAGCTCATTTCATATGTACCAAGCCTTACTCACATTAACTTAAAATAATCCATTTAAATAAACCAAAGAAACTCTACAACGAATTAATAACATTACTACAATTCATTTTTGAAATAATACGTGAACGAAACTATCATGCGGAAATGTTTTTACTTATGGGAGCTCAATAAAATTAATCTGAAGAATATTTCATGTGGTGTAACTTTTTTGGCAACATCATCCACTTTACAACAGTTTTCTAAAGGATTCAAGTGAATTGTATAGATTTCAGACACAATTAACTCGAGTAAAACGCTTTCAACCTTAGGATAAAACCAAAAGAAAAACGTAGCAAAAAGCTACGTTTTTCTTTCATCGTTTCGGTGTATTTTTATGATTCTTCAAAAATGGAAGCGGAAATTGCTTACGGAAATGTTCTTTAATCATATACTCTACACCGTTCTCACTATTTGAACGTGTAATCCAGTCAGCTGCTTGTTTTAGCTCTACAGGTGCATTTCCCATTGCTACTCCGAGCCCTACATTTTCAATTATTTCTAGATCTTCTAAACTATCTCCAATCGCAACCATTTCGTTTAGCGAAATATTTAAATGCTCTCCAAGCAATTGTAATCCGCGTAATTTTGATACATTTTGCGGCAAGATTTCTATTCGTTTTGAATCACACTCAATATACTCTATATCTTGGAATGCTTTTCGTAATGTATTTAGCCCTCGTTCTTTTTCACCTTTACTTTGGAAAATCACATCAATTTTCGGAGCAGCTACTGGATGATCACGAAGCGCATCACCTAACGAGTCTACAAACTGAACCGGATAAAATAACGGATCTGCGCTTGATAATACAGTACGCGCAATTAAGTTTGGTGTATTTCTCTCACGATTTCCGATTGAAAACCGTTCATGAGAAATGCGGACGTTACAATCGAAGTGCTCTAACACTTGCACAATGTTAAACGTCTTCTCTTCAGATAATCTTTTTTGAACGTACGGCTTATCTAACGTTGCTGAAACGAAAGCACCACCGTGTGTCACTAATATAGAATCTAATTTTAACGCCTTTGCTACTTTATGAGCAGACTGAAAATTACGGCTCGTAAATAATGTAACGTATACGTCTTTTCTTTTCACAAATTCAATTGTTTCTCTTAATCCTTTTGCAATTTTTCCGTTGTTGTATAGTAGTGTCCCATCTATGTTAAGAGCTAGTAAGCGATAAATCATGTCGCACTCCCCCTCTTCGCTGTTGTACTCTATCCATAATTTATGAAATAAATGTAGCAAATAGAACGAGTTAGAATTACTACTGAAAATTTGGTTTACTATATACATATACACTCAGTAAAGGAGATAGTACAATGCAGGCACCTCCTTCCTTTTATGAAGGCGATACGTTAGAAATAGCAAAGAAATTAATTGGGCAGAAGCTTGTTCATATTGTAGACGGAATAAAGCGAAGCGGAATCATTGTTGAAGTAGAAGCATATAAAGGTCCCGATGATAAGGCAGCACATAGTTACGGCGGCAGACGGACTGATCGCACGGAAGTCATGTTTGGTGCACCAGGACATGCTTACGTATATTTAATTTACGGTATGTATCATTGTTTTAACGTCATTACAGCGCCAGTTGGCACCCCGCAAGGTGTTCTCATTCGAGCCCTTGAGCCAGTAGACGGGATTGAGGAAATAAAACTTGCGCGATACAACAAAACCGACATTACAAAAGCGCAGTATAAAAATTTAACGAACGGCCCTGGCAAACTATGCCGTGCCCTCGGAATTACTTTAGAAGAACGAGGTGTATCATTACAAAGTGATACATTACATATTGAACTCGTCCCAGAAGAAGAACACATATCATCACAATATAAAATAACAGCAGGACCTCGTATTAACATCGACTATGCAGAAGAAGCTGTACATTATCCGTGGCGTTTTTATTATGAGGGCCATCCGTTTGTTTCAAAGAAATAAAGTGAAACTTTAATCAGCCCTCACCAATCGGACTTTTATGGGCAGTTGATCCCCCGCCTAACTTCTTTGCTTTCGCTGAATTTGGAGGTGGGGATCTTACTGCCCATTAAAGCGGGATAAACGATATCAACAAACAATATTAATAAAAGAAGACTGTTCCACAATGGAACAGTCTCTCCCTTTTACTCCGCGCCTTCCGCAGTCGCTATATTATCCTCTAAGTTTTCTCTCGATAATTCAGCCGCCATAAAGTCAGCTGTTTCTGGAAGTGCTAAATGCATATGAGCTTTTTGACAAATTTGGATCGTACAGTTTTCAACAACATAATCGAAAACATGTCCGCCTCCGCTTCTTGCATCGTCAATGTAATGTAAGTGGAAACCAGCTACACCAATGCCTTGCGCATAATCTGGTGTCCAAAATCCAGCAAGCGTACCTTCTGTCTCTTTAAACGAAAAGATCGGCTGTGATTTCGTCACTTCAACGAGCGGTGTATACGGTTTTTCTTGTCTTGGAACAGTTCTCGTTCTTACTTCACGGAACGTACCGTCCATTCTAATAGCGTAAAATAAGTTTTTACTTGGCATTAATTCATGTAATAATGCCTCAACTTCTTCACGATTCATCGGACGCTCTACCGTATAACTCATTTCTTTTTCAAAAAACGTTACAGTCGCAAACGGTGTTGTTTCTTCCGGTTCTACTTTTTCTGCTGAACCGTCTGAACGTAAATGATAAAATTCGTTATCAAATGCAATCATTTCACCATCTAATTGATCAAATGTGCCGATGCCGAAATCACCACGTTCTTTCAATTCCTCAAAGCTAATTACACCATCATATATACCATCTAATAGCGCAAGCATTGTAGATGTTTGATATACTTCATTACTCGTTTTCGTTCTTTTTGCATCAATATCAATGAATTGTGCAACAGTCATCTCAATCATGCCTCCATTAGTTTAATTGGTTTGGTAATAATTTTTCGCTTAATTTAATGTTGTCACGGTAGTCAATTGGAATATCAATAATGACAGGACCTTCTGCTTCTAACGCTTCTCTCAATACACCTTCTAATTCATCTGGTGTATTGACACGAAGACCTAACGCCCCGAAACTTTCCGCATATTTCACAAGATCAACATCGCCAAACTCAGTAGCTGATGTTCTGCCGTATTTCATCATTTGTTGGAACGCAACCATATCGTACGTACCATCTCTCCATACGAGATGTACAATTGGAGCATTTAAACGTACCGCTGTTTCTAATTCCATCGAAGAGAATAAGAAACCACCATCACCTGACACGGAAACAACTTTCTTGCCCGGTTCAACTAAAGTAGCAGCAATTGCCCAAGGAAGTGCAACACCTAACGTCTGCATACCGTTACTAAATAATAGTCTACGTGGTTCATAAGAACGGAAACATCTTGCCATCCAAATAGAATGGGAACCGATGTCACATGTAACGGTTGTATCGTCACTAATTAAAGAACGAAGTGTACGAATCACTTGAAGCGGATGCGTAACACCTTCTGAAGCACGGTTTGGAACTTCTGCTTGTTCTGATAATTTCGCACGTAATCGTTCTAACACTGCTTCTGATTTCGAACTTAATACAAGTTTCGGTAATTTTTCTGCAATGCTATTTACAGTTAAAGCAATATCACCAATTAATTCGCGCTCTGGTTGGTAATCATGGTCGATATCCGCTTGATGATCATCAAGATGAATGATCGTTCTGTCTCCAAGTTTATTCCAGAATTTTGGATCATACTCAATTGGGTCATAACCGATAGAAATAACAAGGTCTGCTTCTTCTAGTAAAATATCACCTGGTTGGTTACGGAATAATCCAACGCGGCCAAAGAAATGATCTTCTAACTCACGCGAAATTGCACCAGCCGCTTGATATGTTTCAACGACAGGAAGTTCTGTATCCGCAATTAATTCACGAACGGCTTTCGTCACTTCATTTGTGCTCGCTCTCATACCGAGTAAAATAACTGGTAATTTCGCCGATTTTATTTTTTCTACTACATATGTAATTTCATGTGTGGGAGCGATTCCAAGCTGTGGCTTAGAAAGCGCACCGATAGACTCTACAGTCGTTTCCGCAGTCATAACGTCTTGCGGCAGACTTACTAAAGTAGCTCCTGGATTAGTGGAAGTCGCACTTCGGAATGCATTTGATAGTGCTTCTGGCACATTATCAGGATGCTCTACTTCTACGCTATATTTTGTGATTGGTTCGAATAGTGCAGCATTATCCATAGATTGATGCGTACGTTTTAATCGATCTGTACGCGGAACTGCACCAGCTAAAGCAACAACGGGATCACTCTCCGCATTCGCAGTAACAAGACCTGTCGCTAAATTCGATGTCCCTGGTCCTGAAGTTACAAGACATACGCCCGGTTTCCCTGTTAATCTACCAATAGCAGCTGCCATAAATGCTGCGTTTTGTTCATGACGACAAACAATTAACTCTGGTCCTCTTTCTTGCAGTACATCAAATACAGAGTCAATCTTCGCTCCTGGAATACCGAAAACATGTGTCACACCTTGTTTAATTAAACAATCAACAACAAGATCTGCTCCTTTTGTTTTTGTTTTCACGTCGTTTGCTTTTACACCTGTACTCAAACTAATCATCCCTTTATTTCATAATGTGTGTAATAAAGATTTTTAATTTCACCTAGTTAATTAATGTAGTGAAGTATTATTTATCATTATATTACAAATGCATTATTTTTCCAACAATATGAATTTGGCAGTTTTTTGACAACCATTAAGGAATACGCTTACAACCCTTTATTTATCCTAAAATAATAATTTTATATCTCATCTAAAAATGCACGAAAAACTTTCATCTAGTCACAGTATTAAAAACATTACAGTACCTTGCAAAGAACACTACTAAATGATATATTTGTAAATATTGGAATACCCAGCAATTGGAATGTGTTTTGTAATTCATCATTTTATAAAGGAAAGTGATTGTTATGAACAAAAGTGAATTTTTGGAACAACTTAGTTCTTCCCTGCGGAATATGCCTAATGTAGAAAAGAAAGATATTATTTCAGAGTATGAAACTCATTTTATCAGTGGTAAACAGGATGGGAAATGTGAAGAAGAAATTGCTAGAAAACTAGGAAACCCTAAAACGATCGCTAAAGAACTTAATGTTTCCTATGCAATAAGCAATGCTGACAAGAAACGCAGCTTTAAAAATATGATAACTGCACTATTTTCTGTTATGAGCTTAAGTATTTTAAACTTTGCCTTTATCATTATCGCCTTTTTCGTACTACTCTTTTTATTACCTATTATTCTAGCACTTATCATTGCCACTCCACTATTAATCATCTCACCTATTTTATTAATAGGATTAGGATTTTTCAAAGGATTTCATCAAATTAGTTATTCCGATGTTTATAATGTGTTCATCGCTTTTTGCGGCGGTTTACTCATATCCGTCATATCTTACCAAATGGTAAAACATCTATACGCAACTTTAGTAAAGTATTTGAAATGGAATATAGCTATTTTACAAAGATAATAATGAATATAAAAGGAGATTAAAATGAAGAAGTATACTTTATATCTACTCATGTTACTTACAATTTTATTGCTACCAGCTTGTTCAAACAGTGCACAACCTAAGGAAGAAAACGATGTACAATCTATTAAAGATGTAACGATTAAAATTCCAGAAACTATATTCACTTCCTCAAAAAAAAATGAAACTATTAACGAAGACGAAATGAAACAAAATATAAAAACGTATTTAAATTATAGCGGAGAGTTATACGAAAACATCGTTCCACTTTCGTCAGCCATGTCTGACGAGAATGTCACGAAATCCGACCGAGAGAAATTAAAACAACTAGTAAATTTAGCGCAACAAAATGATGCGAACTTCCATGATTTTATTAGTAACAATACGATCCCTGATGATTACAAACAGCCTTCAAAGGAAATTCATGATTACATTTCAGCGTCTACGGCACTTTCAGTAGAACTAGAGCAAGAATTAGATAAACTCGCGCAAGATGGTAACTTATTCAAAACTGATTTTTCTTTTACAAAACGCTTTGAGAAAGTGAATGGTAGGAAGCAAAAAGAAATTGAAACATTTTTGAAGGAAAAGAATATTAAGACGGAGTATTTCCACAAATAACAAACAAAAAAGACGCCCCTATACAGGGGCGTCTTCCACTATTACGCTTGTTGTTGCGCGTTATATAATTCTTCAAGTGGCTGCATGATAATTTTGTTAACGTCAGTGATAACGATGTTTAGGCGTTGTTCAGTTTCCATTAACTTTGTGATTTTAGCATCTTGTTGAATGCGAGCTACCACTTCTTGTGCTTTTTGGTTATCTTCTTCAGTGATTTCTTGACCTTGCATCATTTTTTGTTGTAGGCCAAGTTGCATTGTGCGGAACTCATCGAATAAGTTCTTTGAATTTGCATCACCTTGTACTGCTGCGTAGCTTGCTTTTAATGTTTGGAAATCTTCGTTTTCAGCGATTGCTTTTTGTAATTCATATGCAACATCATGAATGTTTTTTGTCATTTTATTTTTCCTCCTTTAGAAGGCTAGCGCTTGTCATGCGCACTGCCTTTTCAGTGCATTTACATACGCACTCTTCTTACCATATCAAACTATGCAAGAGATGTGAAGAAATTTCACTTTTATTTCTATGTACTTACCTTATTATTTAAGAAACAACAGTAATAATCCTTGCACAATTCCAATCATTCCGCCTAATAAGGCACCTAAATACGTAATCATTTTTAGTTCATTTTTTGTAATGGACAGCACTAAATCTTCTAGTCTCTCCGTTGAAAATGTGGAGACTTCTTGCTGGACAATTTCAGCCAAGTGGAGATTATTTAGTATACTCGCTACGTTTTCTGCTCCCCACTTCAAGCCTTTCGTTACTGCACTTGGAACTACCTTTTCCATAATTGTTTCTCGAACTGGCTCACATACTTGCTGCACAGATTGATTTAAAAATTTACTCACTGTTTCTTCAACTTTAACCGCTGACAATATGGAGCTTACAATCATTTCTTTTTCTACAAACGTTTCTACTTCTTTTACATCTCTTCCTTTTAACTTTTCCCACTCTTTTTGCAGTACGTCAGTTAAAAGCTGCTTTGTTCCATCTTGCCCTAAAAACTTAATGACTTCTGGCTGCACACGATCCACTACACTTACATTCCCTAAAAACATTCCGACTAAGTTAAGTAGCGTTCCCCTAGAAGCAAAGAAATCATCAATCATTTTTGAAAGACGTGCTTTCCCTTCTTCACTCTCAAAGAAATTAATTCCTCGCTCTAAAATAAATGCCGAGACATTTGGGATTGTATTCTCTATTTTTTCATGAACAGAATGAGGTAAAGCCTGTTCCCATGTATATGTATAATACTCTGCTAAAAATGCCTCTATTTTTTCTGTAATCACATGTTCGATTTTCCCGGTCGCCTCTTTTTCTACATACGCTACATTCCATTTTTCTAACATATGTCGTAACGACTGTTCATTCGTAATTACTTTATCCACTTCTACTTGTGTCCATTGAATTAAACCTTTTTGAAACTCTTCATTTGTTAATTTCTTTCCGATTCCTTCTGGCGTTAACAAATGTTCGACAACCATTTTTCCTAATTGAACAGCAAGTTCATCACGGCGCTTCGGAATTAACCCTGGTGTAAATGGAACTTGAAATTTTCCAATATAAATAGGGCGATGAGGACGAAATAACATTTTTATCGCTAAATGATTTGTAAATCCTCCAATAATCGCTCCGAGCCCTGTCGTCGTTAACATACTTAACCATATATTCATTACAATCAACCTTTCGCTTCTCCAAAACTATAGCATATCATCATACGGACAAAAGTATAATGGTATAAAAACGTATTTGCAATATATAGCTCTGCTTATTATGCCAACATTTTGTTAGTAAAGGAGTGATTTCGTTGGTTCTCGGTATTTTAACTTCTCACCCTCATTATGAGCAAATGTATTACACCGAAATCGCTAAACGCGCTCGGCTTTATCATAATGTCGTTGCCCAGTTTACGCCATTTGGTATTGATCCTAAAACAGACCTTGTCTCTGGTCTGATTTATGATACAGATACAGGAAAATGGAAAGAGCAAATATTCCCTATTCCTTCTTATATTTACGATCGTTCTTCTTTTAACGAGGAAACAGACTTCAATAAAGCACAATCAATTATTCACTCATTACACAACCGTCCTACCACTACCTTTTTAAATAACACACTCATTGACTTAAGCGAACTTCATGATTTATTTCTCACGAATAAAAAATTATCTCCTTATATACCAAAATTTGAAATAGCAACGATACAAAACATTTTCAAACTGTTATTAAAAACAAAAGATATTATTATACGGCCTACTAACACACATTCCAATGAAAGTCTGTACCGGATCGCTTATAAAAATAAAACGTTTCATATCGATACGATAAATGATGACTATCATACTTCTACTCCAATCAAACGGACAGATGAATTTATATCTTGGTACAAATCTAACATACGATCAGCACGTTACATCACCCATACAATGCTACAACCACCAAATCAATTAACATACCCGCTTCATATTCGAACCATTTTGCAAAAAAATAAAGAACAGAAGTGGACTGCTATCGGCCAATTTATACAAAAAAGCTCATTTCCGAATCAACTTTTACTTTCGGCAACGGATGATTCCTCGCTGCATTCGTTTTCAAAAATTAAATACGTACTATCTAGTACAGGTGTACAATTATTACAGGACGCTTTACATGACATTATAAATGAAGTGTTTCAAACATTAGATCAATCTTATTCTTCGTTATTCGAGCTAGAGCTTTCCACCATTATGGATCAAAAAGGGGCAATTTGGCTTATGTATGTCAACACGATTCCCCCGTACGAACATTACATTCGTCATAGTGATGCACTAGCCGAAAAAATATATCACGGACCACTAAAGTTTAGTCGCTTCACACCATAATGAAAGGAGGTAACACCATTTTGAAAGAGCACATATATACATTAAACATTTCAGATGAGCATCCAAATAGTATTACTTTACCTTATATTTTTTCCATTACACCACCAATTGCATCTCTTTCCTTCGGCGTACGCCATGTTGCAAGTGAAGAGGTGAAAATTCATTATTCCTTTACTCGCGAAATCATTATCGGAAAACAAATTGCAGAGAAACTTTTACTTCCTCATTCCACTACTATCCATGCATTCACGCAAAATGAAACCATTATTTTCGGACCATTAATCGGGATTTTTACAACTGGTTTTAACGATGACTCTTCTAATCCTTTAGGAAACCGTTCAACTTCTCTTGGCGAGTTACTAACGCCACCATTCACCTTGCGACCATTTGTATTCGTTTTTGGTGTGCAACATATAAACTGGGAAGACGAAACAATTGAAGGATATTTCTTTCAAGAGGAACAGTGGATAAAGAAAAAAGTCCCTTTACCGAATGTCATTTACGATCGATTACCAAATCGTAAAGCCGAAAATTATAAACCGATCGTAAGAGCAAAAAGAAAGTTAGAGCATGACTATGCTATTCCATGGTTTAATCCAGGCTTTTTCAATAAATGGGAAGTGCATCAACTTCTTATGAAAGATGAATCCATTATTCCCTTATTACCAAATACGGAAGCTTTTCAACACTTCGAACAAGTAGAACGCTTTCTTGGCACGTATAAATCTGTTTACATGAAACCGATACACGGCAGCTTTGGTAGAAACATTCATCAAATATTTTACTCTCAAACAGAGAATTGCTACTACTGTCGTTATCGCGAAAATGAAGAAAATAAACTAAGAAAGTACCAATCATTAGAAACGCTTCTGAACCATGTATTAAAAGGACATGATTTAAAAAAGTTTATCGTACAACAAGGTATTTCCTTACTTCGCTTCGATGGGCAACCTGTTGATTTTCGCATTCATACAAATAAAAATCATTTCGGCCAATGGATGGTCAGTGCAATCGTTGCAAAAATTGCTGGCAAAGGTAGCTTAACAACGCATGTAAATAGCGGTGGCGATACAAAATTACTGCAAGAACTTTTTCCAGATTCAACGAAACAAGTTCAAATTGAAAATAAATTAAAACATACAGCCTTACAAATCAGTTACGCGCTCGATGAACAAGTAACCGGAAATATTGGAGAAATTGGTTTTGATATCGGCTTAGACACGCAGGAAAACCCGTGGCTCTTTGAAGCAAACTCTAAACCTGGGCGAACTGTATTCCAAGATGAAAAGTTAAAAGAACAAAGTGAACTGACGCGCCAATTATTTTACGAATATGCCATCTACTTAACTGAACATTCTTTGCGCCATGCAAAAGAAAAAATGGCTCAAATAAAATCCGGAACTCCATCAAACACCGAACATATCCCATCCCCTATGATTCACTCACAAATACGAAAACAAAAACTTCCACCTCATTCATAAGGTGGAAGTTTTCTATTTACACAAGTTTCACTACAACCTCTGTTTCCACATTACACATCCCGCAATAAAAAACATGATTGCAGTACTCTTGTGAATTACTATGTGTTAAACCATCTACTGCACTTAATAATTCTTGATCCATATACGCACTATAATCGTCTATGTAATCTACAGTTTTCCCATAATCTTGGAGTATACCTTGGCAATTTTGACAAGAATATGTTTGTGATTCTAATGCGTTGCAAAGCGGGCAAATTCCCATCACGATTCCTCCATACGTTATCATTTACAAGCAGATTGAAGAGAGCATCTAGCCGTGCATAGGAGCGTCCTGTCCCCCTACTTAAAATAGAACTATAAAGTTGCTACCGATTTAATTTTAGTAAGTCATAAATAAGAAGTTAATGATTTGCCCCACAATAGCGGGATACAAAAAGAAAAACATATTTCATATCGCTCTTAGTTTAGCCTTCTTTCTAAAAAATACAACGATTACTCTTATTTCATAATTTACGAAATCACTAAGATTTTTTTACAAAATTTACAAATTATTATTTCGTATATCTTTCTAGGTAACATCCATACTATGAGTACAAACTTAATTACCGATGGATTAGCGCCAAACGGGGCGATAATCTGGTTCAAATCCAGCTAGTCCAACCAAAAAAAATTTTTATAACTCTAAGGAGGATATATTCCTATGGCAAACCAAAGTTCTTACAATCAATTAGTAGTACCAGGAGCAACAGCTGCAATCGATCAAATGAAGTACGAAATCGCTCAAGAATTTGGTGTACAATTAGGGGCAGATTCTACGGCTCGCGCTAACGGTTCTGTTGGTGGAGAAATTACAAAACGTCTAGTTGCAATGGCTGAGCAAAGCCTTGGCGGATTCCAAAAATAAATATATATGGCAAAAAGGTCTCAAGGCATATGCCTTGAGACCTTCCTTCATTTACTGCAACATTTGTAAAAACTTCTTCGTACGTTCTTCTTTTGGATTTGTAAATACATCTTCTGGTGTACCTTGTTCGACAACGACACCGCCATCCATAAAAATAACACGGTTCGCAATTTGATGTGCAAAGCGCATTTCGTGCGTTACAATCACCATCGTCATGCCTTCTTTAGCAAGTTCTTTCATTACTTTCAGAACTTCTTGAACAAGTTCAGGATCAAGTGCTGACGTCGGTTCATCAAATAGTAATACTTCCGGCTCCATCGCAAGCGCGCGAGCAATTCCAACGCGCTGTTGTTGTCCGCCTGATAATTGGAACGGATATAAGTCTACTTTATCCGCAAGACCAACTTTTTCAAGGAAATAGGTCGCTTTTTTCTTCGCTTCTTCTTTCCCCATCTTTTTCACTGTAACGAGCCCTTCCATTACATTTTGAAGTGCTGTTAAATGAGGGAATAGATTATGGTGCTGGAATACCATACCTGTTTGCGTACGAAGATTGACAATATCTTTCTTCGATACTTTTTGAGAGAAGTCGAGCTCTTTATTACCGATGCGAATATTACCAGCGTTCGGCGTTTCTAACACGTTGAGACAACGCAGGAATGTCGTTTTACCAGATCCAGATGGACCGATAATAACAACAACCTCCCCCTTCTCAACTGATAAATCTATATGTTTTAGTACGGTATTATCTCCGAAACTTTTTTGTAAATGTTGAATTGAAATCATAAAAACAAAAACTCCTTTTATGAAAGGGTTATTTTAGAGTGTAACGTTCTGAACGTTTTTCTAATATTTGTTGCACAATAGATAATAAGAAGCAAATTGCCCAATAAATTAGACCTGCTTCGAAATAAACAATTAAAAACTCATAGTTCATTGCCGCAATTTCCTGCGCTTTTCGGAACATTTCTGTTACTAAAATTAACGATGCTAATGAAGTATCCTTCACTAAACTAATAAATGTATTCGAAAGCGGCGGAATAGATACTCGCGTTGCCTGCGGTAAAATAACACGTTTTAATGCTTGCGGGTATGTCATCCCAATTGTGTAAGCTGCTTCCCACTGTCCTTTCGGGATTGAAAGGATAGAAGCACGAATAATTTCAGATGCATACGCACCAACATTTAACGAAAATCCAATAACTGCTGCTGTATATGGCTCAACTTCAATATTAAGAGTTGGAAGACCATAGAAAATAATAAATAGCTGTACAAGAAGTGGCGTTCCGCGAATGATAGATACATAGATACGAGCAATCCATTGTAAAATACGACTACCTGAAATACGTGCAAGCGCTGTTAACGTCGCAAGTATAATCCCGATAATAAATGTAATAAGCGTTAATGGAATTGTCGTAAATACAGCTTCCTTCAGCATAGGCATGAAGGAAGACTGCATAATATCTATCCAAGTAGACAATCGATCTGAAACCAACGCACTACTTAGATACATTTTCACCGAACCATTTTTTCGCTATTTTATCGTACGTACCATCTTTTTTCATATCTTCTAACGCTTTATTTACTTCTTGTACTACCTTGTCGCTACCTTTACGGAATAAGAATCCACTTTGTGACGCTTCTTTTTCTGTATCTACAATTTTAATTTTTGCATCTTTTTTCGTTTCTAAATAATTTAGCACTGATAATTTATCATTAATTGTGAAATCAACGCGTCCAGTGTTTAATAATTCTGCAGCTTGGCTAAAGCCTTCTACATTCGTAATTTCTGCACCATTTTTCTTAGCAATATCTGCATAGTTACTTGTTAAAGATTGTGCTGCTTTTAATCCTTTTACATCAGCAAATGTAGCAGGTTTATCTTTATCCTTCGCAATAACTAATACCGCTGAAGATGAAACATATGGGCTAGAGAAGTCATATTTCTTTTGACGATCTTCACGAATACCAACTTCATTCGCAACCATGTCGAAACGTTTTGCATCTAGACCAGCAAGTAAGCTATCCCATTGTGTTTCTTTAAATACAGGTTTTACTCCTAAACGTTTTGCAACTTCTTCTGCTAATTCAACGTCAAATCCAGTTAATTTATTACTTGAATCGTGGAATGTGAACGGTGGATATGTACCTTCTGTTCCAATTACAAGTTCACCACTTTGTTTTATCTTTTGTAACGCATCTTGATTAGCTGTATCTTTTTTCTCTTCTTTACCGCAGCCCGCTACAATCCCGATTGCTAATGTAGTTACTGCAAGTACTGAAAATAATTTTTTCATGATGGTAATCCTCCAAGTATTCTGATAGGAATTTAAAAACTATATTGATTGTATGCAATCTTGAACAATTTTTCAATGAAAATGTTCTTATTTAGTTTATCCTTTTTCTTCATAATCAAACAAAAGGAGAAAATAACGCTACATACAAAAAATAAGTAACATTTTTTAATATAGCATTTATAAAGAAAAAGGTAAAACAATACTTCTTATTTAACTGCCCTGATTCACTAAAAAAGAACTTGTGAAAATCACAAGTTCTCCTCCATACATATTAAGCGCTCTGGTTTCCTTCCATTTGCGTTTTGTACATATCGTAATAACGCCCGCGCTTTTTCATTAGTTCATCATGAGAGCCTTTTTCTAAAATCGTTCCTCTATCAAGCACAATAATTTGATCTGCGCTTTTAATTGTGGAAAGACGATGAGCGATAATAAATGTCGTTCTTCCTTTTTTCACAACTTCTAACGCTTGTTGGATCATCGCCTCTGTTTCTGTATCAATACTAGACGTTGCTTCATCTAAAATTAAAATGGCTGGATCAAAAGCGAGTGCTCTAGCAAACGAAATAAGCTGACGTTCTCCGGTTGAAAGTGTGCTTCCTTTCTCCGTAATTTCTTCATCTATATTGTTCGCAAACCGTTCAGCGCCAACATCACGCAATGCTTTTACGATGCGATCTTCTGAAATTTTTTCATTCTCTAAGCTTACATTAGAAGCGACCGTCCCGCTAAATAAAAACGGATCTTGCAGTACGATTCCCATATGTTCACGCGTTGCTTGTTTTGGCATCGCTTTTACATCGTGACCATCAATCGTAAGCTTCCCTTTTTCAAACTCATAAAACTGGAAGAGTACATTCATAATAGAACTTTTTCCTGATCCAGTATGACCGACAAGTGCCACTGTCTCTCCTTGTTTCGCTTCAAAAGAAATATTTTTTAGCACTTCATCTTTTCCATTATAAGAAAACGACACATTATCAAACTTCACATTTCCTTGTAGGCGAGGCATACGTTCCTCTTCTACTGCTTCCCCTTTTTCCTCTAACAATTCAAAAACACGTTCTGATGCAACACGCGATTGTTCTAAGTTAGCAAGCTGATTTACCATATTTGTAATTGGCGAGAACAATCGTGTTAAATAATCAACGAACGCATACAATATCCCTAGAGAAATGACGCCTGAAGCACTTAATGAAGCACCACCAAAATACCAAATCACACCTGTGAAAGCGATATTTCTTAATACAGACACTAAATTATGAGAAGTTGCTGCATTTAAATTCAAAATTTTATTTTGATACTTAAAATAATCGCCATTTAATTCTTCAAACTCTTTCTTCGTTTCACGCTCTTGACGAAACGCTTGAATAATCGGCATCCCTTGAATAGATTCATTCACTGTTCCGTTAATATCAGATAAACGTGAGCGCATTTTATGATTGTATACAGACGCATACTTTCTATAAAGAATTGCCCAAACAATTAAAATCGGGATGATAAGTAAACATAACGTCGCCAATTTTACATCGAGTAAAAATAGCGCAGCGAATATCCCGATAATATAAATGATACTAGAAACGAATGTCGCCAGTACCGTTACGTATAAATCACGAATGGCTTCCGTATCATTCGTAACACGCGATACAATTTTCCCTGCTGGTAAATGATCGAAATAACGAATCGGCAACGTTTGAATATGAGAAAAGACATCTTCCCTCATAATTTGAATAATTTTGTTCGCTGCCTTCTGTAGGAAAAATTGCTTTCCGTATGCAAATAATGAGACAACTACTAATAAAGCGAAATAACCACCACCAAGTAATAATAGGGGGTTTATTTCTGGTTTATAAAACGCAAACACTTCTTCTTTCGTTAATGCTTTCGCTTTATACACTTGCACTGCCTTACCATTTTGGACGGTAATCATATCATCTTTTACAGTACGTGACCCTTCAGCATTCACTTTATTCGGTACAAAGTAATATTGAAAACCGACTTGCATCACGCGTACTTCTTTTCCTTTTTTCTCACCTTCCTGGAAGCGATCACTTCGCTTATAAAAGGCGCCATTATACGAAACAGCCTCTTCACTCTTTTCTGTTTCATACCAAGGTTTCTCTATCCCGACGATATGATCGTCAATCATCGTTTTCGCGACGAAAGGACCAGCAAGCTCTGCGATAACGAAAATAAATAACATTAGCATCGCTGCAAAAATTGTCCCTTTTACTTTCATCGCATATTGAAACAATCGTTTTGAAACGCTCATATTTTCACCCCACTATCCGCACTTTCATTTTCCCCTTGTTGTCTTTCAAACTGCTCAGCATACCAGCCTCCGCTTTGAATAAGCTGTTCATGCGTACCCTCTTCCATTACTTCTCCTTCATCCATAACGAGAATCCAATCCGCATGTTGTACGGCAGATAAACGGTGCGTCGTAATAATCGTCGTTTTTCCGCTTCTTTCTGTTCTTATATTTTCAATGATCGCTGCTTCCGTACGAGCATCAACAGCTGATAAAGAATCGTCCAAAATTAAAATTTCTGGATTTTGAATGACAGCTCGCGCAATTGAAATCCTTTGTTTTTGCCCTCCTGATAAAGAAACACCCTTCTCTCCAACGAGCGTTTCTAACCCTTCTGGTAAAAACTCTAAATCCTTTTTAAACGCCGCAATTTCAATCGCTTTCTCGAGTTCTTCTTCCGTCGCTTCTCGGTTTCCGAATAAAATATTTTCCCTCGCTGTTTTTGAGAACAAAATATGTTCCTGAGGTACATACCCAATCCATCCGAGTACATTTTCATTCGTTATGTTATCTAACGTCACATCAGAGACTGCAATATCCCCATCTCCAAGTGGGTATTGACGAAGAAGCTGGCGTACGAGCGTCGTTTTTCCGCTTCCTGTTTTTCCAACAACCCCAAGCGTTTCCCCTTGTTTTAATGTAAATGAAACCTTTTTTAAATTTGTTTCAGTTGATGAAGGATATGAAAAGGTAACGTCATCGAACTGAATATAATCCGGCTCTTGTACAAGCTTTGGATTTTTCGGATCCTTGACATCCGGTTCATACGCTAACGTTTCATTCACACGGTCTAATGAAGCATTTCCTCTTTGCATAACATTAATTAATTCGCCAATTGCAAACATCGGCCAAATCATCATCCCTAAATACACGTTAAATGAAACAAGTTCACCAAGTGTTACCTTTGATTGAAATACAAGATACGCGCCATACACTAAACCAATTAAATAACTAAGACCAACAAGCATTTTCACAGTTGGCTGGAATAATGCATCGATTCTAGCTACTTTCATATTTTTTTCGTATACGTCATCTCCTAAATGATGAAATCTTTCCTGATCCGCGTTCTCTTGTACGTATGCACGAATAACGCGCACACCAGCGATCGATTCAAGTACTTTATCATTCATATCTCCGAACGCATCTTGCGCAACTGTAAATCTCTCATGCAATTTCTTTCCATATATGTTCATCGCATACGCCATAATCGGAAGCGGTATAAGTGCCGCAAATGTAAGCTCCCAACTAATTGTAAATCCCATCATAAAGACAATCGTAAGCATATATAAACTCGAATCCACGAGCGTTAATATACCGAAACCAGCTGTCATAGCAATTGCTTTTAAATCATTTGTCGCTCTCGCCATTAAATCACCAGTACGATTTTTATGATAAAACGTCGGTGTCATCTTAAGTAAATGCCCCATAAATTTAGAGCGCATCGTCTTCTCCAGTACGAATGCTCCCCCAAACAATTGATGTTGCCAAACGAAAGTAAGACCATATCCAATTACCGTAACCCCTATTAAAATAAGAATAAATTGCATAATTGCTGCATTCGTTAACGTTCCTGTTTTTATATTATCAATCGTAACCCCTAACACTTTCGGGGGAATGACTTCAACTATATTTACAATTAAAAGAGCTCCAATGGCGATACTATATCTCTTCCAATGCTCTTTAAAAAACCATTTTAACTTTAGTAATACTGATAACAATGTAACCTCTCCCTTCTCGTTCTCGTTTCACTCCCATTTCTTTACCCACTATCCAGATCCATCACATTTACATTTCGTAATCCATACAGTCTCATCACATTTTTCCACCTTCCAAATTTTTATATAGTAACGTGGAAAATAAACAAAAAAAAGCATACCGCCGCTTGACGATATGCACAAAAATGCATAAAAGCGTACGTTACGATATACGCAACGTACGCTTTTTATAAGACAAAGATGCCTTATATATCCGCACGGGCTGCGTAATGATATGAATGTTTTCTGCCATTTAACAGAGCTAAGCCCATCACATTTACGATTACAATCATTACGCACACCCCCTTCATTTATTTTCCATTTATAATCTTACAACTTTATTGAGTATTCTGTCAATTGTTTTTTTACAAACCGAATAAAAATATACGCTACATCATTTTGAAATAAGGGAATCTTCTGTAAGAAAGGGCATACAAAATAAAAAAAGAATAAGAAATCGTTTTCACAAACATTTCATTTGAAAAATGTTATCAAACACCCTACAATCACCTTATACTCACTCTTACAAGTTGCTATTTTAGGAGGACTAATCATGACAACTAGCAATACGTACAAATTTTATTTAGACGGAGAATGGAGAGAAAGCTCTTCAGGAGAAACAATCGAAATTCCATCTCCATACTTACACGAAGTAATTGGACAAGTACAAGCAATTACTCGCGGAGAAGTAGATGAAGCAATTGCATCTGCAAAAGAAGCTCAAAAATCATGGGCGGAAGCTTCTCTACAAGATCGCGCAAAATATTTATATAAATGGGCTGATGAGCTCGTAAATATGCAAGATGAAATTGCCGATATCATTATGAAAGAAGTCGGTAAAGGTTATAAAGATGCGAAGAAAGAAGTTGTTCGTACAGCTGATTTCATTCGTTACACAATCGAAGAAGCTCTTCATATGCACGGAGAAAGCATGATGGGCGATAGCTTCCCTGGCGGAACGAAATCTAAACTTGCGATCATCCAACGCGCACCCCTTGGTGTTGTATTAGCAATCGCACCATTTAACTACCCAGTAAACTTATCTGCTGCAAAACTTGCACCAGCATTAATTATGGGTAACGCTGTTATTTTCAAACCAGCAACTCAAGGTGCAATTAGTGGTATTAAAATGGTTGAAGCACTTCATAAAGCTGGCCTTCCAAAAGGTCTTGTAAACGTAGCTACAGGACGCGGTTCTGTAATTGGTGACTACTTAGTAGAACACGAAGGCATCAATATGGTATCGTTCACAGGTGGTACAAACACAGGTAAACATTTAGCGAAAAAAGCTGCAATGATTCCACTTGTATTAGAACTTGGTGGTAAAGACCCTGGTATCGTTCGTGAAGATGCTGACTTACAAGATGCTGCAAACCATATCGTAAGCGGTGCATTCTCTTACTCTGGTCAACGTTGTACTGCTATTAAACGTGTACTTGTACACGAAAACGTAGCGGACGAGCTTGTTAGCTTATTAAAAGCGCAAGTAGCTGAGCTATCAGTTGGATCTCCAGAACAAGACAGCACAATCGTTCCATTAATCGACGACAAGTCTGCTGACTTCGTTCAAGGCTTAGTTGACGACGCTGTTGAAAAAGGTGCAACAATCGTTATCGGTAACAAACGTGAGCGTAACTTAATTTACCCAACATTAATCGACCACGTAACAGAAGAAATGAAAGTTGCTTGGGAAGAGCCCTTCGGCCCAATCCTTCCAATCATCCGTGTTTCTTCAGATGAACAAGCAATTGAAATTGCTAACAAATCAGAGTTCGGTCTACAAGCAAGTGTCTTCACAAAAGACATTAACAAAGCATTTGCAATTGCTAACAAAATCGAAACTGGTTCTGTTCAAATTAACGGACGCACAGAGCGCGGCCCTGACCACTTCCCATTCATCGGTGTAAAAGGTTCAGGTATGGGCGCACAAGGTATTCGTAAGAGCCTTGAGTCTATGACACGTGAAAAAGTAACAGTATTAAACTTAGTTTAATCTTATATGTAGAAGCTGATCTAGTTTTGGATCAGCTTCTTTTTATATCAAATAATTATTCATTCCTAATAACAAACTCTTCTCTATAATCTGATTATTACTATATCCATTGACGTATAAAAATTCATTTGTTACTCTTAAAGACGTTAATTTAATATTTAAATCCTCATTCGTATCTCGGTGAGGTAGAGGTTGCAGTCATTAAGAGTATCATTTCAGGAGATGTAGTGGCATTGATGAAGGAATGAGAAAGGAATGATTGCCGAAGTAAGCCCGTGTCCACCATGCACGCTTGCTGGGTCTGCATTTAATAAGTGCAGAACTGTCACAAACGTTTCGTTTGTGGAGAGCTATCGAGAGGTATGTCGTGGGTTTCTTATAAGATAGAAAGCATGTAGCGGCAAATTACGTGCTTTTTTTGTTTTGTTTGGGACTTCTCTTCTCTACTAAGAAGACATACATATCTCCTCGCTTGACTTGGTTATACTAACTTTGGAGGTATTTTCTATGCAACAAAAAAAATGGGGCTTTTGGGTATTAACAGCTTTCGTTGTCGGTAACATGGTTGGCGCTGGTATTTTCATGGTGCCAAGTACGTTGGCACAAACAGCAAGCCCTCTCGGTGTCACTTTAGCTTGGTTAACAACAGGGTTTGGTGTTTTAATGCTAGCTCTTGTTTTCGGTAATTTAGCAATTCGTCGTCCTGATTTAACGACAGGACCACAAAGTCATGCATATGCTTTATTCTCAACACCAAAAAAGAAAAAAATGGCTGGTTTCAGTATGGTATGGGGATATTGGGTAGCAAACTGGGCAAGTAACGTTGCCATCATTACATCATTTGCGGGATATTTATCACTCTTCTTCCCAATTATGAAAGATACACGACTACTATTTTCAATCGGTTCTTTTAACATAGAAGTCGGAAAACTAATTACATTTACGATTTGTTCCATCTTACTTTGGGGAACTCATATTATATTAACAAACGGTGTAAGCGGAGCTGGAAAGCTAAACTTCTTAGCAACAACAACGAAAGTAACTGGATTCCTTTTATTCATCGTCGTTACTTTATTTGCATTCGAAGCTTCTAAGTTTGGACAATGGTACACACCGATGATCGATAAATCAGGTGTATCACACGGCCTTCTTTCACAAGTAAACTTAGCTGCTCTTACAACGCTTTGGGCATTTATCGGAATTGAATCGGCAGTACTTTTATCAAACCGTGCTACCTCTCCTAAAACAGTAAAACGCGCAACAGTTGCAGGATTACTTATTACAGTTGCGATTTACTTAGGAATTACAATTTTAACAATGGGTGTACTTCACGTTGATAAATTACAAGCTTCTGAACGTCCATTAGCAGATGCATTAAACGCTGCAATGGGTCATGGCGGCGGGAAACTGATGGCATTACTTGCTCTTACTTCCCTATTCGGTTCTATATTAGGCTGGATTTTATTAAGCTCAGAAGTACCGTATCAAGCAGCAAAAGAAGGTTTCTTCCCTTCCTTCTTCACAAAAACAAATAAAAAAGGAAGTCCAATTTACTCATTACGATTAACAAACATTATGTCGCAAGTGTTCTTATTCTCAACATTATCAGGAACTATTGCGGAAGCTTATACATTCGTTATTACCGTATCAACACTGGCCTACCTCATTCCATATCTCGTTTCACCAATCTTCCAGTTAAAACTAGTCGCAACTGGTGAAACATATAAAAATGAAATGCGGGCAAGAATTACAGATGGCATAGTCGCAGTGATCGCACTTTGCTACGCACTATGGGTTATTAAAACCGGCGCATCCGATATAAAAACGTTCCTTCTCGGAATTGGTTTATTCGTAATCGGCTTTGCCTTCTATCCATTAATGAATCGTGATCAGAAAAAAAATAACGAAAAGAAAAACGAGCAAGTTGCATAACGCAATTTGCTCGTTTTTTCTTTTATAAAACATATATAATAGAACAAAGAGGTGAAAAACATGTCAATCGAATCGCTATGGAGCAGCCGCTTCCAACAACATATTCAAAATATCATTACATACTTTGCACGTATGATTAACGGTTTACTATATAGCTTTATCTTCGTTGCCTGTATAGGTGCTTACTATTATGCAAAGTTTCTTAAAACAGCTCCTTCTAAAGGACTATCTTTATTACTTATTACAATCGTCCTAACAGCGATTATAACGAGATGTCCTATCCGTACATTTATTCAAAAACCTGATGCTGTCTATTTACTTGCATTAGAAGAGAAACTAACGTCTTATTTTAAAAAATCTCTTCTATATAATTACATCATTCAGCTTTTTCCATTATTATTTACGTTCCTTATTCTCGTTCCACTTGCCCTGCAATCATTACAAGTAACTGTACCTTTCTTATGTACAATCTTTATCGTTTTAATGATTACGAAAGCTTGGAATATATATACACATTGGATGTGGCGTGATAGTCATGAAAAAAACATATGGTTCATTATTCGTATTGCTTGTAACGCCTTAATCATTTATATGCTGTTTTACTCGGCACATGTTCTCATATTAGGCGGATTGCTCTTACTACTTGCTTTCCTACTTCTATATACGAAAAAACAGCCTACAAAACGAATACCGTGGGATTACATAATCGAGCAAGAAGAAAAAATGAACGTTCGTTTTTATCAATTTGCTAGCATTTTCACCGATGTTCCGCAACTGAATAAGCAAGTAAATAAAAGAAAATGGCTTACAAATTGGATTGAACCTTTATTACATAAAAAACGAGCAACTTTCTTCTATTTACATACACTCGCATTTTTACGCGGGAATGATTATTTCGGTATATATATCCGCTTAGGGGTAATCGGTGCCTTCGCCTTATATTTTATACCAAACATATACGCAAAAGGTGCTATCTCTTACATCGTCCTATATATGATTTCTATGCAGCTACGTTCCTTATGGAAATATTTTTCGGGAAATATTATTGTAGCATTATATCCAATTGATACTGAAAAACGAATGAACCAATTTCTTCGCTTAATCTTTATATTGCTAAGCATTCAACTCATTGTATTTTCAATTGTTATACTCATTGCTACAAGTCAATTTTTACATAGCCTTATCATTATGATTATCGGATTACTCTGGATCAAATTTATTATTGTACCAAAAACGAAGCAACGCGTTTCTGCGTTTTAACGAAAAGAATTATCT
Organism: Bacillus sp. GW823-FHT06B01; assembly: GCF_058952315.1. Classification (NCBI taxonomy): domain Bacteria; kingdom Bacillati; phylum Bacillota; class Bacilli; order Caryophanales; family Bacillaceae; genus Bacillus; species Bacillus sp. GW823-FHT06B01. The sequence goes on along the minus strand of NZ_JBXAHR010000003.1, from coordinate 105,688 downwards.
TAAAAGCCAAGGAGAGAATAAATTCTCTCCTTGGCTTTTTTATTTTCCCTCCTCAAACAAGAATCACCAGCACAACCGATATTTTATAATTTCACATAAAAAAACGATAATACATGTTTACGTCCTAACAAAAAGGGTATGTATTAAAGTAACAGGGCAAAGAAACTGGAGGGAATGAAAAAATATGAATTAAAGTTTCACTTTATAAAAGACATTGCTCAAGGATGATTCTGAAACCGATAATATAATGTAAGGAGCGGATTAGAATGAGTAAAAAAATTGCTACTTTAATAACAGATTATTTCGAGGACACAGAATACACAGAGCCAGCAGAAGCTTTTAAACAAAAGGGATATGAATTAACAACTATTGAAGCAGAAAAAGGTAAAACGATACACGGTAAACAAGGAAAAAGTGAAGTTGTAATTGATAAAGGTATCGATGATGTTTCTCCAGAGAACTTTGATGCCCTCTTCATACCAGGCGGATTTTCCCCAGATATACTTCGTGCAGATGAACGTTTCGTTCGCTTTAGCAAAGCATTTATGGATGCGAAAAAACCTGTTTTTGCTATTTGTCACGGCCCCCAATTACTCATCACTGCCCAAACGCTTGAAGGACGTGATGTGACTGGATATAAATCCATTTCGGTCGATTTAAAAAATGCCGGTGGAAATTTCCATGATAAAGAAGTCGTCGTATGCCAAAATCAATTAGTTACAAGTAGACAACCGGAAGACATCCCAGCGTTTATTGAAGAATCGTTGCGTATATTAGGATAGCTACTTTGGTTAACTAACCTCCTTTTATTTACATGAAAATAATTAATCAGTGGAGTTTTATTCATCCCCCACTGATTAATTAGCCCTCACCAACTGGTCGTTTACAGAAAATCCGACCACCACAAATAGCGGGATAAATAAAAAGAGTGTAATCCAAAAGTGTAGTTTTAATGGCCTTTTGGGTTACACTCTTTTCTCATCCCAAAATTTCTTATCACTTTTCATAGGCAGTTCTCATATAGTGAAAATGACTATATAATTCCTATCCATAAGTTAAATAACGATTTCGCACATATATAAATACAAAAGATGGGAGCCTTATTTATGAATAACAATCCACCTTCAACGCCCCCAAATCCAACGGAAACGAATAATAATGAAGTGAGCTTACAAACGTTACGCGTCATCGGACTTATTGTACTGATTAGTGGCTACATATTAGTCGCTCTTTCTGAAGTAGGCACATTAAAGAATCTTTTGCTACAGCCTAACACTACTCCAAATTTAGCTGAAGTAGATCCGTTCTAAAAATTATATAAAAAGCGAGTCCCAGTATAACTGGTTCGCTTTTATATAGTTTCATCCAATTTGAGAAACATTTCTCTCATCCTCATACTTCTCTTTCCCTATCGCCTTCATAAATAATAAAATACTGCTCATGCCAACGATAAAGTACAGAGCACTCATGCCCCAAGATGCAAGAAATGAGCCTATCATAACACCTAATGCCCCGTTCATTTTTGCCACTTGAAAGACCATTCCGTTAATCGCCATATAAGAACCTCTTGCCTCGTTTGGCACCATATCTGCCATTATAGATTGACGTACTGGCACATACATCATCTCTCCTACCGTTTGGAAAAGCCCTGCGATTAATAAGATCCATAAACTATTGCTCGTTCCGAGTATTGTAAAGCCAATCGTATAAATGAATAAACCTACATATAAGATTTTCAAATCATTGAAGCGTTTCAGCATTTTAATAAGAAGCGCCGAACATAACACAACTAAAATTGTATTCTCTGCTGAAATCCAGCTCATCATTCGAATACCTGTTAAATCAAACGTAACACCATTCCAAAAGAAAAAGTGCACCGTTTCAAATTCCTGCTGCAAACGTACTCCTAAATAATTATTAACCTGAAACTCTAAAGATAATGTGCATATACTTGCTGCACAAAAAATTAGAAATGCTCTATCTTTCATCACGGCTTTATAACTATCCGCCATATCTTTTAATACATTTTTCTTCTCTACCGTTTTTCGTGCTACATACACTTCTTCCATATATACGGCCATCACATATAATGTAATAACTGCAATAACTGTTAATCCGATAAACAATTGTAATCTATAGTTCTCAAATAGTAATCCGCCAAATATCGCTCCAATCGCAATGGATAAATTAATTGCCCAGTAGTTAATGCTGTACATCACTTTTCGGTTTTCCGGTGTACTCACATCAATTAACATCGCCTCTGTCGCAGGATTCATAAGTCCAGATCCTAAACTATTCACTAACATAAATATAAATGTTAGCCACGGTGAGTCTACATAATCCGAATTCGCAACCCCCATACAAGCGATTGAAATGACTTGTATACTTTGACCGATAATCATCACTTTTTTACGACCGAGCCGATCTCCCACATATCCACCGTATAAACCAATTACTAATGAAGCTATGACATTAATGAGTAATAACGCACCTGCAATCGCACTACCTAACTTTATGGAAAAGTAAATCGCCATAAATGGAAAAATCATCGTGGACACAGCACGTGTTAAAAACGAAGTTATAATTCTAATTTTTATATTTCGATGCATACTCCAAAACCCCATTGTTTCCCCCTCCTTATGCTTACTTATTTTACTTTGAAAAAAAGGAAGAAAAAGGTTAGAATATTCTAAAGAGTTTCCCCTTTTATTATAGAAGGAAGTGTATATATGAAAATTATGGACTATTACATTCGGTTAAGATTACATGCGCAAGATCAACAACATATGCGAAATAGCTTACAAGAGTTAGCAGATATTTTATATTGCAGTACGAAAAACGTAAAAATTTTATTAAAGAAGATGAGTGAGGAGCAATTAATTCGCTGGACTCCCGGGCGAGGCCGCGGGAATAAAACGGAAATCCTATTTATACATAATTTCGTAGAAGCGATTGAGTCCTATACAGATGAACTGTTAACGCAAGAAAAGTTAAAGGATATTTTTCTTCTTTTAAAAGAGCCCCTACCCTTTACACTTCAAAAAAAAATAGAAAATAAACTACATCATCATTTTGGATACGAACCTTCAAATGATATGTACGACATATTAAAGATTCCTATATCGAGAAAGATATTCCCATTAGATCCGGCTTTTGTGGCTGTAACTACAGAGAGCCATCTTACGAGTCAAATTTTTGATACGTTAGTCGTCTATAACGATGTTACTGAAAAAATGGAACCACACATTGCGCATACGTGGGAATTAAGTGAAGACGGACTTACGTGGACTTTTTATTTACGAAAGGATGTATATTTTCATAACGAAACAGTTTTAACTTCTAAAGATGTACAATTTTCATTTGAAAGACTAAAAGAAGTTCACTCTCCTTTCGAATGGTTAACAGAAGAAATTGTTCAAATTGAAACGCCATCACCACTGCAAATTCGATTCCATTTAGCGAAACCAAATTTATTTTTCTTACACTATGTAAGTTCAATGCAGCTCGCAATTTTACCGCGTGATACGAGTATTCAAAATCATCATTATATAGGTACTGGACCTTTCAAACTTGCTCATTACTCGGAAGATAATATCGTACTCGAAGCGTTCACCCATTATTTTAAAGAGCGCGCGTTATTAGACCGTATTGAATTTTGGGGTATTCCTGATCATGTGCAAATAGATGCTGATTATGAACTGCCAAATGAAGAGGAAAATGAAAGGCATGATATACAAATAGAAGAAATAGGTTGTATTTATGCTAGCTTCAACTTTACAAAACCTGGTCCTCATCACGACATTTACTTTCGAAAAGCTTGGAGAGAACTATATGACGTTGAAACGATACTTCGTAGCATAGAGGGTAGACGAACAATTGCTGCTTCAAGCTTTTTCCCTGAAAGAAGCCGCCAAGTTCCTAAAAGATCCTACTCTTTAGAGAAGGCAAAAGAGTATTTAAAAAAGAGCACCTATAATGGAGAAACGATACATATTTACTTCTTCGCATTTAAAGATAGTGCAAATGACGCTCATTTCCTAAAAGAACGATGTGAAAGTTTAGGTATACAAGTAGAGCTTCACCCATTTCCCGTTTCAGATTATATGGATCGCTCTATTGATAAACATGCCGATATTATTTTCATGGGAGAAGTGTTTGCTGCCGATCATGAACTTGCATTCTTAAATGTATTTAAAAATAAAAGTTGCTTCGTAAACCGGTTCATGGACCCGCACTATGAAAAACAAATTAACTGTTTACTTGATACATTTTTATTAGAAGAAAATAAAGAAAAGCGCTACGAACTCATGTATGAGATCGAAGAATTTTTACAAACAGAACACATCATTTTATTTAACTATCACGTTTTAAAAAGAAAAACATACCCTTCTTCTTTGAAAAACGTAACAATTGATTCATTCGGTTGGGCAAATTTTGCGAAATTATGGATACAGCCATCCCCGCATTAAATATGGGGATGGCTGTAATTATTAAATGATTTCTTCTAAATGATTCTTCAAGTTCTCTAAATACTTATCAATTGTAGGATGCTTCACCACATCATAACAAGCAAAGCTCTTTAACGGACTCATGCCAAGAAACTTTTGCACGCGGTGTAAATGGCTAAGCGTTGACTCTAAACTTTCCCCTTCAAAGAACTTCGTCTTATCTCCAAATGCCTTTTCAGGTGCATTCCAAGTTGTAGAAAACATATACGCTTTCTCTTTTAATAAACCGCCTGTTCCATATTCATCAGCACCTTTAAAGAACAAACCATATTCATATACTTCATCCATATACGTTTTAAATAAGCCCGGTACACTAAACCAGTAAATCGGTGTTTGATAAATCACAACATCCGCCCATAAAAACTTCTCTTGTTCTTCTTTAATACTATAGCCATCTTGAATCGTTGTTGTTTTCACATGATGCTTCTCACTTAATACCGTTACCATATAATCAACTAACGTTCTATTTAATCGTCCTTCTTTCGTACCGTATTTTTCATGTCCATTTATAATAAATATATTTTTCATTGCTTTTCTCTCCCCTATATAATTTACTCTTCAGCTATTAACCCAAGTTGTTGTTTCAGCGTAAGATTATCTTCTAAATGCCAGTCTTCCGTGATCTTTCCATCTTTCACATGTAAAATATCAATGGCAAAAAAATTGATTTTCTTATCATTGTGCGTTCCTGTAAAAGAAAGACGAGCTGTTACTTTATCACCAACGACTAATAAATCTTCAATCTCGCAATGTATATTAGGAACAACTTTACGAAAATTTTGTGCCGCAAACTTTAATCCTTCAGTTCCTTGTGGTCGCCCTTTCGGCAATGTATTATCGGAAAAATTTTCAGAAACAGTTTGCAGAATAAGTTCCTCTTTACCTGTATCCCAAAATGCATAAAAACGCTGCGCTGCATGAACCATCTCTGTCGCTTCTTTTTTACTTAGTGAGGGATCAATTGTCATTGCTTTTGGCTTTGGCATTTCTTTTAATAACTGGATTTCCGTTTTTTGTTCCACGCCGCATGCTACAAGTACAATACAAATAACAAACAAACTAAGAAATCCAAATAACTTTTTTATCCCCATGGAAATCACCACCTCCTTATATAAATCCTTTTTGTTTCGTATTGCTATTGTATATGCACTAACTTCCTTTATGGAAGTAGTAATATTTTTTTCATATAGTTACCAAAAGTATAGTTTTGTGATACTATAAAGCAAATTCATCCAAAAAAAATTTTATGGAGGCTAGTTCCATGAACGATATAAATCCAGTTGAATTAACGAAAGGTTTACCTGGCATACCTTGTCCTATCGCTAAAACACTTGATGTAATTCGTACAAAATGGACGTTTTTAATCATTCGTGACCTTCTTATCGAAGGAACATTACGCTTTAGTGATTTACAAAAATCAATGGACGGGATTAGTCCGAAAACATTATCGCTTCGACTAAAAGAATTAGAATCTCAAGGCATTATAACGAGAAAAGTATATCCAGAAGTTCCGCCTCGTGTAGAGTACACATTAACGGATAAAGGAAAGCAATTAGAGGGGATTTTCATTGAATTAAAACGGTTTGGATTAAGCTTATAAAGTGAAACTTTAATCAGTGGGGGTTTTCTTCATCCCCCACTGATTATTAGCCCTCACCAATCGGACTTTAATGGGCAGCCCGACCCCCACCTAAATTCTTTGCTTTCAGTGAATTTTGAGCTGGGGGTCTTACTGCCCATTAAAGCGGGATAAAACAAAAACCCCTTACCGTCGTAAGGGGTTTTATTACTTCGCAAAACTTTCAGCTAGCTGTTTCTCTCTCCACATAAATGTAATGCCGAGACCAACTATTAAAACAACTCCTGAAAATGCATATGGATAATGAATATTCATATCAAATAATATTCCGCCCATCGCTGGTCCTGCGATATTTCCTAAACTCGTATAAGTCGAGTTCATACCAGCAACGAATCCTTGCTCTTTTCCAGCTGCCTTTGATAAAAATGTCGTTAAAGCTGGACGAAGTAAATCAAATGCTAAGAAAATAAAGCAAGTAACGAGAAGTACAATCCAATAATTAAAGACTACAGTTGAAACGAACGCTAATACTGCACCTACAATTAAACATATTTGAATTAACACTTTTTCACCGAACATGTCGACTAATTTGCCAAACATAAATACTTGCACAACTACCCCAAAGATTGAGCTAATCGTAATAATTGCCGCAATATCTTTCGGGGTGAATCCAAACTTATGATCAGAAAATAGACTAAACACAGTTTCATACGCTGATAATCCGAATGCGAGTACAAATACGATAATAAATGCAATTGCATACATTGGATGTAATGATTTCTTTAAATCACCAATAAAACTTGATTCTTTCGTGTTAGCAGAAATCTCTGCAAGTTCTTCTTTCGTTAACGGTTCTTTTAAAATAAAGATCGAAATTACACATGCTATAAAGGCAATTGCTGCTGCAACGAAAAACGGCACACGTATACCGTATTCTGCAATAAACCCACCAATTCCAGGCCCTATAATAAAACCAGTACTAATCGCCGCTGATAAATATCCCATCGCCTTTGGACGTTCCTGCATAGATGTAATATCCGCAACATATGCCGTAACACCAGGCATAATAAACGCGGCACTAATTCCGCCTAACACCCGTGCTGCATAAAGCATCCACACATCTTTTCCTAATCCAAAAAGAAGTTCTGAAACACCAAAAATAAATAATCCAATGATGATCATTTTCTTCCTACCGTAAAGGTCAACCCACCGGCCTGTAATAGGTGACGTAATGAGCTGAGCCATTGCGAATACTGCAACGAGATATCCCATCGTCTTCCCTGTTAAACTCATGTCATTCATAAAGGACGGCATAACCGGAATGATTAATCCAATCCCTAAAAAAGCGATAAATATATTACTCAAAAGAATGACCAATACCATCTTTTGTTCTTTTATCGGTTTCTTCACTTTTTAACACCTCTTCCCGTAAGTTCCTCAAAAAAATAATGCCCAAGAAGCTTTTTCTTTATCCTGCTATTTGTGGGCTAGTCATGAGTAGAGATGCCCCCACTCATTAGAATTTCACTCTATCCTTTCACACATACATACGCATTAGGTGAATGACTATCATTCAGTTTTCCTCAAAAATGAACCTACCTTTTCAGACAGGTTCATCTTACTACTTCTTTATATGTAGTGCATGTGTTAAAAAATCTAGTACTTCTGCCTTTTGTAGCTCGACTTGCTCATCATCTTTATGGTCATATAAATAAACTTGTTCCGCTGCAGATTCAACAAGAGCGATAAATAACTTAGCCGTTCTTTCCGCATGAACCGAATCACGAATTTCACCAGCTTCTTTCGCCGCACTTAAAAACTCGCTTAGCCACATATAAAGAGGCTCATACACAGCTTCCCATTCTTTTATATGTTCTGTAGATGCAAGACCCGCATACATTAAAGCTTGTATTTCACGATATTCCGCTATAAAGTGAAACACCGCATCTATTACTTGCGTCACTTTACTTGAGAAAGGCGCATCATTTTGCACTTTTTCTTTCACTGCAAGTATCATCTTTTCAACCATTACTTCTGCTATTGCAGGCATAACAGATAACTTAGAAGGAAAATATAAATAGAAAGTTCCTTGTGCAATGCCAGCCAATTTCACGATATCAGAAATCTTCGTTTTTTCAACGCCCTTTTCCTGAAACACTTCAATAGCTGCATAGACAATTTTTTCTTTTTTATTCATCATCTAAACCCTTTCACACACATATTGAATGACTGTCACTCATTTTATAAGATAATCGATTGTACTGTCAATGATAGTGAACTCTAAGAGGAAATCATTTTTTAATAATAAAAATCTCCTAATAAACCATTAGGAGATAAAATACAATATATCTTTAAGAAAGAGCCTTTAATCCTGTCACTCCGCATACAATAAGAGCCACACTAATGATACGTGCTTTACTTTTCGACTCACCAAACAGGAACATGTTTAATAAAACGGCACCTGCTGTTCCAATACCAATCCAAACCGCATAAGCGACACTTACTTGTAAAAATAAGAAAGATGTATACAAGAATGCGAAGGATGTAGCAAATCCACCTATATAAATTGCACCATTTGCTAACGTTTTATCTTTACTATACATTTTAAGACCAATCACACCGACTATTTCACTAATTGCAGCACAAAATACGAAAAACCAACCCATCTTTAAGCAGCTCCTTCCACAGTTTCTTCTTTATTATCAGCTAACTTTAAACCGATAACGCCAGCTACAACCATCATGATAAAGAATAGTTTCCCTACGCTAAAACTCCCGCCGAAAAGGAATACATCCATTAAGAAAGTCCCTACCGTACCAGCTCCGGCAAAAATGGCATATACAGTCCCTGTCGCAAGATGTTCACACGCTTTAGAAAGGAAGTGAAAATCAACAGCGATAACTCCTAAAATAATAATCCAATGCCACCAAGTATCGGCGGTATTAAAACCAAACACCCAAAAAATTTCAAAGATACATGTTAATATGACATATAACCAAGCTCTATTTTTCATACCTCTCACCTCTTATGACTGACTATCAGTCATTTTTGTTTTAAAAAAATATACTCCTTCATCACTACTATATATAAACAACTATCATCCTCATTTACCATTTATATTTGTTCCATTGCCAAGATAACTAAATCCTGCCATACGAAAATGACTGAATGTCATTCATATGTATTGTACATGAATATTTTAAAAACTGTCAATACCGAAAGATTATTTGAAATTTCTTTCATCCGATTTGTATATTTCCTAATAACCTGTCAATACTGCTAGTAACATAATATTTTCTCCACTCCCCCTTGGAGAGATCCCTTGAATAGAGCAGTTAGCTTTTGCTAGCTGCTCTTTTTTATTTGCCGGCACACTATGAGATCAAATCCATTTTTATCATAAATAATTAAGGGTCGGATTATGTTTTCTATTTACTTTCCAAAGAGGCCTTATATGCAATAATTTTATTCTCAAGCATCTTTTCTGTAATTACTAAGGTTTCTCTTTGAATCTGAATAGATTTCCTATGATCTTCTAGGAGCTGTAAACGAGCTTCGGTTGTATGCTCCCCTTCTAAATATAACCTAGCGTATTCTCTTATTTTCGCTATTGGCATTTGCGTTTGTTTTAATTTCATGACAAACTGCAACCACTTTATATGTGACTCTTCATACATTCGATTCCCATTTGTATCGCGATTTGCAATTAATATATTTTCTTTTTCATAATAACGTAGTGTATGTGTACTCACTCCTATTAATTTAGCCGCCTCGCTAATTGTGTACATACTCTAACTCCCTCCACGTGCTTACCCGCATATATTTTATAGCCTTATCAACTTCATAAAAAACATTTGACTTAGAGTATACTCTAACAAATAAAATCTAACCATAATATATTTATTTGAATTTAGGGGGATTTTATATGAAATACACTGTTATTACTGGTGCTAGTTCTGGAATTGGCTATGAATCGGCTTTAGCCTTTGCAGCTCGCGGAAAGAACTTAATACTTGTAGCTCGAAGACAAGAAGAATTAGACGGATTAAAATTAAAAATTAACGAAATGAATCCAGAATTGGATGTTGTTATTCGAAGAACAGATTTATCTATTACGGAAAATGTTTATAAGCTGTATGAAAGCCTACAAGCCTTTCAAATTGAAACGTGGATTAACAACGCAGGGTTTGGTAATTTCGCCTCAATTGCTGAACAAAATTTAAATAAAATAGAAACGATGTTACATGTAAATATAGAAGCACTAACAATACTCTCCTCTCTTTTCGTTCGAGATTATTCAATGGTTGATGGCACACAACTTATTAACGTTTCATCAGGCGGTGGATACACAATCGTTGCTGATGCTGTTACGTATTGCGCTACGAAATTCTATGTAAGTGCATTTACAGAAGGTTTATCTCACGAATTGAAACAACAAGGTGCAAAACTGCAAGCAAAGGTTTTAGCGCCTGGTGCAACTGAAACAGAGTTTGCAAAACGTTCATTTGATATTGATGAATTCCAATACGATAATGTTGTACCGAAATTCCACACCGCAAAACAAATGGCACAATTTATGCTTGATCTTTACGAAAGCGATAAAGTTGTAGGGCTTGTCGATGGTTCTACTTATAACTATGAGCTTAAAAATCCCATTTTTAATTTTGCGGTAAGAAAAACGAATTCAAGTTCTTAAATTCCCCTAAAATATAGATGCCCACTATTACGTAAATAATAGTGGGCCTTTTTTCTCTGAAAACTTCACCCAACATATCGAATCATCGCCACCTCATCACAATAATCCACCTTTGGACAATGTCTACAATCGATCCATACTTTCTCTGGTAACGCATCTCTATTCACAAAATCAAACCCGCACTTTTGAAAAAATTCCGTTTCATATGTTAAAGAAATGACTCTATTCACTTTTATTTTCGCTGCCTCATTTATTACATGGTTCACTAACATACGCCCGATTCCTTTCCCTGCATATGTATGCGAGACGACTAACGACCGGACTTCTGCAAGGTCCTCCCCTAACACATGTAAACCAGCAACCCCAACAATCTCATCGCTTTCTTTCACAACATATAAACACTGTAAATATTGATAGAGAGATAAAAGAGAACGTGGTAAAACTACTCCTTCTTTTGCATAAGCTTCAATAAGACTATAAATTTCTTTCACATCACTCGTAACCGCATTAAAGATTTTCATATTATATCCCCTTGTCCCCGATATTAATATTTATAACCTAAATTGAATTTTAATACATAATTTTATATAATAATACATCTCTCTTTTCTCCCCGTCAATCACTTTATACAAACAAAAAACCAAGCAATCTAATCGATGCTCGGTTCCTCATTTCGTATCGGCAATACCGTCGAATATTTAATTTCACGAAGTGCTAAACTCGTCTGTATCCTTGTAATACCAAGCTTATTCAGCTTTCGAATAAACTGCTCCAGCTCTTTACGATCACGATTTGCAACTTTTAATAAATAATCATATTCTCCTGTTAAACAGTGACATTCTAACACTTCTGGCATCGACTCTAATTCTTTCTCCAACACGTCAAGTTTATCCGATTGATGAATATTTGTACTCATAAAAATGAAGCATAACAAATCAAAACCAAGCTTTTCTTGATTTAAAATGGCTACTTGCTTATCAATGAACCCTTCTCCATCTAATCTTTTTATTCTCGCATGCATCGCAGCTGGTGATAAATTAACGCGGCGTGCTAGCTCTGCATTACTTACTTGTGACTCCTTCTGCAATATATCTAAAATTTGTACATCTAAATCATCTAACACTTTAATAACAGACGACTCCATTACAATGCCCCCTTTTTTCTTACCGATGATTATTCGAAAAAACACCTTACACCTTACATAAAACTGAATATCATTCCGTAAATATTATTCAAAACAAAACATTTTATCAACTTTTATCCATTATACAAAAGAATATATTACACAACAAAGAAAAATGCTAAAATTATTTACAATTCATATTGATTACAACAAAGGGGATTTTAATATGCCTTATTTTTATGTCTTTTTACTATTACTAACGAGCTTATTATGGGGGGGAAATTTCGTCGTTGGAAAGTCACTCGTTGATCACGCGTCTCCGATGACACTAACAAGTTTAAGATGGATGATTGCGATCGTTTGTTTATTACCGATGGTATGGTTTAAAGAAAAGAAAATCATTCCACCTCGCGCGGCAATACTTCCGTTAATACTAATGGGAATCTCAGGGGTCGCTCTTTTTAACATCTTTCAATTTTTAGCACTAGAAAAAACATCCGCAACGAATGTAGGGCTTATTTCTACATTAAATGCGATTTCAATTGCATTATTTTCTGTTTTATTTCTAAAAGAAAAAGTAAATACACTTCAAATCCTATCCATGGTTCTTTCATTCTTTGGGGTTATTCTTGTCCTATTAAAAGGTAACTTTGCACTTTTATTTTCACTACATTTTAATAGCGGCGATTTATGGATGATTGCGGCTGTTTGTATTTGGGGAATCTATTCTGTTTGTAGTAAATGGGCAACAAAAACAACGACACCGCTCATGGCAACATTATACTCAGGAATTTTCGGCGTTATTTTATTACTACCATTTAACATAGGGAGCTTCACTGTTACAAACATAAATACTTCTTTCCTAACATCCCTTTTATATACTGGGCTTATTTCCACAGTTCTTTGTATGGTGTTCTGGAATATTGGCGTGCAAAAATTAGGGGCTACGACATCCGGTATTTTTCTAAACTTCAATCCAATTTTCACAGCTATTTTAGCATTTCTTTTCCTCGGAGAAGAACTAACGTGGATACAAATTTTCGGGACAATGATCGTTGTGACGGGATGTTATTTATTTTCTCATTTCAAAACGGTTACCGTTCAGCCTGTTAGACCTTTAATGCGAAAACATTATTAATGAAAAAACATCGTCATCCGAGTGGCGATGTTTTTATTTACTCTTCATTTCTTTTATATACTGCTTTTCCTCTTCTAGTGATAAACGTTCCGTCGCCTTGCCAGTATCTCCACCTTGAAGGCTCCATAAAAAGTTGTGCTCCTCAACAGTTTGAGAAAAATCTCCTTTTTCCCATCTATTTATAATAGAGAATAACTTCATTTTATATTGAAAACCTGTACTATTTTCAATATCTCTTTTTACATTAAAAATTTCCTTTTTTGTCATTTCTAAAAATCCCCATTTTTCAGAGGATTTTACTTTTTGGTGCACCATTTTATGCATAGTAGAAATAATTTCACCTTCACTAGCTTGTGGAGATTCTTCTACAACTTTCTTCTCTTTTTCGTTTTCCGCTTGCTGGGTTTGAATATTTTTATTCTCTTTTTCCACATATGCAAGCAATTTCTTTCCGCCAACTATAGACGAGATGATTACTATAATTGTAATACATATTCCTACAATCCATTTAAAAAGCATTAGCTCTTCATCGCTTCCTTAACAATATGACTATCTACATACTGCTTAAACTTCACGATTTTTCCATTCTCTAGTTGCCATACATGAACAAACTCTGCTTCAAATGATTTTCCCGTTTCTTTATAAACTCCTGAATAAACACCTTCAGCAATAATTACATCTTTTCCGTTTACTTCATGGTACATATTTACACTCGCTTTATAATCATGCCATTCTGATCCTAATCGGCTAAATACATTTTCCATTATTGCTTCTACACCTATATAAGTTCCCCCATAAGGGAATCCTTTTGCCTCTGTCCATTCTACTTTTTCAGAGAGGGCTTCTACTAAATGTTTTGCATTTGAAGAAGCTGACCCTTCATACGTGCTTCGAATAATTTCTAAATTTGATTTAGGCATATTACTTCCTCCCGTTTTATTTATTTTTTACACAAGATGTAACCAATAACGTTACATCTTGTGTAAAAAAATATTTAAATTGTTTTATTCTTAATCCACTAGTTGTAATCATTATAGTTACAATTATGATTCAAGTCAACAATTTATAAATAAGTTTACTTCGCTTTCATTACTTTCTCTTTTACGAAGCGATCTACATATCCTTCTGCTTTTACAACGAATAAATACGCACCCATTGCTAATAATGCAAGATCTAATTCATACCCTGGATTCTTTCCATCTCCTAATAAACCTGCTGCTCCATTTACCTTTACGATAGCTCCAGCTAAAATAAGAGCGAATAATAGTCCTACATATCTTACGCCTAAACCGATAATTAATAATATACCACCAACTAATTCAACTGTTGCTACGCCGTATGCAAGACCCCCTGGTAAGCCGATGCTTGTAAACCATCCTGCTACGTTATCGATACCTGATTGAAACTTCGCTAAACCGTGCGCAAAGAATGTCACTCCTAACACGATACGAATAATTAAATTCCCAATATATTGGTTCATTTTGAACTCTCCTTTTTGTTTTGTTATGGTGAACTTTTATTTACAAGTCAAAACAATACGGTATTTCATTTCATTCGTCAAATACTTTTTTTAAGAAAACAAAAAACATTATCCCTTTTACGGATAATGTTTTCCTACAAAATAGTGCTAATTCAAGCTTTTACTCTATCGCATAAAAAAGTTGAAACATTTTTCCAGCGCCAACATACGGCAATAAAGACAAGTCCTCTTCTACAACCATGCCAACAACATTCACTTTCTCATCTTTAGGCAAATCATGTGTGGCAACTTGCATCTCTCCTGCATATCTACCGTACAATTCATTATCAATTGTAATGCTGCCTTTCTTTCTTACAATTGTATGCATCGGCTTTAAAATCACTCTATTTCCTTCTCTTGATTCAACTGAACGAATGACATCACGAGCTGGATCTAGTCTATTTGTATGCACTCGCTCCACCACTTTTAATGCTTCTTTATCGCATATAAACGATTTATACCGCAGTGGAATAATTCCTCTACTCGCACTCGCTATCTCTTGTACACTTTCTACACTTCCGCTTATATCCCCGATTAACACCTTATCGACACCACAATGTTGTACAAGTTCTAAGTACGCTTCAAGCGGGCGCATATTGCGTTGCTTTTCTAACGTTGGTAAGCCTTCATATAACGGACCACGTTTTTCATCATCTCCCGGAATAAATGCCATCGTTTTTATTCCGCACTCATGTAAGTATTCGTTTTGTTTTTGTAAAAAGGACTTTGCTAGTCCTGTTTCTGGACGCGGATAAAAATTATGCCACGCTTCTACATTCTCTACTTTTATATTTTCTATGATTAACTCTTTCCAAAATGAATCTGTAATCGTACTCGCATTTAAAGCTACTTTCATTTTATGAGATACGCGTGCGATTTCTTTCGGCTTGATGCCGTAGTCCATTCTTAAGCCTGTAATGCCCCAGTCTAATAGCTCCTCCACATTTTCATACGTTATCCCTAAATGGTGTAACGATTTTGGAGAAACATCGACCATTAATTCCATGTCATTTTCAAGAGTTTGTTTCCCAAGTATTTGAATTAACTCTTTATACGTACCGGGTTCATCTTCTGGTATATGAAGTGATGTAAAAATAGATGAAAACCCGTTTTCCTTCGCTACTTTTAGCCACTCTTCTTGCTTCTTTACTCGTTCTTTTGAAAGATAAATTGAAACTCCTATCATATGAATCTCCCTTTCTATGAATAGAAAAAGAGAAAGGAATCCCTTTCTCTATATGTTTTCTGCCATTTCTTCTTTGAATCCAAAGAAGTACGTAAAGATGAATCCGAAAGTATATGCCACTACTAATCCAAGGAAGTATAATAAATATTTATTATCAGCAATTAACGGAATTAATGATAATCCTGATACACCGATTCCGAGTGCAGCTGTTTTCATAACTGCTTGGAATGCACCGCCAACTGCTGCACCTAAACAAGCTGTAAGAAACGGTTTCCCAAGTGGTAATGTAACCCCGTATAATAACGGTTCGCCAATTCCTAAAAATCCAACTGGTAATGCACCTTTAATTACGTTACGAAGTCGTTTGTTTTTTGTTTTTACATAGATGGCAATCGCGGCTCCTACTTGCCCAGCGCCAGCCATTGCTAGTACTGGTAATAAAGGCGTTACGTGCGTTTGATTAATAAACTCCATATGAATTGGTGTTAAACCGTGATGCAATCCGACCATAACGAGAGGTAAAAATGTTCCAGCAAGTACTGCTCCCGCAAATGCGCCGCCAATACTTAAAATACCATTAATTCCGCTTGTAATTCCTTCAGATAAGAAACCTGCTACCGGCTGAATGGCTAACATCGTTACAATACTTACGACTAACACAGTAATGAGCGGTGTCACGATAATATCAACTGCATTTGGCACTGCTTTTCGAACTTGTCTTTCTACTACAACCATAAGCCATGCTGCAAAAATAACTGCAAACAATCCGCCCCGTCCGGGTACGAGCGCTTCACCAAATAACTTTACGTTCGCCATCGCCGGGTTGAAAATTAAAATACCAGCAATTGCCCCAAGAACTGGTGTCCCGCCGAATTCTTTCGCTGTATTCCAGCCGACTAAAATTCCTAAGAATGTAAAGATACCGCCGCCAATAAGTAGTAACATTTGTAGCCAAGTTGCATTCGGATCAGCACCTGCGTTTTTCGCAAAGTTAGCGACCCCGTTTATAATACCTGACGCAACAAGACCTGGAATTAACGGAATGAAAATACTTCCTATTTTTCGTAAAAAGTTTTTCACTGGTGTATTATTTTTCTTCTTAATCTCTGACTTCATTTCTTGCCCAAGGTCTTCAAGGTGATGATCTGCCACCTCACCGATTCGCAGTCCCGTTAATCCTTCCATTTCAGCTGCTACTTTATTTACTGTCCCTGGGCCAACAACAACTTGAAGCGTCTCATCTTCAATAACGCCCATAACCCCTTCAACCTTTTTCAAAAGGTCCATATTCACTTTACTTTCATCATGAAGCGTTAATCGTAGCCTCGTCATACAATGAGCAATGCCACGAATATTTTTTACTCCCCCAAGTTGCTCTGATATTTCTTTGGCCATTTTCTCTTCTTTCTTCATAATAGAATCCCCCTCCCTATTATTTTATAGTGCCTTCTTCACAAACCCTTTCGCTTCTTTTAATTTCTCCAGTGCTTCCACATACTCACACTGTAGTAACACCATAACAATCGCGGCTTTCACATTACGTTCTGCTTTTTCATAACACTCTGCTGCTATTTCATAGCTCACACCTGTTGCTTCCACAATAATGCGTTTTGATCGTTCTACTAACTTTTCATTTGTAGATTGAACATCTACCATTAAGTTTTTATATACTTTCCCCACACCAATCATAGAAGCTGTTGAAATCATATTAAGTACTAATTTTTGCGCTGTACCAGCTTTCAAACGCGTTGAGCCTGTTAAAATTTCTGCGCCTGTTTCTACTTCCACATTTAGTTTTGCATATTTACTTATTTCAGCATTTTTATTACAAGAAATACTCGCCGTGCTCGCTCCCACGCTAGCTGCGTACTTCAAACCGCCAATTACATAAGGAGTTCGACCACTTGCCGCAATTCCAATCACTGTATCTTTCTCGTTTAATCCAATACTTTTTAAATCTTCTTCTGCTAACTCTTCGCGGTCTTCTGCACCTTCCACTGCCTTAGTAAACGCTTTCAATCCACCTGCTATAAATCCTTGCACCATTTTATCATCTGTGCCAAATGTCGGCGGACATTCCACTGCATCCAAAATACCTAAACGGCCACTCGTACCAGCACCAATGTAAATTAAACGTCCCTCTTCTTCAAAAGATTTAATAACAGTCTGTACAACCTTTTCAATTTCTTCTATCTCATTTTCAACTGCTAACGCAACAGTTCGATCTTCTTCATTCATACTTTGTAACACTTCTTTTATGCTCATCTCATCCAGATTCATCGTCTTCTCATTACGATGTTCTGTCGATAAATTTTCTAACATATTACCACCCTCTTTGAAATTATATTTCACACTTTTATTATAACTTTAAGAAACTAAAAATCAATAACTCTTTCTTATTTTATGAAATTAAATTTCACGACATGACATATTTTTGTCAAAGATAATAAAGTGAAACTTTAATCAGTGGGGTTTTGTTCATCCCCACTGATTATTAGTTGAACCAATCGGGCTTTTACGGGCAGCCCGACCCCCACCTAACTTTCTTTGCTTCCGCTGAATTTTGAAGTGGGGGTCTTACTGCCCGGCAAATAGCGGGATAAAAAAAGATGAGTCTCCTCATCTTTTCTTCTACTTTAACTTCCGTAACCGCAACGCTTCTTCTCGCGTCTCCATAAATTGATCCAATACGTTATTACCAATTCGGTTGAAAGTAATCACATATAAAGCATCTATCATATTCAGTTGTGTCATTCTCGAAGCAATACTTGCAATACGATGATCTTGCTCTACATCTGGCATACAAAGACGAATATCCGCTTCTTTATATAAAGGTGATGATTGGTCAAGCTTTGTAATCGCAATAACTGTTGCACCTTGTCTCTTCGCATATTGCGCCATTTCAAGTACATCTTTCGTACGACCAGATGTTGAAATGGCAACAAATATATCGCCCTCTTTTAAATTCGTCACAAGCGGCAACATCATATGAAAATCTGATAGCATCATCGCTGTAAATCCGAGCCTTGTAAATTTATAAGCCCCGTCCATCGCAGGAGTAGCTGATCCGCCTACTCCATAAAATATAATTTTATCTGCATTTACAATACGATCTGCAGCTTTCTCAAGTTCCTTTTTATCTATCGCGGTAACGCTCGCCTCAATTGCAGCTTTATTCACATACGTAACTTTATTAAACAAGTCATACGGTCCATCTTCCGTATTCATAACTGAAAAATCATTAATATTATAATCAGCAATCGTCAATTCACGAACGAGCGCGATTTTAAATGCTTTAAAGCTTCCAATCCCAATCGACTTACAAAAGCGAACAACACTCGCCTCACTTGCGCCCGCATTCGTTGACACTTCTTTCGTCGTTAAGTTCGGAACAATTTCTGCATTCCCCATTATGTACATGGCAACCTTCTTTTCAGCTGGTGAAAATTGATCCATATTACTTTCAATTTTAAATAGTAATGTTGAAGCTTTCACTATTTAACCTCCACTTCTTACGGTTGCTTTCACTTATTTTCTCTTGCTTCAAAAAGATAAAAACCATCATCGCCAGGAGGATGGTGAACAATTACAGTTCGATCCCCTTTTTTATATGACGTTATTTCACCTTCAGATCGCTGTTTTTCCCATCCATGTATCCAAATTGCAAAGTCAGGTACAAAAGCAGTGTACTTATAGTCTTTCGGGTTTTCGTCTTCTACATAGGAAGAAAAAATAGAAACAGGAAAGTCTTTCACTTTTGACTCTTTCCATGCAGTAAATGGTATACATAGCGCAATAAGTATGATTACACCGATAACCTTCCCCTTCGTAATCCTCAAACATTTTCTCTCCTCGACTTATCATATACGTAGATTTTACCATAATTACAACCTATTCATGCTATATGACTATTGCTTTTTCCAATAAAAAAAGAGCTTACCTACATCAGATAAGCTCTTCCTCTCTATACAAAATATTTTTTCAAAAGCGGCGGCGTAATAATCGTCGTTAATATAACAACAATAACAATCGCTGTGAAATTTTCTTTCGCTAATAAATTCGCCGCAAGTCCATTCGCTGCGATAATAAGCGCCACTTCTCCGCGCGAAACCATCCCCGCACCAATACTAATAGAAGATTGAAGGTTGAACCCTGTCAGTCTTGCTCCTAAACCTGATCCGATTAACTTTGTAAAAATTGCAATAAGCGTCATGATGATAATGAACCAAAGCTGGCTTCCGATACCTTGAAATGTAATTTCCATTCCAATACTTACGAAGAACACCGGTACAAATATTGCATAAGCAATCGGTTCAATTTTATGTTCTACTTCGTGCTTATACTCTGTTTGCGAAATGGCAATTCCGGCTGCAAATGCCCCAATAATACCTGCGATCCCCATCATTTCACTGTAATACGAAAATGAGAAACAAATAATAAGAGCTGCACTAATTAACGCTTCTGTTACGCGAAGTGGTACGAGCATTTTCATAATCCATGGAACAACTTTCCAAGAGATGAAAACGATACTGACAAAAAAGACAATTTTCTTTGCAATGACAAGCGTTACATTTACATCTTGTGTGCCTAAAAAACTCATCACAAATGCTAATAAAATAACGACAATTACATCATCAAATACAGCTGCCCCTAAAATCGTCGTACTTTCTCTCGTATTCATTTTCCCTAAATCTCTTAGTGTTTGAACAGAAATACTAACCGAAGTGGCACAAAGTAATAACCCTAAAAAGATCGCATGCGACTGTAACATTCCAAATGCAAGTCCCGCTAAATACCCACCAAGGAATGGGAAAATAATTCCTCCCATCGCTACTGCGAATGCAGATTTCAAATTTCGATTTAACTCTTCTAAATCTGTTTCAAGTCCTGCCATAAACATAAGTAGTAAAACACCAATTTCACTCAGTTCATCGATCAATTCAGAACTATTAATAATACCAAGCACAGCCGGACCGATAATAATACCAACGATTAATTTACCAAGTACAGAAGGCTGGCCAAGCCTAACGCTAATATCACCAGCTAATTTCGTACAAAGTAAAATGACGACAAGTTCAAAATAAAATAACATAACATCTTCTCCTACTTTATAAAGTAAAACTTTTATGAGTGGTTTTGTCACTCTGTTAACCCTCGTCCATTCCTGCCAGTAGTTTCCCCTATTCATTCGCATTTTATTTGTCACATTTTTATTTGACAAAATATTCTGAATTATAATAAAATTAATCCAGCAATTTTAAAAAACAACCTACCATAACTGTACCTCCATTTACTTACATACTCTTTTCTAGTGGGCTCATACTATATTCGCAGTTATGAAAATGAAAAAACGGGGGGAGAGTCCAAAGTGAAGTCATTATTACGAAAAAAACCGCTTAGTACTGAATCACCACGGCAGTTAGATAGAACATTAACTGCACTTGATTTAACGTTTTTAGGAATTGGCGCCGTAATTGGGACAGGGATTTTTGTATTAACAGGTATTGTCGCAGCGAAACATTCTGGTCCTGGTATTATGTTATCATTCCTTATTGCTGCATTTACTTGTGCTTGTGTAGCCTTTTGTTATGCTGAATTTGCTTCTTCTATTCCTGTCTCAGGAAGTGTGTACACTTACGCATATATGACAGTCGGAGAAGTCGTCGCCTTCATCGTCGGCTGGTGTTTAATGCTAGAATATTTACTTGCAGTCGCGGCAGTAGCTGTCGGTTGGTCTGGTTATTTACAATCTTTACTACAAGGGTTTAACGTTCATCTGCCCGCCATAATCGCCTCGGCCCCTGGCGTAGGAAAAGGTGGTCTTATCGATTTACCGGCTGTTTGTATTTTACTACTCATTACAGGTCTTTTAAGTTTTGGTATACGCGAAAGCGCACGCATTAATAATATTATGGTTCTTATTAAGTTAGCTGTTATTATCGCCTTTATCGTAGCAGGGGCAAAATATGTAAAACCTGAAAATTGGACGCCGTTCATTCCATTCGGATACGACGGTATCATTACTGGGGCTGCCACTGTATTCTTCGCCTTCTTAGGCTTTGATGCAATCGCAACCGCTGCAGAAGAAACGAAAAAACCACAGCGCGATTTACCAATTGGCATTATCGGTTCCCTTCTTATTTGTACTGTTTTATACATGATTGTATCTTTCGTTTTAACAGGTATGGTTCCGTATACACAATTAGATGTTTCTGATCCGGTTGCGTTTGCCTTACATTTCGTTGGCGAAGATACAATTGCAGGACTACTCGCTGTTGGGGCGATGACTGGAATGACAACCGTTCTCTTAGTCGTTATGTATGGACAAGTTCGCGTTTCGTATGCAATGAGCCGCGACGGTTTACTTCCAAAAGCGTTAGCACGTGTAAATAAAAGAGTAAAAATCCCTTTATTAAACACGTGGATTACTGGTGTTGTGTCAGCTTTATTAGCAGGACTTTTAGACTTACATTTACTAGCGAATTTAGTAAACATCGGTACGTTAACAGCATTCACATTCGTTTGCTGCGCTGTACTTATTTTACGAAAAACACATCCTGATTTAAAACGCGGATTCCGTACCCCTTTCGTACCTGTATTACCAATTGTTGCAATTCTTTGCTGTTTATATTTAATGATCAATTTGTCTAAAACGACATGGATAAGCTTTGCAGTTTGGCTTCTAGTCGGCTTATGCTTCTATTTCTTCTACTCTAGAAAACATAGCCATTTAGCTACTGAAAAAACAAATGATGAAGAGAAAAAAGCATAACAAAATAGCTCGCCGATAAAACGGTGAGCTATCTTTCTGTATTATTATATTTTTTCGTTAACGATTGTAAAATGAAAAATATGCCGATGCAAGCTGTAAACGATGCCCAATTTCCTATCGGTGTAGCGTATTTAAAAACGCCAATACCTACAAGCAATAGGAAAATAATCACCTGATATATAAGCTTCCACTTTTGCATATGTTCCCTCCTTTACTTCGTTCCCTTCTTTTTCTTCTTCCATGCATTTAAACTATCAAAGAAGAAGTTAATAAATAACGTGCCTAAACCCGCTAATAAAAACGTCATTAAAAATAGAACCCATATACTTTTCTCTTTTAAGAAATAATATCCTACAAGGAGCACAACCGCGATCCATACATATTCAAGAATTCTTTTTAGCTTTTTCTCTTCCAAATTATTCGCTCCTTCATTCTATGCTACTTTTAGTATAACAAAAAAGAAGCCTATCATGATAAGCTTCTTTCTCTTCTCTCTTATTTGTTTATGCTTTTTTCAACGAGTGAAATCGCATATTCCATCGTACGATTCATCGTTTCTACTTGTGTATCTTTTACTTTCGCATCTTTTAATACAGCTTCTGCCACTGTAATTTTTTGACTCAATGATTTCACTGAACCGTCCGTTACATTTGCAGCTTGCGCTTTTTTCACTACTGCTTTTGCAGATTCAATATTGATTTGTAATTTTTCTTTCAGTGTTTTCGGTTTTTCTTCTGCTACTTTAGATTGTACAAATGTTACATTAGCTGTTTTTAATTCGTTATACGCTTGAACGATCTGCTCTCCAGTACTTCCTACATTTTCAAATGCTTGCTTTGCAGTGTTATAGCTTTTCTCTAGTGCTTGAAATGCTTCCTTTGAATATTGACCTGGTTTGTCACCAAACTCATACGTACCAGCTAACACTTCTTTCACTTTCCCAAGCTCTTCATATAACGCGTTTACTTGCTCTAATTTTGTACGATTAGAAAACTCATTATACGCTGCTAATACTTCTGAAGAACTTAATGCTTTACTATATAATTTTGCAAGCGCAATTTGTCCATTTAGCGGGATACCACCATTCCCATTACTATCAGGGTCTGCCCCAAGCGCAAATGGTACGTTCGGGTGATATACTTTCCCTGTAGCTGGTTGGCTATTTACTTTTTTACCATCTACGTAAATTGCTACTTCACTTCCGTTATACGTTCCTGTTAAATGATACGTTTTATTTGCCTCTAATTGAACGCCAACACGTTTATAACTTCCACCAATATGAGCCCATAATTCTACATAACCACTTCCTGTAGATTCAAAACCAATTCCGCCGCTCTCTGTATTTTGTAAAATACCTTGTCCGCGAATTTCATTCATTGAAAACACAGTTTCTAATGTAAATGTATTTGCTACTTTCTCTTTTTGTGCTGCTGAAAACGGAAGGTATCCAAATGTATTTGCTTTTCCGTTTAGCTTCATAACATTCTTTTTCAACACTTTATCATATTCAATAGTCACATTACCCTTAACATCACCTTTTGTACCAAATGATGAATTGTCTTTAAATGTACCATCTGCAAAGTTTACATCAAAAACATCCGCCTTTGGTACTTTCACATTCGGGTCAATATTATCTTTTTTCGTAGTAATCTCTGCCGTTAATGGTTGTACACTTTCGTTGCCGAATGAATCAATCGCAACGACTTCCAGTGTATATGTTTTCCCGCCATCTAGTCCTGCAAGCGTAAATGTCAGTTCTTTCGGCACTGGATCACGATAAAACTCTGAGAATGCTAACAATTTATTCTTTATTTCTCCCGTTTGCTTATCTCTCGCTTGTACACGGTAAGAATGAACAAGAAGGTTGTCCAACGCTTGCTGGAATGTTACTGTTGCTGCATTTTCTGTTACATTTGATGCCGACAACTTCACATCTTTTGCAAAGTATGGCCTTTCTTTATCACGATCTTCTACATGTGTAAATGTGTCTTTCTTTGATGGTAATTTAATTTTCCAAGGCTCACCTGTCCAAGAATTTGTATGGAAATCACGGCGATTAATCGTTACTTCTTTATCATCTACTTCTACTAATAAACCTTGGCTTAATGTACTAGCTCCTGACGGGATATTTCCTTGTACTTTACCACCTTCAACCTCCATATAACTTACTGAAGATGTGCCAACTGATGTAAAGTCTTTTTGATGAATCGATCTTGGATCATCTAACGGATAATGTGAATGACCTGAAAACGTAATAACTTGTGGGTATTGTTTTAATACCTCATTAATTTTCGCACTATCTTTTGTTCCCCATTCTTGGCTACCGTATACTGTATCTTTAATATGTTGGTGTAAAAATACGAAAATTGGTTTTTCTGGATCATCTTTTTGAGCTTTTGCCATCTCTTCTTTTAACCAATTAATTTGCTTGTCTGAATAATATCCGTGAGTTGTCCCATCCTCTGGAGACATTACAAGGAAGTGATACCCTTTCACCACTTTATGATAGTAAATCGATTCCATACCTGTTTTTTCTAAGAAACGTTTCTGCGCTCCCTCTACAGTTAAACCGTTCCAATAATCATGATTGCCTAGAGAATTCATTCGTACCGCATCTTTATTTGCATTTTCATTATATACTTGCATGAAACGATCATATTGTTGTACCGATCCTGAATCAGTAAAGTCTCCCACAATTACGAACGCATCTTGTTTAGGTGCAAGTGTATTAAGTTGCTCGATTGCTCGTTTCCAGCGAAACGTATCATCCGTTCCACTATTTTTAATATGTACATCACTTACGACTGGAAAAACGATCTTCTTCTCACTTGGTGCCTTTTCTTGCTTCTTCTCTTCCGCTTTGACTGATGTACTCCACGGAAATGATACAAACGCTAATACAAAAACCATTAATAATCCAATAAGGCCTTTTACTTTTCGTAAAATAGTTCTTTCCACGTGAATCCTCCTCATAATAATTGATTCATTACAAGGGCTATTTTATCTAAAACATATTAATGCCGTTTAAATAACAAATTAATTTTATTAGATTTTTGTAAATATACAGTTAATTATAAGTTAAGTCCAACATTCCTCGTACTATTGTATACAACCACCTTTTGTCTAAAAGAGTCTGGTCATTCTTTTCCTATGATGATTCACATATAATCTTTTCTATAACACTAATGATAAGTTAAGGTTTAAGCCTATTAGACAATCTTAATTTTTAACATTTCCTTCTTTTTTAACACATCGGCCATGCTTCTACATTTAATAATAGTAAAAGACAACTTAAAAGGAGGGGTTGTATTGAAGAAACAAAAAAATATTGGCTGTTTCGCTCCTTTATCTATCATTTGTCCAGAACCTTGTCCACCGCCCCCTCCTCCAAATCCAAGTTGCGAGCGAGTAACTAATGAATTTGCAGGGAATTTCCTCATAACGAATAACACCATCTCCTCTGTCAAAGATGCATCACAATCAATGATACTGTGGCAAAGTGATGGAATACTACTTATATCAGGTAATGTCTCGGTTTACAATAGTACTAGCAGCACAGAAGCAATTACAATTCAAATCGTTGGAGCAGCAACTAATGTTTTCACTGTGTTTCCTGGTAATACAATATCATACACAGGAAAAGACTTACAATCAGTCAGGATTATCAATATACAAAGTAATCCTTCACTATATTTAGAAGGTAAGTACTGTTGTCAATTTACATGTTGCTTATAAAATACTAATTTCATTACTTCCTCAATAAAAAAAGCATACCATTTACGGTATGCTTTTTTATGAAATCGGATAACGTACAGTAATACAAAACTCTCCTTGATTAACAGTTGTGCCTGTCGTAGTAATTCGAACAGTTGTAAAATATCGTACAGTGAAAGTACCACTACTTTGCGGTTGAACAGTAACAGTATCAACTACCGTAGCGCCTACTAAAAAATCAACTGTAATCGGAGCCGCCCCTACATCATATTTCACGTAACCTGAACCATATACTTCTTGTGTAATATTATTCGTATATACAATTTGAGTACCAGCACCTGTAATAGACCAGTCTGTACATACTTGATCTTGCACAAGTGTTTTATTAGAACAACAAGACAAACTGGAACTTCTCATTCCCATTTTGATCCTCTCCTATTCTGCTATGAAAGTGGATAACGTGTTGTAATACAAAATTCTCCCTGATACGTTCCAGCAGGTGTTGCAGGTAACACGACTTGTATAATATCAAAGCGACGATACGTAAATCCGATACTCGTTCCTGGATTTAATGTTTGTGTATCTAGTACAGTACCAGCAGAATCAAGCACCTCTACAGTAATTGGGCCTGGTCCAACATCATATTTAACAAAACCAGTACCAACTACGTTTTGGTTAATATTATTTGTATAAAGAACATTATCAATTGCTGTTGCAACTACAGTAGCAGACCACGGACTACACACTTTATCTTGTACATAATTTTTATCTGGACAACAAGTTAATGCAGCCCCTGAGCACTCACAAGACATAGTTGTTTCCCCTCTCTCTTTTTTTATTCCCTATATGTGTATGTCCTTTAGAGTCTTTTGCCTGTACTATTCATCTATTTTCAAAAAATAAGACAACTTCTGTACTAATGACTAGATAGATTCCGTTCTGTTTCTTTTTTTCATAAATTTATAGATTAAAATACCA
Organism: Bacillus sp. GW823-FHT06B01; assembly: GCF_058952315.1. Classification (NCBI taxonomy): domain Bacteria; kingdom Bacillati; phylum Bacillota; class Bacilli; order Caryophanales; family Bacillaceae; genus Bacillus; species Bacillus sp. GW823-FHT06B01. Next base: position 78,475 of record NZ_JBXAHR010000003.1, on the reverse strand, counting down.
CCTACAACAATAACTACGACTAGTAATATCGGTAGCATATATTGTCCAACAACATCCGCCGCTTTTGCCCAATGCGGACCTAATTTCATCCCAAAATAAATATACAAAGTCGTTAACGGGAACATTGCTACAAATGTATATATACTAAATTTCCATATGTTCATTTTTGCCATACCACATGGAACAGAAATAAGCGTTCGAACTCCCGGTACAAAGCGTCCAACAAATGCTACAACTGGTCCATATTTCTCAAAGAAATCATCTGCTTTTTGAATTTGTTCTTCTTTAATAAAGAAGTATTTCCCGTACTTTATTAATAGAGGACGACCACCGTAATAACCGAGTGCATATAACGTTAATGGTCCTGTCGTTCCGCCAAGTGTTCCAGCTAATACAGCTAGCCAAAAATTCATATCCCCCTCGTACACCCAATATCCAACCATGGGCAACACTACTTCTGCTGGAATAAATTCAAACGTTAATGCTAACACAACTCCAAAATAAGAAAACTGCTTTAAAAACTCAATTATATCTAAAATAATTTGCTCCATATTTTTAACTCCTATCCTACGTTTACGTTATGCTTTTCTTGTAATTGAACTGGCGCCATTTTTACAATTCTGTTCAAAATGAATAACACAATTCCAATATCATCTAAAATACCGATAAACGGCAGGAAGTCTGGAATTAAATCGAGCGGCATCGCAACATACCCAACTAAAAAAGCAACAGATAAAATTTTCTTCTTTATTGAAACCTCTTTTGAAGTAAAAAAGTCAAATAGAAATGGAACGAAACGACGGACATGAAATACAACTCTTAATCTACTAATAAGTTTTTTCATTTTTATTTCTCCTCTCTTTGTATACAAAAAGGACCCTACCAACTATGGTAAGGGTCCTAAAAAAGACAATAAGGGGCCTTTACCATTGCTGGTAAAGGTCTCACTAACAACGAAACGTTGCCAATAAAGCCGAGGGTTTCTCCCTGTAATGACGACTTTACTGTAATAAGTTACTCCCCTTTATACACAATTTTATACACTCACATTAAAATATTTCAGAGGGCTTGTCAATATATTTTATATCCAATCCCTCCTGCTTACCCTTCCGTAAAAAACAAAAAACGTATAGGAAATTTCTTACTATCTCATAATATACATAATCATTTTTGAATGAAAGGAGAGGTTTCATTTGCATACCGTATGGAAAGGTGCACTTTCACTTGGACTATTAAATATAGGAATTAAACTATATAGCGCCGTAGAAGAAACCGATATAAAATTTTTAAGTCTCCATAAAGAATGCTTAACACCTATTAAATATAAAAAATTTGCTCCTGATTGTACGGATGAAGAAATTGATGATAAAGATATTGTAAAAGCCTATGAATATGCACCTCATAAATACATCATTATTGATGAAAAAGAATTAGCTGCGTTGCAAAAAGCTCACGAACCACGATCCATTCGTATTATATCTTTTATCCAAAATAACGAAATCGATTCTGTTCTTTATGACCGTTCTTATTTTATAGGCCCTACCCCAGGATATGAAAAATCATATTTATTATTAAAAGAAGCTCTTGAACGTACAAATAAACTTGGGCTTATTCATATTTCTATTAGAAAAAAACAACATTTAGCTATTATCCGTAACTTTGAAGATGGACTTATGTTACAAACCATCCACTACCCTAATGAAATTCGCGATATAACAAATACACCTAACTTACCAAGTAATGAAAATTACCCTATCCAAAAACAAGAACTCACCGCAGCAATTAATTTAATCCACCACCTTACAAATCCTTTTGAACAAGAAATGTATATAGATGAATATGCAGAAGCCCTTACCGAATTAATCGAGAATAAAATTGAACAACAGGAAAAAACTGAAACAATCTCTCCAGCTCCGAACATCATTAATATTATGGAGACATTACAGGCAAGCATTGAACAAGCAAAAATAAAAAGAGAAAACAAAAAAGAACAAGAGGCCAAATGAAATTGACCTCTTGTTCTTTAAAGCGGATTACATTTCGGCATTTCGAGTCCAGATGATTGAGCTAATTTTAATAAATAATAACATTCCTCTCTTGCCATATGATCTGCCATTCTAGCTGATAGTGCACTTAATACTTCATGCAATAACTCGAGCTCTTCCACTTCATGTAAAAAATGCGAAAATAATTTCAATTCAAGTGAAACATCTTTTGTAAACTTCTTTAATGCTGGAAAATGATGAAGCTCCGTTCGTAAATACCCAGTCATCTCAACTGCCTTTAAGTAAAATTGTTCAAAATGCTTCGTAAATTCTTCGCTTTTCTCTTTTAATCTTTTTTCAACAAGATCTAGCCCACCAGAAATAGAGCCCGCATGACCAGCCGCATCCGTTAACCAAACGAGATGATAATGCAATTCATGAAAAACAGGCGGAACTTCCCCTTTCTTCAAAAACTCTAAAACCGTTATATACTCTTCCACTTCGTTTACCATATGATTAATAAAGGTTGGTGTAAAATGAATAGTAATTTTCCCTTCCAACTGCTTCTGTATAATACTTAATTTAAACGTCCGAATTTCCTTAGCAGCTTGTTCTGCCTCTTTTGAGAATGCCATCAGATTCACATTCCGAACTTTATTTAACAAATTCGTAAATGTTTCAACAAAGTAAGTAGCTTTTTTTATATCCTCTTTTTCCTTCGGAGCTAATGCATCAAGTAAAAATTGCGCATGATCAGTAAGTACCTTTAGCCAAAATTGATGCTCAAACAACGCACTTTCTTCATAATTTCTCTCCACTAAATCCCCTCCGTTTATTCATCCTTCTCTACCACTTGAAGTTTATATCCATCTGGGTCTTGTACTACAATACTTTTCTCACTTTTATTTTCTGTATATGCAATTTTATAAAATACTAACCTCTTCTTTACATTCTCTATGTTAGAAATTGAAAACGTTAGAACATCAACTGAGTCCGTAACACTCTTCTCACGCCCTCCCAAACTGCGATTCATAACAAAACTAATTCTCGTTGAATCAGTATCATACCAAACCCCTGTAATATCTAATTGCGGCCTCTCTGAACTAGGTGTTATTCCTAAAATCCCTTCGTAAAAATACAGAGTTTCCTTTAAGTTCTTTACTTCTAACACAATTAAATTCTTTACATTCTCCACATTCATTCCCCCTGTACTTATTACTTTTTTATATGTGTCATAAATGCTCATTATGTCTGAATACAATACGTAGTAATGAACATTTAAGGAGGTTTATTCGTGAATAAATATATGAGATCATTCGTGCCCTATCATAGTCCTCTCGACCCTTGTCCTCCTATCGGAAAAAAATATTATTCTACTCCTCCTAATTTATTTTTAGGCTTTCAACCGCCAAACTTACCACAATTCACGCCAAAAGAAGCTCTACAAAAAGGGACTTTATGGCCTGTTTTTTATGACTATTATGAAAATCCTTATAAAAAAGGGCGGTGACTACTGACGTGACTCAATCGCTACCAGAAGAATACTATCAGCTTTTACTGGAGCTTCAAGAACTGGACTTTGTACTAGTTGAACTCACTCTTTATTTAGATACACATCCAGATGACACCGCTGCGATTAATCAATTTAATGATTTTTCCTATAAACGGCGAGTATTAAAACAAAAGATGGAAGAAAAATACGGGCCACTCCAACAGTTTGGAAACAGCTATTCCAATGCTCCTTGGGAATGGAGCAAAGGTCCTTGGCCATGGCAAATATAAAGGAGAGAAACTATGTGGATTTATGAAAAGAAATTACAATACCCAGTTAAAGTGGGAACTTGCAATCCAGCACTTGCAAAATTATTAATTGAGCAATATGGCGGTGCAGATGGCGAGCTAGCTGCTGCACTACGCTACTTAAATCAACGTTATACAATTCCTGATAAAGTCATTGGCCTACTTACTGATATTGGTACAGAAGAATTTGCTCACCTTGAAATGATTGCTACGATGGTTTATAAACTAACGAAAGATGCAACTCCTGAACAAATGAAAGCCGCTGGACTTGATCCTCATTATGTTGATCATGATAGTGCACTTCATTACCATAATGCTGCTGGTGTTCCATTTACTGCAACCTATATACAGGCTAAAGGTGATCCAATTGCCGATCTATACGAGGATATCGCAGCTGAAGAAAAAGCACGCGCAACATATCAATGGCTCATTAACTTATCAGATGATCCAGATATAAATGACAGCCTACGCTTCTTACGTGAACGAGAAATTGTTCATTCACAACGTTTCCGAGAAGCAGTTGAAATTTTAAAAGAAGAACGTGATAAAAAAATATTTTTTTAAAACACGTATCCTAGTGATATGTGTTTTTTTACGTTAAAAGTTAAATCCTTCCTATTAAAGATATAAATAGTATATTTATTCGATTTAATGTATTATTTTTTAATATTTTCAAAATTCCCTATTGCTTTCTAGTCATCAGACCTTTAAAATAGTAACAGTTACTCGACAAATTATTTGAATTTTCGACAAAAACACTCATTAGGAGGATTTTCTTTATATGCGTACAACTTTAAAACCAGCGCAAATACTTTCGATTAGTTTATTACTATTCGCAGTTTTCTTCGGTGCTGGTAATATGATTTTCCCGCCCCTTCTCGGTCTTTCATCCGGAGAAAACATGTGGATTTCCATTACAGGATTTATTATTACAGACGTCGGTTTATCTTTACTAGCTATCGTCGCTGTTGCCCTTGCCGGTGGTAGTTTTAACACTTTAGCAAGCCGCGTTCATCCAAAATTCGCAGCAATATTCGCTATCATTATTTATCTTTCAATCGGCCCACTATTTGTTATTCCACGAACTGGATCTGTATCTTACGAAATTGGGATTGCACCACTTTTCCCGGACCAATGGTACTCTATGTTAATCTTTAGTGCGATTTTCTTTACAGTCGTCTACTTCTTATCATTAAATCCATCAAAATTAGTAGATCATATCGGAAAAATATTAACACCCATTTTACTTGGAATTATTGCAATTATGGCAACAAAAGCGATTCTTTCACCAGGAACGTTTGCAGAACCTGTTGGTGACTATAAAGAAATTCCATTTTTCAAAGGATTTCTTGAAGGATTTTTAACGTTAGATGCAATTGGTGCTCTCGTATTATCAACAATTGTTGTAAATGCAATTCGCCAAAACGGTATACAAGAGAAAAAATCGATTGCGAAATATACAATTATTTGTGGAAGCATTGCAGCCCTATTCTTAACAATTGTTTATTTCTTACTCGGTTATATCGGCGCTTCAAACGGAAACTTGGGACAATTCGAGAACGGTGGTCAACTATTAGCTACTGTTATGTACCAATTCTTTGGGACAAGCGGTAATGTTTTATTAAGTATTGCCATTATCTCCGCTTGTTTAACGACAGCAATTGGCGTTGTAAGTGCATTCGCCAACTATTTCGCAACAGTATTAACAAATGTTTCATATAAGAAACTCGTACTATACGTTTGTATCTTTAGCTTCGTTATTTCAAACTTAGGATTAAGCTTATTAATCAAAATTACATTACCTGTATTAATCATTTTGTATCCAATTACAATCATTTTAATTTTCGTATCATTTATTGATAAATATACGAAACGTAAACCTTCTGTCTACATCGGATCAATGCTCGCAGCATTCATTATTAGCTGTATTCATGCACTTGATAATGTGGAATTGATACCAAGTTTTATCGCTAATATCGTACACACCATTCCTTTTTATAACTTAGGAATCGGTTGGATTATTCCAGCAATCATTGGTGGTATAATCGGATACTATATTCCTCAAACAGAAGCTGAAGGTGAAGTTTCTACAAAATAAAGAAAAGAAGCAAGCATGAAATCCATGCTTGCTTCTTTTCACATCGTATGTTTAAAAGTAAATAACTCTTCTTTTGACTGCACAGCAGATTGTTCCTCTTCTATAGCGTCCTTCTTTATCTCTCCCCCTAATCTTACTTTCATCATCGCCTCTTCTATACTTTTTACAATCATATTTCCTGAAAAAATAGTAAGTCCAAAAAATGTAATGGGAACGAGAGGAATCCATGGATTCACTGTTAATGATCTAAAATAGACTCCAATTAAACCTGACCATTCATGTGTATAAGATTCCACCTCTTTTATATGTCCACCAAACGTAACTGTTCCACCAAAGAACACTTCAAGTAATCCTAAGTGGAGTAAAATAGTAAGAGTTTGCGTAAACTGCTGAAAAAATACAAGTATAAACGTCATATAGAGATGCGGGAAAATATGCTTTATAACAATGTGCCTTCTCGATCCACCCAATATGTACGCAGCTTCAATAAATTCTTCGGTTCTCAACTTACGGACTTCCTTCGCAACATACAGTGCAATAACTGGCATCACAAGCATTACAAGTAATAAAACTTGAAACGAAGCCCTTTCAAAAAAGGTTGTTGTTTCCTCTCCACTCCCAAATGCATTTGCAGATTGAAGAAAAAAATATGCAATCATAACTGTTGGAATAACTGTAAAACTATCAAAAAATGCCTCAATTTTTGAAAAACCTCTTTTTACATATGTTCCGAGTACGACACCGAAAAACACACCTATCACCATTCTAAGTGCCGCAATTAAAATAGATATACCAATTGTCCACTTCGCACCTTCAATGACTAAATGTAACAAGTCGTATCCTTTCCGGTCTGTCCCAAGTAAAAATTGGAATGAAGGTGAAAACGGTGGTACTTGTGGATTTTCATCCGCATCATATTGCAATGTAACTTGTCTAATATGTCCATCATTCCATATCGTATTTCCGATGCTCAAAAGAACTAATATGAGAAGAAACCCAATGCTTATCCAAAATCTTTTATCGCGTTTTATATACGTCCACATATTATAATCTCTCCTTCATCGCAGCCGGAATGAGATAATGAAACAATTTAAACAAAATAAAAATTGGAATATATATAAGCAGCACACTAACGATGAAAACCTCAACTCTAATACCGAAATACGATTTCAAAAACATAAAAATACCACCCGTATTAAAAATCCATTCTATAATATATAAATTAGATAACATAAAAAAGATATTCGTTTTCGCAAAGAATAATGTACTAAGCAACACATTTCGTAAAATATGACGATTTAAAATATGAAAGCGCCCCAGCCCTTTCGCCTTAGCAAATAGTACATAATCTTTTTCTAGTTCATTTTCAAAACGAAGCACGACCATTTTTACAAACATAATCGTAGTCGGGATGCTCAAACACAATATTGGCAACCCCCTAATCGACTCGCCTCCAATTGAAGCAATTTGAAAAGGTAAAAAGCCTGTTTGTTTAAAAACCCATACAACTAAAATTTGCGATACTAAAATAAGTAAAATGTCTGGAATAGATTCTAGGAAGATAAGAAATGATTTAATTCGATGTTGTATACGCGGTGAACTACTCATAATGACATAAACAATACAAAATGCTACAAATAATGAAATGAAAAAAGCAGCTAAAAATATAACAATTGTTTCTTTATAGTGGACAAACAACTGCGGAAATAAAAATTTATCTCCCACATATTTAAATTTGGAGATATCCATTAAATTCACAAACACTTCTTGTAAACTCTTTATGTACTGTGATGCATGCAGCTCAAATCCGTAAAATAACTTTGGCAGTGCCCCTAAACAAATAATACCCAAAATTGAAATAATAAATTGAACCGTCACTTCCATCCCATTCAGAAAAACTTTTTTGACCACGTTTTCCCTTCTCTCTTTATATAATTTACCTCTTAATTTTATTCTCAATTTTCTGAATTGTAAATATTTATATAGAAAAATCACTAGGTTATGATCCTAGTGATTCTTTATGCGCATGCCCTTCTCTTTTCGCAAACGGCATATACAAAATAAAACATCCAATAAGCGCAGCTATTTCTAATGAAATAATATAGTAAGGGTGTGGCCCTAACATATCGAGTAATGAAGCAGTTTCTGGCTTACGAGCTAAAAACATATAATTGCCACCTGTTTTGTAGTTCACAAAAGAAACGATTGGAATTATTATGTTTAAAAATATCATCGTACGCTTAATTGATTGCAAGGTCGGTCTATATCCTTCTACCCACGTCATAAAGAGTGGTGCCCAAATGAGTAATACATGTGCAACGAAGAATTCTATAAAGCGAAAATGCGGAAAAGCATATTGCACGTTCGGCGTTAAAATAGCTTGTGATGCACCGATAATCCCTGTAAAAAATACAATCTCATATATGCGGTAACTTTTCGTTACAATCATAATCGATGCTAACAATAAACTAATCGTACATAGCTCAAATGGTAATGAAGTGCCAAGTTCAAAAATCCCCGCTTTCCATTCCCACATATGGAGCCCAATTTCACTCCCAACAAATAAAAATGCAATCGCATATCGAACCGTTATATTCCACTCACTTTGCCGTAATATACCTTGGTATTGATACAGAAAAAATATCCCCACCAACATAATAAATAATATAAGGACGTGTTGCCTTGAGTATGGAATAAATGGTTTTAATGGATGCGCACTAAAATAAGCTTCCATCTTACCTCCTCCTCTCTTTCATACAATATTATTGTAAGAAAGAAACGACGAGTCAATTCATTTGCTTACACTAGGACAAGCTCTACCTTACATTTACATATTCATACCTTACAAAACTGTAAGGTTATTGTAAGCTAAAACGATTTGTCAGATTCTTCACCTCTTCTATACTGAATGTAGATACTAAAACGAACGAAAAGGTGATAAATAGATGAAGAAGAAAAATAAAGTGTTAATTACTAGTGTAGTAGCAATCGGTATTGCAGCTGGATCATATTTTGCATTTGCTGGCGGTAGTTCAGAAGTAGCAATGGCATATAGCGGATATAAAGTAACAGAAAAACAAATTGAAAACGCGCAAAAATTTGGCGGTGAAGTCATTCCAAACGGCATCGAAACAATTTCATTTGATCCAACAAAAGGTACGTATGAATTAGCTGTAAAAAAAGGGGATGAAGTAAAAAAAGGCCAGCTCCTTTTTAAATATAATGACCCTACTGCGAAACAAGGCATAACAGAAGCAGAAATGCAAAAGAAAATCGCACAAAAAGAAGTAACATTGTTCCAAAAACAAATTGATGCGGCGAAACAAAAATTACAAAAAGATAAAAATTCAGGTCTTCCTGCTGAAGCATTAAAAGCATCAGAAGTTGAAGTTGGGCAATTAGAATCACAAATTGAAATGAAAAAGTTTGAAGTTGAAAAAGCTGATGAAATGATTAAAGCAGCAAAAGAGAAAGTAAACACACTTTCTGTAACAAGTCCTGCTGATGGCGTAATTGATGATATCGTGAAAACTGCTGACGAAAAAACAGGTATGAGCGGAATTACTCTTCGTCACGCTGGTCAATTTAAGGTAAAAGGTCAACTTTCTGAATATGAGCTTGCTAGTATGAAAGTTGGGCAAGAAGTAACTGTTTCATCAAAAACTGTCGCTGGTAAGACTTGGACAGGAAAAGTAACAGAAATCGGTTCTACACCATTAAAGAGCATGGATGAAAATAAAACTGTTTCTAACTATCAATTCACTGTCACTTTAGATAATAGTGACGAACTACAAAACGGCTTCCACGTTTACGTAACAAGTAAATCTGGCGAAGCAACTGGTACAATTGTTCCGAAAAGCAGTATCGTGAAAAAAGGTGACAAAAATGTTGTCTTCGTTGTAAAAGACGGTAAAGCGAAAGAACAAGCAGTTACTGTTGAATTCGAGACTGATAGCGAAGCAAAAGTTTCTGGAGTGAAAAAAGGAGAGGAAATTATCTCTAAACCTGAAAAAGACTTAAAAGATGGTATGGAGGTTGTCGCCCAGTGATTAACTTAAAAGGCATCACGAAATCCTTCCAAAATGGTGCAGAATCCGTTCAAATATTACACGGAATTGACGTAACACTGAACCAAGGAGAATTCACTTCTATTATGGGACCTTCTGGTTCTGGTAAATCAACATTAATGAACATTATCGGTTGCTTAGATAAACCGACGACAGGTACGTACGAACTAGCTGGACAAAACATTTCAAACATGTCTGAAACAGAACTTGCACATGTTCGTAATAAAGAAATCGGATTCGTATTCCAAAACTTCATGTTATTACCGAGACTTACAGCACTTCAAAATGTAGAGCTACCTCTTATTTACGCTGGAGTCGATAAAAAGGAAAGACGTGAGCGCTCATTAGCTGCTTTAACAAAAGTCGGTTTAGCTGATCGCGCTACTCACTTACCGAATGAATTATCAGGTGGACAAAAGCAGCGTGTCGCTGTTGCACGTGCAATCGTAAATAACCCAAAATTCATTTTAGCCGATGAACCGACGGGAGCACTTGATACGAAAACAAGTACACAAATTATGGATCTCTTTTACGAATTAAATAAACAAGGCTCAACAATCATTATGATTACCCATGACCGTGAAATCGGAGAAGCTGCAGCACGTCAAATTGTAATTCGTGACGGAAATATCGTCCAAGATTGGAGAGGTTGATTTTGAATACGAGTGAAAATATACGCATGGCCCTTTCCTCTATCTTTGCTCATAAAATGCGTTCCATCTTAACGATGTTAGGTATTATTATCGGTATTAGTGCCATTATTACTATCATTTCAATGGGTGATGGTACAAACGCAAAGTTTAAAAAAGAATTAGGCCAAGGAAAAGATAACGAAGTAACGATTTACTACAACAATCCTGATTACGGAACAGATAGTGCCAAAATCACACCTGATATGCTAAAACGTCTGCAAACTATACCAGGCGTAAAAGATGTGTATCCAGACGTAAGTATGAAAGTAAAAGCATCTGCTGGTTCAAAAGATGTAAATCTTGATTTAAAAGGTGGAACAGGCGCCTTTATGACAGATTCGAAAATAAAATTAGTTCACGGTCGTGAATTAAATGACAGTGAACTAAACCAAGCAATCCCTGCTGTTATATTAAATGAAGAAGCTTTCAACAAATTATTTAGTAGTGGTTGGGAATCAAATCAATACACAGATATAAAAGGAAAGCCGTATAAAATAGTCGGTGTATACGAAACGAAAAACGACTTTGGAATGCCTATGCCTGAAGGTTATACATCACTTGAAAACGCGCCTGTCATTTCAGGAGTAAATGAGTATGACTCTGTAAGATTAACAATGACCTCTCCGACTGAACGTAAGAGTGTAGAAAAACAAGCTGTTTCTGTTTTAAACGAAATGAAAGCTCCTAAATTTGAGCACAAATTCGAAGCACAAGACTTAGGTGAATTTACGAAACAACTAGACGAATCAATCGGTATGATGAAAATGGTATTCGGTGGTATTGCTGCTATCTCCTTACTTGTTGGTGGTATCGGTGTAATGAACATCATGCTCGTATCTGTAACAGAACGTACACGAGAGATTGGTATTCGTAAAGCTCTTGGTGCAACACGTGGTAAAGTATTAACACAATTCTTAATCGAATCTTGTATTTTAACAGGACTTGGTGGTTTCATCGGATTCATGCTCGGTATTTTCTTCGCTTGGATCGTCTCAATCTTTGCTGGGTGGCCACTCGTTGTCTCAAAAGAACTTGGACTTCTTGCAGTAGGTATTTCAATGTTAATCGGTATTATATTCGGTTTACTTCCAGCTAACAAAGCTGCAAAACTGGATCCAATTGAATGTTTACGATATGAATAAACAAAAACGTAGGAGTTTACACTCCTGCGTTTTTTATTTACCTATTAAATCGTGTTTCTTCTATTATATATGTTTCACGTTACAACTATCATTCTAATGCGCTTCATTATTTATAGGTACTAAGGCTATTATCAAATTCTATTATTGCAAAAATACCATGTAACAGATGAAAATCAAGGCGTAATTTTTTCCATACTTCGACTGATTTTGTAACAATTATATCGATATTTTATTAAATTTCACCTCATTTATATCTTTTTACGTCTAAAAAGATTATTATTTCATAACTATTTTTTCATTTAAACAGTAAAATGCACTACTTTTGTAACGATATAGATATCTACAAGAAACATTGCTGTAATATTATTAATGTTACAGCAATTGAAATACTACTCATTTTGTGTTCCATATGCCCTAATACGCCAAAAAACAACAAGGAAGCGATATCAGGATATTTATGGAATTGTTACAGAATATTAATGCCCCGTTACGAAAGCTTTGTAATTTTATGTTTTTCGCAAATAAGAAAATAATGGTTGCTATAATGAGGTCAACGAAAACAAATGCAATGGAGGCTATTATGAAAAAATTTATGGGTATAGCAACAGCAGCGGTTTTTGGTCTTGGGATTTTCACAACATCTGCTAAAGCAGAAACAATCGTAACGACTGATGTACTAAATGTACGAGAAAACCCAACTACTGAATCACAAGTTGTAGGAAAATTATTAGATGGATATAAAGTAAATGTTTTACATACAGAAAACGGATGGTCAAAAGTGAAATTGAATAGCGGTAAAGAAGCTTTCATTAGCGCTGACTATACAAAAGACACTTACTACGTAACAGCAAACGTATTAAACGTACGTGCTGGTGCAAACACAGACTCCGAAATTCTTGGTAAATTGAAACAAGATGATGTAATTGAAACAACACACCAAGTACAAAATGACTGGATTCAATTTGAATATAACGGAAAAACAGCTTATGTTCACGTTCCTTACTTGACAGGTAAAGCTCCAGTTAAAGTTCAGCCAGCAGTTAAAGTTGAAAAAACAACTAAAGTTCAAGATACAGCTAAAGTTCGTGAAGCAGTTAAAGCCGGTGAGGTAGCTGAAACTCAAGCAAAAGCTAAAGCACAAGAAGCAACTAAAGCTCGTGAAGCAGCTGAGGCTCAAGCAGAAGCTAAAGCACAAGAAGCGGCTAAAGCTCGTGAAGCAGCTAAAGCTCAGGCAGAAGCTAAAGCTCAGGCAGAGGCTGAGGCTCAAGCAGAAGCTAAGGCCGAGGAAGCAGCTAAAGCTCGTGAAGCAGCTAAAGCCGAGGCAGCAGCTGAAGCTCAAGCAGCGGCTAAAGCTCAAGAAGCAGCTAAAGCTCGTGAAGCAGCTAAAGCCGAGGCAGCAGCTGAAGCTCAAGCAGCGGCTAAAGCTCAAGAGGCAGCTGAAGCTCGTGAAGCGGCTAAAGCTCAAAAACCTGCTACACAACAACCTGTTGCAAAAGAAACTGAAACAAGTGCACCATCATCTTCTCGTGAGTTACGTGTTGTAGCAACAGCTTACACAGCAGATCCACTTGAAAATGGTTATAAAGCAGGCGACCAAGTAAAATCAGCTTTAGGTCACAACTTAACAGCTAATCCAAATATGAAACTTATTGCAGTTGACCCAAGTGTAATTCCATTAGGTTCAAAAGTATGGGTTGAAGGTTACGGAGTAGCAATCGCTGGTGATACTGGTGGAGCTATTAAAGGAAATAAAATCGACGTTTTAATGCCTGATAAAGGTACATCTAGTAACTGGGGACGTAAAACAGTTACAGTGAAAGTATTAAACTAGTTCGTATAAAAAGAGTCAGTCTCATTGAGGCTGACTCTTTTTTTGATTCTCGCATTCTAACTTTCTCTTGAAAGTAACTAATATGATCCCGAAGCAACTTTCACTCTGACATAAATAAGTTCCCTCGGTTTTTATATACTTTATCAAACGCCTTTAAAACTTCTTCATGATTAACAAACTTATGTAAAAAACGAAGAGCGATGACAATCTCCTTCTCTCCCGTCCAAATTAAATCTATCTCTTTGCATTCTATATACGATAGATTACTATTTCAACAAAAAAAGAGGATGCCATAGCATCCTCTCCTGCCCTTTCCTATTCCACACAAGTAAACTGCGTCCAAGCTCCTACATAATCTAGTAAGAATAACTCTTCTTCTGCAATTGTACCGACAATATTTTTCCGTTCATCTATCGGCATTTCTTTTAGAATGATTTGCAATTCGCCTTTATACTTACCAAATAAGTTGTTTCCAATTACAACTTGCCCTCTTTCCTGTAATACACTTTCGCGCACTGGGAAATCATAGTCTTTATACTTTTTACGCACTTCTGTAGAACGTACCATATATTCTGTTATATCGCCGCGTCTTACGTGTAATTCTTGCAGTGTCGCTTTCTTTTCTACTTCAGTCGCTTCTTCTACAAAGTGTACTTTCAGCTGTAACATGTAACGATTTAAGTTTCCTAGTTTCTCTAACTCTTCTTCACTCGCATAAGCATTTCCGATAATCACATCATCAATAAGCCCTGTCGCCCATAAATGTTTCGCTTGTACTTCAATCGGTAAATTACGATGCTCTTCTAGCGTACATAATCCGTCATTAATATCCCATGGACCGATATTAGCTGCATGTGACGTAATAAATGCTGCCGTGCGAATACCATGCTTTTTAAAGCGTTCACTACAGCGAATGAAATAATCATACGGAAGACCAGTGAACTTTTGCGGATAGAAGTTATGACAACCAATTAAAGCTGGTTTATTCGCCTGATGCGAAAGGATATTTTCTAAGTATGCAATATCATTACTTACGTTTAGTTCAATTTTTAAGCCGTACGGATTATTCGTCATTTTTGCTTCTGTTAATCCGTCAAAACCTAAATCTAAACGAATACCGTCTGCACCTAACTCTGCAAAGAATGATAGATCACTATAGCTAATACCAAGTTGATCGAATACTGCCGGAGCTACATCTAAAATAACTTCCATATTGTTATCTTTTGCATGATTAATAATTTCTTTAAATTCAGCTACAATTTCTTCTTTTGGACGATTCACAGATAATAGACATGTGAATATTCTTGAAAAACCGTGGCGTGCCGCTGCCGAAATGTATGCCATATCTTGTTCTTTCGTTGAATGCTCTGGATAAAGTGAAATTCCTAATTTACGCTCCATGCTTTTGCATCTCCTTCACACGTTGTATTAATGCCATGCTCGTAAATCTATATTTTGCAGATAAACATGTTGCACATAAAATCGTTGGTACAATAATTACGTATGGTGATTGTAATCCCAACATTACATAAGCACCCATTGAACAACCGATAAATAAAATTGATACGAGTAGTAAAACTAATAAAGATTTACTTTGTACCCATTTTGAATAATGTGCAATACACTGCCCCGCTACAAATGTAATTAAGATGATAATTGCTCCGAGCATTCTGTTTTCTCCTCTCCTGCTAATTGTTGTTTTTCATACATTTTGAAGAATGGATAGTAAATAACAAATGAGATAACAAAGTTAATAAGTACAAGTACACCAGCCATAATTGTCCAGTCTGTACTAATAATCGCTGCAATTGGAGCTAACATCGTAAATGGCAATTTCGCCATCATGAGCGGAATCATACCTGAAACAACTGCGAAATATGATACTGTCGTTGTCACTAACGGTGTAATAACGAATGGAATAATTAAGATTGGGTTCATTACAATTGGTGCCCCGAAAATAATCGGTTCGTTAATATTGAATAAACCTGGTACGAATGATAATCTACCTAACTCTTTTAGGAACTTAGATTTAGAGAACATAAACATAATAACTAAAGCTAACGTTGAGCCTGATCCACCGATCCATACGAACCATTGAATAAATTGCTCTGTAAATAAGTTTGGTAATTGATGTGCATTTCCTGTAGCTGTGAATACTTCCATATTTTCAAGAATTGCTGAATCCCACATCGGACGAATAATTGGTCCTAAAATGGCTGGGCCATGTATACCGAATGACCAGAAGAACACGATTAAGAATACTGTTAATAAACCGCCGAATAAATTATTTCCTACTAATACTGATTTTAGTGGTGCGATTAAATATGTGATTGTTGTATTTACATCAAATTTTAAACCGTAACGAATACCCCAGAATAAAAGAATAACGACTAAAGTTGGAATTAATGCTGCAAACGAGTTTGCAACTGCTGGTGGTACACTATCTGGTAATTTAATCGAGATATTATGCTTAATCATAAAATGATAAATTTCTACTGCAATTAAAGCTGTAACAATTGCGCCGAATAAAGACGTTGCACTTAATGTTCCTACTGAAATATATCTTCCCGCATCAATAACACCTGGTACAGCTTTCGTAATTTGAATTGGTTCAACTGATGCTAGTAAAAAGGCGAGTACAGATAACAACCCTGCACTTAACTGATTGAGCTGATAAAAGTTTGCGAGTGAAGCTCCTACCCCAAATGCTGCGTATAACGCCATTAAACCTACTGTGAATCGGAATGGAATATCTAAAATATGGCGAAATGGCGCAATCCACTCCATATACGCATCAATTGGTAAATTTAAAAAGATAACGAAAAATGATCCGACAATCGTTAACGGCAATGTAGAAATAACTCCGTTTCGAATTGCTAATAAATGTCGTTGTCCTGCAATCTTTTGCGTTGTTGGCATAATCTTTTGTTCCATAAAACTCATAAAACCATTCATCAATACCCCTCCTCTTTCTCTTTACTATGCAAGAACAAAAAGTTATAACATTATAATGTTTATATTTAAAAAAATATAATTATGCTAAAACTAATTGTTCTGCTTGTTTCAATACTTTTAAACCGTCACACATGCCATAATCTCGTTGTTCTATTATTGCAACCGGTATATCATATGAATTCGCAAGAAACTGTACAGCTGGAAACAAATACTTCACTTGTGGTCCAATTAAAACTACATCAGCATTTTTTATCTCCAGTTTCACAAGTTCTGAATCAACTGCTTTAATTTTATAATCCTTCCCTTGTTTCTTTGCCTCTTCTTGCATTTTTCTTACAACCATACTCGTTGACATGCCCGCTGCACAACATAATAAAATGTACATGTTATACTGTCACTTTCTCTTCTACTCGTTTATGAAGAGTGATAAATTCTTCAGCAAGTTCTTTCACTGTAATTGCATTCATTAAATGATCTTGTGCATGCACTAACAGTAAACTGATTTCTGCATGATTTCCTCTTGCTTCTTCTTGAATTAAGTCTGTTTGAATGCGATGAGCTGCTGAAATCTCTTCACTAGCAAGTGTCATCTTTTCACTCGCATTCTCAAAATCTCCTTGTCTTGCAAAAGCAATTGCTTCAAGCGCCGCGCTTCTCGCATTGCCACCATGTAAAATTAACGCAAATGGAGTTTGCATATCAGTCATTTTAAATTCCCCCAAGCTATCTTTTTTCTATATTGTTATCTTATTATGAAAACGCATACAATTAAACATAAAAAACTTCCGTTGTGTAACGGAAGTTTTTATATACTTTTCTTATATAGATAGTAATATCTCTTGGAAATCTTCAATTCCTTTAGCATGAGTTAATTTCTCTATCGCACTTTGACTAGACATAATATCATATAAAAAATCATAAAGCCGCTGTAAATCTTCATTATTATTACGTTTTACACTAAATAAAATAATAACTTGTACTTTTTTATCTCCCCAGTCAACGGACTTATCAAGTGTACAAAACATCAAAAATGTTTTCTCACTTAATAACTGCATCGGATGAGGAATCGCAACTAAATTCCCAACCGCTGTCGGAGATGTATTTTCTCTTTCCATAACAGAATCATAAAAGTTTTCTGGTACATAGTTTTTCTCAGCTGCTTTCTCACATAAAAACTGGATAACCTCTTCCTTCGTAGAAGCACTATGATTTAAAAAGATTAAATCTTCCTTTATATACTGCTGCACACTAGTATTCACATGCGTAAACAACTGCTGACCGATCGACTTAATCTCTTTATCATCAAATATTGAGTTCACTTTTATAACAGGAACAGGCAAACCACTCGGTATATGAATCGTACTAATAATACAATCTATTTTATCTTTATAAAGGTCTTCCACTTTCAATTGATAATAACCTGTAATCCCTACAATCTCTAATTTATCTCGGAACTGTGATAGAATTTTATATTTCAATAGCTGGGCGCTTCCTTGACCAGTCGCACAAACTAGTAAACATCTTTTCTTTTGATTCTGTTCCTGTAAACGACTCATCGCTCCCCCGAAGTGAATCGCAAAATAACCAATTTCACTTTCCGGAATCGATTCTCCCGTATAATCACCAATTATATCTCCAACGAGAACCGCAATTTCAAAAGCATACGGATAATTCTTTTTCACTTCTGCCAAAAGAGGATTTCTCGTATTTAACTTATACTTCAAACGGTTTAATAACGTTTTTAAATGAACACCAAATCCAAATAATAATTCTTCATCATAATAAAAAATAAGATTCCGTTCTTCCGCTACTTTAAAAAGAATATGTTGCATGAATGCATATAGATCTTTCCCTAATAGCTCTTCCACATTTTCATAACGATCTTTCGCTGTAACAGCAGTACTTAATAAATGCATCGTCACATATAAAACTTCTTCTTCTGGAAATGAAAGATGCAACTCTTTCTCTAAATCCCCTACAATCTGTTTCGCAATTGTATATTCTTTCTTTATGATAAGTTCCGATTGCTCCGCATTTAGTCCTTTCATATAATGTTGATCTTCACAACGCCTTAATGCAATTGCAATATGAATGACTAAATTATCAATTTCAATATCTGATAAATATATCGTTCCTCCCTCGATATACTTTAATATAACCGAACGGATAAGCGGTATATGAGGTAACGATAAATATGTATCCCTCTGTTCAAATTGCTCATGAAACGGAGTATGGTCATAACGCGGTAAACCATATTGTGATAAACAAGAACGAATATGAAACTCCTCTCCCACAATACGTATACCATAATACGGTCTCTTTTCAATTTGTAATTGATAACGACAACATATATCTGTAACATCTTTCATAATTAAATTTACAGTCGATTTACTCACATAAATCTCCTCTGCTAACTGTGAAAGCTTCACATATCCCTCTGTCGTTACAATACGTTGCAGGATGTACGCTATCCTTTCTTCATAAGAAGTTGGGATCTTTTCAGCCTGTTTTTGAAATAGACCCACGCAAAACTCTTCAAACTTCTTCGTTTGTATAATTTCTAGTTCGTATCCAGTCCCTCTTTGCGATTCAATTTTCGCTCCGTTTTCTTCCAATATATCATTTAATAATTTTATATCTTTTTGAATCGTCTTCGTTGATACATGTAAACGGTTCGCTAAAAAAGCTCGATTTAACATCGATTTCTCTTCTAAAAACTCCTCTAAAATAGAAATTAATCGCTGATGCACTTTTGTCATAGCTCTTCCTCTCACAATTTATATATAAAAAGGAAAAAGCTGCTGAGGTCAGTAGTTTTTTCCTTTTTCATTTTATCTATTTCTTTAATGTAAATCCGAATTTATCCCATGCTTGTAAATAATCTAATAAGAAAATTTCTTCTTCCACAATTCGGCCAACTACATTTGTTTTTCCTGTATTCACCATATCTTTTAAAGCAATTTGTAATTCACCTTTATATTGACCATACTGTTCATTATCAATTAAAAGATCACCGCGTTTAATTTCGCGTGTATTATGCGGTTTGAACTCTTCTTTCTTATATTTCACACGACTTTGTGTCGAGCGAATCATATATTCAGATACATCTCCGCGGTAAAAATGAGGCTCGTCTAATACGATAATTTTTTCTAATTCTGTTGTTGTATCATATAACGCTATATCAAATGTTTGTTTCTCTTTATTTAATGCACCTAGTGCTTGTAATTCTTCTTCTGATGCATACGCGTTCGCGATAATAACATCATCAATTAATTCTGTCGCAAATAAATGCTTCGCTTGTGTTGTCATCGGTAATTCACGATGCTGCTCTAACGTACATAAGCCTTCCGTTACTGGCCAAGGTCCGTACGTTGCATCAAAGGATGAAATAAACGCAGCCGTTCTCATACCGTAATCTTTAAATTGTTTCGAGCATGTAATGAAATGATCGTATGATAATCCTGAATAACGATGCGGATAAAAATTATGGCAACCAATTAAATTTTCACGGTTTGGTCTATGGCTCATAATGTTATCTACATATTTCGTACCGTTACTCATATTAATTTCAATTTTTAAGCCGTATGGATTGTAAGTCATAATCGATTCTTCTAAACCAGAGAAACCGACATCTAAACGAATACCGTACGCTCCTAGATCATGGAAGAACGATAAATCATTATATGAAATACCTAATTGTGTAAAGACAGACGGACTAATATCAACTAATACTTGGAACCCTAATGCATTTGCATGAGAGATTGTTTCTTTAAACTCTTCTATAATTTTCTCTTTTTCTCCATCTACAGACAATAAGCATGTGAATACACGAGTAAATCCGTATTTACTTGCTAATGTTAAATATTCCTTATCTTTCTCTACCGTTGAATGTTCTGGATAAATAGAAATACCTAATCGTCTCATATGTACACGCCTCTTTCTTCATTGTTTTGTAAACCTTTTCAAATATATGTAGTGAAAAAGTATATATCCCCTTCTCATTCACTACTTTTTGAATCCGCTTTCTTTAAAGGAAACACAATTTCTATCATTTATAACAACTACAAGTCTATACATCTATACTTTACAACTTTTTTTCATAGTTGTGTAGCTTTTACACAAATTTGTCAGTTTTTTCACCTCGAAAATTGTTATACGTTTTCAAGGCACCTTCCTTGACTGTTACATTGACCAATACATATACTCGAAAGAACAGAGAAAACTTTTATATAGGGGATGAATATATGGGAGAAGCAATACTCGTAAAACGAGAATCGTTATGGAAGAAAGAGTTTGTCGCTTTAATTTTTGCAAACTTATGTATGTTTTTAGGGTTTCAAATGTTAATTCCTACTTTACCTGTTTATGTGAAAGAAATTGGCGGCACAAGTTCCAATATCGGATTTGTTGTAGGCATGTTTACCGTGGCGGCACTTTTTGTTCGACCGCTAACTGGAAATGCCTTGCAAAAATTTAATAAAAAAATCATTTTAATGATCGGTACTGCTATTTGTTTACTCGCTATGGGTAGTTATCTTTTCGCTTCAACCATCTTCCTATTACTTGCCGTTCGAATTTTACACGGAGCTGGTTTTGGTATTACAACGACTACATATGGAACTGTCGTTTCAGATTTAATTCCGCAAGCTCGCCGCGGTGAAGGCATGGGATATTTCGGTCTTTCCGGAACGATTGCAATGGCGCTCGGTCCACTTATCGGAATTTGGCTTATGCAAACATATAACTTCACGATTCTTTTTTTATGTGCACTTTCATGTACAATTGTTTCATTAATATTAACGAAACTACTTCAAATCAAAAAATCGCCGCAACCACCACAGCATACATCTGGTACTTTTCTCGATGGATTTATTGAGCGCAAAGCTTTACTTCCTTCATTATTAATATTATGTATTACATTAATGTACGGTGGAATCGGGAGCTTTATTACATTATTTGCTACGGAAGTCGGAATTGCTGATATAAGCCTTTTCTTCTTATTTAATGCTCTAGCAATTGCTGTCACTCGTCCGTTTTCTGGAAAATTATACGATGCGAAAGGCCATGCATTCGTTATTATTCCAGGAGTTATTATTACGTTTACAGGTATTATTTTACTATCGTATACAACTACCATTCCGAGTTTAATTATTGCAGCAGCATGCTACGGAAGTGGCTTTGGAGCGATTCAACCGGCATTACAAGCATGGATGATCGACCGAGTAGCACCGCACCGACGAGGAGTCGCAACAGCTACATTCTTCTCAGCGTTTGACCTTGGAATTGGTGCTGGCGCAATTATTTTTGGATTCATTGCACATTTTACAAACTATGCGACTGTATACCGTTATTCTTCTCTATTACTTATTGCTTTTCTGTTCATTTACATTACAAGCTTACGGAAGCAAAAGCAGAACGATAAAACAAACGAAAAAGCCGTTGGATAGTGTTAAATCGTTCTATTTCAAAGTAATTAAACTAAAACATCATATATAAAAAAATGCAAAAGGCAGTGGATTCTCCAAAAATCACACTGCTTTTTGCATTGTATTGAAAGGTGAACCACTGTTCTATTTATTCATGTTGTTCGTATGATATTAACATATAGAACGAATTGGAGGAAATATTAATGAAAGCAATAGTATATACAGAATACGGTCTCCCCGACGTTCTTCAACTGAAAGAGATAGAAAAACCTGCTCCTAAGGACAATGAAATACTAGTAAAAATAAAAGCGACAACCGTAACAGCAGGAGATATTCGCTCAAGAAGTTTTACAGTTCCCTCTTCTGTTTGGCTACCTGCTCGCATTGCCCTTGGCTTTAAGCAACCGAAAAAACAAATACTTGGAATGGAATTGGCCGGTGAAGTTGAATCAGTAGGAAAAGACGTTACTCGTTTTAAAATAGGAGATCAAGTTTTTGCTGCTACCCAAGCAAATTTCGGTTCTTATGCTGAGTACATTTGTATAGCCGAAGATGGACCAGTATGTATGAAACCCTCCAATATAACCTATGAAGAAGCCGCGGCCATTCCAATCGGGGCACGTACAGCCTTATTTTTCCTGAGGAAAGCTAATGTTCGAAGCGGTCAAAACATTCTTATTTACGGAGCTTCTGGAAGTGTCGGAAGTTATGCAGTACAAATTTCCAAGTATTTCGGCGCAACAGTTACAGGTGTGTGCAGTAGCTCCAATTTAGAATTGGTCAAATCTCTAGGAGCTGACGAAGTAATTGATTACACCACAAAAAATTTTTCTACTACAGACGAAACTTATGATGTTATCTTTGAAGCGGTAAACAGGAGCTCCTTTTCAGAGTGTATTAAAATGTTAAAGGAAGATGGTACCTATATAAATATTGTTGAACCGTTACCAAGTGCTCAAATGTTCTGGACTAAATTGACAAGTCGCGTGAAACTCATATTAAGTCAAAACGCACCTGAAACTTCCGAAGCATTAAATTTCCTTAAAGAACTTGTTGAGGACGGTAAAATAAAAGTGGTCATTGATAGGCAATACAATTTTGAGGAAATTATTGAAGCTCACATATATGTTGAAAAAGGACATAAGAGGGGAAATGTCGTCATAACTATGGAGCATAATGACGATTCTAAATAAAGAAAAAACACTTTGCATAATTGTTAAAATGCAAGGAACCGAAAGTTTTTAACATAAAAAAGCAGAGCAAATTCATATGCGAATTGCTCTTTTTTATTGTTGCGAGCACCTCAAAAGAAAACAGTTTAAAACAATTTAATCGTTTTTTACTTTCATTAAATAAATCCATTTCAAACCTCCCCCGTTTCCCTACATATTTTTCTAACTTTAATCAAAAAATATGCAAAGAACCATCATCATAACAAAATAAAATTCCAATCCGCATACCCAGTTGGGTAGTTTCCCTTCACCTATTTTTACTATCAATAAATAGTGTGACAAATGTGACTTCTTTACAAACCAATTAGATATATCATCTAAAAAGCCAATTAAATCCAGGTGTTTCTTTAAAGGTTTGTAAACTTTTTATCACTTTGTAAATTTAGTGTAAATTTTACTGATAAACCGTTTACAGTGCCTCAAGGTTTAGTTAATAATTACATCGTACATGAAATTTAAGGAGTGGAATGCGTGGAATACAATATTCAAGATATGATCTTCCAGTTCATTGGTGGATTAGGTATTTTCTTATTCGGTATTAAATACATGGGCGATGGACTGCAACAAGCAGCTGGAGATCGTCTTCGCGATATTTTAGATCGCTTTACAACAAACCCACTTATGGGTGTACTAGCAGGTATGTTAGTTACTGTATTAATCCAATCAAGTTCAGGAACAACCGCTTTAACAGTCGGACTTGTAAGTGCCGGATTTATGACATTAAGACAAGCAATCGGTGTTATTATGGGTGCGAATATCGGAACGACAGTTACTGCATTTATTATCGGAATTAAAATCGGAGAATATGCGCTCCCAGTTATGGCAGTTGGAGCGATTTTACTATTCTTCTTTAAAAATAAAAAAGTACATTCTGTAGGTCAAGTTGTATTCGGTTTTGGTATGTTATTCTTCGGTTTAGAATTAATGAGCGCAGGTATGAAACCTCTTCGCTCTTTAGAGTCATTCCAAGAGTTAATGGTTAGCATGAGTGACAATCCAATTTTAGGAATTATTGTCGGTACAGTGTTCACTTTAATTGTACAAAGCTCAAGCGCAACAATCGGTATTTTACAAGAACTATTCGGTCAAGGTGCTATTGATTTACAAGCTTCTCTTCCTGTATTGTTCGGTGATAACATCGGTACAACAATTACAGCAGTATTAGCAGCAATCGGTACTTCAATTGCCGCAAGACGTGCAGCATTAGTTCACGTTATCTTTAATATTATCGGTACCATTATCTTTACAATTTTATTAGTACCATTTACAAGTTTAATCCAATATTTCCAAACGTCATTAAACTTAAATCCAGAAATGACAATTGCATTTGCACATGGAACATTTAACGTAACAAATACAATCATTCAGTTCCCATTTATTGCAGTATTAGCATGGATCGTAACAAAAATCATTCGTGGTGAAGATTCATCTATTAACTTCAAACCACAACATTTAAATCCAATCTTTATTGAGCAATCTCCAGCTATTGCTTTAACTGAAGCTCAAAAAGAGGTTGTGCGTATGGCTGAATTTTCATTACACGGCTTAAAAGAAGCGAATCAATATTTAAATACACAAGACAAAAAGCACGAAAACATGGCTACTCAATTAGAAGGAGCTATTAACAATTTAGATAAAAAAATTACCGAGTATTTAGTTTTACTATCAGAAAAGCCGCTTTCACCTTCAGACTCTGAAAAACACTCCGTTTTAGCTGGTGTTGTTGGAGATATTGAACGTGTTGGTGATCATGTAGAAAACCTAGTAGAACTTGTAGATTTCCAAATTTCAAACCGCGTTTCACTATCAGACGAAGCACTAGCTGAACTAAATGAAATGCTTGAATTAACGATTTCAACATTACAAGACGCAGTCGAAGCTTTAACAAACTTCGATACTGAACTAGCACAAACTGTTATTGCAAAAGAACGTAAAATCGACCAAATGGAACGTGTTCTTCGTAAACGTCACGTATTACGTCTAAACGAACGTAGCTGTTCAGGTGATGCAAGTATCATCTTCGTTGATATGGTAAGTAACTTAGAGCGTATCGGTGATCACGCTGTAAATATTGCTGATGGTGTTTTAGGTGAACAAGGTAAAATCAATTTAAAACAATCATTATAATAGAAAAGAGACGCTAACTTAAGCGTCTCTTTTCTTATTTCATATTTACAACCGTTCTTCCTTTTAACTTTCCTTGCAATATAAGTGTAAACTTTTCATCTAACTCTTCCAATGTACATTCTTCTGTATAAGATAGTAACTCATTATTTTCCCATTCACTTGCTAAGAGCGTCCACACATCTCTTCTCACATCCACTGGGCATTGCACAGAATCTATTCCTAAAAGACTTATGCCTCGCAAAATAAACGGATATACCGTTGTTTGTAATTCCTGCCCTGCCACATTACCGCATGTTGTTACACAACCACCATACTTTACCGTTTTTAAAGCTGTTTCTAGCATATGTCCACCTACAGTATCGATAACTCCAGCGTATATCCCTTTTAACATTGGCCTTCCTGATTCATCATACAATTCCGTACGATGAATCACTTGTTTCGCTCCTAGACGTAGTAGCATCTCTTCCTCTTCCATTTTCCCTGTCGCTCCTACTACGTTAAATCCTAGCTTACTTAAAATACTAACAGCTACACTCCCTACGCCGCCTGTTGCACCCGTTACTAAAACATCTCCCATACTAGACGTTATGCCTGCTCCAATAAGCTTATATACTGATAAAGCAGCTGTAAAACCTGCTGTCCCGTACATCATACTTTCCTTTAATGACATTCCCTCTGGTAAAGGGATGATCCAAGATGCTGGCACGCGAATATATTCTCCGAAACCACCAGAAGTATTCATACCTAAATCATAACCCGTTACGATGACTTGGTCTCCTACCTTAACGGCTTCATCTGCACTACTCACAACCATTCCTGCTGCATCAATCCCTGGCGTATGAGGATATGTTCTCGTAACACCTTTATTACCCGTGGCTGAAAGAGCATCTTTATAATTTAATGAAGAATAATGAACCTGTATTAATACGTCTCCCTCAGGTAAACTACTTACTTCTCTCTCTACAACGTTTCTTACAAACTGCTTACTTTCTGTTTCGTTCACAACGATTGCTCGGAATGATGTATGATTCATTATGCTCGCTCCTTTATCCGTAAATTTCTTCTTTATTATATAGAAGAAATAAGTAAACCTACTCATTTCTTCTTGGCTATATTTCAACAAATCTTACTTCTCTATTACTTTCTCACAATACATATTTTCATTTCTACTAAAACAACTTATACTTATTCTACATCTCAAAAATAAAATATAAAAAATCTGACTTTTTATAAATATATTGAATTTTTACGAAATGTAAATGATTTGTAATGTTTTTTTTCGTCAAATTTCATTATAATAAGTGGATATGAGTGTCGTATTTCAATTCAAATGAAGGAGTACAAGAAATGGAGCAAAACCCATCTTTGCAAGAAAATACACGCAGTAAACCGAAAAAAGGTAAGAAAAAAACAAAAATTATTATAAGCGTTATTCTATTCTTTTTAATAATAGGTGGCGGTTATACTTGGTTTTTAGTAAATAAAGCATCTTCTGCTGTTCGAAATGCCGCACACGATTTAGCACGCGGTGATAAATCTGATTTACGTGATAAAGCTGTAAAACCTATCGCAAATAACGTCTCTGTCTTAGTCATGGGTGTTGATGAAAGCGATGTCCGCGGGAAAGAATATGGTGAAGCTATAAGAACGGATGCACTATTACTTGCAACGTTTAATAAAGATAGCAAAACTGTAAAACTATTAAGCATTCCACGAGATACATATACTTATATCCCAGTGGAAAAGAAAAAAGATAAAATTACACACGCTCATGCATACGGTTCTACTAAAAACGGAAAAGATGGTGGACCCCAAGCAAGCATTGATGCAGTTGAAAAATTAATGAATGTTCCCGTTGATTACTTTGTAAAGTTTAACTTCAAGTCATTTATGAAAATTGTCGACGATTTAGGTGGTATTGAAGTCGATGTACCAGTTGAATTTACTGAACAAGATAGTAATGATACTGCTGATGCGATTCACCTGAAGAAAGGTGTTCAAAAGCTAAATAGTGAAGAAGCTCTTGCCCTTGCTAGAACGCGCCACATCGATAGTGATGCAATGCGTGGCCAACGCCAACAGCTCGTTATTGAAGCTATTTTAAAGAAACTAACAAGCGTTGGATCTGTAACAAAAGTTGGTAACATCATTGATGATATTAACGGCCAATTCGTTACGAACTTAACATTCGATGATATGCTTTCATTCTATAAGTACGGATCGGATTCGGAAATTGAGAAATTACAAATTCAAGGTGAAGACTGCTATATGGAAAAAGGTGACGATACATGTAGCAAATCTGCTGGTGGCGGCCGAACATATTACTACAATCCAGATAAAAAAGAATTAGCAACTGTTACAAACGAACTTCGTACTCACCTTGGATTACCTGCATATACAAAAACAGACTCTGATTCAAAGAAAACAAGCACAGAGAAAACAAAAGAATCTAAGTCGGAAAATTCAAGTGAACGTGAATCAAGTAACAATGAATCTAAAAATAAGAATAAAAATAGCAGTGAAGATACAGAAACATCATCTAACGACAATGAATAAAAAAGAAGCAGTTCTCTATGGAGGTAGAGTACTGCTTCTTTTTATTTCTTCGGAATTAAAAATCAGAACTTTCTAACTATCTTTTTTAATATTTTTAAATTATAATAAATAGTAGCAATCTATTCCAATTATCAGGGGGCTCATACATATGAAAGCTGCAGTAAAACATAACATCTCAGATTTTAAAGACTACTTAAAATCCAACGATATATACATGGAAGAAAATATAGATGAAAATGACGGTTCTGTTCATTTTTCGGTAGGATTAGAGACCGAAGCTGGCGCAAAAATTCAACTTATCGCTGCATTCCAAAACGAACATCCTACTGTGGATATATACTGCTTCAATGTTGCTCACGTACCTGATGCAACATCAACAAATGATATTTTGCATGTCATCAATGAATTAAACACATCTTACCGATTTGCAAAATTCACGTTAAATAAGCAAAATGCAATTGATATTTCAGCATCACTTGCATTCTCAGAACCAAATTTCAATCCAGCACTTGTCTTTGAACATACGAGAATGCTATATAAATTAGCAAATGACGAATATAAAAACTTAATGAAAGTTATTTGGGCATAAATAAAAGGATGGGCTGCAAGCAGCGCCATCCTTTTATTTCGATAACATATCAATCCACATCTTAACAGCAGTGCCTACAATCAAAATCGATAACATATATTGCAATGCTTTTTGATTGATCCTCTTCCCAACTTGAGCTCCAAGCGGCGCAGCAAAGATACTTGCAATCGCAATAATAAGAGCTGGAATTACAACTACTTGCCCAGTTATCACTTTTCCAGTCGTAATCCCTATTGAGGAAATAAACGTAATAGTGATAGATGTTGCTATTGTTGTACGTATCGGCAATTTTAAAATAACTAGCATAATAGGAACTAATAAGAAAGAACCTCCAGCACCTATAATGCCTGATGCGCCTCCTACAATAAACGCTAACAAGCTTGCTAACCATTTATTATATGTCACTTCACCACTATTATTTCGTTTCGGTACGAACATCATAATAGCAGCTATTGTTGCTAACGCTGCATAAACAACATTGACCGTATGTTCCGCTAATACGTTAGCACCAAAACTCCCTATGAAACTTCCTATTAATATACTTGCTCCCATATAAACAACTAGCGTTTTATCCATATCATTACTTTTCCGATAGGCCCATGCCCCTGCAAAAGTTGCAAAGAATACTTGAACCGCTGTAATACCACTTACTTCATGTGACGTATAACTAGTAAATCCTAGCAATACAGGAATATATAGGATCATTGGATAATTAATAATCGCACCGCCAATTCCAACCATTCCTGATATAAACGATCCTATAAACCCAATTATAAAAAGTAATACGACTAAACTCATCTTACATCCCCTCCCTTCTAAAAAGAAGGTGAACTAAATGAATAAGTTTACATTCCCATCCGAAGCATCTGCTAAATAAGCTCCTACTCCTGCAAACTCTACCCCTTCCATAATCTCTTCCTCTTTTAACCCTAATAAATCTACTGTCATTTGACAAGCTACAAGTTTAATCCCCTGTTCTTTCGCCAAATCGATTAAATCTGGTAAAGACATAGCATTATGTTTTTTCATAATACCTTTAATCATCTTTGGTCCCATACCCGCAAAATTCATTTTCGATAATCCCATCTTGTCTGCACCACGCGGCATCATTTTTCCAAATACTTTTTCTATGAAAGTTTTCTTCACCTTCACATGCTCATCTTTCCTTAAAGCATTTAATCCCCAAAAAGTATGAAAAATAGTTACCTTTTGATCATACGCCGCTGCACCATTTGCAATAATATAAGCAGCCATCGCTTTATCATAATCTCCGCTAAATAAAACGATTGTTGTTTTCTTCTGTTGTTCCATGTTGTTCTCCCTCCGATTACCTATAGGGGTATTTTATCATTTGTAAAAAGGCTCAAATCATTTATCTCTGTACTATACGATTTTACCTTCCCACGCTAACATACCACCTACCATATTGATTGCTTGAAAACCGTAGCTCTCTAAAAACTGAACTGCTCGTGCACTTCTTCCGCCAGAACGACAAACGATAATATATTCTTTGTTTTTATCCAACTCATGCATTCGAAACTCTAATAGTCCTAGTGGAATGTTACTTGCTTCTGGAATTTTCCCCTCGGCTATTTCTTCTACTTCACGTACGTCTACAATATTTACTGCTTCTTTACGTAACAATTTTTCTTCTAATTCTTTTACTGTCATTTCTTTCATTTTAAATTCCCTCCTCACAAACCATTCATACCACCTGAAACATTGATAACTTGCTGAAACCCTAATTTCTTTAATACTTTTGCTGCTTGCTTACTTCTCATCCCGCTCTGACAAATAACGATTACTTCCTTATTTTTATCTAACTGATTTGCTTTACTAACTAACTCATTTAACGGGATATTCTTAAACCCTTTCATATGATTTCCTCTATATTCACCTACTGTGCGAACATCGATAAATTGTTTCTCCTTTTTCCCCGCTATACTCTTTAATTCTTTTCCACTTATATTTTGAACATCTTTTACCGGTAAAAAACGTGAAATAACAAACACTGCAGCAAGTACAATGAAGAGCGTACTTAATATTGTATTCATATAACCAACCTCTCTACATTTATAAACATGCTACGCCTTCTTAATCCAAAACTTCAGCATATCAGCTTCTTCTACATGCTTTACGATGTCATGACCACTTTTATTTGCCCACGCTGGAATATCCTTAACTGACCCTTTATCCGTTACATGTACTTCTAACACTTCTCCAGTTTGTAAAGTATCCATCGCCTTCTTCGTTCTTACAATCGGCATCGGACATGCTAAACCTGTCGCATCTAATACTTGTTTTACATCCATCATCTATTCCTCCATTTTTTATTTATTTCTTATTCGTGAACTGCACAACGATTTGGACCAATCTCCATTTCACGCTCTTCATCTACACTCGGATGAATCTTCCCCATATTCGTTTGACGAATTTCTTCGTAAGCATTCGGCTGAGGTGGTAAGTTCTCCGTTACAGCTTTACGAAACTCTCCCTCACTCTCAATATTTAGTCCTGCATTATACGTAAATAAATCTTTTAACTTTGCGCTCACAACACCATTCTCATCCATTTCACTTATTTTTGAATAATGAGCTGGTAACACAATCAATTGTTGAGATAATACTTTATATCGGTTATATAGAGTTTCTCGTAAATCACTCACCCAATCCTCAGCCTTTCCAGCAAGATCTGGACGCCCGATTGAATCTACAAATAAAATATCGCCTGATAATAAATAGGAATCATCTACAATAAATGATGTACTTCCAATCGTATGCCCGGGTGAGTATAATGCATCAATTTCAATTTTAGTCCCCCCCACCGTAATGACAGATCCTTCAACGAGCGGTTTATATGAGAAAACAACTTCCTCCGCATCTTTTGGCGGTAACCAATACGTACCATCTACTTTTTCCGCTAACTTACGTCCTCCAGAAATGTGGTCTGCATGTAAATGTGTATCCATTACATTCGTAATCGTAACGCCATGCTCTTTCGCAAACTCTTCGTATGCTTCAATTGTTCTTACTGCATCAATAACTGCTGCTTCACCGTTGGAAACGACCATATAAGATAAACAGCCTTTTCCAAGGCGGTTAAATTGATATATACTCCCGCCATTTTTTAAATCTCCAACTTTTATAGGCTTTACATATTCACTCCATGCCTTCATACCACCAGCTAAATAATAAATATTTTCTAATCCAGCCTCTGTTAATTGCTCTGCCACAAATATAGAAGACCCTTCTTTTGCACACACTACTAAAACATCTTTATCTTTAGGTAATTCACTTACAATATGATCTACACCATCTAACAAATCAAAATACGGTTTATTTATAGAAGAAATTTGTTTCCCTTCAATTTTCCAATCTTCATAATCCGTCTCATTACGAACATCTAAAATAAATAACTCTCCGAATAAAACTTTCTCTGCAACATCTTTTGCTTGTAACGGTTTAACGTTCATCTCACTACCCCCATAGGTATATTTTCAGTTAAAAAATTTTATTTTCCCACATTTCCTTGCCACTCTAACATACCTGGAATGACATTTGTCACATTTAAATACCCTTTATCTTTCAACATTTGGCAAGCTACATCACTACGGTTACCAGTTCGGCAAATAACATATATTTGCTTCGTCTGAGCTAATGCTGCACTGTCTAGTTCGCCTAATGGAACTGAAATAGCCGCTGGAATATGACCAAAAGCGAATTCCGCCGCTTCACGAACATCTACTACAATACACTCTTCACCACTTAATAATATCTCTTCCAATTCCGAATTCGTAATCGTATGAGGATATTTCACTACTTCATTCACTTCATGCTCGTGTGCTTTTCTAACGTAATGCATCAATAGATCACCTTCGCGTTTCGTCCCGATATACTGATGACCTACTTTACTCGCCCAACTTTGTATATCTACAGTAGACCCTTTATCTGTTGCCTGAACTTCAATCACTTGCCCTGATGTCAAACCTTCCATCGCCTTCTTCGTCTTCACAATCGGCATCGGACAGGCCAAACCTTTACAATCTAAACTCATATCCACTTTTATACTCATAGTCGATTCCTCCATAATTTATCCCGCATTAACGGGCAGTAAGACCCCCACCTCAAAATTCAGCGAAAGCAAAGAAATTAGGCGGGAGTGGGGCTGCCCGTAAAAGCCCGATTGGTGAGGGCTGATAATCAGTGGGGGATGAACAAAAACCCCACTGATTAAAGTTTCACTTTATATACTTATACCTGTAGGGGTATATTAAAATGTTTTTGAAAATCTGTCAACACTTATGTTTGACAGATTATCGGCTTTTTACAAGTAATTGAACAGCTTCTTTAATTAACTCTTCATTTGAACCATTACCGCTTTCAAACTGCTCACGCAAACATTGCTCTAAATTCGTTCCCACAACAAGTCCAATTGTACGATCAAGTGCAGAACGAGATGCCGTTAACTGTGTAATAACCTCTCGGCAATCTTTTCCTTCTTCCATCATACGAAGCACACCACGAACCTGACCTTCAATACGTTTCAATCTATTTTTCATATCTTGATTATATTCCACTGTAAACCACCTCCGTATTTATAACTATATTATACATTACTTTGTAACTTTGTATAATACAATATACCCTATAGGGTACATTGTAAAGGGTTTTGTTTTTTGAAACCCTCTAAGGTATATTAAAAATACAAAAGCCACTGATTTTATTGACTTTTTCATTTCTCACCTACACTGCATTATTATCTTACTTCTTATAAACTCTTTGTAAAACTATAATCCATTTCTCCACCTAGTGCTGCAGCTGTATCACCAGTTTCTCTAAAATCATGTGTATATATTTTTTCAAATGAACCGAAATCTACTTGCTTATAAAATTCGAAACAAGGGAATCCATCATGCTCTCCTTGCATATCAATACTACCATCCTTTTTCACACATACATGTAATACATAATCTACAGGAGGTGCATATATATTTAACGGATTACTTGCACTCGCACTCATTTTAAATTGCACACTATCAGGGTTCCATACGATATTCGTGCACACAATATTTTCAGTACTCGCTTTTCCTGTTCTTTTATTCACAGAACCATCTGGATTCGTAATCTTCTCTGTCGTAATACCTGTGTTCGCATATGAAAACACTTCTTCTTTATAAAAATCCACTACTACCTCTTGCTCAACTCTAGAGCGCATAGTATTTACCGCATGTGGTGTAAATTCACGGGAATCACCTTCAAATTGAATTATTTTTCCTGTTTCCATATCCTTTCTCGGTTCTGTCCAAGGCATTGGAATAAATACGTTAGCTCTAATTTTTACGATATTAGTCATAAAAAACACCTCTATAATTCTAATTTTATACACTGCATTATTTAATCAAAAACACTATTTCAGCCATATAATTAAAATCTTTCTTTTTTACGTTGGCTACTTCCTTCTTACAAATGATGCTATATTTATAGCTAGATTTTCGTTTTAAAACTATATTCCATTTCTCCAGCTAATGCTGCTGGGGCATCATTTGTTTCTCTGAAATCATGTGTATATATTTTTTCAAATGAACCAAAATCTATTTGTTTATAAAATTCATAGCAAGGGAAACCATCATGTAAACCTTCAATATACACAATGCCACTTGTATTCACTCGTACAGCTAAAAAATAATCTGCTGCGGGTGCCGCCGCATTTAACGGATTACTTGCACTTGCTCTCATTTCAAAGGAAACCTCATCCTCGCCCCATGCAATATTAGTGCATACAATGTTTTCTGTACTTGTTTCTCCTTTTTGATACTCAATTGAGCCATCTGAATTTGTAATTTTCACAGTAACGATGCAAGCATCTACATATATGAAAATTTCTCTTTTATAAAAATCAACAATCACTTCTTGTTCTAATCTTGAACGCTTTGAATTTACAGCGTACGGTGTAAATTCACGTGCATCTCCGGCGTATTCAAAAACTCTTCCTGTTGCAGCATCCTTAATAGGTTTCAGCAACGCATACGGTGCAAATACACTCCCTCTAATTTTTACGATATTAACCATATGAAACCTCCGTTAACTCTATTTATATAAATTATTATTTGTACTATACAGGATATAGTCAATTTGATTGACTATATCCTGTATAGTACAATAGGTTTCATATGTAGTCAACTTAATTGACTATAGTTTCGGAGGTTATATACATGAATCATCAAACATTTAACGAACTAGACCTTACTTCACTTTTATCATTATCTTTCAGTACATTAATTACTGAACTGCATGACAGATTAAGTGAATTGGGATTTGAAGATATTAGGCCAGCACATGGTTTTATGTTCAAACGCATTCTTCCTAATGGAGCAACAGGTATAGAATTAGCTGAGTATTTAGGGGTTTCTAAGCAAGCTGTAAGCAAAATGATCGATTCTCTTGAAAACAGTGGTTATGTCACGCGCAAAAAACATCCTACTGATAAAAGAGGCAAAATCATTATTTTAACCGAACGTGGTTTAGCCGTAATGAAAGCGAAAGAAGAAATAGTAGCTGAAATAGAGCAACGATGGATTGAAAATATAGGCGCTGAACGAATGCAAATGCTCAAAGAAGACTTAACAACATTCGTTACTAAAGAAAACACAGGGAAATTATCATCAAATATACGACCCGTTTGGTAAACAAAAACTCCATATAAAAACGAATCCATTTTGATTATTCTTTTTCAAAATGGATTCGTTTTCTACAATACTATATTTATTACTCTCGTTTCATCTCTATCATTAACCCTAACTATTTGCGTCTCACCATTTGGAAAAAATATGATATAATTTCCCTTTCTCACATTCCTCCAAATAACTTTTCCTTCTTCATCCGTTCTCCCTATGGAAATCCCAATTTCTTTACTGGGCTCAGGTGATGCATCTTTCATAAGTATAATTTCAAAATCTTTTACCGACTGTTTCTCTTTATTTTTAACATGAAAAGTTACGGAATCAACAACCTTACTATCATTCTCCTCATTATTTGCTATAGAACCAGAAATTATAGTTATGACCAGTACACAACATAAAATCCATATAAGCTTACTATATTTATTCAGACCATTTTTTAAGATTATTAAAGACATTGTCTGTTACCCGATTTCCGAAATTCCAAGAATTACTTCCTGCTGTATGGACAGCTATTACTGTTGCACCCGTACGAGAATAGTCATGATATACAGGTGCTCCACTTTGACATCCATAAGTGTCCATCCTATACGTTAAAATTCTAGGACTTGTGCCTTCAATTGGCCCATAATCTGTCCACATAGTATATGCTTCATTTCCTAATTTATCACATGGATACCCTGGGACTACTGCAAGTAAACCTTTTGGTGATTCTACATTAGTAGTTCTATATCCTAACCAACCCGTATAATCCCCAGGAGATCCATCTAGCCTAATAGCTCCATAATCAAATTCCGAATCTCCGTCATCAGTCCATCCACTTACTGAATAGAGTTTTTTCCAACTAAAGGGTAGATACGGTGCCTGGTTTCCATTTCGACCAGGAGTCGCAATAACATTTGTTGCCCATCCACCAAGCTTTTTATCGTAAATACAGTGTCCAGCTGTAAGCACTGTATCTTTACTAATCAATGCTCCTGTACACCCATAAACCTCTTGTCCATTAAACTGAATTACTAAATGCACCATAGTCCGATAAGGATACAAAGTTGTATCAATAACTCTAATTCGATCATCTCTTCCTATTACAGAATGTGTAAGGATATTAGATGAATATTTAAAGTTAGTGTCTCTTAATAAATATCCCCAATCCTCTCCTCGATGTTTACGACCTTCAAAAGGATCTGAAATAAGCTCTCTCCTATCTTCATCCTTAATACGCAAAGAATGTTCTTCAAACAGCACCCTGTCTCTCTCATTTGAAACTGATGTCCAAGGTACATCTTCTGCATACACCTTCTGATTCACCAAAAATACTGTACAAAAAAAGATAAAAAGAACACCAAAACTATAAAGAGCCAACCTACATCTTATAGAAATAAAGCTATCCAACATAACTTACCTCCTATACAAATGATAGCGAACAATTGAAGATCCCCTTTATAAATTCTAGTTTTTCTTTTTTTAGAAGTCAATGTAATTAATAATGATTATCATTATTAATTACATTGACTTAACAAAATCAAACAATGAGTCATATTCTTTACTCTGCGTTCAAAAATATGTCTCATTAAAGGTTCCCTTTATTACATAAACCCGTAACCTTCTTCACAATCAGCTCCGCAGTATTCTCCTCCGGTGGCATCAACAAGTTTGTAACCGTTCCATACACAATAGGGTTTAATTCCACTTCATACCCACCATATGCAAACTCTTCCTTTGTCGGTAAATAACCAATATATCCATTCGTATATCCACCAAAGAAAGCTAGTTCATTTTGAAGACTCTCTTTCACTTCTAACGCGGTTTCTGAAAAAGGTTCCATCGGTATACCAAAGAACATGCCATCATTAACTTGAAACAGTTGAACTTCTAAATCAATACGTAACTCCCGAATACCTTGCTTATATTTCTTTAAAACGATAGTAAGCCATTCATCCGTATTCACACCCCACTGCTTCTCTGCCAATTGAGCCATGCTTCTTATCTCATTCATTTCAGGAATATCTTTCAACTTCATTTGCATCGTACTCGAAACTGTTCTTACATTTACAATTGGGCTATATGTAACTGTTGGCAACATCGTTAATACATGTCCACTAAGTGTGTAAGCCATTTGCTTTACTGCTTCCCTTGAACCGCGATACTTCGCATTTACATTACCAGCAGCTCCTTGCACAATAATAACAGGACAGTTTACGATTTTCTCAAGAATCTCCCTCGTCATTCCAGGATAATCCGCTGATAATACATCGCTATCACCTTTTAAAACATTCGGATGCGCAGTACAAAATACTACAATCCCAGATAGCTCCTTCGTTTCAGCATCTCTTATGGCTAACATACCAATTCGTTTATCTACAATACCCTCTATATTTGTTCCCATCTTTGCTCTTCCATCAGATGTTCTCTCTCTTCGGTTTATCCCTATATCACCTATCGTAACACCCCAACCAACTTCACATAGCTCCAAGTTATTATTTGCAGTAACAGCACCATGCACTACATTATTTAGTAAAATCGTTTTATACGACTTTACTAAAGATTGCTCACCAACAGTTTCCGGACCAGAGTGTGTATGTGTATAAACAACTGTTATTCGCTCAAATGGCACATGAAGTCTACTCGCTACTTGCTCACGAATCATATTCGTATCTTCTACTAACATCCCAATATTATCGATGCTTATAAACACAGTTTTCATTTCATCTTTTTCAAATACAAAAACGGTCCCATAAATACGCTCTTCAATATTATTTATTCCTGTCTCTCTATGGTATCCAACAAAATCAATACCGACAGGCGGCGTAATATCCACCTTACATACCCCTATTTTGCTCATTTAAATCGCTCCATTTCTATATATAACTCCCTTTTTTCAAGAATAGCATATTTGACCTTGTTCCAAATAAAAAAGAACGGACATAGCATTCTATGTCCGTTCTTTCCATCACACATACTTCCGATGCACCATCTTCCCATCATAAGAAAACACAACGCCCTTACTCTCCACAATCGACTCCATATGCACCGTTCTTCCCCATAATTGATGAAGGTATGGCAATACTTTTTCTAAGTATTTTAAATCGAGCTCGATCCCTTCGTAACTATGTTTAATGTACAATTCTCCGTTCTTTAAGTAGTCCCCGTCTTCTACTACTAAGTACGGGAAGCCGCCATTTGTTCGCATATTTACGAGCTGATCACGCACATGTTCCCACTCTTTATCTATTACTTTATATTCTTTTCCTTGGCGCTGGAATAAGTACATATCTTCTCTCATTACGAGATCTTTATTTAAATAGTTTCTTAAGAACGATACATCCCATTCGATTTCGCGTACTTCAAAGATTTTGTCACGACCAGATCCTGGTTTAACGCCTCTTCGTTTCATTTCTTCTGTCGGATTGTTGTAGCGTTCTTCAATATCTTCAAACATTTTAATACCGAGGTAGTATGGGTTAATACTTGTTTTTGATGGCTGAACTACACCTGCATTAAGCTTTGCGAATTCAATCGCTTCAGAAGATGTTAAGTCCATTTCACGGAGTATGCGTTGATGCCAGTACGAAGCCCAACCTTCGTTCATGATCTTCGTTTCAAGCTGCGGCCAGAAATATAACATTTCCTCGCGCATCATCGTTAATATATCGCGCTGCCACTCTTCTAGCTCACGGCTATATTCTTCAATAAAGAGAAGTAAATCTTTTTCTGGCTGCGGTGGGATTTTCTTCTTTTTATGCATATTAGGTCGTTCCCTCTTTTTGTTTCGATCATCTAAATTCCATAAATCATCGTACTGTGATATCTTTTTCTTTTCTACATCCTCTTCTAAATCTCCAATACTCCAAGCAAGTTTCGGACGCATAAGCGATGGATCAATATGTTCTTGAATGGCAAGCACTGCATCCAAGAACGTTTCTACCTCTTCTCTTCCATACTTATGTTCATACGCCTTCACACGATCTGCTGTCGCTGCCATACTCTCCACCATATCGCGTTTCGTATTAGAGAAACGAATATTATTTTTGAAGAAATCACAGTGCGCTAAAACGTGCGCCACGATTAATTTATTTTGAATTAAAGAATTCGTATCTAATAAAAAGGCGTAACATGGATTAGAGTTAATAACGAGTTCATAAATTTTACTAAGTCCTAAATCGTATTGTAATTTCATTCTGAAAAATTGCTTTCCAAAACTCCAATGCGAAAACCTCGTCGGCATCCCATATGCACCAAATGTATAAATAATTTCCGCTGGACATACTTCATAACGCATTGGATAAAAATCAAGCCCAAATCCAGTCGCAATTTCCGTAATTTCCGCAATCGCATATTGCAGCGCTTTATCTTCACTTGCTCTCATTATTTTCCCTCCTTACACTTTCCCTTAAGAAAGTGTATGATGAGGAACAAGCTTTCATGAGGATTGATTGCATAATAAAAAGACATCCTCATAAAAACGAGAATGTCTCATCTATTAACCTTC
This sequence comes from Bacillus sp. GW823-FHT06B01, assembly GCF_058952315.1. NCBI lineage: Bacteria > Bacillati > Bacillota > Bacilli > Caryophanales > Bacillaceae > Bacillus > Bacillus sp. GW823-FHT06B01. The sequence goes on along the minus strand of NZ_JBXAHR010000003.1, from coordinate 38,810 downwards.
AATAATCTCCATCTTCTCCGTAATCGATGTACGAGCTTTTCCTTCTGGTGCTTTATCGAAATAGCCAAGGTGAAGAATTCCAACGATGCGTTGACCTCTTGTTAAACCAAGTCCTTCTATAAATAATGGATTGTAGTTTAATCCGCCTGATTTCCAAACGCAACCTAAGCCACGTTCCCAAGCAAGTAGTTGGAAGTTTTGCATAAATGCACATGTTGCAGCGTAATCTTCGTCGCGTTGAATTTGACGTGGATCTTCATTAATATAAACAACAATTTGTGCAGGCGTGCTTAAGAAACGATCTGATAAAATTTTACCGCGTTTCGCTCTTTCTTCTTCTGTGAAAGAGTTTAATACTGCGTCTACTAATTTTTTGCGACCTTCTCCAATGTATAATTTACAATTCCATGGTTCACGGTGTTTATGATTTGGTGCCCACGTTGCGTCGTTTAATAGTTCAATTAATAACTCTTTATCTACAACTTTATCTGTGAATGTACGTACAGAGCGTCTTTCTTTAATCACATTTGCGATGGAAGTATATGTAGTCATATTTTTCTCTCCCTTATTTTCATCTATATGTATACGTTTGTTATTGATATTGATTTTCAATTTCGATTATACCTTAGTTTTTTACTATTAATCAATGTTTTATGTTGGAAAACTTCCAAAAACGTCATTTTATACTGTGAATAAAAAAACTTAACTTATTCACAAGTATTTCACATTTTATGGAAATGATATGTGTACAGTTTTCCACATTATCCATCTAGGAGGAGTTTATATGTACAAAAAGATCGCAGTAAGTATGACCATGGCAACATTATTATTCGGGGCAACCGTCTTCCCTACTTTCGCTGCCACGCCAAAAGAAGTAACATTGCACCATCATAAGCCTATTTCAGAAGAAGAAATGCAGTCGCTCGAAAAGCTCGGCTATAACAAACATGAAATTTGGAAAGCTGCTCATATTGCAAAAATGAGTAAAAAAGAAATAAAAGACGTTTTAGCTTACTATAAACAAAATAAATCTTGGGAGAAAACAGCCCAGCATTTCGGTGTAGATCCAAGTAAGTTGAAAAAGCATCATATGAATAAAGAGACAAAAAAAGCACTGCTGCAAGAATTAGCAAATATGCAAAAAGCTACACCAGACGGACTCAAACAAAAAATGAAAGAATATAATATCGGATTACGTCAACTCACAGTATTAACAATCATCTCTCAAAAAAGTAATACCCCTCTCGATGATGTACTAAAAATGAAAAGAGATGGAATGGACATTAAGCAAATTGCAGAAAAACTAAACGTGAAAAAAGAAGATATACGAGCAGAAATGATTAAATTAGTGAAGTCTATTAAAGAAAAGAACACAAATTAACATGCCAAAAAGGAAGAGATATTTAATACTCTTCCTTTTCTTTATGAACTTTCAATTTTCAAGTATAAATTCCCGTCTTTCCCAAAAACTAACATAAGTAAATGATATATGTCAGGGGTGAGAAAATGTTCGGTTTATCATCTAAGAAATCCAAAAAGACTAATACAAAAACAATTTGTTCTATTCCAGAATTTATAAAAACCATGAAAGAATCTAGCGATTTTTCCTCTTATAATGTCATAGAGGATGGGGCATTATGTTTGTTTTATTATAAATCCACAGTAGAATCACTTATTATTAATCGATTCATTTTAACACCTATCAAAAAAGAATTAGATCGCATTCAAAATATAAATGACATAGCAAATATCGTCACACTTGAGGAGATTATCATCAATCCTTCTATTGATGATATACGTGAAAAACTATTAGGTGGCCATGTACTCTTGCAGCTAAAAGTTGATTCCCAAACAGCCGAATATGCACTGATTCGTGCTGAAAGTTTAGCTTTAGGTACACGATTATATAACGACACAGAAAATGAATATAGTGTCATCGGTCCCAAAATTGGATTCGTTGAGAATATTGATACGAATATACATTTACTTCGGCGAAGCATTGTAACAGAGCAATTGGTTTTCAAAGAAGTTATAGTTGGCTCTATATCAAAAACAAAGGTGATAGTTGCTTACATCGAAGGCATTACAAATGAACAACACATCAATACTGCAATGCAGCGCTTACAAGATGTTGACTTTGATGTTCCTTTTGATGCAACTATGATTGAACAGTTTATTAGCGATAATAGTAACTCACCCTTCCCTGTTTTACTACCTACAGAGCGGTTAGACCGCTCTGTGTACGCATTACTGAATGGAGGCGTTGTTATTTTAACAGACGGTTCACCTTACGCATTAGCTGGACCAGCGACGTTACTTGATTTCTTCGTCTCGCCAGAAGATTATTATTTACCATGGATAGCAGGCTCATTTCTTCGAATGGTTCGCTTTTTCGGAGCAGCATTCTCGCTATTTTCATCAGCTATTTATACAGCTGTATTAACGTATCACTATCAAATGATTCCTGTGGATTTACTAGGTCCGATTATTTTTTCAAGAGCTAATGTACCCTTTCCGCCCATTTTAGAAGCACTTTTTTTAGAAATCACAATCGAATTGCTCCGTGAAGCTGGAGCACGATTACCTACAAAAGTTGGACAAACAATCGGCATCGTTGGCGGTATTGTAATTGGCCAAGCATCTGTTCAAGCTGCTTTAACGAGTAACATTTTATTAATTGCAGTTGCTTTATCAGCACTCGCTTCTTTTACAACACCAACTGTAAAAATGTCTTCTACTATCCGGATACTACGATTTCCACTTATTCTTTTAGCTGGTGCATTTGGGGGCTTAGGTCTTATTGTAGGATTCGTACTCATATTAGCTCATTTAATTCGCTTAAAATCACTTGGATCACCTTATTTATTACCTCTATATCCATTTCGCGGTTTAGGGACAGCAGAAGGACTCTTTCGTCTTCCATTTAGTCAAACTGCAGGACGTGCATCTTTTCTAAGACCAAAAAAGAAATGGCGCTATGATCCAAACAAAGCGAAAGAAAAACATGACGGTGAAGAGAAATGAAAAATATTTTATTATGCTTTTCCATTATCATTTTAATTTTTCAATCTGGTTGTACAGAAACAAATATAGTTGATACACAGCGAATGATTCACGTAGGTGGATTCGATATAATGAAAGATAAAAAATTTCGCGGAACAATTTTATATCCCGATTACACAAAAGGAGTACAATCGAAACCAGAAACTCAATCAACTCATGCAGGTACAATTGAAACAATCTCTTCCCTTCTAAACGCCAAATCTCCACATACGATCGCTGTAGGTCAAATGCGTGTTGTCCTATTTGGACAAGCATTTGGTGAACATGGACTTGGAGATGTTATTAACAACTTACAACGTGATCCTAACATTGGCCGTGATGTGCAGCTAGCACTTGTAGATGGTTCAGCAGAAGAATTACTGAAACATGTCAGAATAAATGGATCACTTTATTTATCTGATTTATTGGAGCAAAATATAAAAAACGAGACAATCCCGCGGACAGCTTTAAATATTTTTTTATATAACTTCTATTCATCTGGATGCGATCCATTTCTTCCTTACATTCAAGTATCAGAAGACAAATCTGCTTCCATTAAAGGACTAGCTTTTTTAAAAAAGGATAAAGTGGCTATGTATACAGATAAGAAAAGGTCTTTTTTATTTAAATTACTCATTAATCCAACGAAAAATGGGCGTTACGAAGTTCCGATACGTCAAGGTAAACATAAAGGATTGATTGCTACTCAAAACTTATCTGGAAAAAGTGTATGTTCTCTTTCACCAAACGGTGATATTCCGAAAGTTAACATACACTTAAAATTAAATGGACTCATAAAAAATGCTCCTAGTTGGCTTGATTTATCAAAGAGTGAAAATGTAACTTACGTAAAAAGACATGTAGAAAAAACACTTGAGAAGGATTTAAACGAATTAATACAAACATTCCAAGAAAAAAAAATCGATCCAATCGGTATACGTGAAGAAATTCGTAGTCATTCAAGAAAATGGAGCATGAAACAAATTCAAGATATGTATCCTAACGTAGACGTTGCTGTCAATGTAAAGATTAATGTCGTACAATCTGGTATCGGAGAATAGTGAGGTGCTATCATGACTGGACAAGATAAAACACATACAGTTTCCCCGTATTTCACATTCCTTCTATTACACTCTCTTCAAATTGGAGTAGGGGTGTTAGGATACCAAAGGATTATTGCGCAATTTGCCGGTTATGACTCTTGGATTTCTCTTATTATCGCTGGTATTGCAACTCATATCGTATTATTTTGTATGCTGAAAATGTTAGAAAAAGATAATGATTTAATGAATATCCATACGACATGTTTCGGAAAGTGGATTGGAAAAATTTTTTCCGTATGCTTTGCCGCATATCTTTTATTATTTTGCCTTACTGTTCTTCGTACATATATTGAAGTGATTCAAGTTTGGGTCTTTCCTACAATTAAACCGTGGAAATTAACCTTACTATTTTTACTTGTAGCTTATTACATAATTAGGGGTGGCTTTCGTTCTGTAACAGGAATGTGTTTTTGGGGCGTCATAATACCGATTTTCGTCCTGCTTTTCTTAGTTTTCCCAATGAAATATGCACATGTTCGTAACATTTTTCCAATTCTTACTCATTCGCCTTTAGACATTTTAACTGCAGCGAAAGCATCTGCATTAGAATTTCTTGGATTTGAAGCAATCCTTGTCTTTTATCCATTTATTAGAAAAGGAAAATCGTTAAATAAATGGGCACATGGCGGTATTGCTTTTACAACAATTCTATACGTAATACTAGCCATCGTTTCCCTTATGTACTATAGTCAAGGGCAACTACACCATACCATTTGGCCAACATTAACGATGCTAAAAATCATTAAAGTTCCTTTCATCCAAAGGTTTGAGTACATTATTATTTTCTTATGGTATCTTATTATTTTACCTAATCTTTGTTTAACCATTTGGTCTTCTTGTTGTATTAGTAAAAAATCGTTTCACATACCATTTAAAATCACACTACCATTATTTATCGCAGTCATATTTATTTCATCCTTATTTTTCACAAACCGCGAAAGTATCAATGCATTAAATACGGTACTATCTCAAGCTGGTTTATATATTGTATACGCCTATATCCCAATTTTATTTCTATTCCATTCAGTACGATGGCGTTTCAAAAATCCGTCGAAAAAATCTTCAACCGATACACCATAATCTCTGATACAATTTGAGTAATACATTTGTAAAGGGGACAAGCGTATGAAGAAATATGTATTTTCTTTACTTGCAGTACTAAGTTTAATTCTTGCTGGTTGCGGAGCTACTAGTACAAATGAAAAAAAATCATCTGAATCAAAAGAAGAGCATGACCACGCATCGCATACTCAGCAAGCTGACATTCAAGAAAAAACAAAAGGAGTCGACACACTTCCTACCTTCCTAGACAAGCTTGATCCACAAATGAAAGATATATACACTGTCGCTGGGCAAAATGCAGAGCTATTAGATTGGATTCCATGTTACTGCGGTTGTGGTGAGAGTGTAGGACATAAAAATAATAAAAACTGCTTTATTCGTGAAATGAAAAAGAATGGTGAAGTTGTTTGGGATTCCCACGCAACGACTTGTGTCAATTGCCTAGAAATCGCAGTTGAATCTGCTTCCATGAAACAAAAAGGAAAATCAACGCTCGAAATTCGCAACTATATTGACAATAAGTATAAAGAAGGATACGGAAAACCAACACCTACGCCAATGCCAAAAGCTTAAAAACGAGGATACACCTCGTTTTTTCGTTTCATTCACTTTTTTTCTTAACAAATTCTTTCAAGTGTATTTCTCCTTACTTGTCACACACTATATATAACTCCTCAGTAAGGAGGGTACACAGTGCAAACATATAACGACTATGACAAAGCTCTCTATTACACGTATAGCTGTAATTGGGATAAATTACTCGTTCTTATGGTTCAAACGAACGATCAACTATTTTCTAAGCGTATTGAACATTTTTTACACGCTTATCAATACAGTAAAGAAATGCCAGAAGTTGATAAACAATTGCAGCTCCTATTTCAATATATTGACCATGCATCCCAAAAGTCACATATAGAAGAAGTAGAGCAAATTCAAATGTAAAATATAGCGCTATTCTCTTCAGGAGAATGGCGCTTTTTTAAATATCGATATCAATAAAAGTTTTTCCTTATAAAACTTTTATTGATAAACATATTTTTTCTTTCTTTTCTGTGCCACTTCATACTATAATTTAGTATGTAACTATTATAAGAGAGGTATAAAATATGGGACGAGAAAAAAAGCAAGAATATGCTTTACTTACCGCATGGGGAGCTTCTTTTATCGCTACACTAGGAAGTCTTTATTTTTCCGAAATCATGAAATTTGAGCCTTGTGTACTTTGTTGGTATCAACGTATTATTATGTATCCATTCGTTTTATGGCTTGGTATCGCTGTAGCAAAGAAAGATTATCGCATCGCAAGTTATTCTTTACCAATTGCAAGTATTGGTGCTTGTATTTCTTTATATCACTATGCAATTCAAAAAGTCGCTGCATTTTCAGCAGCTGGAGCAGCTTGCGGCCGTGTACCTTGCACCGGAGAATTCATAAACTGGTTTGGTTTTATGACAATCCCGTTTTTAGCACTTATCGGCTTTATTACAATCGCTGTTTGTAGTTTTATTGTAATAAAAAACAAATAAGGAGATGAACAAATGAAAAAAATGCTTATATTTGGTGGTATTATTATCGCCTTGTTTGTAGCAATTTTCGCTGTCACACAGATGGAAGAAAAAAACGCTACTAGCCAAAAAATTGATAATCCTACTGATAGTAAGACCAATGGCCCTGACTACTACACAAATAAAATCTCTCTTTCAGATCTTCAAAAGAATTTAAAAGAGAAAAAAGAAGAAACAGTATACTTTTATCAAACATCTTGCGTTCATTGTCAAAAGCTATCTCCTGTCGTAGTACCAATGGCTAAAGATTTGAACGTCGATATGAAAGTTATGGATATTGAAAAACTAGATGTTCCTTGGGATGAATATAAAATTAAAGGAACTCCAACAATCATTCACTTTAAAGATGGCAAAGAAGTAAGCCGTATTAGTGGTGAACAGCCGGAAGACAAATTAAAAGAATGGCTTGAGCAAACGAAGAAATAACGAGAAAAGGAAACTCCTTCTACACATGAAATGGGCGTAAAGTCCCAAACTAATGTATAAGGAGGGGGTTTTATGCCAGAAGTGAAATGCTCTGTTTCCAATTGCTCATTTTGGGGACAAGGTAACTTTTGTCAAGCTAGTGCAATCATTGTTCAACCAGATGCACAAGAAACTGGTTCAGATACAAATGATTCATATACAAGCGCGGTTTTAACAAACGAGACGCTAGAAAGTTCTGTAACAACGAGTGTAGAGACTTGTTGTCATACATTTAAGCCAAAATATTAAGCAAAAAAAGCATACGAGTATTCGTATGCTTTTTTACATTCCTCTCCAAAAATCATGCATGATAAAAAAGTACAAAATAACGAGAACAACTGTCCCACATAAGGTAATGCGCCGATATATACTCTTCTCTCCTTCTCTTGCTTTCACAAATGCCCAAATAAATCCGAAGAACAATATTAAATCAACATATGGAACATAAAAAGAAAAAACGAGAAACGCATACAAATACACGATAAATAAACAGGTCGTTACTAAGAAAATTTTAAAAGCAAATTCACTTTTCATAATGTAACCGTCCCCCTATCTGTACTGTATTATATTCAGCAAAATACAATAGTTGCAGTTAAACTCGAAGTAGAAATAAGCTACCGTCTATAATACGGTAGCCTATAACGGAACATTATATTTCCGTTTATATATATTACTTAAAACCGAAGAAGGAATTTGCTCATAACGAATTTTTTCTCCTGTTTCATCCACAATATACAAATTGTTTCCTATATAATATATTCCATCTTTTCGTTTTGAATACACTGGATATCTTTCGTTTGGCAATACCGTTTTCACTTTTGTTAACTGCCCATTTGGTTCTTGCCAATATATATCGGCACGGTCTACTAACGTAAGCATGCCAATTTGCTCTTCTTCTACTTTACGACCATTCCAGCTCACAACGCGGTAACCAAGCTTATTCGCTTCATATTCGGGGCTCGTCTGAAAGCGAGAAATGATCACTTTTGTTTGCAATTGGACTCGGTCATATAACCATTGTATATCCCTGTCATGCATGCGAATACAGCCATTCGATTCTCGGCTTCCAATCGTCCATTCCCGATTTGTTCCATGAATCGCGTACTCCTTTTTATCCAAACCTAACCAACGCGTACCGAGAGGATTATTCGGTGCACCCCCAGCTATTTTTTTTCGATGATATTCTTTATTTTTAAATTTAGTTATAATACAAAAACTACCTTCAGGCGTAGGTGTACGGTCTCTTCCAGTTGTTACGGAGAATGTCTTTGTATAATTCCCATTTTCAAAAAAAGATAATTGGTTTGTCGTAAGATTCACTAATATTAGATGATCTGTATCAGCAAAAGCACTAACCGGTAGGATGAAAAATAATAGTATGACGAAACATAATTTTTTCATCTATATCCCTCCCCTAGCGCTCAATATAATAAGTGGAATTAGCTTTACTTTGCTCTTATAAATGAAAACTATCCATTTACAATAACGCCCCCATTTACATGTATCATTTGTCCGGTAACATAGGATGAATCGCCAGACGCTAAGTATACGTATGCTGGCGCTAATTCATATGGTTGACCAGGTCTTTGCATCGGGACATTGCTTCCAAACTGAGAGACTTTCTTCTCATCAAAGCTTGACGGGATAAGTGGTGTCCAAATTGGTCCCGGCGCAACACCATTTACACGAATTCCTCTTTGCACTAACGACTGAGAAAGTGATCTTGTAAAAGCTACGATTGCTCCTTTCGTTGCCGAGTAATCAATTAATGTTTCATTTCCTTCATATGCAACGATAGACGCCGTGTTTATAATGACATCGCCTCGCTTTAAATGAGAAAGTGCTGCTTTCGTAACGTGAAAATAAGAAAAAATATTAATACGAAAAGTCTTTTCTAGCTGTTCTGCTGTAATATACTCTAATCCTTGCTGCGGATATTGCTGCGCGACATTATTTACTAAGACATTCAAACTACCTAGCTGCCGAACGGTCTCTTCTACAATATCTTTGCAATGCTGTTCATTACTTAAATCACCCGGCAACAACACACACTTTACCCCTTCTTGTTCTACATGTTGTTTCGTCTCATTTGCATCTCCATCTTCATCTAAATAAGCAATCGCGATATTTGCTCCCTCTTTTGCAAAAGCGATGGAAACAGCTCTTCCAATCCCACTGTCTCCTCCTGTAATTAATATATTTTTTCCTTTTAACTTTTCACTTCCTTTATAATTTGGATCTTCAAACTGCGGAAGTGGATTCATTAATGATTCAATACCAGGCTGTTTATTTTGATGTTGCGCAGGCATTGTTACAAAGTTTTTTTGCTGTGGCATAGCTTCTTTCAACTCCTTTTCCTTATAATGCGCACAATAAAAACTGAAATTCGCACATCGGTTTACGATTAATATTCGAATTTAAGACACAAAATATGAATTGTTATAAACTTTTTATGCAAAACTATTGCAAAATAGTTAAAAAACGAATATTATATATAACTGTTGTGAAAATTATTCGTAAACAGAAAGGATGTTTATATGTTTAACCTTTCAAAACATAAAACTTCTATTAAAACTGAAATTATGGCAGGTATTATTACCTTCTTAACAATGGCATATATCATTGTGGTAAACCCTGTTATCCTTGGGGATGCAGGTGTTCCATTTGAACAAGCATTTACAGCAACAATTATCGCTGCTGTTGTCGGAACATTATTTATGGCAATCTTTACAAACTTACCAATCGCAATCGCACCAGGTATGGGATTAAATGCTTACTTCTCTTACTCTGTTGTAAAAGCTCATGAAGGCATGACTTTCGCAATTGCATTCTCTGCTGTATTCGTAGCAGGTATGATTTTAATTTTGTTATCATTCACATCTTTCCGTACAAAATTAATGGAAGCAATTCCTGAAAACTTAAAACATGCAATTACTGCTGGTATCGGTCTTTTCATCGCCTTTATCGGTTTACGTTTAACAGGTATCGTTACAAAAAACGAAGCAAACTTAGTTGGACTTGGTGATCTTCACTCTGCTCCAGTACTACTAGCATTAGCTGGACTTGGAATTACAATTGTCCTTATGTCTTTAAATGTAAATGGTGCACTATTTATCGGAATGCTATTAACTGGTATTATCGCTTTCTTCACAGGACAATTAACATTCTCAAACGGTGTTACATCAATGCCTGGATTACCAGAAGGAATTATCGTTTCAAATCCAATAACTGCTGTATCTGATGTAATTAACTACGGATTGTATGGCGTTGTATTTTCATTCTTCCTTGTTACATTATTCGATACAACAGGTACATTACTTGGCGTAGCTCAACAAGGTGGATTTATGAAAGATGGAAAGCTTCCAAAAGCTGGACGAGCTCTTCTATCTGACTCATTCTCAGCAACAATCGGTTCTATGTTCGGAACAACACCATCAACAGCTTACATTGAATCATCTGCTGGTGTTGCAGCTGGTGGTCGTACTGGTTTAACAACTGTTACAGTAGCTGTTTTATTCGCACTAGCAGCATTCTTCGGACCATTAGTAAGTGCTGTTTCTGGTGTATCAGCTATTACTGCACCATCATTAATTATCGTTGGTAGTCTTATGATGGGATCAGTTCGCCACATTGATTGGGATGCATTTGATGAAGCATTCCCAGCATTCTTAGTAATATTAAGCATGCCACTTACATCAAGTATCGCAACAGGTATTGCACTTGGATTTATTTCATACCCACTTATGAAAGTGGCAAAAGGTAAGTTCCGTGCTGTTCACCCACTTGTGTATGTATTTGGAATTTTGTTTGCTTATCAATTGATATTCTTACCACATTAAAATCCCTCATAAAGAGGGATTTTTTTATATATAAAAAAGTAGCGCATCGGAATTCGATGCGCTACTTTCCTTTTGCAACAACCAAACGAACTACTTTCAAAACAAGAAGTAAAAGACCGTTCACTGTCGCTGCAATCCCTAAAAATACCGCTATCATCAGCTCTCCCATTCCGTTATTCCATACAAACATAACAGAAGAAATGAATGCCAAAATAAACAATATTAAGTATATATTTAATAATAGGCTTCTCATATGATTTTTTTGAAAGAAGAAACGTAATTACTAACGTCATAATGATCACAAAATATACTGCAAATAAGAAAATCATATGAAAGCCTCCACTATTCCTAAACTATGAAAAATATAAAAGGAGTTAAAACTTATTAATATTTTTCATTCACCTGTAATTTTTTACTATACTTTTGAATGAAAATTGATGAAATAACCATTACCATCCCTATACTACACCCGATAAGCTGATCTAGTAGCATTTCATCATGAATGAACTAGCGCAGTAAAAATACACCACCAAAAATAAGCAACATAGTAAATCCAGTATGTCTAATCCCTTTATATACATTTTCCATATGTATCACCACTCCACATAATTTTATCCATATTACACCATATATCCATCAAGCAAACGTATTGTCCTCTGGCAGTGTGCAGCTACCTTTTGATCATGTGTAACAACTAGCACCGTTTTTCCTTGTTTATGAATCTCTTTTAAAATGCTCATAATTTTTTCTCCGTTTTCCTGATCGAGAGCACCAGTCGGTTCATCAGCAAGTATAATTTTTGTATCTTGTGCTAATGCCCTCGCTATCGCTGTCCTTTGCTGTTCTCCTCCAGATAATTCGTGGGGATACTTGTTAATATGTCTCTCCAGCCCTACCATCTCAAGCATTTCTTTTGATATTTGTATACGTTTCTTATGAGAAATTTTTCTATATATAAGCGGGAGCATTACATTTTCAATAACTGTATAATCATCTAGTAGCGAAAAGTTTTGAAACACAAATCCAACTTCCTTATTTCTATACTTATGATAGTTTGACTTTAATGTACTCGTATCCACGCCATCTAAAAAATACTTTCCAGTAGAGGGGCTATCAATTAAGCCAATAATGTTAAGCAAGGTTGATTTCCCTGAACCAGATGGTCCCATAATGGCTATCATTTCGCCTTTTTCTATTGTAAGATTAATATCTTTTAAAGCACTAAAATTATTCTTTCCGTATCCCTTAGCCACATTTGCGAGCTGAATCATCTATAACACCTCTTTCATATATGTATTTTTTATTTTTAGTACATTGAAATAAATGATTGCATATATAACGAGGATCATTACAAGTGATAAAGCACCTATAACAACCAATGATTCTATAGAGACTTGTAACGTTCCAAAGAAAGATACTATACTATCTTCTAGCCCTTTTTGAATTTCAATTACTCCGCTATTCTCCCACTGAAAATACATAATTCCTATACATATAGATAAAACGAATAACAACATATACTCAATAACAAACGGAAGACATAGTTGAAAAGTACTTCCTCCTAATGCTGATTTAATAGAAATGTTTTTACGTTCCATATAAAGCGTGGCCATTGATGTTAATAAAATAGATATAAATGAAAAAGATAAGACTGTACCGCTTAATAATAAGGGATATGACATATTATCAATGCCTTGCTTTTCATTTTCTAATAATTTATTCGGATTTGTAACATAATACGAATAGCCCTTACCTTCTGTTACCTTTAATACTTTCTTTTGAAATTCATTTATATTTATCTTCTCATTTGTTTCTATAATTAACCCATTGTATAAAAGTTCTACACTATAGAACTCTATTTCTTCTGTTCCAATTGGTAAAATCGCCATGTCATCTAATAATGTAATACGATTATCCGATATTTCACCGCTTCGAGGATATGTAAATGCTGAATTTTTTTCTAAAAAGCCAATTACTTTTAGTTTCATTTTTCCAGATGGTATGATATCACCAATAGATGCCTTTCCTTTATAATTAGCCCCTAATATAACAGGTCTACTATCAAATACTGATTTATGAAATTCCGATTCCTCAAAATATCTTCCTTGTGAAATTGGTATATGAAAGTATTTATTAATATCTTTATCAACAATAAGAGTCTTTATCGTTCCATTTTCTTCTTTTAAACTAAGTGAATAGTTACGGAACAAATAATTAGTTTTATTTGTTATTGGTATCGTATTAGATAACCCTTGAATGAAATGTTGATAATCACTTTTCGCTTTTTCTTCGCTAAACAATGTGATATCTTGCGTCGCATAAAGTTCATAGAAATTTTTATGAGTCGATAAATTATTTGCTAACATCATCATTTTTCGATATCCTGAAAGATTACTAACAAATTCTATTGCTGAAGAAAATGCAATAATTAAAGAAATTACTATAATCAAACTTGGTAACAACCGTTTTTTTACAGACCGTATAGAATCAAATATAAAAAGCATGAAGACCTCCTACGTTCTTAAATGTTTTCCGGGATATATATTTATAATGTGCTTGATTGGAATTACAGTAACAAAAATTGTAAGAAAAATTACAAAAACAACATTGCATATCAATACATATAGTGTTAACGGTTTTACTAAGTATGTCTGAAAATAAGTATGAATTGTTCCCGAAAATATTTCTAACGTAATAAAAACTACGAACATCGCTGTGAGAGAAATAAACAAAATTTGAATATATAGTTCGCAGTAAATAGATATATTAGAAGCACCTACTGCTTTTTTTAATGAAATCTCTCTTTCTTTTTTATAAATCCAAAATAAAACCGCAGAAATTCCAGAAACAATTGCAACAAGAATGAATTTATAATAATACTTATTTGCTGGATCTATATGTGTCACATGTAGTTCCTGAAGATCTCGTTCATTCAGTATTTGAACATCTCCCGAAAGCACTTCTTTACTCCTACCCATAAACCTTTTTATTTCGTTATGAATAGATGATGTAGGATTAACAACTGTTAATTGTAATTGTTTACTCGCGATAATACCTTTTTTAGATATAGTAGGTAAGTTTTGAAGTGGAACGTATATGCCTGCTACACCGACGTCACTGTCTTTTCTCGATATAGTTCCTATTTTTTTATATGTATCATCAAATTCATATAACTCCTCTACATTCGTTTGATCGCCAACAACCATATCGTTTACATTTTCACGATGAAAATATTGTCCTTCAGAAATATATGGCTTCCAATAATAATCATCTTTTAAGTTCACAGCTATGATCTTTGTTGCCCCTGAACTATTTAATGCTTTTAAATGCTCTACGTAAATATCACTTTTAACAAAAGTATCTTGTATGAAGGGAATTATCTCTTCCAATTCAGTTGCATTCGCTATCGGAACAGTTAAAATTTGATTCTTCTCTGGAAAACCGATTTGAAAAGCAGATATAAAGTTTCGTTTAGACTCTGTTAAAAGTGCGGCTATTGATATAGAAAGAAAAGAAATAAAAAATGCCATAAGAAGAATGACTGAAAACAGTTTGTTGTTTTTTATATTTTTAAAAGCTAAATACATGTCTCTGCTCCTTTTAGATAAGAAGGAGATGATGAACATCCCCTTCTCCTTATCCAAATATTTATAAAGACAACTGTTTAATGCTTTTTACCACTGTAATCGTAAGTTACCATTACTATCAAAAGTACCTTTGTGTGTATCTTCTTGATAGTCATTATTCTCATTAGCATAATGCTCAGAGTATAGTCCTTTTGCACCAAAGGAGTTATATGCACCATTACTCACAGTTGCGTTTAATGCTCTTCCAGATTCATGGGATCCTAATTTGTCTGAAGCGCTTTCAATATATGAATTATTTCCATTTGATTTAATAAAAGAAATTGCTACTGAACAACGAGATGCATTTTGATTCGTAGTAGTTTGAGCTCTGTAAGATAGTAGGTTACCGCTTTTGTGACCGCTTAGAGTTGGATAGAATGCACTTGTTGAGATTGATGTTGCTAATAATACTAAAGTCGTAATTGAAAAAACTTTTCCTTTCATTAACAATCACCTCATAAATTTAATAGTTTAGTAGCGCTACATCATCATAATATCCTTCAAATAAATTCTCCTCAATAAGACACCCCTATGTTTTACAAACTCTTTAAACACTTAAACATTTATACATTTTTCAAAAGTAACGGATAAGCAAGCAATACAAAAAAGGCTGCAGAGAATTTCTTCTCCACAGCCTAATACTTATTCTTGCAAGAACGCCTTTAAATCTGCAAACTGTCTCTTTGCATCTTCATAGCCTTGCTCATATAAACTTTGTAATTTTGCTGTATCTTTTTCCATACGATCTACTTGAAGCGGCACTTCTGGGCGAATAACAAATAAATTCCCAGCTTGCTCTTCTTTTTCAATGTAGTGAAGTGTTTCATTATATACTTCATAACGATTCAACATCGTGTTCACAAGGTTCGGATATTTTTTATATGCTTTCGCTGCCACCCATCCAAACTTTGACTTTTTCTTCGCGTAACCATGATTTCTCGTTAAAATAACGACTGATTTTTCAAACCCATCTTCCTGTGCTTTACGAACTGGAATTGGATCAGAAATCCCGCCATCTAATAACTGCTTACCACGGTAATTTACTACTGGTGCAATGAAAGGTAATGAACTAGATGCTTGTAATAAATTTAGTGCATCATCATTCGTTCCTTCTTTTTCAAAATAAACAGACTGTCCTGTTTCACAATCCGTCGTTCCTACAAGGAAACGCTCTGGGCTATTAAAGTATGTTTCAAAATCAAACGGTACATGCTTTTCTGGAATTTCATGAAAAATGAAATCCATATCAAATAGCTGACGTTTTTTCCATAAGTTTTTATATGACAAATATTGTGGGTGTGATGCATAATCAATATTGACCGTTTTATTTCTATTTCTTTGTCTGGAAAGATACGACGCTGCATGACAAGCACCAGCTGATACACCAATTACATATGGAAAATATAAATCTTGTTCCATAAAGTATTCTAATATCCCGCCCGTATATACACCACGCATACCGCCGCCTTCTAATACTAACCCCGTATTTTCAAGCATGTTATTCTCTCCTCTTTATATATTGACTCTTTAATTATTCACCATGTTAAGTATCTTTTTCTATTATATATGAGTTTTTTTAGAAATTATATTCAAAAGGCTTGAAATAAAGGAGTTTTTTCTTCCAATTATATTCCCAAATGACCGGAGACATCCTTTATAAACCTTTGAATAAGATCTTGTTCTTCTTTCGTATATCCATCTAAAAGTAATAGCCACTTTTCTTCAGCTTGTTTATGCAATTTATCATGAGCTTTATATATTTCATTTCCACTTTCCGTTAAGCGGAAGAAAATTTCTTTTTGATTATCTAACATTTGCATCTTCTCAACGAATTGCTTTTGAAACAACTTTGTACAAATTTTAGAGATTGCACCCTTCGTCATTCCCATTTCTGTCGTAATAGCAGTTACATTCATCAGAGCATTTTTTCCGATACACTCGATAACATGTAATTCAGATAAAGACATACCACTTATACCTGTCTCACGAAGAAATTTTTCATTTTGTCCTTTCAAATGTTCTTCTTTTTTATGCAAAAGTGTACGAATGTCCGAAAGTATTTCCATTTGTTTCGTTGCATGATCCAATCCGTTCGCCCCCCTAAGTTTCTAAAGAAACAATTTAACTATATACCATTTTAAAATCATTTTTTCATATTTACAAGTGAGAAAATCATGTTAAAATAATTTTAGTTTCCCAGGAAACCAAACAACAAGGAGGTTAATATGATGAAAAAATCCAAACTCAATTTCATTTTATATGTTGTCTGTATGAGTGCCTTACTCGGTTCCTTCGCTCAAAATATTTACACACCTATCTTGCCTATGATTCAAGCTTCTTTTCACACTTCTATTTATCTTGTAAATGTAACAGTTTCACTTTTCACATTCGTTCTTGCAATTATGCAGCTCATATATGGACCTTTAATCGATACAAAAGGGAGAAAATATGTCCTTATCCCTAGTTTAATCATTAGTACAATTGGTTCAATCGGATGTGCTTTTTCGGCGAACGTTTATTTATTTCTATTTTTTAGGGCTGTTCAAGCTATAGGAATAGCAGCTATCCCTGTAGTTGCAGCAACGATTATCGGTGATTTATTTGAAGGAAAAGAGCGCGGAGAAGCGATGAGCCTATATCAAATGTTACTTGCTCTCGCACCTGCAATTGGCCCTCTTATAGGTGGTTATCTCGGCAGTATAAATGGCCATTTATCCGTATTTTTGTTTCTATCTACACTTGGCATTCTCTTATTAATTATAAACATTTCACTACTTCCAGAAACAAAACCAACTGTAATTAAGCAACCGCAAGCAAAAAAGAAGTACTCGTTTATCTTAAAAAATAAAACTGGATTTTCTATTACTCTTATTGGCTTCATTCAATTTTGTATTTACTTTTGCTTCCTCGTTTTTTTACCAAGCATTTTAACAAATTCATTTCACTTAACTGCAAGTAAAATTGGTCTTATATTTGTACCGATGTCCCTTTCTATTATGTTAGGAAGTTATTGCTACAAGCTTTTGCAAAAACGCCTCACAACAAAGCAAGCTTTATTCATCACTAGTTTCTTCAATATTATATGTGTCACTTTATTCTCTTTCACATATAGCATCAATATCTCATTCATCATTATCGTTACATCTTTATACGGTTTTAGTATGGGACTTTCTATGCCAACTCACACTACTTTATTAACGGAAGAATTCGTACAAGAACGCGCAACTGCTATCGGTATGTACAACTTCATCCGCTATCTCGGTATGGGCACAGGGCCAGTTGTAGGTGGATTTCTTGTATTTAATCAAAATTACTTTTGGATTTTCTTCCTAGGTGCAATTACATTTCTATTTATCATTTTATGCGCAATGAAAATGCTACGTTTTCAGGCTGTACAAAAAGCAAAATAGAGACCTATAGATGGTCTCTATTCTAAACTCTTTGATCCGCAACGATATGAATATCAATGTACCTCGTTTCTCTCATAATTTCATTTACAATTGAACCTTTTCGAATTTCTTCCCATCTTGTTCTTGCTGATTGTCCGAGTAAAATTTGCGTTACTTGTAGTCTTTTCGCGACTTCAATAATAACATCCGCTGGCTTTCTTCCTTTTGCCTCTTCTAAAACAAAACTCGCATCGAATTGATTCGTTAGCAACTTCCACTCTTCAATCGTTTGCCTTTTCCCTGCTGAAAGGGACTCTATATTTTCCCTTTCAACATTTAATACATACAATTCAGCATTTAACCGATCCGCCATACGCCAACCTCTTCGTATTAACTTCTCTGCTGTTGAACTGTATTGTACACAAACGAGAATTTTTTCTTTCACACCAATCGGTTCTATAACGGTTTGGCTAATTTTCTCGTCCATATCATCGGCAACTTCCCGAAGTGATAATTCTCTTAGTGCCCCTAAATTATTAAGCGTGAAGAAATTTTGTAAGCTTTGCTCTATTTTTTCTTCCTTATATATCTTCCCGTCTATTAATCTCTTCCTTAATACTTCCGGGGTTGCATCAACGAGCTGAATTTCATTTGCTTTTTGTAAAATAAAATCTGGAATACGTTCTCGCACTTTAACATTCGTAATTTGAGCTACAATGTCATGTACGCTTTCTAAATGTTGAATATTAAACGCTGATAATACGGATATACCAGCGTCTAGCAATTCCTGTACATCCATATAACGTTTCTTATTTTTAGATCCAGGAATATTACTATGCGCAAGTTCATCCACAACAACTACTTGTGGTGCACGTTTTATAATTCCTTCTACATCGAGTTCATAAAATACTTTCCCTTTATAATCTATTTCTTTTAAAGGAACTTTTTCTAAATCAGCAATTGCTTCTTCTGTCTCTTTTCTTCCATGCGTTTCAATTAAACCAATTACAATATCCATACCGTCTTTTTTCATCTCTCTGGCATCAAAGAGCATTTTATAACTTTTTCCTACTCCTGGAGCCGCTCCTACATATAACTTTAACTTCCCACGATTCTGCTGACGAATATATTCTAAATACTCTTCTGGTGTTCGCCTTTGAAAAGTTGGTTTATAGTCATCTGCATACAAAATACTCACAACCTTTCTTTTGAAACAACACTACCTCAATCCGTTAGATTGAGGTAGCACTGTTACTATTTCAGTAATTTCTGTAATTCTAAATTTAACTTTAAAACGTTCACGCGGTTCTCTCCAAATAAGCCAAGTGCCGCACCTTCCGTTTGATCTTTAATCAACTGATTTAACGTTTCTTTCGGAATATTCGTTATTTTTGAGATACGGTCCACCTGTACCGAAGCTGCCTGTGGGCTAATGTCAGGATCAAGCCCTGAACCTGAATTCGTCACTAAATCGATCGGTACTTCTGTCACTGGAACGCTCGGATTTTGTTTCTTCCACTCTTCCATACTTTTTTCTACTCGTTTCTCTAAATCTGGATTAGACGGTGCATAGTTATTTGAACCAGATGCTTCTGCCTTATATTCAATACTTGAAACACGCCCATGAAAATAACGTGGGTCTGTGAAATTTTGACCGATTAATGTAGAACCAATCACTTCATTTTTATCATTATATATTAGACTTCCATCCGCATTATCCTTCATTACCGCTTGTGCAATACCAGTTACAATAAGCGGGTATACAAGGCCGCACAACACTAAAAATGTAAAAGTAATACGGATGATTGGTGATAGTATACTTTGTTTCTTCTCCATCTTTTTCCCCTCTTCCTTATATGAACAAGCCGACAATTATATCAATTACTTTAATTCCAATGAACGGTACAATAACCCCGCCAAGTCCATAAATAAGTAAGTTTCGGCTAAGTAGTGCATTCGAACTCATCGGTTTATATGCGATACCTTTCATCGCTAATGGAATAAGTAACGGAATAATAACTGCATTAAATATTAATGCTGATAAAATCGCTGACAGCGGTGATGTTAGTTTCATAATGTTTAATGCTTCCATTTGCGGAATCGCAAGTGTAAACATTGCTGGAATAATTGCAAAATATTTTGCGATATCATTCGCAATACTAAACGTCGTTAACGCACCACGCGTCATTAACAATTGCTTACCAATCCCTACAACCTCAATAATTTTTGTCGGGTTCGAATCTAAATCAATCATATTCGCTGCTTCTTTCGCAGCTGTCGTACCACTATTCATCGCTAATCCAACGTCAGCCTGCGCTAATGCCGGCGCATCATTTGTACCATCACCCGTCATCGCTACAAGTTTCCCTTTATCTTGCTCTGCTTTAATAACCGCAATTTTATCTTCTGGCTTACACTCAGCAACAAACTCATCTACCCCTGCTTCTTTTGCAATCGTTGCTGCTGTTAACGGGTTATCACCTGTACACATAACCGTTTTAATCCCCATTTGACGCAATTGCTCAAAACGCTCACGCATACCTGGCTTTACTGTATCCTTTAAATAAATTAAACCGTAAATACGATTATCCACTGCAACTACAAGTGGTGTCCCGCCCTCTTTGGAAATGAAATCCGCTTTTTGATTTACATCTTTTGGAATTATTCCACCTTGTGATTGAACCCATTCAATCACGCTACCTACAGCACCTTTTCTCACTTTCGTTCCGTCCTGTAAATCGACACCACTCATTCTCGTTTCTGCTTTAAACGGAACAAACTCACCTTGTTCTGCAATTTCTCGATTATATGATATAGATTTCATTTTTACATATTCTATAACTGATCGACCTTCTGGTGTTTCATCTAAAACTGAACTAATCGCAGCCCATTTTCCTACTTGCTCAATCGTTTCATTTCCTACAGGAAGCAATGTATGAGCCATTCGGTTCCCGAAAGTAATCGTACCTGTTTTATCTAAAATGATTGTATTAATATCACCCGCAGCTTCTACTGCTTTACCCGACATCGCTAACACATTGAACTTTGTCACGCGATCCATCCCGGCAATACCAATTGCTGATAATAAACCACCAATTGTCGTTGGAATTAAACAAACTAACAACGCTACAAGTACAGCTGTCTCAATTTGAAACCCTAAATAGTTTGTAAAAATCGGCAACGTCACAACAACGATTAAGAAAATAAGCGTTAAACTCGTTAATACTGTATTTAAAGCAATCTCATTCGGCGTTTTTTGACGAGCAGCTCCTTCTACTAACGAAATCATTTTATCAATAAATGATTCACCAGGATTACTCGTAATGACAATTGTAATCTCATCACTGACGACCATCGTCCCGCCTGTTACGGAACAAAAATCGCCGCCCGCTTCTTTTATTACAGGAGCTGATTCCCCTGTAATCGCAGATTCATCAACAGACGCTAATCCTTTAATTACTTCCCCATCACTCGGAATCATTTCTCCTTGTTTTACAATAACAACGTCATCTTTTCTCAGATCAGTCGCTGAAACTTGAACAATTTCTCCATTTTCTTTTACAACATTTGCAAACACATCTTTCTTCGACTGTTTTAAAGAATCGGCTTGCGCTTTCCCCCGTCCTTCCGCTAACGCTTCTGCAAAGTTAGCAAATAAAACTGTAAATAATAGAATGAGAGAAACTGTTATATTAAACCATCCTGGTACACTACTAGAACGACTTGGAAGAAACGATAAAATGAACGTAATGATAAATCCAATTTCTACAACAAACATAATCGGATTCTTTATCATGACTTTCGGATTCAATTTCGCAAAGGATTGCTTCATCGCGTGTTTCACGATGTCACGATCCATCGTTTTCGCTTGTCTAACTTCATCTTCTACAGCATGTATTTGTGAATCATTTACTCTCTTTTCTTTTACTACTACCGGTCTCATCATTTACCCTCCATTACTTCAATGTAAGAAATTCTGCAATTGGGCCGAGTACTAACATCGGGAAGAATGTTAATGCACCGACAATTACAATTGTTCCGATGAAAATGCCGCCAAATAAACTATTATCCGTACGGAACGTTCCGACTGTTTCTGGTACTACCGTCTTTTCTTTCAATGAAGCTGCAACAGCTAGCATCGTAATTAAACTGAAATAGCGCCCTAAAAACATAACTAAGCCAGTTGTAATATTCCAAAACGGTGTATTATCCGCTAACCCTTCAAATCCAGATCCGTTATTCGCAGCTGACGATGTGTATTCATATACCACTTGCGTTAAACCGTGGAAACCAGAATGAGAAATGGCATCCGTTCCTAAACTTGTTGAAAGAGCTAATGCTGAAAACCCTAAAATAAGCAGTGGATGAAATAGTATCGTTACCGCAATTAATTTCATTTCCTTACCTTCAATTTTCTTACCTAAAAACTCTGGTGTCCGTCCAACCATCAATCCAGATATAAAGACTGCGATAATCGCATACATAATAATGTTCACAAAGCCTGCCCCAACGCCGCCATACACTGTATTTAACATCATATTTACGAGTGGTACTAACCCGCCAATTGGTGTTAACGTATCATGCATCGTATTAACGGCTCCTGTTTCAGCAGCTGTCGTCACTGTTGCGTATAGGGAAGAAAATACTGTTCCAAATCGTACTTCTTTTCCTTCTGTACTCCCTTGTACATGTTCGATGCCCATTCCATTTAACGCTGGATTCCCATGTAATTCAGATGTAGTAATCGTTATAAATCCTAGTAAAAACACCATGAATAGTGATACGAAAAGGATACGACCTTGTTTTTTATTTCCTACCATTCGTCCGTACGTAAATGGAAGTGCTGTTGGCAATAACATCATAAGCATCATTTGTAAAATATTACTCATTTGCCCTGGATTTTCGAAAGGATGTGTAGAGTTTGCTCCGAAAAATCCACCGCCGTTATTTCCGAGTTCCTTAATGGACACGAATGATGCAACAGGCCCACGTAATATACTTTGCTTTACCCCATCGATTGTTTGTGCTGTAACGGCCCCGTCTAACGTTTGTGGTACACCAAGTGCGACAAAGACTAGTGCCGCAATAAATGCGATAGGAAGAAATACTCTCGTTAGTGCTCTCGTAAAATCAACGAAAAAGTTACCGAGTTCCTTCCCAGCAAGCCCTCTTATAAACGCCATTACAAGTGCTAACGTCGTTGCTGGTGCTGCAAACATTAAAAATGTAATTCCGATTAATTGTGATAAATAAGATAAACCATTTTCACCGCTATAATGCTGTAAGTTTGTATCAGCCATAAAACTAATTGCTGTATTAAAAGCAAGCGTAGGCTCCATCCCTTCAATGTGTGCTGGATTTAATGGCAATACTCCTTGTAGTCTGAAAATGAAATATACGACAACAATCATAAATCCATTTAATAAAACTAATGACAATGCGTACTGTTTCCACGTTTGATTGTATTCTTTTACACCCGTAATTTTAAAAATAAGTTTTTCAAAAGGCCCGAATACTTTATCTAACTTTTTACTACCTTGAAAGGCTTTCTCTAAATAAATCCCCATTGGCTTTGCCACAAGAATAAACAACAGCATGGTAATAACAACTGCGACCCAAATCATAATGAATGATTCCCCCTAATTAAAACTTTTCTGGATTTATTAATGCATACACTAAGTACACCGTAATTGCTGCAACAATAGCCGATAAGGCAACCGTCATGATTGCTTCCCTTCTTTCACAACTTTATCTGACCAACTTGCAAGACTTACCATCGATGCAACTAACACAACAAAAATCCCGATCATTACAACATCTAACATAGCCACTCCTCTTTTCTGTAAAAATTTACCATCTAATTATCAAAAAAAGAACACTAAGCTCTACTTAGTGTTCGAAATGAACAACACAAAGTAAACCTCCTCTCTAAACGCTTACGAGGTTAGCTGTCGGATTCGGGCCTAAAGAGTAGCCCTACTTTCAAAACTGAAAGATTCACCCCAAGTGACGATGCACAAAATTGGTTCCCCCGCTCCATTTCTGGAACTCAGCGATTTTAGGTTTTTTTGGAAATTTTATGAATGATTTATGAGAGTAAATATACTCCTCTATATTTAACTTGTAAAGAGTCAAATTACTGAAAATAAGAAAATATTCATCTATTTAAACGCTTACATTGAGTGTTATTAATATTATTTCATCTGTTTTCTCGTCTTTTCTTTCTTTTTCACAGAAATGATCTTTTAAATACGAAATAAAAAGAGCGAATGACATGAAGTGCATAGCTTGTTGCACTTAGCATTCGCTCTTTTTTTTCACTATTTATTCTCCACGCAAAAACGCGCGCAAATTTCTCCCACGAATATAAACTTGTAACAATTCTGCATGTAGCTGCTCATATTCGATAACATCTGTTTTTAAATATAAAGCATCTTTCGATGGCAATATGATATAGGGCCTTGGAAAAATGGGATCAAGCACCACCAATTCTTGAACTCGCTCTACTGATACGGCCCAACGATTCGCTATATCTCCTAGTAACAACACCTTCATCTTTTTCCCCCGCCCTATTCAAAAAATAAAAAAGAAATATTATCACAATTCGTAAACACGACAAATGTAGCTCCAATTGTTTCATAGAGCCTCGCTGGATATCGTTTATTCCTTGTAACAACAGTAATAGGTGCTTGAAAAGAAAAGTGAATGTGTTCTGTGAAGAAACTAATGATTGGAAGCTCATCCCCTAGTAAAATCACCTTCTTAATACACTCACAAATACTAGTAAAATCTTGCGCCTTACTACAGCTATAAGTCCAATCAAACCCACAATTCCTAACTTCAGCAGCTATCTCTTCATTTGCTGTAAAAATAATTAACTCATGTTGAAATGCTACTAAATCTCTTAAACTATTTACCTTGCTTTCTTCCCCAACACAAATAAGTGTTAGTTCCATGTACCTCATCCTCCTTAGCATAAAAGAAATCCAACATAGATTGATATTCCCCTATACTAATCAGATCGATGAAGTGATGTATCCATCATGGCACCGTCCTCTCTCAAGACGCTTACGAAGTTAGCTGTCGGATTCGGACTTTGAGAGTAGCCCTACTTTCAAAATTGAAAGATTCACCCCTAGTGACACTGCACAAATTGGTTCCTCCGCTCCATATAATTGGACTCAGCGTATTACAAAAAATATATTCTGGCTGATATATTACTCCTGTAATTGGAAAAAGTAAATAGAAAAAAAGCCAGTTACAAAACTGACTTTCCACTTACTTATACACGCGTTTTATTCACTTTATATGCAAAATGATTCGTCGGCCCATGACCACTTCCAATATTCAAAGGCTCTTCAATTGCTATACTAATAAATCGTTTAGCTTCTTGAACTGCCTGTTCAATCGAGTATCCTTTCGCAAGTCCTGCTGTAACCGCTGAAGCAAATGTACACCCGCTTCCATGCGTTTGCTTTGAAGGAATTCGTTCACTTCTAAATTCAATAAACGTTTTCCCATCAAAGAGTAAATCAATTACTTCATTACCTTGATACTCTGCATGGCCGCCCTTCATAAGTACGTATTTCGCACCTAATTCATGCAATACTTTCGCAGCTTCCTTACTATCTTCAACATTATGAATTTCCATCCCAGTTAACACTTCTGCTTCAGGAACATTCGGCGTTACAACTGTTGCTACTGGTAATAAATGTTCTTTTAATGCTTGTACTGCTTCTTGTTGTAATAATGATGCACCACCCTTGGCAATCATAACAGGATCTAGTACAATATTATTCCACCCAAACTTATTAATATGTTCTGCTACAATTTGAATAATTTCACTGCTAAATAACATTCCTAGTTTCACAGCATCTGGTGTTAAATCCGTACCAATTGAATTCAGCTGTTCCGTAATACCTTCTAACGGAACTGGATACACCCCTTGAACTCCAAGCGTATTTTGAGCAGTAATTGCCGTAATAGCCGTCATCCCATACACACCAAGCTCTTGGAAGGTTTTTAAATCTGCTTGAATGCCGGCACCGCCTCCACTATCAGATCCTGCAATCGTTAAAGCTTTATTCACTTTCATCCCACTCATCCTTTTCTATCCAAAATAGCGATGATAAATTGTTTTTGCTTCGCTTATATCTTTCGTTCCATGTACAAGTACCCGGCCATCTTTAAAAGCAACTAATCTCTTTTCCTCCACAGAAAATGATAATAAATATGGATTTACATTCAAATCATTCACACGATCTTTCAGCAACTCTTTATATCGTTCAAAATCCATTTCTTCTTTATGAGGTGGTCTAATTTGAACTGTATTTCTCCCGCATAAAACCGCTGTTTTCGATGTATTTTCTTTATTTAAATACGGGTATATTGCATTCTCTCCGCACGAAGGACAATTATGCTTACGAAGCTTTTGCACATTCATACATGAGTATTCATTCTTCCATACATCAAACGACACAAGTCCATCTCGAAGTGATTCGTAATCTTCCACTAACAATTTAAGAGCTTCCGTAACTTGATGAGAAACGACGAGAGATACAGCAGGAGATATAATGCCCGCTGTATCACATGTCGCCCCGCCAAGCGGAATCGATTGTAATAAACAAGATAAACATGGCGTTTTACTAGGAAGAATTGTGTAAGAAAGGCCGTAACTCCCTACACATGCTCCGTAAATCCATGGAATGGAATACTTTTGTGCTATATCATTCACAATAAAACGCGTTTCGAAATTATCAGTTGCATCAATAATTACATCAACCTTTGTCACGAGTTCTTCTAATTCCTCAGCTGTTACATCTTGAACGAGAGCTTCTACTCTTACTTCACTATTAATTTCTGCTAGACGCTTCTTTGCCGCTACAGCCTTCGGTAGATTATTCTCTACATCGCTCTCTGCATACAATTGTTGCCTTTGTAAATTACTCCAATCGACATAATCTCGGTCAACAATCGTTACTGTGCCAACACCTGCTCTTACAAACATCTCTGCATTTGCACTACCTAATGCACCTGCCCCGATAATGAGTACATGCTTTTCTCTTATCTTTCGTTGCCCCTCTTCTCCAATTGGAGAAAATAATTCTTGGCGAGAATATCGATTATTCAACTACGCTCATTCCTTCTAAAGGACTACTTGCTGTTGCACAACGTTTACGTGCAATACGCCCCGCTTCAAATCCTAATCGTCCTGCTTCAATACTTAACTTCATTGCTTGTGCCATTTTTATTGGATCTTTTGCTCCCGATACAGCAGTATTTAATAACACACCATCCGCTCCTAATTCCATCGCAAATGCCGCATCAGCTGGACTACCGATACCAGCGTCAACGATAACTGGTACTGTCGCTTGTTCAATAATGAAGCTTAAATTTAACGGATTTACAATACCAAGTCCTGAACCGATTGGTGATGCTCCTGGCATAATTGCATGCACACCTAGTTCTTGTAATTTACGTGCTAATACAACATCATCAGATGTATACGGAAGAACGATAAATCCTTCTTCTAGTAACATTTCAGATGCCTTTAACGTTTCTACTGGATCAGGTAATAACGTTCTATCATCACCAATAACTTCTACTTTGATCATATCGCAAAGCCCCGAAGCTTTTGCTAATTTTGCAATACGAACAGCTTCTTCAGCATTTTTTGCTCCAGCTGTATTCGGTAATAACTTATATTTTTTTACATCAAGTTTCTCTAATAAATTAGGCTGCTTTGCATCAAATATATCCATACGACGTACTGCGAACGTTAAAACCTCAGCCTCAGATACATCAATTGCCTTTTGCTGTACATCAAAATCAGGGAATTTCCCTGTTCCTAATAAAAGTCTAGAATGAAATGAAAATGGTCCAATGTTTAACATAATCAACCGCCTCCTACGAAAGTTACAATCTCAATTTGGTCTCCATCAAAAACAGATGTATCTGTATGATCATCTTTTTGTAAAATATCTTTATTACGCTCTACTACTACAATTCTGTTATCTAACTCTAAATGTGTAAGTAGCTCAGCTACTGTTTTTACACTCTCTGGCACTTCCATTTGATTACCATTAATTTTTAAATTCAAACTTCCATCCCCTTTCTAAACCGGTTTAGAAAGCAATGAATCTAGCAAGTGATTCTCCTGCTTTCCTTCTATTAAATCAGCTATATACTGACCAGAAACCGGGCTTAATAAAATGCCATTTCGATAATGTCCAGTACAAGCATATAAACCTTTTATTTCTTCATGCTCTCCCATATAAGGAGCTTCGTGATTTGATTGTGGCCTTAATCCTGCCCATGTGCTTTCCCACTCTGCTTCTTTTAAAGCTGGCAATATTGTATAAGCACGCTCTAATATAGAAGTAATACTTTCTGGTTGCACTGTTTTATTAAACGTATGAGGCTTCATCGTTGCTCCAATTACGTAACGTCCACCACGCTTTGGGGCAATGTAAAATCTTTCTTGGAAAATAGGCGCCTTTAAAAGTGGTTTTCTACTTCTTACCGCTACTACTTCTCCTTTAACTGGATATGTACCCCATTCGCGGTGAAAATAACCTAGTAACTTCGTGCTCCATGAACCACCCGCAATCACAACTTTCTCGCATGCTATAATACCTTCGCTCGTCACAATCCCTGTCACTTTATTATTTTCAATACGAATATCGAACACTTCTGTCTGTTCATATATATCAGCACCCGAAATTGATGCGGAATGTGCGAATGCTTTCGTAAGCTCTGGTGCAATAACATGACCATCTTTTGGATAATATACAGCACCTATAATTGACTCAGATAGACACGGCTCTTTCTCTCGTAAAAGGTCTCCCGTTAGAAAGTAAGAATCTTCACCTGTTTTCTGCTGCCAATCCATAATGTGAAGAATTCTTTCCTTCTCATTTTCATTTTGGGCAATGCGATAAATGCCCTTCTCTTCATACCCAATATCGATGCCTGTTTTTTCACGTAAAACTGCTGCAAGTTGTGGAAATATAGCACGGCTTTCTCTCGCAAGTTCAAATAGTGGGTCATATGCATCCCATTCCGCCTGAACCCCAAGTAAACCAGCGGCTGCTTTCGAGGCTTCAGATGCAATTCTTTGCTTCTCTATAATCGCTACTTTATGTCCTCTTTCTGCTAGAAAATGTGCAACTGAACTACCGATTACACCACCGCCAATTATCGCTACATCATACTTCTTACACATGTTTTTCCGCCCACTTTCTTATTGATTCCTTATAAGATTTCGCTTTGCTATACGGGTTACTACTACTTATAATCCCAGACATAACAGCAATACCACTGACACCGTTAGTAAGAACATCCCCTGTGTTTTCCGTGGTGATTCCTCCAATTGCTGTAATCGGTATGGATAAACACTTTGCAATGTCTGAAACTTCTTCAAGCCCTCTCGCTGGCACACCTTTTTTACAATCTGTCGGAAATACATGACCATAGACGAGTGAATCCGCTCCATTCTTAAATGCATCGATTGCCTCTTCTAAAGAATGTACAGAATAGCCGACATGCAAATAAGAAAACTTTTCTTTCACTGACCTTACATTTGCGCTTCGATATCCTAGCTGCACGCGCGGAATGTTTAATAAAATAGCGATATCAATTCGATCATTTATCACTATTTTTGATGCCGGAAAGCCTTTCTTCAAAAGACTTTCCACACCTTCATACAAATCCTTCGTACTTTTCTCACGCTCACGAATATGCAAATAGTCAATCTCACTTTCAATTTGCATCGCTACATTCACTAACTCTTCGAATGACATGTGACCATTTGAGATTACATGAAGCTCATTTTTCATATTCATTCGCCTACTTTAAAATATTTTCGAATAACTCATCGGCCGGAACGATTTCTTTCGTCATTCCTTTATCTTTCAGCCATTTATTTTGTTTCTCCCATGACTCTTTTGAATCCGATAAGAATGGTTCATCTTTCGTTTCCATCTTCTCTAATAAAATTTTCATACTTTCTTTTTCAACTTCTGGTACAAGCGGGAAGTTTTCTTTTTCTTGATGATTTAATAAAATATTTAATGCTTCATCCGGATTTTTCTTCATGAAATCATAGCCTTTTTTCGTACCACGTAAGAAGGCTTGCAACGCTTCTTTATCTTTTTTCAACGTTTTATCACCTGTTACAAATACAAGCTCATGATAGTTTGGTACACCGTAATCAGCTGGATTAAAGTATGCTGGTTCATGACCTTCATGACGCATAACAGGTACTTCATGGTTAATATATGCCCCTGTTACCGCATCCACTTTTTTCGTAATTAGTGCCGGTACTAAATCAAAGCCAACATCGACTACTTTCACTGTATCTGGATTACCACCAGCTTCTTTTACCATAGTTTTTAAATACATCTCACTTAAAGGTGTTCCAGAATAGCCAACTGTTTTCCCCTCTAAATCTTTTGGCGATTGAATGCCTGCTGATTTCAGCGATACAACATGATTTAATGGTGAACGTACGACAGCTCCAATTGATTTCACTGGAATTTGTTCATTTGCTTTTGCCATGACAACGTCTGGCTGATAATATAAGCCAACCGTTACTTTTCCTGCAGCTGCTAAAGTTAATGGATCAGTCGGATTGGAAGGGAATTTAATATTCACCTTTACTCCTTCTTCTTTAAAGTAGCCTTTTTCAATCGCCGCATAAATAAAGCTATGTACCGCATTTGGGTACCAATCAAGCATGACTGTTATTTCTTTTTCTTTTTTATTCTTATCTGATGCAGAATTACTAGAACATCCAGCAATCATTGCAACGAATAATGTCAACACAAAGATGCGTTTTAAAAATTTCATGAATGCTTCCTCCAACTAATAAATTTCTTTTCTAAAATCGAAATAAGTATGACGAAGAAAATAGCTAATAATGATAACAATACAATGGGTGCAAATACACCTGCGCCGTCTAACTGCGTCATCATTCTTTTACTGAAATACCCTAGCCCAGCTTGTGCACCGAGCCATTCACCAATTGCTGCCCCAATTACACTAAGCGGAACTGCAATTTTTAAAGCTGAGAAAAAATAAGGAAGAGCAGACGGCAATTTTAATTTAAGAAAAACATCTTTTTTCGTTGCCCCATACGTAACTAATAGCTCCTCCCATTCTTTTTTCGTACTGCGTAGTCCATCATACGTATTGACCGCGATTGGGAAAAACGTAATTAAAACAGTAACAACAACCTTACTCCAGATCGTATATCCAAACCATAAAACGAAGAGCGGAGCAAGCGCTGTAATCGGAACCGTTTGTGAGGCAACTAATAGTGGATAAAATGCTCTCTCCATCCAATTACTCGCATTCATTAACATCGCTAGCCCTACCCCAAGTACGATAGAAATAGCCACACCTATTAAAACGACCGATAAGGTTGCCGGCAAATGAACCGTAAATAATATATCTTTTAGTTTCCAGATCTTCATCACAATTGCAGACGGTGACGGTAAAATGTACATTTCGTCTACAATTCTTGCGCCAATTTCCCACATGACAAGTAAAATACTAGAAAGTGTAAGGGCAGGTAATAGCTCCTTCAACCGGTTCATCATACGAGTACCTGCCTTTGTAACATACTAAGAAGCTCATCTTTAAGCGCTAACACTTCAGGCTTATATAAATCTTTTCTTATTCGATTACAATCAAGTGGTACAACCCTCTCGGTTAAAGTAGTTATCGGTTGCTGCTCTACTACTAAAATTCGATTAGAAAGAAACAACGCTTCTTCCACATCATGAGTGATAAATAAAATTGTTTTTTCCCACTCTTTCCATTGTTCAAACAGCCATTCTTGCAAAGATGCCTTCGTTAAAGCGTCCAACGCGCTAAACGGTTCATCTAACAACAATATCTCCCCGCCTGTTAATAAAGTTCGAATAAAAGATACGCGTTGTCTCATACCACCAGATAAATCTTTCGGATATTTTGTCTCATACCCTTGTAAGCCAAATTTATGTAACAGTTCCTTTGCCTTTATTTGTGCTTCTTTCTTCTGTACACCTTGGCACTCTAGCGGTAGGGCAGCATTCTCAATAATCGTTCTCCATGGCAGGAGCATATCTTTTTGGGGCATATACCCTACAGGATGGCTCTTTATTTCTGTCAGCTCTATCTGTCCCGTACTTGCTTCTTCTAAACCTGTAATAAGGCGAAATAGAGTACTTTTGCCGCATCCACTCGGTCCAATAATACTTACAAACTCTTTATCTTGTATAGAAGCATTTAATTCATTGATGATTGGTTTCTCATCATAATGAAAAGAAACATTATGAAACTGTAGTATGTTCTTGCTCCTCAAATCCCCACATCTCCTTACGATAGGACATATCCCAGAATAAATATTCAAATCGACTGGAATATAGGAATATCTCCTCTAATCGATCTAGCTCTTTGTCAGACTTTCCAACTGCCATTTCATTTAATAAATCTATTAACCAAATACAAAGGCTACCGTATTCTTCTGAACTATATCCTTGAATCCACTCACCAAAGAACTCATGATCTCTTGCTCCAGGAATATCGTTTAAACGCTTTCCAATTTCCCAGTAACTCCACATACATGGAAGAAGTGCTGCTATTAATTCCGCAAGTGTGCCATTTTGAGATACAGACATCATGTAATTTGTATAGGCTAAATTTTTAGCAGATGGTTTTGCAGATTCTATCTCCTCTATAGAAATACCAAGTCTTTTTGCATATTGTTTATGGATCGTCATTTCTCCATTTAATATGCCATCAATTTGTTCAGCAAATTTCCCCATTACTTGTGGATTCGTTGCTTTTACAACACCAATCGCATATAGCTTTGCATAATCTAACAAATATAAATAATCTTGAATAATATAATACTGAAACTTATCTTTTTCTAATGTGCCATCTCCCATACCTACTACAAACGGATGATTATGGCTCATCTCCCAAACTGGTTGTACAGTTTCTAATAATCTATCGCAAAATTTCATTTCGCTATCCCCTTTCAATTTATATATCTAAATAAAAAACCACTTCTAAATAAGAAGTGGTTACAGCAAATAAAATTATAATTTATTCGTTGTTCCACTTCCCTTCGCTAGTATTACCTAGATCAGGTCTGTAAGGGTTAAGGATTATTCCTCTCTCAGCACAACAAGCACCCCTAGTGGTTTCAATATGAAATTTTCAAACAAAAAAGCCCCGTTTCTATACGCAAAGAAACGGGGACTCATTATTAGTGTCCGAATTGCTTCCCTACGCTAGCATAATCTAGATCAGGTAATGAAAAGGATCAAAGGCTTACGGCCTACTCTCAGCTGGCAACACCAGCTCTCCTAGCAAACTATGAAATTAACACTGTCAGTATAACATCGTAATAAGACACCATCAACTGTTTTAATTTTCCCAATTGTCAACGAAATAACAAAACTATATAATACTTATATTCTATGTTAGAAATTATTATCCTAATTAATTGGATAAAAAGGAATCATTATCCTTAAAAAATTTATTTTTATATTGAGTTCATATTACATTTATGTGAATACACCCACTATATTATATCTTTATACTATAATAAAATTACAACTATACAACTAGAGGAGGTCTCTATTATATGAATATGAAAGCTACTGCTTTAACAGCAACTACTGTCGCAATTGCCTCTTTACTTCCTTCTATGGGAGAAACAAATGTACAAACAGCCAACGCTGAACAATTATCTAATGTGAAAACTGGATATGTCAAAGTCGATCAAGTAGCCTTACATACAAAAGATAACGCAAATAGCTCTTCAATTGATACAATTCGCTTTAATACGAAAGTGAACATACTTGAAACAACTAATGGCTGGTATAAAGTATCTGTTAATAATAAAGTAGGTTACGTACAAAAAGATGCTATTCTACTAAAAAACAAACTTCAATCTAATAATCAATACATCGTTAATGCCAATGCATTAAACGTTCGTTCTGAACCTAATTTAGAATCTTCAATTTTAGATGTATTACCAAATGGGAAATTCGTTACCATTCAAGAAGAACAAGGCGAGTGGTATAAAATTTTACATAATGGCAAAACAGGTTACGTACAAAAAGCATTCGTGTCTAATGGTTCACAGCCGTTAGTAAAAGGCATCACAGTTCAAAATAATACGAAATACACAGTTGCAACACCTAAACTTAATGTACGTGGCAACGCTAGTACAAGTAGTGCACTACTTGGTTCATTACAAAATGGTACACAAATACAAGTAGTGGAAACTGTAGGAACTTGGTATAAAATTCGTTTTGGCACAGGATACGGATACGTAGCAAAACATTATGTGATGCAAAATCAATCACAAGCTCAAACGGCTCAAACTACTTCCATTCCAGCAGTTTTCAAATTCCCTACTCAAGGAAGAATTAGCTCAACCTTTGATATACGCTGGGAACAAATGCATTATGGTATAGATATTGCAGCTCAAGGTAATGTCTCAATCCAGGCGGCAGCTGCAGGTAAAGTTGTGAAATCATATTATTCAGCTAGCTATGGCAATGTTGTGTTCATCGCCCATCAAATAAACGGGAAATTATATACGACAGTCTATGCACACATGAAAGATCGCACTGTACAAGCTGGTGATCAAGTACAAGCTGGACAATTAGTAGGTCATATGGGAAACACAGGTCATTCATACGGGCAACATCTTCATTTTGAATTACACAATGGAGAATGGAATTTTGAAAAAACAAATGCAGTAAACCCACTGCCATATTTAGTTAGGTAAATTGTATGCAACGCAATATCAATATACCTCTCTTAATTGAATACTTCGCCTTTTTAGGTTTAATCTGTTGTTTAATCATTTACAATACAAACACTGTATTTTTATCTATTATCATTACTTTTGTTGCTTTAGAAATTATGATGGAATCCTTTCAAGTACAACTAAAACAAAAAATTGCTCATATATATAACGCCATCTTTCTATTAAGTGCCCTAATAACAAATATTATTAGTAATGGTTTTTATTTATCTACCGTATTTCCTGTATTCTTTATGGCTGTTTTATTATTCATAGCTAGATACATTCATGTCCCTAATACAAAAAAACACGAACAAGAAGCTTAGAAAGAGGAGACACTGTGTACCGATCTTTCAAAGATAATCCGATAAAATATATATTGAATTTATACACAAAAATAAATACTTTTTTTGGTATACAAGGAAGTAAAACGGCACAATTTCTCCTTTATGGAATGTTATTTCTCGTCTTAATTGCATTTTCCTTGCTTTACTAATAAAAAAAGGATCTCATATAAACTTGAGATCCTTTTTAATTTATATAGAAAATGCTCTTTATCCGCAAGCATATTTTTCATAAATAAAGCTAAGATTATATTTTTTCTCTAAGCTCATTCTTTGTTCATCATCACACCAATAGAACAGAATATCATGAATTGTTGCATAACGTTTATTTTTAAGAAATAGTTTAAAGAATGATGGTAAACAATCATGTAATTGTATAAATATATAATTGCGTAATATTTCTTCTTTATATTCAATGCCCTTACAAATATACAGCAATTCTTCACAATAATATGCATGTTGTGGAACTTGAATCATTTCGAAAAATGGTACATATGATAATAACTTCCCGATAAAATGATCATATCGATCCATTATTCCTATCGTCATATGCTCCATCATTTCTTTCATTACATATAAATAATCATCTACATGAGTAGTTTTCAATGGGTCTAATCGATCTGAAATTTGAGAAAGTACAGCTCTTTGACAAGCTAACACCGCTTGACTAGGTCCATAATATGATAGGAAGTCTGTACACTTACGATATTTTCGTAATAGGTCATGTGTGTATAAGTCATACACAAACGTATTACAATACATCGCTAGACTCATCATATCACTATTTAATTGCTCTTTTGATAGTAATTTAGCTCTCTTACACATATAAAAGAATGTAAATTCCAATACTTCTTTATGAGATAATAGATGTTTACAATCCTTTATACATTTCTCATTAAATTTAACCCTATCCCAAATTTCTACATCCCCATCAGTCAATTCACCAATACGATATTTAATAATTAAATAGTTTAAAGCAACTGCTTGCGTCAAAAGATCCCACGTTTCATATTCCAATGAAGTGTGAACAAACTCAGCTAGTCCTTGAGTTATCATAAAAGTATTTGCTTCTTCATACCAACCAATCTCTTGGCATAAGCGAAGAATACGTACTAGAGTTGGAATTTCATCTTTATGAAACTGCGGCAAATTTT
The DNA here is from genome assembly GCF_058952315.1 of Bacillus sp. GW823-FHT06B01. Taxonomy (NCBI): domain Bacteria; kingdom Bacillati; phylum Bacillota; class Bacilli; order Caryophanales; family Bacillaceae; genus Bacillus; species Bacillus sp. GW823-FHT06B01. The sequence goes on along the minus strand of NZ_JBXAHR010000003.1, from coordinate 2,411 downwards.
TTACTTTATCCATTCCATATACGATAAATGCTGCTAAATTTTCTTCTTTATAAAATTCTTTTTCTTTCCACACTAATATAGTTCGTTCTTTCCCTTCACCTTTCGGATGACAAGGTACAAGCAAAGAAAATAATTCAGCGAAATTATTTGGTTCTATATATGTATCTGTAACCAAATTCCAATTTGGATCGCGCTGTACAGCCCTCATATAATTCCCCTTCCCTTTTGTCTACATAGGAAATATTAATCCATTATTACATCATTAACAATGAATATTGTTATATTCGAAATCTTTCATAATACTTATATCTATCAGTATATCATTTTTTCTCTTATTTAAAATTAGGAATGACAAATTTAAATAAACTGTCGAAATTACTAACTGTATACTTATATTATATAATGTCTCAGATACATCATGCTAACATATTAGTTTAATCCATATACTAGAATAATGCATCTGATTTTTATACGTAACTTATCCGACTAATGAAAGACTCTCTTCATTCCAAATGCTCCGAAATTTCACTTAAAGCAAATCCAGCTTGATCATCTGCGGATTCTCTTATAGCTAAATCACCTAGTGCTAGCATCCCAACGAGTTGACCATCCTCAACTACTGGTAATCGTCTAATTTGATACTGTGCCATTAACTCTGTAGCTTTTTCAATAGAATCATCTGGAGAAACTGAAACAATGTTTGTTGTCATTACATTTGTAATTTTATTAGATCCAGGATGTTTCTCAGCAATCCCACGAACAACTAAATCTCGGTCTGTAACAAGCCCAACAACTTGCTCATTTTCAACAACTGGAATCAATCCAATCGATTCTTCTTTCATCTTTACAGCAGCCTCATATACATTGTCTAGCGGTGTACAATGTACAACATGAGTACTCATAAAATCTCTCACTCGTGTCATTTTTGTCTCCTCCTTTTTATACATACCATAGCTTTTCCTAAATCCCTTTATTTATTTCAGGAAAATCAGTTGATAAAGGAGGATTCCACAAAATAAAAAAGAGTCAGCATATTGCTGACTCTTTTTTTATGACCCGTACGGGATTCGAACCCGTGTTACCGCCGTGAAAGGGCGGTGTCTTAACCACTTGACCAACGGGCCATGGCTCCGCAGGTAGGACTCGAACCTACGACCGATCGGTTAACAGCCGATAGCTCTACCACTGAGCTACTGCGGAATAATATATGGTGGGCCTAAATGGACTCGAACCATCGACCTCACGCTTATCAGGCGTGCGCTCTAACCAGCTGAGCTATAGGCCCATACACTTTTACAGGGGCAGTAGGAATCGAACCCACACTGGAGGTTTTGGAGACCTCAGTTCTACCTTTAAACTATGCCCCTAAAGGATGCCGACTAGAGGACTTGAACCCCCAACCTACTGATTACAAGTCAGTTGCTCTACCAATTGAGCTAAGTCGGCATAAAAAAATGGTGGCTCGGGACGGAATCGAACCGCCGACACGAGGATTTTCAGTCCTCTGCTCTACCGACTGAGCTACCGAGCCAACATAAATGGCGGTCCCGACCGGGGTCGAACCGGCGATCTCCTGCGTGACAGGCAGGCATGTTAACCACTACACCACGGGACCATTTGGTTGCGGGGACAGGATTTGAACCTGCGACCTTCGGGTTATGAGCCCGACGAGCTACCGTGCTGCTCCACCCCGCGACAATATAATGTTTTAAAAAAATGGAGGAGGTAGAGGGATTCGAACCCCCGCGCGACTCTCGCCGCCTGTCGGTTTTCAAGACCGATCCCTTCAGCCGAACTTGGGTATACCTCCATGAAGGAAAAAAACAAAAATTTTATTATTATATGTATCTAAACCATTTAAAAAGAAAATGGAGGAGGTAGAGGGATTCGAACCCCCGCGCGATTCTCACCGCCTGTCGGTTTTCAAGACCGATCCCTTCAGCCGAACTTGGGTATACCTCCGAGACATATAATAAATAAAGTGGAGCCTAGCGGGATCGAACCGCTGACCTCCTGCGTGCAAGGCAGGCGCTCTCCCAGCTGAGCTAAGGCCCCATGTTTTTGGGAATATCGGGAAGACAGGATTTGAACCTGCGACCCCCTGGTCCCAAACCAGGTGCTCTACCAAGCTGAGCCACTTCCCGTTAATAAAAGCGCGCCCGAGAGGAGTCGAACCCCTAACCTCTTGATCCGTAGTCAAACGCTCTATCCAATTGAGCTACGGGCGCATATGGTGCCGAGGGCGGGGGTCGAACCCGCACGGTGGTCACCCACCGCAGGATTTTAAGTCCTGTGCGTCTGCCTGTTCCGCCACCCCGGCATGTCATATTGAAAATTGGAGCGGAAGACGGGATTCGAACCCGCGACCCCAACCTTGGCAAGGTTGTATTCTACCACTGAACTACTTCCGC